>NZ_VKDC01000050.1 GCF_007097395.1 Fulvivirga sp. M361
CCCATTAGAGTGGCTTACCCAAACCCTGAGAAAAATCCCTGAGTATAAGATCAACCAGTTACATGAATTACTGCCTATAAGAAAATAATCATAATTAAATACACGCCCAACACCGAAGGGATACATTAGTTATATGGGCTCATTATAAATAAAGACAGGCTTTTACAAGCCTGTCAGAAATTCCATTGTATCTATTCCGTCAGCATAATCATTTAATGTTGGGCATTGAGCTGTTCCAAAAGTCAGGCTGTTTGACCAGTGCCCATTTTCAGAGACAATGCACTGTATTTTGTGCTGTTGTCGTTCAATAGTTATTTTTAAGTTATCCAGGTCGGTATAGGTTTCGTAGAACAAAACGGAAATTGGAGATACCAATTGCGGATCTTCTTTTATAAGTAAGAAGCCATTGTCAAGGTGGTGTTCTTTGTTGACAAGGTAAATGGCCTTGTTGTAATCATAGTTGTTATGGTATTTATGATGATGTATTATAGACTGATATGGTTCGAGAGCAGCGAATAACGGTTTGAAATCATAGCCTTCCGGTACATATATTTTAGATACATTTCTACAACCCAATCCATAGTACAGAAATATGTCCTCCCCCAGTTTGGTTAGCACTTCTTGTCCTTCGGTTCCTGATAATATGCCGATTGATGTCCTGTTTTTTCGAATGATATTGGGATACTTGCCAAAATAGTATTCAAAGTAACGGGAAGTATTGTCACTTCCGGTGGCAATGACAGCGTCAATCCCTTTCAACTGATCCACCAGACGAAAATACGCAGATATCCCAGGGGATAATCGTGTCAACTGATCGAGAAGGTATGTCATGATAACAGTGTCCTTTGAGCTGGGCTTAATTACAGCAATATTCCCACTTAGCAATATGCAAAAAACGTCATGAAAACCTACGGCAGGAATATTTCCCGCCAGCACAACACCTATTAATTTGTTATTGCCCCTTATGTTGTACTGATTTATAAACTCTTCTATTGAATCTGGATTTAAGAATAATTGAATACCATATAGAGCACTTGAGACCGAATCCGGATCAAACCAGCTGTTTTCGGATCGTGCGGCGACCTGTAAGTTTTCAAGTTCTTCAGGGGGCATAGTTTTTAAATGATTACCTAGCTGAATAAAAACATTAATTTTCTCCTTGATGGTCATAAACTTTCGCTCTTAATATCTGTTTGTGGCTATGAATATAGTGTCTAACTTTGCAAAGGTTTTAATTTTTATTGAAAAGGAAATAGGAAGCTGGAGATATGGCTATAATGATAACAGATGAATGCATCAATTGTGGTGCATGTGAACCAGAGTGCCCCAATACGGCAATTTATGAAGGAGGAATCGAGTGGAACTGGTCAGGTGGAACAGAGCTATCGGAAGTGGAGTTGGAAGACGGTACTATCGTAGATGGCAAGGATGATCAGACACCGGTATCAGATGAATTTTATTATATAGTTTCAGGCAAATGTACGGAATGTATGGGTTTTCATGAGGAACCTCAATGCGCGGCGGTATGTCCTGTGGATTGCTGTGTGCCTGATCCTGACTATGAAGAGACTGAGGAAGAGCTGCTAGGTAAAAAGGCATGGATGCATAATGAGTAGCTTTGTAAGCTGAAGGTGAGTGCTGATGCCAGGTGTTGATTTATCTTGATAGGACATTATGATTATCTCATTTTAGCCCGTTTGATCATATAAGCGTTCAATATTTGATTGTAATCCTCACTGATATCAGCCTCAATAAGATCTATTTTTAACTGTGCACATCGAAGTTTCAGATGAGTATAATACTGTTGTGCTTCTTTAACGAAATGTTGCTTGATCTCGGATGGCTGGAGTTTGATCTTGTCACCAGATTCTAAATCAATGAATTCATGCGGCCTTTCTTCAAACTCGAATTGCAGTTCTGTTTTTTTATCGGTTACATGAAATACTAGTACTTCGTGCTTATTATGCTTGAGGTGCTGTAACCCCTTGAATATTTCTTCTAACTCATTTTCATTATCGAACATATCACTGAAGATAATGATCAGAGACCTCTTCCTGTTTTTTTTAGCCACTTCATGAAGGATCTTGCCTACAGAGGTTTGCTTATGTTTGGCAGGCTCACGGGCTAATTCCTGAAGGTTAATGAATAGTTTATTCAGATGAGATGATGTAGACTTTATATCCGAATTAAATTCAATTTTATCTGAAAATGTGCTAATACCGACCGCATCGCGTTGGCTTTGTAACAGGTAAGCAATAGCGGAAGCGGCCAATAAACTGAAGATGAGTTTCCCCTTGTAATCTACCGGATAATGCATGGATGAAGAATTGTCCACTACAATCTGACATCTCAGATTGGTTTCTTCCTCGTACCTTTTTGTGTATAAACGATCTGTTTTTGCGTACACTTTCCAATCAATATGTCGGGTGCTTTCCCCCGTATTATAGAGTCTATGCTCCGCAAATTCTACTGAAAAACCATGATAAGGTGATTTGTGCAATCCGGTTATAAAACCCTCTACCAACTGTTTTGCTAGAAAATCAATGTTGTTTACATCTTTGACTTTTTCCAGATCTAATTTCATAGGCAGGTCTTAAATAAAAAACGCTTAACAGCTAAGAAGCTAAATTGTTTTGACAATTCACTAGTACCACTTGCATTAAATATAAATATTATACTATATTTAGAGCAAGTTTTGCTAGGAAAGGGTTGATACATAAATTAAACTAACAGGATTGTGGAAGAGAATATTAACAATGAAAGGGAAGAAATATATTCAGAACGGGTGCGAGCAGGCAAACGGACATACTTTTTTGATGTGAAAGCCACAAGGTCAAATGACTACTACCTTACCATCACAGAAAGCAAAAGAAAATACAAGGATGACGGATTTACTTATGAGAAGCATAAAATCTTTTTATATAAAGAAGATTTCAACAAGTTTATGGAGGCTTTGAATAATACGGTCAACCATGTAAAAGAAGAACTAATGCCGGAAGTGGATTTCGATCAATTTGATCGGCGTGAACCATCTGAGAACGGGCATATGGAAAAAACTGAAATTGATACAGAGTTGAAGTGGGATTGATTACGTTTTAGTTCCGTATCAAAAATAATTAAATTGGGCCTTATCTAGTTAGATAGGGCCTTTTTTGTTAAACATCTATGCTTAAAAAAACACTCCTGATAGTTATTCTTATTGTAGTCGCCTTCATTAGCCTTGCATGGGTGTTCTCCGATATTTTTATTTACATAGCAGTGAGTATTGTGTTGAGTTCTATCCTCAGGCCCCTGACACAGTACATAGCAAAAATGCAGATCTTTAAGGTTAAGGTGCCGCGACTTGTTGCAGTATTGGTTTCTTTCCTTATTTTGCTTTCCTTAATTTCTTCATTTATCATACTGTTTATTCCACTGATATCTGAGCAGATCGAAGTGCTATCTGCATTGGACTATGAAGATCTATACAGTCGGAGTACTGTTCCATTAAAGAACCTGGAGTTGTTTATGATTGAAAACAATCTTACCAGTGCGCCTGAAGGGTTTATCGTAAATAACCTCAGAGAGAACATTATCTCTTTTATTTCCGGGATCAGCTTCAGTAACTTACTGAACGAGATCATAGCCTTTACGGGACAGTTCTTTGTAGGTATTCTGGCAGTAAGCTTTATTAGTTTTTTCTTTCTCTATGAAATGGGGCTATTGAGAAACAAATTGATTGACCTTATACCTAATCGCTATTTTGAAGTGACCATTGCTGCTTATAATAAGATTGAACGATTGCTTTCCAACTATCTCATCGGACTCCTTTTTCAGATGTTTTCCGTCTTTAGCATAGCAGCACTGGGGTTAAGTATTGTAGGAGTGAAGTACGCCCTGACAATAGCCTTATTTGCAGCAGTAGCCAATTTGATCCCTTATCTAGGTCCATTATTAGGCGCTTCATTTGGTATTTTGGTGGGTATGTCAACTGGTCTGGATATAGATTCTTCCCGTGAATATCTCTTTCTTATCGTTAAGATCATTTCTGTTTTTGGTGTTATGCAATTGGTGGATAACATTCTTCTACAGCCACTTATTTTTTCAAAAAGTGTGAAGGCCCATCCTTTGGAAATTTTTATAATTATATTTGCAGGCGCTTCTTTGGCAGGCATTACAGGGATGATTGCGGCGATACCCGTTTATACTGTATTACGTGTGTCATTTTCAGAGTTGTATGAAGGCTATAGAAGCTATGCGATATTTAAAATTCAGAAAAATAAAGTTTAATGGCTCTAAAGTGTGGCATTGTAGGCTTACCAAATGTTGGTAAGTCGACATTATTTAATGCTATTTCAAATAATAAGGCAGAAGCTGCTAATTTTCCTTTTTGCACGATAGAACCTAACGTCGGTGTGATTACTGTACCTGATGAAAGGTTAACTATATTAGAAGGGTTAGTGAACCCCCAAAAGGTATTACCTACCACGATCGAATTTGTAGACATTGCCGGGCTTGTAAAAGGTGCCAGTAAAGGGGAAGGGCTGGGAAATCAATTTCTTGCCAACATACGGGAAGTAGATGCCATTGCTCATGTCGTGAGGTGTTTTACGGATGATAATATTGTACATGTAGATGGTAGAGTAGATCCAATAGCTGATAAGGAGGTGATCGATATAGAATTGCAGCTTAGGGACCTGGATTCTATAGAAAAGAGAATTCAACGAGTAGAAAAAATGGCTAAAAGCGGTGACGCACAGGCGAAGAAAGAAATGACTGCGTTAACAGCCTATAAAAAGCACCTGGAATCCGGGAAAAATGCTCGTTCGATTGATCTCGACCCAGAAGACAGAGGTATAGAAAGAGAGTTACAACTACTCACAGCTAAGCCGGTGATCTATGTAGCTAATGTAGAGGAAACCGCTCTGCCGGATGGCAATCAATATGCTGATCAACTCAGGGCCATAGCTGTTGAAGAAGGGACGGAGATGGTGGTAGTTTCAGCTTCGATAGAAGCCCAGATCGCTGAGTTAGAAGATGCAGAAGAACGGGAAATGTTCCTGGCAGAGTATGGATTAAAGGAATCCGGCCTTAATAAACTTATCAAGGCGGCATACGCAATACTTGATCTTATTACCTATTTTACGGCAGGTGAGAAGGAAGTGAGGGCATGGACGATCCGTACCGGTTGGAAAGCGCCACAGGCGGCTGGTGTGATTCATACTGATTTTGAACGGGGTTTCATTCGAGCTGAGGTAATTAAATTAGCTGATTATCAAAATTATAAATCTGAGTTGGCATGCAGGGAGGCAGGGAAAGTATCAGTGGAAGGTAAAGATTACATTGTAGATGATGGAGACATCATGCATTTCCGGTTCAATGTCTAAAATCTGCTTTTCTATTCATTAGTCTTTTGGATTTTCAGTTTTATAGATTATTTTTAACAGACGCAATCGTGTCTATAAGAACATCTATTTGAATAAGTGAGGTCATAAGCTTTTTTATTTTTTGAGGATAACTTAGTGTGACGGTTGTAACGCTGATTTTTTAGGGAGGAAAAATTACCGCAGTGAGAGTCCGTATCGTTTTTCTTTTAAGAAATAGAGGGAGTTATGTCCCTTTTCACCATCAATACCTGTTGGCACAGATGATCAAGGGTATCCTTATGAAAGGGGGTACGAAAGATTTTGTGGATTTTTCACTTTATAATTTCTCAGGACTTAAAGGACAGACTAAAATAAGCAGGAAAGGGCTTCATTTTTATTCCTCAAGAGTTACGTTGGTTTTATCAAGCCCCAGTAAAGAATTCATTGACTACTTTCTGATGAATCTTTTTGAGTTGGAACAGGTTGAAATTGGTAACCTTGTCATTCAACCGGAAGATGTCGAACTGGAAAACCGCGTCGAGTTCGGAGATAACACCAAATTTATTTGCATCTCACCCGTAGTCATTCTCAGTTCTTCTTTTAATGATACTACGGCTAAAAGGTTTATTCCACCTGAGACAGACAGTTTCTCTGACCTGCTTTATGAGTCTACCATGACCAGAATGCAGAGCACTGGTATGTTTTCAGAAGAGCAAATGGCAGGGTTTTATAAATTTCAGTTAGTGCCAGATAAGAATTACCTTGCCAGATTGAATGCCGCGCAGAAAAAATTTGCCCGTATTTATCCTGTATTTGATCAGGATGTCAAATATGAGATTAGAGGATATACTTTTCCGTTTACACTTTATGCCGCCAAAGAAGTACAGGAGTTTGTGTTTCATAGCGGCCTTGGCAAATTCACTCATAAAGGTTTTGGTATGTTGGATGTAGCTAATACTAATCCGAATCAACGGGTGCTGAAGTATGAGTTCAATCTGGCACAGGCCTAGTTTTCTGTAACTTCGATTTATACTTTAGAATAATGCTTTTTTATCATCTGTTGTTAAATAGAATAGATGGCATAATTTCTTTTGCTGTAAGTGATCTTGTCGTTATGTAATTTAGGAGATGAGGCTAATGTGATCTCATAACGTTAGTTCCTGGGGTTAAGAGTCACTTGTGTATATCCCACTAACAGGTCGGCACCCAGATTCATAGGGCGATAGTATGCCATGATTTCGTAACCGTTTTCCGTTTCGTAGTGATTACCTTCCAGGTAACTGGAGCTTAACGTGTCTGCTCTAACCAGGTATTGGTAATTGTAAAACCCTTGTTTCAGGATCATGTCTGTTTGGTAAGTATTAGAACTTTTATTGAACGTCATTTTACTTTCGGCATCTGACATGTAATTGTTCATTTTGCCAATTACATGAACGTCGCCGGGCAAGAAGCGATCAGCATTCAACATGAACCTTACCGTTACATAATCGGATTGAACCTGTCCGTTGCCGGTGTCTGTGTTTTGAATATAGAAATCTCCATTGATATCTTCATATTGAGCATACGCCTGATATTCCCTGGTTTGATCTACCATAAGGTATGCCAGACTCGGATAGCTTTTCATGTCTACTTTCCCTACATTTTGCCCGGGATACCGAAGCGACCTAAGGTCAAAAAAGCGATACTCGTTGTTACCTGGAAAGCTATTTTCTCTGTCAAAGAAACGATATTCAAGAATGCCTTGACTTTCTCGTATAAATCGGGGTTTTAAGTTGAAGATAGCATTATCCCAGCGTTCGTTTTGACGTATTGTTACACTAAAAAATTCACTGGGATTAATTATTTCATAATCACTGAAGATCACTTCAAAATCTATCTGTTGATTATTCCTGTCAGCTGAGGTAACCCCTGTAAGATTACTTGTTACACTAATACCCACATTACGCTGATATATCATAAATCGTTTGGAAAGAATAATGTCTTTTGAGTTCGAGCCACGATAAGCTACGAGTAAATAGTTTCCGGGTAGCTTTACTCTTGGCAGGCGAAAAGAATAGTGAACATAACTGATTTTTGTATCTACGGAATATTCAAATGTAGTGATGTTGAATTCATTGTAGTCATATAGATAATCCAGACTCTTTAATCGTGATGGTGTCCAATCTGCATTACAATGTATCAGCATGACCCGATACTCCTCATGAGCTTCCACCAGATCATCAAATTCTAAAAACAAGGTGTTCTGATTGATAGGAGCTGTGGGCGGTAGTAACTTATCTTGTGGATTACCGGTATTCGGATATAATTGAACCGTTTTTATCTCTTCTTCGTAAGATACATCTTCGTATCTGAGTTTCTTACCTTTGTAAGGGTGATAAGATGTGGTTGATAATAAGCATATTAAAACTGTGATTCCAAGCAGTAAGCGCATAATGCCTCTTTTTTTCTCTAAATTTATTACTTATTCATTAAATCATTCCAACCTGATGGAACGCTTTAGTGTCTTAACATCAAAGCCCGGGCCAAACCTGTAATATGGATCCAGAAAAAGCGTTGATTGAAGGCTGCAAAAAAGGAGATCGTAAGTCTCAGCGGAAACTCTATGAAGAGTTTGCTCCGAAAATGACGGTAGTCTGTTTGCGTTACTCTAAATCCGACCAGGAAGCAGAAGATATTCTGCAGGAATCATTCATTAAAGTCTTCGATAAAATAAAATCCTTTAAGGGAGAGTCCAGGTTGATTTATTGGATAAAGAGAATTGTTATTAATACGGCTTTGAACCATTGCAGACGGAAATTATATATGTTTCCCATGGTTGATATCGATAAAATGCAGGACTCTTTTGAGTCAGATTTTTCACTTGCTGGATTTCATTTTTCAGAGTTGTTAAAAATGATCCAGTTGCTGCCATCCGGCTGCCAGGTAATATTTAACCTGTATGCACTGGAAGGATATAATCATAATGAGATTGCCGAGTCCTTGGATATAAGCGTAGGCACCTCAAAATCTCAATATTTCAGAGCTAAAATGTTGCTCCGTGATATGATACAGAAAGAGGAAAAAATGAGTTATGGACACACAGAATAAATCAGAATTTGAGCAGGAATGGGAAAATGCTTTTGAAGGAGCTGAAATACAGCCTTCAAAAGCCGTGTGGGACAGAGTGGCATTAGCTCTGGCGAATTCTGCTAATGGTTCATTCCGAAAAAAAATAATAGTGTTTAAATTATTGGCGGCAGCGTCTGTGGCCTTTGCGATGACTATTGGAGGTATAGGACTATACAATGGCTATTTCGAAGACGCCAGTTTACTAACACCAGGTGAAAAACTATCTAAAAACCAGTTAGATGATCGTACTCCGGCCGAGGTAAGCAGCCAGGCACCGGAAACTACTGAAAAGGCCCAACCCAATATTTCTTTTGAAAGTAACACTGCAAACCAACTGGCAGCTGCCACTAATTCTGAAATGAAAGAAGGAAGTGAACTTATCTCTTCAGAAGGACCTGTGCCTGCTAATATGGTTGATGCCATACATGCAAATGATGGATCAAACCCTCCTTTGATAGCTGAGACGCAAACCTCTACACGTACGGCTGAAAGAGTTTCTACCGATACAAAACAGGTTTTGTCTGATGTTGAAAGTAAGAACGTTTACAGCACGGCAATAAGTGAAGAAAAGTCCAATTCGTCTTATGCATCTTTGGAAGAGCTGGTTGAAGATCCGAGGCATTTGCAGGATGCCGATAAAATGGGGCGTGATCCAAATGTGGGTTCACTGGAACAGGTACCTGAAAAACTTGAGAAACTGATGGCTCAGTTGGAGACAGCCTCCCTTCGGGAAAGAGAATTAACCATGGTACCCTGGTACGTATTTAATCAAACAAACGATAGAAAAACAAGTAAAAACAAGGCCTGGGCTGGTTTAGGCATGGGAGGTGGTGAATTTAACTTTTCAGGAGCGTCTCCCTTACCGACAACGGCAAATGCAGCGATACTTTCTCCCAATGTAGAAGACTTATTCGGTTATGATTATAATGAAGCCAGTAATCAATTTACACTTCTTAATAATGAACAATCCAGGAGGTCTGAGCAACCGGACATTGGAGAAGAACAGAGCGGAACATCTTTTAATATAGGATTTAATGTTGGTGTGCGAGTAGCACAGCGCTGGATTATTCAAAGCGGAGCAAGTTTCATTGAAAGGAATACAACTAATACTTCTAATGTCGTTTTGCAGGATGGTACTGGAAATTCAAACCCATTGGTAATAAGTGATGCAGATGTGTTAAACAGCTCGGAAAATGTTTTAGTCGTTCCGGAATATGATGTTGAGAATAAGTATCAATTGATTTCTGTACCACTTCAGGTAGGATATGTTGTGTTAGACAGGAAGTTGGCAATTACACTGCTTGGAGGTTTTTCTAATGATGTACTTTTAAGTAGAAAAGCCAGTACTGAGTTTGCCGAATTTCAGGATTATTCAGGAAGAGGTGGATATAGAAAGTACAATGTGGCAGGTTTGTTGAGTACTGAAATAGGTTATAAACTTGGTAGTAATTACCAGGTATCTCTTATGCCGCAAATAAGAAAATCTGTTCATTCCATTCGTACGACTCGGGATGATGAGAAACCCACCTTTATGGAAATGGGCTTTCGTTTTAAATATATCATTGACTAACAAGTCTGATATTTTCACAATGATTTAAACTATTTAATTCCAGGAAAGAGTATTCTGGTGTTTGATTATCCTTACTTAAGTGATTTTGATCACATATAATATCTCATTCATCGAAAAATAATAAAAACAAGTCCGTTTCCAACTTAGCTTTAATAAGAAGTGTCTTTAGAATAAGCGAATAAATCACTTTTATAATGAAAGCACTTATACTTCAAATATTAATCCGGCAAAAGGAGAAGATCATATGGTTTCTGTCCATAGCGTTGTTGATCATTGTGGGGTTTTTTGCGGGTGGGTGCACAGAGGATTGCGAACAGCAAACGCAGTATTTTTATATGGAGCCTGTTTATACCTCTCTGTCAGAGATTCGTACAGCGGTCAACGTAACGGAACCAGTGGAAATTAAACATACCGGAAAGATCTTCTTTAAAGATAACCTGCTTTTTGTCAATGAGCCGAATGAAGGTATCCATGTCATTGATAATAGTGACCCTTCAAACCCTTCACCCATAGCATTTATCACTGTTCCCGGTTCTTTTGATTTGGCGGTAAAGGGAAATGTATTGTTCACAGATAGCTATATTGACCTAATCGCCATTGATATTACAGATGTTAGAAATGCGAATGAAATAGATCGCATTGAGAATTTATTTGATGGGTATAACTCATACGGATTTTATGCGGATCCGCAGCTAGGCATAGTCACCGACTGGGAAGAATCAGGAATGGTAGATGTTATCGAATCTGATTGTGCGGAAGGAATTGAAGCATGGGGAGGTATTTATTATGAAAGTGGCCTGGCTATGGCAGATGCTTCCGGGTTTAGCCGTCAGTCGGCCATAGCTCCTTCTAACCCTGGAGTAGGAGGGTCCATGGCAAGGTTTGCGCTAAGTGGTGATTTTCTCTACGCTATTGATGCCGATAAGCTACAACCTGTGGACGTTAGTCTTCCTTCTGCCATGACTGCTGCTGACGAAACAGTTGTTAATTGGGGGATTGAAACGATCTTTCCTAACAACGATGTACTTTTCATCGGTGCTCAGGACGGTATGTATATTATGGATATATCTAATCCTTCAGCACCTGATCTGATTTCCAATTATCAACACGTCAATAGTTGTGACCCTGTCATTGTAGATGGTGATCTTGCTTTTGTTACACTTAGGTCTGGAACTGAATGTCAAGGGTTCACTAATCAATTGGAGGTGATTGATATTTCAGACCTGAAGACACCCAGACTTTTGCATACATATGCCATGGATAATCCACATGGATTGGGAAAAGAGGGAGATGCCTTATTCATTTGTGACGGAGCTTCCGGTCTTAAAGTGTATGACGCAAGTGATGTTAGCGTCATTGACAAAAATCAATTGGTTCACTACAGTGACATACAAGCTTTTGATATAATTCCATTTAATAATGTAGCTATGATGATTGGTGCCAATGGGTTATACCAATATGACTATTCTGACTTGAATGATATTAAACTTTTGAGCCAAATAAAAGTATCAAATGGAATTGAATAAATTCTTAAATATGATTTTCATCATTTTCTCTTTGAATTTATATCCACATGGGAGTTCATGTGAAGAGATGAGATTTAAAGTAAAGTTGAGGTTGCCAGTAGGTGGTTATTAACTGTTTTGTTATCAGTTTATTATGGTTTGGTTCAATTTTTGCCATCGTCAAGGAAATGAAATTATCATGTGTTAGGAAAGAACTGTTTGGAATAATAAACATGATAAATTACATGTAAAAATGCTTTTGTTGGATTACAATATTTGCGTCATACGGATTGTAATAACGATGTTTACTAAAAATAAAAATAAAATAATATAACTTTGTCAACAAAAAAAAACAAAGTAAGAAAATGATGGAGTTACTATTATTTTTTAAACCACAAGATCAGAACTGAGTCTAATCTCAGGATCGAGTTACTTTTTTAATCTTTTGAATATTAAATAATATTATGAGCACTTACCAATTACAACTTAAGAAGCTGGCTTTAAGGTATGTGGTAGTGGCTGGAGTTTGTTTCTTGCTTATACTTATGATCTGATCAGGATTGTAAGCGTTCAATTTGAGTAAATAATTCCTCCCACTGTCCATTTAATTCTTCTAATTGTTTTTTTAGAGTTTCGTACTCGGTATTGGCAATTAGAAGTTGATCAGCATCTCCGTATACTGTTGGATCGGCAAGATGATCTTCTTGCCGTTTGATTCTTAATTGGAACTCATCTATTTGGGATTCCAGTGCACTGAGTTCTTTTTCCGCTTTTTTGAGCTCTGTGTCCGTTTTAGGTTTCTCTGGCTTTGGTCTTTTTTCTTTTACCTTAATCCCGTTAGTAGACTCTTCACTTTCTTTAGGCGGTGTTAAGCTGTCTTTCCAGTAGATGTACTCATCATAGGTTCCAGGATATTCTTTTATCTCAGTGTCTTCAATATACCATATTTTATTGGCTACTTCTGACACAAAATGACGATTGTGAGAAACTACAATACATGTGCCTTGGTATTGTTGTAATGCCTGTATGAGAATGTTTTCCGAAATAAAATCAAGGTGGTTGGTAGGTTCGTCTAAAAGAAGGAAATTGGCCTCTGAAATCAGTGTTTTGGCCAGTGCTACTCTTGATTTTTCACCTCCTGAAAGTACTTTGATCTTTTTAAATACATCATCATCACTGAAAAGGAAACAGCCTAATAGTTGACGTAATTCCAACTCTGTTTTGTCCAAACCAGACTGTTTTAATTCCTCAAGTATCTCATTACTTACATTTAAGGCTTCCAACTGATGTTGGGCATAAAACCCTTTGATCACATTGTACCCTTCCTCCCGAAGGCCTTCTATGCTCTCCGACCCTGAGATGATCCTTAGCAAAGTGGACTTGCCTTTGCCGTTAGCTCCGATAAGAGCAATCTTATCACCCCGTTCTATGTGTGCTGTAGAGTTCTTGAAAATGGTGAGGTCACCATAACTTTTTGACACATTTTCGAGTCTAATGATATGTCTTCCTGATTTTTGTTTGAAACTAAACCGGAAATTTACAGCTGCGGTGTCATTTACCACATCTTCAATCATATCCATTCGCTCCAGCGCTTTTACCCTGGATTGAACCTGACGCGCTTTTGTTGCCTTGGCTCTAAACCTTTCAATGAATTTTTCAGTCTGTTTGATCTTTTGCTGTTGATTATCAAAAGCGTTCTTTTGTATCTCAGCTCTCAGCTCTTTTTCTTCCAGATAGAAGTCATAATTACCTTCGTAAGTGATTAGATCACCACCTGTTACCTCCACTATTTTAGATGCGGTATTATTGAGAAATTGCCTGTCGTGAGAGACTACGATCACCGCACCTTCATAATTTCTTAAATAATTTTCTATCCATTCAATAGACGGTAGGTCGAGGTGGTTAGTTGGTTCATCCAGCATGAGCAGAGAAGGTTTCTCCAGCAGTAGCTTGGCTAACATTACACGCATTCTCCAACCACCAGAGAATTCCTGCAGAGGCCGCTGTAAGTCCGTTGTCTTAAAACCTATACCTTCCAACACTTCTTCAGCCCTGGCTTGCATACTATATCCATCCAGTGCTTCGAAGCGCTCTTGCAGCTTTGATAACTTGTCTACAAGGTCGTCGGTGTAATTGGTTTCCATTTGCTTCAAAACAGCATCTATCTTCTTTTGTATTTGAACGGCTTCTTCAAAAGCCAGCATCGATACCGTTAAAATACTTTCCTGACTTTGATATGAAAGAAGGTCTTGGTTCAGGAATCCCAGAGAACACTCGTTACTTTTACTTATTTCACCCTTGTCAGGTGGATAGTCTCCGTTAATAAGCTTAAGCAGAGTAGACTTTCCTTTACCGTTTAAACCTATCAGAC
Organism: Fulvivirga sp. M361; assembly: GCF_007097395.1. Classification (GTDB taxonomy): domain Bacteria; phylum Bacteroidota; class Bacteroidia; order Cytophagales; family Cyclobacteriaceae; genus Fulvivirga. The sequence goes on from NZ_VKDC01000050.1 coordinate 13,900, forward strand.
CTATTTTGTCTTTAGGTTTTATGTGAAGAGAAGCGTTTTCATAAATTACTCTTCCTCCTATGTAGTAGCACAAATTATTGATTGCGAGCATAAGGGCAAAGGTATTTCATCCCACCTGATCAATGAAATCAAAGTCAGAATAATAATAACATTAAATATTAGAGTGTCACTGAAATTTGTCGAGTGCTATTTTGAGTCGTATAAAAACTGTTGTATAGATGCATGCAATACTTTAGATTTAATTCAATGTCCGTAAGTATATGGATGTCTTTCACTGAACTCGATCAATATGCGTGTATTAATTTTTTTCATAACCTTACTTACTCTAACATTAGGATGTAGCTCTGAAAGTGACTCCATGAGTGGGGGGGGAGAAGATATAGGAATCAAAGATTCTTTATCTACAGAGCCTAATGCTTCAGAACATCCATTACACAAATTAAATCTGCCAAAAGGTTTCAAAATCTCAGTTTTTGGAGAAGTAGAAAATGCACGTTCTCTTGCTATTAGTCCTTCCGGCGTGGTATATGTGGGCAATCGAAATGGTGGTAAGGTCTATGCGTTGAAAGATTCAGATGCGAATGGTGTGGCGGATGAAAAGTACCTCCTGGCCTCCGGTTTGAAGATGCCAAATGGGGTAGCTTTTAAAGATGGGGCACTTTATGTGGCAGAAGTGAGTAAAATATGGAAGTTTGACAATATAGAGCGTCAGTTGAAAGCTCCCGATAAACCAAAATTGATCTATGACGAATATCCTACTGAAAGTCACCATGGGTGGAAATACATAGCTTTCGGCCCGGATGGTAAATTATATGTACCAGTAGGAGCGCCGTGCAATATTTGTAAAAGTGAGCAACCGGTTTTTGCTTCTATTACCAGGATGAATGCAGATGGAACAAATATGGAAATTGTGGCGGAAGGTGTGAGAAATACGGTGGGTTTTGACTGGAACCCTAACACACGGGAATTGTGGTTTACGGACAATGGCAGAGATCATATGGGAGATAATTACCCGCCTTGTGAACTCAATAGATTACAGACTGACGGCCAGCATTTCGGCTATCCTTATTGTCATGGAGGGGATATTGCAGACCCGGAATTTGGTGCCCAAAGGCCATGTAGTGATTTTGAGCGACCTGTATGGAATTTTGGCGCTCATACTGCACCTCTTGGTATGAAATTCTATAGAGGCGATATGTTTCCTACAGAATATAATGGCGATGTACTTGTTGCTCAGCATGGTTCGTGGAACCGATCGAAAAAAGTAGGATACCGGGTCATGCGGGTACATATAGAGGGTAATCGTGCCACGAGTGCCGAAGTGTTTATTGACGGTTGGCTTGAGGACATTGGTCAAGACCAATGGGGAAGACCCGTTGATATATTAGAGATGCCGGATGGATCGATTTTGTTGAGTGACGATTATGCAGGGCTTGTTTACAGGATTACCTACAACTAAAACCGGGTCATTTTCCTGGTTGAATAAGTATATCAGCATTTATCTCTAATATTATTCTTAACTCGTAATATCCGTCTCCTTATTTTCTTGTTATGGTTTGGTTATTACCACAACTAAGTGCTCAGGCGATAATCAGATAACATTACCAGCCTTTGTTAGATTGTTCAAAATATAAGTTTCAAAAGATATTGATTACCAGTATTTTGTATTTAAATTGTATGGAAAAACAATTTGATGAACGGCAATATACTCGCACTTTTCATTACCACTTTGCTTTCTATATCCACAATCATCACACAGGCACAGAATGAAAAGGTGGATTTTGTAGATGCGGTACTTGACGAACCGAACAATACGATTGAAGTAATTTATAACCTCAAACCCAATTCGGATAATAGGCCATACACAGTTACATTATACTATTCTAATGACGGAGGTAAGACTTTCAAAGGGCCAGCTGAAAGAGTGAGTGGGGATGTTGGTATCCAGGTACAGCCGGGGTCGTACAAAAAGATTTATTGGAACTACTTCTATGAGGATAAAGAATTTACAGGCGAGAACCTCGTATTCTCAATTCGTGCAAAACCCATGACTGTTTCAACGGGCTCTCAATTAATGGGGCCAAAAGCTGCGTTGTATTCGGTACTTATACCCGGCTGGGGAGATACAAAGGCCAGAATGGGAAAAAACTACTGGTTGATAACAGCTGGTACGTGGGGATTGATGGGAGCGGCGCTTGTTTCGCGTTCCGGAGCTAAAAACTCTTATGATGATTATTTGAATGCGACAGATCCGGAAGCGGCAAATTCCGCTTTCGACGATGCCGATGGAAAATTCAATACGTTTAAAACATTGAGGACATTGGCCATCCTGGCCTGGGCGGCAGATGTGGTAGGGGTGTATATCAGAGGAAAAAAGAATGAAAAAGAAGGGCTGGTGATAAGGAGGAAAGTTGTGATGGATTGGAATTTGACCATGTCAGCAGATGGCAGAACTCCGTTGGCAGGCTTAAAAGCAACTTTTTAACATGAAGAAAATAGTAACATGGCTGCTAACTGCGTCCATAGTTCTCGGTTGTAGTAAATTGGAAATTGTACGTGTAGACGCTTCCATAGCTTCGGTAAGCCCGGATGCTGCTGTGCCCGGTTCCACTATTGTCATATCAGGAAGCAATTTTACAGAAAATACGGTCGTTACTTTCGGAACTCAAAAGGCAGAAATAGTGGGTGTCACTGGTGATCGATTGGAAGTGCTGGCGCCTAATCCATTGGAAGAAGGTGATCTGGAATTAAATGTTTCGAGCCGGGGAGTACCGGCAATAACTAATTTCGAGGTCCTGCCATTCTTTGTTGAAAAAACACCTCACCCGGATGGAGCCATAAATGGCACCGGCTTCGTTTTGAATGGTGAAATTTATTTCGGTACCGGACGCATCGGTAATGGTAATATCACATCGACGTTTTACAAGTATAGTGCAGGTAGTGATACATGGACAGAGTTAGTGTCAAACAATACTATTCCTGCCAGAGCAGGAGCTTTTGGATTTGAAGCTGGTGGCAAAGGTTATGTACTTGGTGGTAGTTCCGGTACAGACTTTTGGGAATACGACCCTGTTACCAATAACTGGACCCAAAAAAAAGATTATCCCAACAGTTCACTCCTCTTTCCAGTCATTTTGACGCTCGGAAGCGATGTTTATTTATGCACCGGCTTTCAGAATTTTATCAGTCGTGAGGTTTGGAGGTATTCTATTACGAATGACGATTGGATGCAAATGAATGACTTTGGGGGAGTCAAGAGAGGTGCTGCGGTCGGATTCGTTATTGATGATGTAGGTTATGCAGGGCAGGGGTATGATTTTGATACAAATACCAGATTAAATGATTTTTGGTCTTACAATCAGTCATCAGATTCCTGGGACCAGGTAGGTGCGCCCGTGCCAAGCGCTAATATGGAGGGTGGTATAGGGTTCAGTCTTAATGGCAATGGTTATATTGGTCTGGGCAGGAACGGGAATACCGGGATCAAGGATTTTTGGAAATATAATCCGTCACAGGATAATTGGGATCTGCTTACCGAGTTTGTAGGGTCAGCTACATTGGCGGCCCAGGTTTTTGTGGTTGGTAAGCGCGCTTACATTATAAATGGAAGTTCGTTTAACAACTCTGAAGACTTTGTAGAACTATGGGAATTTACCCCTGAAACGTTTTAAGCATGAATAAATTTATCCTATTTATTTCCTTATTGGGGATATGTACCGCCTTATCCGCCCAGGAAGAAAAAACAGAAAGTAAGGTTTTTAACTTTTACATTAAATCCCGTGATAAGGCTCCACCGGCTATTTTTTGGATTAAACCGAATAGCGATCAGAAGATAGCCAAAGACAAAGAGTATCCCTTGAAGATCGGTATTAAATGCCCGTCTAAGATCACAAAAGTGGATGTAAGAGTGAATGGTCGGTCTCTTTCTGAAATGCGTGGAATGGGAGTGGTATCGATGACTAAACAGACCGGTGAATATGATGCATGGCTGGACCAAATAGTTAGCCTGGCAGAAGGAGACAATACTATTGAAGTAACTGCCAGGAATGAATATGATGGTGTTACCACTGAGAAACGTACTATCCGGTTTACGAATGCCCTGGTGACACGCAAAGACCATGCGCTGATCTTTGCCACCGATGAATATGACCACTGGAAAAATCTGACTAACCCTATCCATGATGCCAGAACAATTGCCCGTGAATTGAGAGATACCTATGGTTATGAGGTGGAATTGATGGAAAACAATAAGATTAACGATATCCTGATCAAGGTTCGTGAGTATGCCGGTAAGGAATACCTGGAAGATGATCAGTTGTTTATATTTTTTGCTGGTCATGGCCATTTTGATGATCTTCTGGGGGATGGTTATATCGTGGGTAAGAATTCACAAAAAAACGATCCTGCTAACACCTCCTACCTGTCTTTTTCTATCCTGGAACGAGCTCTTAATAATGTTCCTGCCAAGCATGTTTTTCTCACAATGGATGTTTGCTTCGGAGGTACTTTCGATGCAAAAATGGCAGCTGGAAGTCGTGGAGAAGAAGATGTTTATGCCGAGGTTTCCCGTACGGAATTTGCCACCAGGCGATTAAAATATAGAACACGAAGATTCCTGACCTCTGGTGGCAAAGAATATGTCTCGGACGGCAGACCCGGCATGCACTCACCATTTGCCAGGAAATTCATTGAAGCTTTGAGAACAAATGGAGGCAAGGATAAAATACTTACCCTGAGCGAAATATTGAACGAAGTCAGTACGGTAAACCCGGCCCCTCATTACGGAGAGTTTGGAAGCAACGAAGCGGGCAGCGATTTTATATTTATCGTGAAATGATACTGTTTTTTAATGTGCAACCAGTGTAATGGATCAGTTCATTGAAGTAGATAGAAGTATCAAAGGAAGCTTTTTCCCGTTTATTTTATGCTTTGTTTCATCGGTTTCACTTGCCCAGCAGTGTCCCATTGGCCTTGATTTTAACGAAAATGAATATAAAGCTCAAGCATTGCCTGCGTTGCAGCATTATGGCCTTTTACCAACCTCATTTTCCCTTAAAAAGTATTGTCCTAAACCCACTACTCAACTAAGCTTCAAAACTTCCGCAGGCTGGGCTTCAGCTTATTACGCTATGACCATTCTGAATGCCAGAGATCAGGAGCTGACAGACCCCGAGTTAATAACCAAAGGATCTTTTGCTCCTGTCTATATCTATGAAAATCTTTTAGACAATAACTGTGAGCGTAGCACATCCATTGGAAAGACCCTGGATGCTTTGAAGTCCGTCGGTGTGCCGAAGTTCATAGATTATCCTTTTTACTGTCCGGAAGGAATTATCGGTAAGGCAGGGCTGGAACGTCAAAAGCTTTCCGGTTATGTGAAATTGTTTGATCGCACCAGTGAGCGTAAGGTTGAAGCTATTAAAAGAGTGCTGGCTAAAGGTAATCCTGTTGTGGTGGGATTGAGTGTTGCTCCGACTTTATGTTCGGCCTCTGACCTATGGAGGCCTTATGAATCTTTGTCTACACAATATGACGGTCACGCGTTGTGCGTTTTAGGCTATAATGATCATCTTTATGGTGGGAGCTTTGAAGTAGTAAACAGTTGGGGAAGTGCCTGGGGAAATAAAGGATTCACCAATATTAAGTATAGCGATCTCGAAAAATGGGTATTTAGTGGTTACCAGCTTAGCCATTTTGGTGAATACAGTGACGTACAAATATCCATTGAGGGGAAGCTAAGTCATGGAGCGCTTATGGGTGTGAAGTTTCTGACGGAAGGCAAATACACTTTTAAAAAGTCCTATCCATCCGGTACAGCATTTGGCTTTGACATAACAAATAATTTCGCCTGCTATTTATTCATTACCTATTGCAATGATTCCGGAGATTACGGAAAATTATTCCCCGCTTCTGGTTCGGAAAGCTCCATTTTACCTTATCAGGATAATTGCCTTTCATTTCCGACCCGGGAAAACCATATCCGCCTGGATAATCAAAAAGGTAAGGAAAGTATCACGTTTATTTTCAGTCGGACAGAGCTGAATTCTCACGAATTAAAGAAATACACTCTGCAACCCAACGAAAGACCTCCCGATTTTTCCTGGGAGAAAGACAAAATTAAAATGAGCACAATAAACTACTTATCCGGCCCTCCCATTGTAATACAGATCATGTTGGATCATATTTAAAATCTTCAGACGAGGATTTTCACCGCGTCCGCTATAACTGTGATAAGAAAAGTTGTATATTATACTTACTGCGTCGGCCAACGGAAAACCAATCTTTAAAATGACACTGAATGATGTATTGAAAGCATTAGAAAGCTATGGGGATGAAAATACGAAACGCACTCTTATAAAGCACGGTGCGAAAGAACCTTTCTTTGGTGTTAAAGTCCAGGACCTGAAAAAGATTCTTAAAAAGACGAAGAAAGACCATACGCTGTCACTTGAACTTTATGCTACAGGCAACTCTGATGCAATGTACCTGGCAGGTCTGATGGCAGATGAAAACAAGATCACAAAAGATCAATTAGAAAAATGGGTAGAAAAAGCGTATTGGTACTACCTCAGCGAATATGCTGTGCCTTGGGTTGCTGCTGAAACTCCTTTTGGCCTTGAATTAGGATTAAAATGGATTGAGTCTGGTCAAGAACGGATCGCATCTGCCGGTTGGTCCACTTTATCTAATTGTGCGGCTGTGAATGAGGATGACGCACTACCAGTCAAGACATATCAGGGTCTTTTAAGTACGGTTGAAAAAGAGATACATAAAGCTCAGAACAGGGTGCGATATACTATGAATGGCTTTGTAATTGCAACTGGCACCTATATCAAAGTATTGACTGAAGATTCCTTAAAAGTAGCCAGTGCTATAGGGAAAGTAAATGTTGAAATGGGTGGAACGGCCTGCAAAGTTCCGCTAGCCTCAGCATATCTGGCGAAGGTTATAGAAAAAGGACGAATTGGAAAAAAAAGAAAGACAGCCAGGTGTTAGGGTGATCATACCGAAACACTATTTAGGAATTTAAAACGGAATAAATGATCTGTACGCGGACTGTTAATTAACGTTACCTTCTACACTGGTACGGGCTATTATTTCTTCCTGTTTGGTCAGTATCATTCTTTTTATGGTTTCCCGGGCCACATCCGGGGATAACGCATCAGCCAATTCATTGTCTTTAATGTATTTCAACGCCTTTTCTACTTTCTTCATCTTTACGTTGTTTACAAAACTTTCGCGTAGAACAGCGGGGTCAAATGCTTGAATATGAATATTTTCAATGCCAATGTCGAAAAGCTGATCAGCGCTTCTCAGATCTGTGTTATACAATATGTCCAGGGTTTTGCGAACCTCGTCTTCCTTCACTTCATCCACCGCTTGTATGAGTTGGTCAATGGTGATGCCCTGGGTTTCGGTGGTTGTAATTACTGTTTCCAACCGGGTGTTCACCTCTTTACTGGCCACTTTGATTTTTTTAACAACCTTTTCCGGGACGATTGCCGGGTACTCGTCCTTAACGATCGCATCTGCTACAGCCTGAGGAAGTCTTTCTTTATAGTAATATCGGATACTAAAAAAAGCTGCGATCATTAGGATCAATACTATTACCAGGATCTTTTTCATGACAAGTATAAAGTTAACGGTGATAACGTTAATAAACGGAATGGATTTTTCAAAATCTGAGCCATTACTTGTTGCATAAATCTGAAATACACTAAACTAAGCCAAACGGTTTTAAGAAAAGTTTCAAAATGGTAATCCAGGTTCGATTCATAATTGTATATCATGGCACGAATAAACCTTCGGTATAAAACCTAAAGAATAGCTGAGACTTAAATCCGATAATTGTGTTGTAATTAGTATTAGCAATTTATACTTCATCTATCTCAGGCAGTAAAACCGGTCGATGTGTTAAAATGACAAAACATCAGTTTAAAGTCGTATTAATTTCAATGAGTGGCGTTAGAGTTTATAACGAAAGGCTGCTCGAACTTGGTTTGACACTTCCCGGGTTTGTTGATCGAAGTGAGGTCATTGCGAGTCTCCCAAGTTTAGGACTGTTGACGCTTGCCGCTCACACACCTGCTCATTGGAAAGTTATCTATAAAGAACTGGACAATTATTCGGATGGCGATATAAATGAAATAGCAGAAGAGTGTCCGGATATCGTTGCATTTTCATCCTTGACCGCTCGAATCAATGAAGCTTACTCTTTAACAAGTGTATTTAAAAAGTATGGAATTACAACTGTAATTGGAGGTCTCCACGTATCTGCGCTACCGGATGAGGCCATGAAAATAGCAGACTGTGTTATTCAGGGAGAAGGGGAGATCATTTGGGAAACCCTTCTTTCAGATTATGAAAATAATATGCTGAAAAGGTACTACAGCTCCTTATCAAATCCTGAGTATACATTCCGGTTTAAGGATGTAAGAGTTCCGAAGTATGAAATACTTGATATTTCAAAATACAATCGGTTAACCATCCAGACGACAAGGGGATGTCCCCTGCATTGTAGTTTTTGTGCGGCTTCCAGAACCATCAGCACTTATAAAAAGAAATCAATGGTTCAAATTGAAAGTGAGCTAAACAAAATATTTGAAGTTTGGGATAGACCATTTATTGAGCTGGCAGACGATAATACCTTTGTAGACAAAGCCTGGTCAAAGGATTTATTGAAACTGTTCGGTAAATACAAAATGAAATGGTTTACAGAAACAGATATTTCAGTGGCTTATGATGATGAATTGTTAGAATTACTTGCCAAATCAAATTGCGCCCAGGTTTTAATCGGGTTTGAAACTTCAAAGGCAAGTGGGCTGAAAGGATTGGATAGAAGTGATTGGAAATACAAACAGTTTGATAATTACTTAAAAGCCATTGATAAAATTCAATCCTATGGTATTTCAGTCAATGGCTGTTTCATTTTAGGCTTTGATACCGACACAAAGGATACCTTTATTGACACCGAGGAGTTCATCAAAGTCAGTGGTTTATCTGAAGTACAGATCACTTTGCTGACGCCGTTCCCAGGTACTGATCTTTACAAGCAGCTAAAGGCAGAGAATAGATTACTGGATGAACACTATTGGGAAAAATGCACATTATTTGACGTAAATTTCATCCCTAAGAATTTCTCCGTAGAGGAATTGGAGGATAGCTTTCAAAAACTGATGTCAACGATTTATTCAGCTGATGCGGTAAAAGAAAGAAAAAGAAAATTCAGAGAGATACAAAGGAACAGAAAGAAATACAGTTTGTATGAGTCTATTTAAAACCACCCTACGGCTCCTGACATTCAGACTGACCAGAGATGAAATGTTACAATTTAAGGTTAAACATTTCATCGTAGCCCTTACAGGTACGTGGTTGGTTGGAATGGGACGCTATTGGGATGATGAAAAAGCAAGCCTCCTTCAGCATTTCGGCTTGGGGTCTGTGATCTACATTTTTGTATTATCCGGTTTTATCTGGCTGATACTTCTGCCATTTAAGGTGGATGGCTGGAAATATTCTGTAGTGTTAATTTTTATTGGACTCACCTCTTTTCCTGCCATATTTTATGCTATTCCGGTTGAAAGGTTTTTTTCAATAGAAACGGCCAATACAATGAATGTTTGGTTTCTTGCAGTAGTTGCTGCCTGGAGGTTAGGCCTGTTGTATTACTTCCTCAGGCATTTTACAAGACTGAGTTTAGGAAACATATTGACCGTAACATTGATGCCTATGTGCCTTATTATTTCAGCGCTGACAATTTTAAACTTACATAAAGTGGTTTTTCAGGTTATGGGAGGTATCAGAAACCCCTCTCCACATGACAGTTCATATATGATATTAATGTTGCTAACCGGTTTGTCTATGATATTATCAATACCATTACTTATTGCTTATGGTGTGGGTATATACAAACGGAATAAATCCATTAATAATGAAGGTCTAACAACATTTAAAAAAACATAGCTGATCGGAAAACATGTTTTTTAGCCAAATGCTTTAAAAAATTACTCTATGAATCGAATTTATCTTCTTTCAATTGCCCTGTTACTTAGCTGTTCTGACAAAGGTTCTAACGACAAAGCCCTTACAGAGCAAGATCGTTGGGACCGACATGTATCAAACACAGAGATCATCCGGGATGATTTTGGTGTTCCTCACATTTATGGGAAAACGGACGCGGATGCGGTTTTTGGTTTGTTGTATGCACAATGCGAAGATGATTTTAACCGGGTAGAACAAAATTACATTTGGGCAACAGGCAGACTTGCTGAGGTGGAGGGTGAAGAAGCTCTTTACAGTGATCTGAGAGCCAGGCTTTTTATGACCCAAAAAGAGGCGGAAGATAACTTTGAAAACAGCCCTGAATGGCTGAAAGAACTCTGTGTTGCTTTTGCGGATGGCATTAATTTTTACCTCTCCAAACACCCGGAAGTACAACCGAAATTATTGACACGTTTTGAGCCCTGGATGCCCATGTATTTTAGTGAAGGGTCCATTGGAGGTGATATTGAACGGATATCCATCCGGAAGATCAAGGCATTTTATGACAGTGGAATGGAGCTCCCTGAATTGGAAGATAAGGAGATGCAAAAAGAAGAGGAAATGGCAGAACCACAAGGGTCCAATGGAATTGCAATTTCCGGAAAGTTAACCGAATCCGGTAATACACTACTGCTCATCAACCCACACACTTCCTTTTATTTTAGAGGGGAAGTACATGTGGTCAGTGAAGAGGGGTTGAACGCATACGGAGCTGTTACCTGGGGGCAGTTTTTTGTTTATCAGGGGTTTAATGAAAAAACCGGCTGGATGCATACCTCAACCTACACCGATGTGATGGACCAATTCAAAGAAACCATTGTGAAAAGGGATGATGGCCTGTTTTACAAATATGGCGAGGAATTGAAGCCTGTGGAAACCTCTGAAGTCACATTGAAATATAAAGAAGGAGATGTGTTAAAAGAAAAGAACTTTCCAATGTATCATACCCATCACGGACCAGTTACACACATGGAAGAGGGGCAATGGACCTCCTCGGCCATGATGTGGGAACCGGTTAAAGCGTTGGAGCAATCTTTTATCAGAACAAAACAAGAGGGGTATCAGGGATTTCGTGAAATGATGGACATCCGCACAAACTCTTCCAATAATACGGTTTATGCTGATGCAGAAGGGAACATTGCCTATTTTCATGGTAATTTCATCCCGGTCCGTGATACTACATTTGATTATACATTGCCGGTAGACGGAAGTCTGCCAGGAACCGATTGGAAAGGTCTTCATACGGTAGATGATAACATCCTGCTGTTAAATCCTGAGAATGGATGGATACAAAATTGTAATTCTACTCCGTTCACTGCTGCATCGGAATTCAGCCCTAAGAAGAAAAATTACCCTCGATACATGTCGATCGACAGGGAGAATTTTCGGGGTGTTCATGCCATAGGCTTACTAAAGGACAAAAAGGATTTTACGTTGGGTAACCTGATCACGTTGGCGCACGACCCTTATTTGCCGGCCTTTGAAGCGTTGATCCCTGGTTTGGTAGAAGCTTACGATAAACTGGGCGGTACGTCAGTACCAGGCGCTCCGGTGGAACTACTTCGTAATTGGGATTACAGAACTTCCAAAACGTCTGTGGCCATGACGCTGGCACATTACTATGGCACCATGTATTACAAAAATGGGCGTCGTCCCTCCGGGCTAAGACCTATGGAGTTGGTGACTTTTTGGGGGAGTAATTCTCCTTTGGAAGAACGAGTCAAAATTTTTAAAGCAACAATTTCCCAACTCGAAGCAGATTTTGGCACCTGGAACAAACCATGGGGAGAAGTAAACCGGTACCAGCGGTTAAATGGGGATATTCGTCAACCTTTTAGTGATGATGAACCGAGCATCGCTATTGGTTTTGCTTCAGGTCGCTGGGGCGCGCTGGCGGCTTATGGTGCACGATATAATAACAATACAAAAAAAATGTATGGGACGCGAGGGAATAGTTTTGTTGCTGTGGTGGAATTTGGCGAAAAAGTAAAAGCAAAATCAATGTTAGCAGGCGGCCAAAGCGGTGATGTAAACTCACCACACTTTGACGATCAGGCCCAACGTTACGCAGATGGTTTGTTTAAGACGGTGGCATTCTATCATGAAGATGTTCTTAAAAGGGCAAAGTCAAGATATCATCCCGGGGAGTAATAGAATTTCCTATTGCTCAAAGTATCTGGCAGAGGACTCTCGACAGAAAAATGTTTAAAGGCAGGACAGACAGGCACAATAGAAATTTTCTACCCTGACTTTTGAACTACAGGATCTTGAACAGGAAATAGGAAAATGATCATCGGTATCATTCCGTGCGGGAGGCGGTATATGGTCTGGTGAAGATATTGGTTCATCAGGCTCAATGACAGAGGGTCATAGACGAGGTTAGACCAGGTACGTGCTATGGCTGTTACAAATCCCCATAATGCGGCATAAAGCAGAAAATACTGCCCGTATCGTGGCAGGAAAATACCAATGGCCAGTACAAAGTCCACCAGGCCGGCAACAGTGAGGAATTGATGTGCTTTGGTTTCACTGACTCCTAAAATGTTGACGGTCATATCCACAAATACTCCGGGCCTGGGATAATATTCAAAAGCATACAGGCCATGAGAAATAAAGGTAAGTGTCACGGCGATTTTCATATAAAAGACCAACCGGGCACGTGTGATATCTTTAAAAAGAGACAGGCTAAAAAAGACAGGAGTTAAAAACTGGATAGCATACTCAAAAAACTGTGCCGTATGATAAAATTTCTCTTTGCAATAAAAGAATGCGAGAACAGCCAGGAAAAATGAGGATAAGCCGTAAAGCCAGGATAGTTTACGCATGCGGGGTTGAGCTATTAACGTAAGTATGGCCATGAATAAATAAAATATACCGAAGGCCCTGGTAAGAATGGTGATGGAATGATCGGTCGAAGGACTGGTCACGTATTCAAACCAGGTCATGTCAGAAAAGGTAGTGACTATTCCTTCCAGAAGGCCCTGGTCCCAAAAAAAAGTACGGAACGGCGAATCCCATAAAAGGTGTTGCCAGGCACGTCCTGTAAAAACGAAAAGACAGGAAATACGAAGGAGATTCGGGATTGAATTAGCTAACAATTTTATGCTCATGGAGTTGGAGGGTTTTAGCCTCAAAATTGATAAATTCTTGTGAAATCAGACGTTAAGTTTATGTAAAGTCATTAACAATTTTATGGCAGTTTTTTAACCTGGGATTTATTTGTGTTTAGCGTAATCTCTATACATTGCGCTTTTATTTGGTAAATATATTTTTTTAATTTTTTACTAAAAACCAACAAAAATATGCAATTCAACATTACTTTAATCTTATTATTCTGTGCTGCTCTCACTTTTGCCAATACAGAAAAATATCGTCTGACACTACGGGATGATCCGGCTACTACTATAGTCATTGGATGGAACCAAATATCGGGTTCAAACCCGGTAATTTATTATGGACCACAAGACTTCGGAACGAATTGGAGTGCTTACCCAGAGAGGAAAAAACAATAAGACAGCTCAGTAGTGTAAGTATACGGGTTTGCTGTAATTCAACACTTTAATCTAAATTTTAACTGGGATTTCTGGTGTGAAAATATGGAAAACCATTAGGTTCAGGGAATGCAGTGCAGGCTTAAAACGCTCTTTGAGATGGAGGTATGGCCAAGCCTGGAAATTGTATAATAGAACCCATATTGTAGAAGTATTAAAGGAAAATATATGAAACGCTTTAAAAGCATATTATTTGTTCTTATTGGCTTGATTTTAAGCTGTTCTGAAAAAAAAGAAGAGATTGTATCAACTATTTCTACAGGGGCAGAAGATCGGGCTTATTGTATCAAGCTAATGCAAAAAATAGTGGACCCCGTTTTGATTCCCTTAAGCAAGCAGCAATTGCATCAGGAGCTTCCTCGTAAAGATTGGGAAGTTAATAATGATAAATGCGATATCCGTACCACAAATATACAAGCTGTGGGGCGTACAATATCAGGTCTGTCACCCTGGTTATCTTTGGGAGCCGACGACACCGAAGAAGGTAAGTTAAGGGCCAAATACATTGATTTATCATTGACCGGACTTATTCATACTACAGACCCAAATTCTGCAGATTACTTGTTTGATAAAGATACAGATACGTATGAGCGTATAGTTCATGGGGCCTATTTGGCTTATCCACTATTGATTGCCCCTAAGCAATTGTGGGAACCCTTAACACCGGAACAAAAAGAAAATGTGATAAAAGCATTGAAATCACATCGGCCCTTCAAACCTTTCGATAATAACTGGTTGTTATTTGCATCCGTATTAGAAGCTGCAATTTGGAAGTTTACAGGTGAATGTGAAATAGAAAGGATAGAACATGGTGTCAATAAGCATATGGAATGGTATGTGGGTGATGGTATCTATGGCGATGGGCCTCAGTTTCACTGGGATTACTACAATAGCTATGTCATACACCCTTTGTTACTTGAAATATTAAAAGTGTGTCAGGAAAAAAACCATCCGCTTAAAGATCTATTACCGATAGAATTAGGAAGAGCAAAAAGATATGCTGAAATACAGGAGCACCTTATCTCGCCGGAAGGAACATTCCCTATTATTGGCCGGTCTGCAGTATATAGAATAGCAGCATTTCAGTTATTAGGTTACGTTGCTTATAGAAACGAGCTACCATCGATACTTGACCCTGGTGCTACCCGGGCAGCGCTGATGGCTGTAACGAAAAGAATGATGGAAGCACCTGGTACCTTTGATGAAAACGGCTGGTTAAATTCAGGTGTTGTAGGCAAACAGATCAATGCGAAAGATGTATATATTTTTACAGGCTCACTTTACATGTGTACGATGGGATTAACCCATTTAGGGTTACCTGCCGATGACCCGTTTTGGACAGCTCCTGTCGGTAAATGGTTTCAACAAAAAGTGTGGGATGGGGAAGATATCTCCAGTCAGCATGAATATTATGGTAAATAGTTTTTGAGTTCCTCAAAGCTTATTGTGTATGAGCAAAGCCTTAAAAGTGGAACAAGAACTTCTGGTACCGTACAGTTATAAAGTATGTTTATCCATTGGATCAACTGATATGTTCTAAGTTTCAGCCCGAAGGTCAACTCAAAAACATAAATAACCACATTTTTCCGATGGTGTAATTCTACAAGCTTTTGAAGCTGCAATTTCCTAAGTTCATTTCATCATTGAAACTTAACTCCTATGAAAAAGCTTATCTCCTTCATACTTCTATTATTTATCTATTTTCAAGCGTCCTCACAAGGAGCGCTCGGCTACCAGGAACCGCCTGCGGTTATTAAGGAGCTGGTAGACGTGACGCCTGCTCCTACGGTACGCATTGATGGTAAGGCTGAAAATGTTGTGTTACTCTACAGAAATGCTTTCAAAACCATAGCAGAATTATCAGAGACCGAACTCCGGCTGGGCGGGCTTCGGATCAACCCAAAAACCAACATTGGAAGCAGGACCCGCTATTATAATAATATAGAGGTTAAGAAAGCCTATTCAAAAGAGACTAGACCAGTCAGTGGATTACCGGTCAATACCCGTCTGGCCAATTTTGGCTGGTCACCGGATGAAAAGATGATGAGTTTTACCCATACCACCGGTGAAGGAGTGGAAGCATGGGTGCTGGATGTGGTTAGTGGAAAAGCCAAAAGAATCACCGAGGCAAATATCAACGCTAACATGGGCGACCCTATCTCCTGGTTCGCCGATGGGAAAGCTATGCTTATAAAAATGCTTCCCTCCAATAGAATGGAGCTGATCAATACCTCCGAAGCTGTACCGAAGGGTCCGACTGTTTCGGTAAGCAGTGGAGCAAAGGCGCAAAACAGGACGTACCAGGACCTGCTTAAGAACCCGAATGATGAGCAAAATTTTGAGCAACTGGCCCTGTCAGATATCAAAAAAGTTACTTTGGATGGTAAAAGCTCAGATTGGTTGCCCACAGCTATGTACACCAATATTTCCTTGTCTCCCGATGGAGAATATGTGATGGTAAGCAAAATCAAACGTCCATTCTCTTACCTTGTGACTTATCGCAGGTTTCCATCTGAATCCACAATTTATACTAAGGATGGCGCGTTGGTCAGCACTGTAAGAGATATACCCCTTATTGAAGTAATGCCTAAAGGATTTATGGCCACATATGAAGGACGAAGGTCTGTACAATGGAGAAATGATCAACCTGCTACATTAGTTTGGGCAGAAGCCCTCGATGGAGGTGATCCTGAAAAAGAAGTGGATTTTAGAGATGAAGTCTTTCAACTGAGTGCACCATTTAAAGGGGAAGGGAGATCCATACTTAAAACCATAGGGCGTTTTTCCGGAATACAATGGGCGGATGAACATCATGCCGTAGGGTATGACTACTGGTGGAACACCAGGAATACCAAAGTATATCTTTTCGACCCATCCAATGACAAAAAGAAACCGGTGATCCTGGCGGATAGAAACTACCAGGATAAGTACAACGACCCGGGGTCACTGGTAACTGAAAAGAATAAATACAACAGGTATACGGTAAGCCTTGTAAATGGGGACGCTTTCTTGCTGGGGGAGGGATATTCTGAGAGAGGCCAATTCCCGTTTGTAGATAAACTCAACTTACAGACACAAAAGAAAACCAGAATTTATGAGTCTGAATACACGGATAAGCTGGAGAACCTGTACAGTGCATTAGATATAGCAAAAGGGGAGATCTTAGTGAGGATTGAATCCCAAACGGAGTATCCTAACTATTACAAAAGAAATATCTATAAGGACAAGCTGACCCCTATGACCTTTTTTGAAAACCCATTCAAAGGCCTTGAGGGAGTGCATAAGGAGGTAGTAAATTATAAAAGAGAAGACGGACTGGACCTGGACGGTACACTTTACTTACCTGCCGGGTATGACAGGTCCAAGAAAGAGAAACTGCCTATGATCCTATGGGCGTACCCACGTGAATATAAAGATAAACAGAGCGCCGGCCAGAGCACTTCTAATCCCAATGAGTTCATTTATCCTTACTATGGCTCGCCCATCTATTGGGTCACGCGGGGGTATGTTGTCCTGGATAATGCAGCCTTTCCCATAGTGGGTGAGGGGGATGACGAACCGAATGATTCTTTCAGGGAACAATTAGTTGCAAATGCAAAAGCTGCTATTGATGCTGTGGATAAAATAGGATACATCGATAGAAACCGTGTAGGTGTTGGCGGTCATTCCTATGGTGCATTTATGGTGGCTAATTTATTGTCACACTCCAATTTATTTGCAGCGGGCATTGCCAGGAGCGGGGCATATAACAGGACATTGACCCCGTTTGGTTTTCAAAGCGAAGAACGATCGTATTGGGACTCACCGGAGACGTATTACACTATGTCTCCCTTCATGCATGCGGATAAAATGAAATCTCCGCTATTGCTTGTTCACGGAGATGCCGACAATAATTCGGGCACATATCCAATGCAAAGCGAGCGCTACTTCAATGCACTAAAAGGATTAGGGGCTACCGCCCGATTGGTAATGCTTCCAAAAGAAAGCCACGGCTACCGGGCAAGGGAAAGCATTATGCATTTGTTATGGGAGCAGGACCAATGGCTCGAGACCTACGTTAAAAATAGAGATTCCCTTGAAGGAGAGGTAGTGCCCAGTAAGTAGGGGGGACATGGCGGGCAAAAGGGATTTATAGTCTATTAACCTCTTTATTAGTACTTGTTGAATACGTGTGTAATTACTGAGACGTGCGCCTGAAAAGTAGTCTTTTTAGCGCCTGATGGGAATATGCTTTAAGACTATCAAGCGAATAGAACTCAAAATGACTTTTCATAACTTAAAATCAATTGAAAGGAATTTTTAGTAGATATGTGTAATTTGGGTTTCAGATAGTTATGTTCAAAGTCTTATAATACAACCACATAACATCAGGAAAACAAAAACGAACTAAAAAAGGAGAGTTATGAAATTAGGTGCATTCTCGGTGAGTCTTGCTGTAAAGGATATTAATGTTTCAAAAGCATTTTATGAAAACCTTGGTTTCACAGTATTTGGGGGAGACATAAAAATGAATTATCTCATTATGAAAAATGGAAATTCATTGATAGGATTGTTTCAAGGAATGTTTGAGAATAATATTTTGACGTTCAATCCCGGATGGGATGAGGAGGCCAACACGCTGGAATCATTTGATGATGTTCGGGAAATACAGCGTAGTCTGAAAGAAAAAAACGTAACCTTAGAAAGAGAGGCAGACGAATCCACCAAAGGGCCAGCCAGTATTGTCCTGACCGACCCGGATGGCAATCATATTCTTATTGATCAGCATATATAAGGATGAACTGATAGTTAGTTCACCTGATTTAAACGAGTGTATGCTCTGTTTTTTACGTTTAAGAAAATTCATTAATACTTTAACTCCTTGTGATATCGCATTGTTAAGAAGTAGGTTGCATTCGTTTCCAATGGCTTAAACACATGGCTGCCTATGAAATTAGCTACTATAATTATTTTGATCTGCTCTTTTAATGCCTTTTCTTATCAGGTCGATTTTTTAGGAGATCAGAAAAGGTATAAACGCGTTAGAACTGCTCTTGCAGAAAAAGAAAAAGGAATAATATCGACTTTACAGGAAAAAGATATTGAAGTTGATGAACTCAATATTCTGATCAGTGCCTTTAAAGCAGAGAATGAACTGGAGCTATATGTTAAAAGAAAAACCGACACTATCTACCGGAAGGCAGGCACCTATAACATCTGCGCAAGTTCAGGACAGTTGGGCCCAAAGCACAAGCAGGGAGACTACCAGGTCCCGGAAGGGTTTTATTACGTGGATAGGTTTAATCCAGCCAGCAGTTTCTTTTTATCCCTGGGGTTAAATTATCCCAATCAGTCCGATCGAAAAAAGAGTAAATTCCCAAAGCTTGGGGGAGATATCTTCATTCACGGGTCTTGCGTGACCATCGGCTGTCTGCCCATGACAGATAATATAATAAAAGAACTATATGTCTATGCTGTTCATGCTAAAAATAACGGACAGTCAAAGATTCCGGTATATATCTTCCCTTTTAGAATGACACCTCAGAACTTTGGTAAATACGAAAATGACCGTAATTATGCCCAGTTAATTGACTTTTGGAGAAACTTGAAAAAGGGTTATGACACGTTCTCCAAAAGTAAAAGGGAACTAAAAGTATCTGTTAATTCCAATGGTGATTATGTCTTTTGAGCAAAATACACTATTCCAGTCGGTTTGACTACTTGAATTATTTAGGCCACTCATGAAAAATAGTTTTAGCTCAAAAAGTGTGTTTTTGACGTTTAAATGCACCTTTTTATGGGAGGTTTTGGTGTTTTGAATCTCAAAATCATTGGTATTATGCCATTTTCGAGGTTTTTGTCTTCTATCACGGTCTGATTTGCAATAAGCGACTGAGCAATATCATTTTTCAAGTGTATTTGTAATATGTTGATAATCAATAAATTGTGCGCTGTATTGCCAGTGGCCCAGTGACCAGCATCCAGAAACAAACCTTGAAAATGGAATTTTCGAGAGAGGCCTATTTAGGGTCCAGAATATCATCAATCCTTTCCAACACATCCTGCAAATGATATTTGCTTAGAACATGAGAAGTCCTTCCCACAGCGCTTCGTACACTACTTCTTAAATTTTTAAGTTCAGCCCTTACTACCGGTCGTATATCAGATTGGCTAACATCTATCCCTGTCCTGTTAATAAAAGCTCTGAACTTTTCAGGAATTTTACCTGCTTCTTTGGTCATGGCAAATTCCATGCGCTCAAGATATGCGCGTTGCAGATTTCTTCTATAGGTATCGATAGGTCTCCCGGTATTCAGTTCGCTCCATAATCCTTTTCTCAGATCCGTCATCATTTCAACCAGGCCGTAGGCATCTCTTCCATTAAGTGTTTCATTTTCTATCATCCGGGCCATTCGTCCGAAATCGAGTATATTGTTCAACGTCCTTTGTTGAGTGCTCCTGATACGTTCCACCACTCCCGCATGCTCTACCTTATTGAAAATGTTTTCATCAATCAACCAATCGGGGGTTTTGAATAATTCGTTCTGAAGGAATTTCATACACTTTTTTTGATGGTCCTTGTTTACATGGGTGTATACCGCCCCTTCCTGGTCATATGTTTTATAATGCTCATATACGCCCCCTATATTTGAAGCTACATGTCCCATGTATCGATTGTATTGAGCAAGTACTTGCAGGTACATGGTCTGTAGGTCTTTATAATCCTTTCCATCTTCTGCTGTCCATTCGATAAGATTTGGAACAATCTTTTTAAGGTTAGCAATACCATATGAACTTGCTTTTATAGCGTTATCACCAAGGTCTTCTGTCTGAGAGCTTGGATCTATTACACCGGACTGCTGACGTCCAAAACGGTACATCGGGTCACCTGCATGCTCTAATATCCACTGATCCAACGTTTCTTTTTCTGCTGACTCGTCTAAGATCGGACGATATCCCCACCGGATGGCATGCTTATCGTAGATCCCGATATCTGGCATTAAAGCCACTCCATTATCTTCCGGTTGTGCGATATAATTGAAACGAGCATAATCCATAATGGAAGGTGCAGTCCCAAATTTTTGAGTAAACGTGGGAGAGCGAAGAGAGTCTACAGGATATGCGACACTGCTTCCCATATTATGCGGTAACCCTAATGTATGACCTACCTCATGCGCAGATACAAAGCGGATAAGCCTACCCATGATCTCATCTTTAAATTCCACCCCCCTGGCTTCAGGGTTGATCGCTGCCGTTTGAACAAAAAACCAGTTACGAAGAAGTAACATCACATTATGATACCAGTTAATGTCAGACTCAAGGATCTCACCGGATCGCGGGTCGCTTACGTGCGGACCATTTGCATTGGGTATGGGCGAAGCAAGATAACGTACTACCGAATATCTCACATCTTCTGGGCTCCATTCAGGGTCTTCTTCGGGTGAAGGAGGATCTTTGGCAATGATAGCATTTTTAAATCCCGCTTCTTCAAAAGCTACCTGCCAGTCCTCAATTCCTTGTTTTATATAGTTCCTCCATTTTTCCGGGGTGGCCCGGTCAATGTAATAAACAATTGGTTTTTTAGGCTCCACTAACTCACCTCTTTTGAATTTCTCAATATCTTCCTCTTTTACTTCCAGCCTCCATCGGTCCAGGTAACGGACCGTCTTGCTTTCCTGTGTATCTAACCCATAGTCCGTTTGGCCTCTCGCAAACCATCCTACCCGTTGGTCGAAATAGCGCCTCTTCATAGGTTCCTTCGGAAGTAAGATCATCGAGTTATTCATTTCAACAGAAATAGTTCCGTTACTTTGATTTGAAGGAGGTTCGGATGCAGCATAGGTTTTTACATGTCTTGCCTCTATGTTCAGCGGGTAGCTTTTAACGGTTTCAATAAACGACTTACTATCGTCTAACCGGGTTATTTTATATTGCTTCCTGACACCTTTTGGTAGCCCAAGTGCCTTAATATCTTTTTGAAATAGGTCAGATACATCAATGACCGTTTTGCTACTGTCTTTGCTAAATGCTTTGATGGGAAAGGTATACAGTATGGGTTCAAAATTAGAGTTGACCACAGCTTCATGAATGGGTAGTGAGTCCGCCGCATAGATAGTGTGTGAAACGACCCTTAGTATGATCTTCTTTCCCTTTTTTTGCCAGCGCAGCACCTGGGTGTTGGTTTTGCCGCCACCAAACCCTAATCCTGTAGCTGTTTTTGCTATTCTGGTGACCATTAGCATTTCTCTTTCCAACAGCGAATCCGGGATCTCATAAAAGTATTTTTCGTCTACTCTGTGCACATCGAATAAACCTTTGTCCGTTCGGGCCTCTTTTGTAATTACTTCATCATAAGGTTTGATGGCATCTTTTTTGGGCTTTGGCTTTTTGTCACTGACTTCCGAAGACGTTTCTTTCTTCTTTTTCTTTTTCTTCTGCGCCAAAACATCAGTGTTCATTGTAGTGAACAGCATAAGTACAAAAAAGAGGTAGAATAGGGTTTTCATTAAATGTGTGATTTGATTTTTGTGAAAAGCTAGGCGTTAATGAACCGGCTAACAATCTTATACGTGATGAGCGGACTTTTTTCTCCAATGTTGGTTAAGCGAGTTCCGGTATGCCGTTGCTACCCGGTTCCTTTCTTTATAACAGCAAGGCACAAATCCAATAGATTTGAAGGTGGTGTCCTAGTTGGGAATAATTGGTTAAGTTGGGTGCGTTAATCGTATGAAAACCAATATCTTCAAAAATGCAGCTTTATTAAAACACTAAAAGTCTGGTTGTTTTTCAAATTAAGCTTTGAAGAAAAGTCTATGAAAATAATAAAATAGTTTTAACTCCAGGCGGAATCCTATTAAAAAGAGCTCATACCTTGTCCTGATAAGGAAGTAGATCCGCATGTTCCTTTTCATGTTGAATAAGCCAACGTTTTCTCTCAAGACCCCCACCATACCCTGTTAAATGACCATTTTCTCCAATGACCCTATGACAGGGGACCAGGATAGAAATTCGATTCATGCCATTGGCCGTACCCACTGCCCTGACGGCTTTTGATTTATTAATTTTTTTGGCTTGTTGGGTATATGTAGAGGTTTTACCATAGGGGACTTCTTTTAAAGCATGCCAAACAGCCTTCTGAAAGTCAGTTCCGGGGGTCAGAAGTTTTACCTCAAACGTTTTTCGCTTACCTTCAAAGTACTCCCGGATCTCTTCGGTGGCCTGTACGATATGCTCATTCTTACCGGCAATGATCTTTGCTTTTAATAACCGTTGCAGGTCTTTAAATTCAGTTTCCAGCATTTTTCTGTCCACAAATTCCAATAGACATACACCATCTTCGGTCGCACAGATGAACATTGGCCCTAGCAGAGTAGTGAGGCGACTCACTAAAATGATGTTCTTATCCATGCTGTTTTGAGGCGATTTACCTACGATTTTCTTGTAAGTATACCCAAAGCCACTCAATGATTCATAGCCTGTTTGAAATGCAGTTTCAGTTGTCCGCTTTCCTCTCTTCAACTCCTGGAAAGCGTTATTGATCCTGTACATCCTTTGATAAGTATGAAAGGTTATGGCATAATGCTGTTTGAACCATCTCCTTACCAGCTCAGGACTGATATTATGTTTGCGAAGCTGAGCGTCAGAGATCTTGACTTTTGGGTTGGCTTCTATCATTTCAATAGCAGCTGTTACTGGCTCAGGGGGCTGGTTGGTATTTTCTGTAGGTTTACATATTTTACATGGTCTGTATCCATGGTCAAGCGCCTCTTTAAAAGTAGTGTAGAATACGACGTTCTCCGGTTTGGGCTTTCGGGCCCTGCAGGTAGCAATACAGAAAACAGACGTAGTTTTTACTCCTACATAGAATATACCTACAAAGCTTTGCTCTCTGTTTAATAGCGCCTGATAGTATTTGGATATTTTTTCTTTTTCAGTGATCAGCATGTTTAAAAACAGGGTTAAAAGAGCCTTGGGCAGATACAGATTTCAGTGTGTTTTTGAAACCTTTCTGAATGTGATCAAATAGAAAATTTCTCATGCTTATGCGCTTGACACCCAGTGATCTCAATGTGTCGAAATCTGGTAAATCAGGCATACACATTACATTAACAGGTAAGTCAGTGGTTTCAACAATATGTTTAATATCGCCTTCCTTTTCTATGCAAGGAGTGAAAATACCGTCTGCTCCTGATTTTTCATATAATAAAATACGGGAACAGGTTTCTTTGACCGGATCGGGATGTTGTAGCAAAAATGCATCGGTTCTTACATTTAGAAAAATATCTATGCCATCATCTTTAAGTTGGGCTTTTACAGAGGAGAGCGTCTTTGCAAAGTTTTCTGCCTCTAACAAAGTTCGTTTGTTTTCTACCAGGCTGTCTTCGATATTGATCCCCGTTATACCCAGGTGTGCTAACCGTTGGATGTGATCAATGATTTTGGAAACATCACGACTATAACCGGATTCTAAATCCACAGATACCGGGATGCTTACATTGCTTACGATGCGTTTTACAATATATTCTAACTCTACGAAGCTCATTTGCTCGCCATCTTTATATCCCAGCATAGAAGCGATGGCTGAACTTGATGTTCCCAGGGCCTGGAAATTTATTTTTTCAGCTCCCCTGGCGCTGGCAACATCCCAAACATTACAGATAAGTAAGGGATGGGTTTGATGGTGTAAGTCTTTGAATTGCATGGTTCTCGTTTTAATGTAAATTACCGAAGACTGTCTTCATTCAACAACCGAAAACTTGACATGTATATTCCAAACAATGGTATACTTACATAGGAAGTGTCATAGAACTTACTTTATTCGATTGAATACCATTCTTCTACCACTCTTTTTTGATGATTCTTTATTGTTGTTCAGAGAGTTGTAAAAAATGTGCAGCAAAAAGTTAGGCTAAAAAGGTGGTGACAGAAGTATAACATTTCATTATATTGGATGAAACTAAACCACTGATAAAGGTTTTAAACCATGTCATGTCATCTTCGCTACATTATGGTATGGGCGTTTTACCCTAATATTAGTGGTCTGAAATATTAGATCATGTCTATGCCCGAGAATAAAAAAATACAATGGCACAAAGTTCTGAATGACAAAATTGAGCTGCCTGAAGGACGGGTTACCACTGTTACTGCTAATCATGTGGGAATATGTCTTACACATCACAAGGGGAAATTATGCGCCTTGGACAATCGGTGTCCGCATCAGGGCGGGCCACTTGGAGAAGGTTCAATTGAGAATGGCCTTTTACGGTGTCCCTGGCATGGCTGGGATTTTGACCCACATACAGGACAGTCACCCGGTTTTCATGATGATAGTATTGTTACCTACGAGGTGGATGAGCGTGAAGACGGTATTTATGTAGGTATAGAGGAGGAGGAAGAACACGAAACCAGTATTTCCGATGTAATGATGGAAACTATGGTAGCGGCCGGAGTAGACACGGTATTTGGAATGGTGGGTCATTCCAACCTTGGAGTGGCTGAAGCTATGCGACGATTGGAACAGAAAGGTAAACTTTCGTTCATTGGTATACGTCACGAAGGTGCTGCCGCATTTGCTGCTTCAGCGTATGGCAAGTTAACAGGTCGTCCGGCAGCCTGCTTTGGCATTGCCGGACCGGGCGCTACGAACATGTTCACCGGTATGTGGGATGCTAAGAATGACCGTGCACCGATGTTGGCACTTTCCGGACAAGTACAATCCCAGGTAGTAGGTACGGGCGCTTTCCAGGAAGTGGACCTTATACAGGCGTTTGGTTCAGTAGCTGATTTTAATCATCGTGTACTTTCCAATAGCAAACATAGTGAGCTTATGCTACTGGCAATAAAACATGCCGTGATCAACCGGGAAGTATCCCATTTGACTTTTCCTGATGACATTCAAAAGATGCCTGTAAGGAAGGATGTCTCTATAAAAACTACTGAATATCGTATAGCAGAAGATAAAATAATACCGCCGCATAAGGCGGTGGCAGATGCCGTGGCTCTGTTGAACAAGGCCAGGCGACCTGTGATCATAGCAGGTCATGGCGCCCGGTTTAATATGGATGAGGTTATTGCACTGGCAGAAGAACTAAATGCTCCGGTGCTTACCACCTTTAAAGGAAAAGGGCTTATTTCAGATCATCACCCATTGGGATGTGGTGTATTAGGAAGAAGCGGAACACCTATTGCGAGCTGGGTGATGAATGAAGCTGATCTGTTATGCGTATTTGGCGCTTCTTTTTCAAATCATACGGGCATTACCTCAAAAATCCCAACGATCCAGGTAGACTATGATCGTTTAGTATTGGCCAAGTTCCATGATATTGAAGTGCCCGTTTGGGGTGAAATAGGAGTATCCGCTGACATATTCAGGGAAAAACTGGATAATCCGGCAGCCATTGACCAACGTCAGGATATCAGGCAGCGTTGGGATTTATGGCTAAAAGAAAAAGAAAGTCGCTTAAAGGACGATAGGGGAGAGGGTATCAGCTCTGCGGCTGTTTTTGCAGCTATGAATAAGCAAGCTCCCGAAGATGCCGTAATGTGCGTTGATGTAGGTAACAACGCCTATTCTTTCGGACGTTATTTTGAAACTAAAAAGCATTCGTTCTTAATGTCAGGGTACCTGGGTTCTATAGGGTTTGGTTATCCTGCGGCTATGGGGGCCTGGATGGCGGTGAAAGGAAAACGAGCAGTGATAACAGTCACGGGAGATGGTGGTTTCGGTCAATATATGGCCGAAGTGTCTACCGCTGTAAAATATAAGATGGGGATCAAACACATTCTGATCAATAATGATGAACTGGGTAAGATCTCCAAAGAACAACGTGCAGACCAATTGGACGTATGGAAAACATCACTACACAATCCTAATTTTGCGGATTTTGCCACTAGCTGTGGCGCTTTGGGCTTACGTGTTACAAAGCAGGAAGAACTGGAGAATGCTATGAAACAGGTTTTTGACCATGACGGCCCTGCCACATTAGAAGTGATGGCTGATGTAAACCTGATCTGATGTTTCAGTCATTTACCATCCTGCTGTCCATTTCGGCCCTTTTTAGCTATATAAATCATAAATGGTTAAAATTGCCCGTCACCATCGGTTTGATGATTATGGCGATGGTCATGTCGGTGCCTATGGGCTTATTAGAGATATATAAGCCAGAGGTATTTCATCAGGCTTGCCAGGTAGTGGTACAGATCAATTTTAAAACCTTTCTGCTTGACGTTATACTTAGCATTTTATTGTTTGCCGGTGCGTTGCATATTAAGGTCCGGGACCTTAATAAGGAGAGGGCCTCCGTGATTGCCTTTGCTACCGCGGGAGTGCTTATTTCAACATTTATTGTAGGGTTTTTATTTTTTTATACATTGCAATGGATCGGACATCCCATTCCATTGGTTTATGCCCTCTTATTCGGCGCACTTATTTCACCGACTGATCCTGTAGCGGTACTGGCTATTCTCAAAGAGTCCAATGTAGCCCACTCTTTGGAGACGAAAATAGCCGGGGAGTCTTTGTTCAATGATGGAGTAGGTGTTGTCGTCTTTGTAAGTATTTTAGGATTTACCGGGGATATGGAAAGTGTGGGAGTGGGAGAAGTTGTGTCGTTGTTTGCAGAGGAAGCACTGGGAGGTATAATTTATGGCTTGGTTTTAGGGTATGTGGGGTATTTGCTATTACATTCCGTTACCGATGATCCAAAAGTGGAAGTGCTACTTTCGCTGGCCCTGGTTCTAGGCGGTTATAGCCTGGCCTCTACGATCCATGTCTCAGGCCCCCTGGCTATGGTGGTAGCAGGATTGTTCATAGGAAATAAACTGAATAGCAAAGCTTTTGACCGGCAGTCAAGAGACCATTTGAGTCTCTTTTGGGAAATGTTGGATGAAATTTTAAATGCACTACTTTTTGTTTTGATTGGTTTGGAAATACTTACCTTAAGTTTTGAGAACTATTATTTCCTTGTTGGAGCGCTAGCCATTATCATTACACTGTTAGGCAGATGGCTTAGCGTAATGGGAACTTATCAAATGATAGGACGTAAAAATGATGAACACCCTCAAAAAACCATATTGATCCTCAGTTGGGGAGGGTTGAGGGGGGCTATTTCAGTGGCATTGGCGCTGTCCATAGATGCTTTTGAACAGCGTGAATTACTGGTATTTATTACCTATTGTATTGTGGTATTCTCTATTGTAGTACAAGGTTTAAGCATTAAAACACTTGTTAACAAACTCAAACTATCCAAAGAATGAAAAAGCTATTGATAATACTATTGGTCATGGTGAGCGTTTCAGCTGTGGCCCAAACAGAGCATTCCGGGAAATGGATCAAAAAGACCTATGGAGTTAATGGAGGGTGGAAGATCGTTAAAAATGGAAGCGTATTGCAATTGGAATTAGATGAGGGCTTTGATACCAAAAAGGCCCCTGATTTGAAAATATTTCTTTCACCGCTCGGCTATGATGAAGTTACAAAGAAAAATGCCGTAAGAGGGTCAGCTAAAGTAGCAGAACTTAAGAAGTATGAAGGAGCACAGGTATTCACGTTACCCCGTAATATTAAACTTAATAAATATAAGACCCTCCTGATCCACTGTGAAGAGTATGGTGTGCTATGGAGTGTAGCTAAACTCAATGACTAGTATGATAGATTTTTCCTCTATTGACAAGGGCTTGCTGAAAGAAGCCAGAGAAGAAACCCATAAAGCTATCCAGTTGGTGGCCATAGTACCTCGTCATCTTTTACCGCATGATATTACAGATAGCTCAGCAAGTTTGTTATGGAATAATGGCCTGAATATGCTTACATCGCAAGATGTCAATGGGCTGAAAGTTGGATTTAATTTTATTGATCAGCAAATTAAGCTTTTGCGCGACGGTGCTACTGTAAAAAGTATTGAAACGATCCATCAAACATCCGATAGTGTTTTTGAAGAATTGAAAAATGCGCTGGAAATATTAGGCGAAGTTGGAGAACGTTTAAAAACGGACCTTCCTTATGAGCTTCCTGCCAGTGTAGAGCAGCGTGGCCGGCCTTTCAAGAAACAAGATCCGGGCGCTTTAGAAGCGCTGATGTATCTATATAAGCTGACTCATGAGGTATTGACCATCACTTTTGAAACGATTATAGAAGAGGCTTCAGAGATTACCTGCTGGCCACATCACTATGATCTGGCCACATTGGTCACGTTGGAAGCTCATGAAGACCCGGAAAAGGCCAAATCCATTGGTTTTGGGTTTTCTCCGGGAGATGGCAGTTATGATGAGCCTTATTTTTACCTGACGCCGTGGCCCTATCCCGACGTGGCTGACCTATACGATATGCCGGCACCGGCTATCTGGAATACAGAGGGTTGGGTAGGCGGTGTATTGAGAGTAGCCGACTTGACCGAAGGTAAGGAAAAGGAAATGATTTGTGATTATTTCAACACCGGATTTGAAAAACTGAAACAATTATTATGAGTGATATTCTCGAAAAGATAGAAGCAGTAGAAGTGGCGTCATTCAATCAGCTTGAAAACCGTACACCCACACATGCGCAAGTCTCTAAAACTGACTTGGTTGTCATACGCTATGAAGAGAATGTTTCAGTACTTTATGGAAGGTGCTTACACCGGGGAGCTCTTTTGGGGGATGGTTTCGTAGATGGAGATAACCTGATCTGTGGTTTGCATAATTGGGATTATCGCATAGATACCGGGGTAAGCGAGTACAATAATAGTGAGGTACTTTATAAATTTAAAGAATACGTTATCAACGGAAAGGTATACGTAGATCAACGAGAAGTACTGGACTACGAGGTGGATAACCCGTCTCCCTTTAATGAAGATGAATACCTGGGTAAATATGCAGATACTCACCCGGAGACTACGGAACCTTATACCCGGTATATTAAAGCTCTGGCCCGGGATGGCCTTTCTAAAGTAGGACATCACGGTGTAACCGAGGCCATGGGAGTAGATCGTGATACTCTGCCGAAGTGGGAGAGCATTCAAATGTTACCTGCTCAGATAGCTAAAAAGCCGTTGTTAGATGATGCAGAGGTCGGTACATCAGTGATAATAGGCCCGGGAGCTAAAAAACCACTGAAGCTCGATATTCCACTTTTTGTTTCGGACATGTCTTTCGGAGCATTGTCAAGAGAAGCTAAGATAGCCCTTTCAAAAGGAGCAGAGCTCTCAGGTACAGGTATTTGTTCAGGAGAAGGTGGAATGTTACCCGCCGAACAGGAGAGTAATTCCAGGTATTTTTATGAGCTGGCCTCTGGGAAGTTTGGCTTTGAATTCGATAAATTGAAAAAAGTACAAGCTTTTCATTTTAAAGGGGGGCAAGGCGCTAAAACGGGTACAGGAGGTCATTTGCCCGGGCATAAAGTTAGTGATGAAATAGCTTCTGTGCGTGGCTTGAAGCCAGGAGAAGCGGCCATTAGCCCGGCTACTTTTACAGATATGACCACGATCCGGGACTTTCGTGAATTTAGCGAGCAAGTGCGTGAAGTGAGCGGCGGTATTCCTGTAGGATATAAGCTGGCAGCCAGCAGGATTGAACAGGATATAGATTTTGCCCTGGAAGCAGGAGCGGATTATATTATACTTGATGGTCGTGGAGGAGGTACCGGCGCTGCGCCGATAGTGTTAAGGAATCATATCAATGTGCCTACGATACCTGCACTTGCCAGGGCCAGAAAACACCTGGACAAACAAGGTGCCGGTAATGTTTCCCTGATCATTACAGGAGGGCTGAGGGTGCCTTCGGATTTTGCCAAAGCGTTGGCGATGGGGGCCGATGCCGTGGCCGTATCTAATGCAGCCATCCAGGCAATAGGCTGCCTGGGCATGCGTGCCTGTCATACGAACAATTGTCCGGTGGGTATTGCTACACAAAAGGAAAACCTGCGTTCCAGGCTTCTCATAGAGAATTCTGCTAAGCAACTGTATAACTTTTTCTCAGCCAGTGTAGACTTAATGAAGATCCTGGCAAGAGCCTGTGGACATGATGATCTTTCTCAATTTGACATGGAGGATCTTTCTACCTTTGACAGAGATATGTACCATCTGACTGGGATAAACTATGCAGGAGTGAATCCCTGAAGTTTGCCTTTTCCCATTTATTAGCTCACATCTGAGTTTGATTAGATGTGTTATTTTTATCTTATATGGACTTTTTTGTTTAAATAAGATCAATTATTTGATCTTATTTTTTATTTTTGAATAAAATAAGCAAATTCATGCTCAAAGAGATCTCTAAAAAGCAAGTTTTGGATAGGATACGTTTTGAGAATCCATGGTGGGTGGAAGGTCATATTGACAATGATTACAATGAAATGCCAAGGCGTCTATACTTTGATTTGTTCAAACCTTTGGCCTATGAGAGAGACATAAGAAGAGCGGTAGTTTTAATGGGCCCCAGACGAGTCGGAAAAACGGTAATGCTTTTTCACTTGGTTGAAGATATGATCCAAAATGGGTTGGACCCCCGGAAAATCATTTTCATTACTATTGAAAATCCCATCTATAATAATATCAGCCTGGAGCAATTATTCCTTTATGCCAAAGAGGCTACCGGGTTATCAGCAAATAGTGATTGGTACGTGATATTTGATGAAATACAATATTGCAGAAATTGGGAAGTCCACCTTAAATTACTAGTAGATAGTTATCGAAAAGATAAATTCATTGTTTCAGGCTCAGCCGCTGCTGCGTTGAAATTTGCAAGTAATGAAAGTGGAGCAGGCAGGTTTACCGATTTTCTTTTACCCCCTTTAACGTTTAATGAATACATTTCACTGAAAGGATACGATAATATCATTCATCCAATATCGCTACAATGGAAAGGGCACATTGCCGAATTTTATACATCGTCTCATTTGGATGAGTTGAACAGGCACTTTCTAGATTATATAAATTTTGGAGGTTATCCCGAAGTCATTTTCTCTGAGAAATTGCAATCCAACCCAGGAAGATATATAAGGCATGACATTGTAGATAAAGTACTTTTAAGGGATTTGCCAAGTCTTTACGGGATTAGTGATACCAGGGAGCTAAACAGCTTATTTACTACCATAGCCTACAATAGTGGAGGTGAATTTTCATTAGAAACATTGAGTAAACAATCCCAGGTTCCTAAAAATACGCTTAAGAAGTATATTGAATACCTGGAAGCTGCTTATCTGATCAAGCCAGTGAAAAGAATTGACCAAAGTGGAAAAAGGTTCAAAAGAGATAATTTCTTTAAGATATACCTGACCAACCCATCGCTTAGAAGCGCTCTTTTTTCACCCATAACTGCCACAGATGAGATGACGGGGAGCATGGTGGAAACAGCTATTTTTGCACAATGGATGCATCGTGACTGGTTTACTCCCTGGTATGCCCGATGGAATAACGGAGAAGTAGATATGGTAGGATTAAGCGATTCATCTTTAAAACCAGTTTGGGCATTAGAGATAAAATGGTCTAACCGATATCATGAAAAACCAAATGAATTGAAAAGCTTATATAAATTTTGTGTTGAAAATAAACTTAACCACCCTATTGTGACTACGATAGATAAAGAAGGAGAACAGGATTATCAAGGGCTGAATATTCAATTCTTACCTTCATCAGCCTATGCCTATACAGTAGGAAGAAACACGTTGAATAAAAAGAAAAACAGGTAGATTAGGTGATATAGGTGGTATCTGATGTTAATAATTGGATATTGGTTTTGTTCATAAGATCAAATAATTGACCTTATATCAAAATTTTCAATGAGACAAGAAATCCATGTAAACAGGAATATTAACCTATCGTGTAATTTATAGAATACAGTCTGGAAACTACGAAAGCAGTCGATTCGAAAAGTTATTCAAAATTGCAATAAATTGAATAATAACAATGAGCTAATAAAAAATACCTTGAATGCTATATGAAAAATATATAAGCCAATGTATATTTATTATTATTCAATGTAAACTGAGCTAAAATGCCTGATCCAGGGATAATATTAGTTGAAGCTAAGGACAAAGATGATTTTAATGAAGCTTCAAAATTATTTACGGAATATGAGTCAGGATTAGGGATAGATCTGGAGTTTCAAAACTTTCGGGAGGAGCTTGAAACTATCAGTATACAATATGGTAAGCCCAATGGAGTCCTGATTCTCGCGAAGTCATCTGAACTTAAAATTATTGGCTGTGCAGGAGTAAGAAGGTACGAAGGAAGTATTTGTGAGTTGAAAAGAATGTATATCAAGCCGGAAGCCAGAGGATTAGGGTTAGGAAAGATCCTGTTACGCAAATCAGTAGAAATTGCTACTGAATTGGGTTATTCCAAAATGCGCCTGGATACTTTACCTGATATGAAAAAGGCCATAAAAATGTATGAAGGAGAGCAATTCCATGAAATAGAAGCATATCGATATAACCCCATTAAAGGAGCGCGGTACTATGAAAAAGATCTAACCTATTAGTAGTGTCCGTCATTATCAATGAAATCAGATCCATGCGTCATGTCTTTGTGACCATTGAAATCACATTCTTCCAATATTTGGGTCAATAATAAACAGAATGCTACTAATAATAAATGAGTGATATCAAACGCATACATAATTCACCCGCTATCGTATAGAAACCTTTTTGCTTGTCAGAGGAAAGTACATGATCCGGGTTTAACCGCGATTATGCAATAGGATTTCAGAAAATGCAATAATTTTTTGTATAAAGGAATTAAAGGGCGATTTTGAAGGAGTTTTAAATTCACCCAAATGGTTAACCTACCGATAGGATACA
>NZ_VKDC01000051.1 GCF_007097395.1 Fulvivirga sp. M361
AGATTTGAAGTAGTACACACAACACTAAGTTAACCCTTAGTCATCAAAAAGGCCGACAGCTTCTCGCTATCGGCCTTTACTTTCTTTACCATAAAAAGAAGGTGACTTTTGAGACACCCTCTTTGGTATTGAAAGAGTATACAACTCTTATCGATTTAAAAAAGCCTTTACCTGTTCATAAACCTGTGGCCCGGTAAACCCAAACTTCTCATCCAATACTCCGGCCGGGGCGGAGTATCCAAAATGGTCTAAACCAAAAACGGTTCCGTTAGAACCCACTAACCCTTCCAGTGTAACCGGTAATCCTGCAGTGAGGCCAAACCTTGGTTTATTCCCAAGAATCTCCTCTTGATAGTCTGCCGACTGATCTTTAAAAAGGCCTTCCGATATAACAGAAACGATATTACAGCTGATTCCATCTTTCTCTAATAATTCCGCTGCACTAATAAGTGTAGCTACCTCACTCCCATTGGCAATTAAAGTAACCGCTGCGTCATCAGTTGATTTTATACGATAAGCCCCTTTTTCAGCTTGAAGAGCATCCTGATAACGATCGCCATCCGATGGGATATCTTTTATCCCCTGACGAGAAAAAATAAGCCCTGTTGGTGTACTGGTATTTTCCAATGCCATTTTCCATGCCACAGTGGTTTCAGCAGCATCCGCAGGCCTCAATGCAAGCAAGGCACGTTTGCCAGAGTGATTTTTCAATTTTTCCATCAAACGAATCTGTGCTTCCTGCTCAATGGGTTGATGTGTAGGACCATCTTCTCCCACGCGAAACGCATCATGTGTCCAAAGATATATTACAGGTACTTCCATCAAAGCCGATAAACGTGCTGCTGGTTTTTGATAATCAGAAAAGATGAAGAAAGTGCCAATAACCGGTATAACACCACCATGAAGTACCATACCATTGGCCATGGCTGCCATGGTGAATTCTGAAACCCCGGCATGTAGGAAATTAGCATCAAATTGGTGAGGTTGAAAAGCTCTTGATTGTTTCAAAAAGCCATCTGTTTTATCACTGTTAGCCAGATCAGCAGAAGCCACGATCAAATTCTCTACTTTATCCGCCAGGTAACCTAAAACCGTCGCAGAAGCGTCCCTGGAAGCCACATTTGATTTTTGCGGTAGTTTTGCAAAATCAATTTCCGGTATTTTCCCGCTTAAGAAAAGATCCAGTTTTTTTGCTGCATCTGCATTAGCTGTCCGCCATGAGGCTTCTTCTTCTTGTAATACCTTAGCCTCTGACCTTTTTCTCTCAACGATCTCCTTATAATAGGCCTTGACTTCAGCTCCTACTTCAAAAGGATCATCAATATTTCCTCCCAATGCTTCGACCGTCCCGGCATAATCAGCTCCTGTTCCGCCAAGCGGCTTACCATGTAGCTCACAATAACCTTCATATGGGTTACCTTCCGCATCCACACAGCCTTTTCCCATGATCGTTTTGCCAATGATCAGCGTAGGTCTTTCTTTTTCTGCGTTGGCTTCTTTGAGAGCTTGCCGGATGGCATCATGATCATGACCATCAATCGTGGTGACTTTCCAACCCCAGGCTTCATACTTTTTAGCTGTATCTTCCTGTGTCACCTCTTTGGTGTAGGTGGAAAGCTGAACATCATTAGAATCAAAAAACATGACCAGGTTATCCAGCCCAAGGTATCCGGCTACACGGCCTACGCCTTGTGATATTTCCTCTTGTATACCTCCATCTGATATGAATGCATAAATGGTATGGTCTGCCCAACCACCAAATTTGGCGCTAAGAAATTTAGATGCTAAAGCTGCTCCGGCTCCCATGGCATGCCCCTGCCCAAGTGGTCCCGAGGTATTTTCCACCCCCCTCTTCTTATCTACTTCAGGATGACCAGGAGTTACTGACCCCCACTGGCGAAAATTAGAAATATCTTCTTTGGAATAATTTCCGATTAAATGCAATTGCCCATAGAGCATAGCAGATAAATGCCCTGGATCAAGAAAAAATCGATCTCTCCAAGCCCATTCAGGGTTCTCAGGGTCGAACTTTAAAAACTCACTGTATAAGATATGGCAAAAATCCGCCCCTCCCATAGGTCCTCCGGGATGGCCTGAATTAGCTTTTTCTACCATGGCAGCAGACAAAAAACGAATACTGTCTGCGCATTTGTTGTCGATTTCTTGATTCACGTGCTTGAGATTTCTAGATGATGATGCAAACATATTAATTCTTGTATGAATATCATTGGTTTACACTCATACAAGTACTATGCTCAAAGTTATTGTATTTTATACAATAACCATTTACTCCATTTCTTTTATCTGATTTTTATTGCCACTTATAAATGACCCATCCAAATGGACTTTAGTACTCCCGGGCATCACAAAGTTTAACTGCAACGCCAGAAGTATACAGTGCCACTTTAGTTTGAAATGCCAATGGAAAGTTTTTAACTTAATTTCCCTGCTATTCTATAACGAATAGAATTCACTGCCAATATTCCTCATCAGCCTTCCAAAAGTTGGGAAATATCTGGTAGTGCCTCACTTTTATCATTTCAAATAATTTTTGTCTGAGTTCAGAGATGTTCTGTTTTTTCCCGGCCGAGATAAAGACTTTTTGGTCTGATTTATTGATCCCTTCCACAAAAATATCTTGAATTGGCCCGAAGTCATCCGGTAAAAGATCTATTTTATTGAACACGTATAAGGTCGGTTTTTCTATAGCGTTAAGTTCTTTTAACGTCTCTCTTACCACCTTTATATGGTCTTCAAAAGCAGTATGAGAAACGTCTATTACATGGATCAGGATGTCTGCTTCCTGCACTTCTGCGAGGGTGGACTTAAATGATTCAATCAGGTGATGCGGCAGCTTTCTGATAAAACCAACAGTATCAGAAAGCAAAAATGGAATGTTATTCACAACCACCTTTCTGACAGTGGCATCTACAGTGGCAAATAGCTTATCTTCTGCTTTCACATCACTTTTCGAAAGTAGTCTCATTAGTGTAGATTTACCTACATTGGTATAACCTACCAAAGCAGCTCTAACTACCTGAGACCGATTCTTACGCTGTATTTCATTCTGACGTTCTATTTTATCCAACTTTTTCTTGAGTACGGTAATCTGATTTCTGATCATCCGCCTATCCGTCTCTATTTCTTTCTCCCCTGCGCCACCCCTGGTGCCAGTACCTCCTCGTTGCCGCTCCAGGTGGGTCCACATACGCGTAAGGCGTGGCATCAGGTATTGATACCTGGCAAGTTCTACCTGTGTTTTTGACTGGGCAGTTTGTGCTCTGTTCAGAAAAATATCAAGGATTAGTAAACTTCTATCATAAATCTTACACTTAAACTCCCGTTCAATATTGCGTAGTTGAGAAGGTGTAAGGTCATCATCAAAAATGACAACATCTATCTCCCTGCTTGCACAATATGCTTTGATCTCTTCCAGCTTACCCTGACCTACAAAAGTACGACGATCAGGTTTTTCTAATCGCTGAAAAAACTTGTTACGTACTGATATCTTAGCGGTTGAAGCTAAAAAAGCCAGCTCATCCAGGTGCTCTTTTAATATACGCTCATCATCTCTTTTCCCTGCTACGG
Source organism: Fulvivirga sp. M361 (assembly GCF_007097395.1). Taxonomy (GTDB): domain Bacteria; phylum Bacteroidota; class Bacteroidia; order Cytophagales; family Cyclobacteriaceae; genus Fulvivirga. The sequence goes on from NZ_VKDC01000051.1 coordinate 3,589, forward strand.
CTACCAGGACTCCTACTTGATTTTTAAGTTTTGTTTCTACTGCATCTATCATCACATACTGCTGTTTACCAATTATTTATCAAAAAGAAAGCATAAAGTGAAAACTCTATGACATATGACAAATTTTTATGAAAACGTTTTCCAAGTTCAGGTTACTTTTAACTATATTGCCACATCAATGCATTGCAAATCAACGCAAAGTAACCTTAATTAAAGACGAAGTGTTAAGAATATAGTTTGGATTATGAAGGTAGCAATTGTCTTAAATACTTCATGGAATGTTTATAACTTTCGTATGGGCTTGATCAAAGCCCTCCAGAAAGCAGGACATGAGATTGTAGTTATATCACCCTATGATCAGTATTCTGAAAAAATAATTGACGCCGGTTGTGAATATCACAAGGTAAAGATGGATAGTCGAGGGGCTAATCCTATCAAAGACACGGCGTTACTTTTCGAATTATTTTTCAAATACAGAAAAATTAAGCCGGATGTTATTTTGCATTACACCATTAAACCAAACATATACGGCACCATAGCCTCCACTTTATTGGGAATTCCTGCTGTGAATAACGTATGTGGACTGGGAACTGTATTTCTCAATGAAAATCTTGTCTCTAAGATAGCAGGGTGGATGTATAGAATCGCCTTCAGGTACCCTAAAAAGGTGTTTTTCCAAAATAGTGATGACCTGGACCTGTTTGTAAGGAAACAATTGATCAAAAGTAGTGTATCAGAGGTTATACCAGGATCGGGCATTAATGTATCTCACTTTACACCCGATAACAACCATAAGAAAAATGATCGATTCACTTTCTTACTCATCTCAAGACTGATCCATGACAAGGGCATACTTGAATACATTGAGGCTATTAAATCAATGCGATCTGAGGGAATTAATGCCCGTTTCCAATTGCTTGGAGCAAAAGATATAAAACATAAGCGTGGGATTGATGAAGCCATCATTGATGATTGGATCTCTAATAACACGGTAGAATATCTGGGTAAAACCGACGACGTGCGCCCGTTTATTCATAATGCAGACTGTATTGTACTGCCATCTTACAGAGAAGGTACCCCAAGAACACTTTTAGAAGCCGCCAGCTCCGCCAAACCTATTGTAGCTACAGATGTTCCGGGTTGTAAAAATGTAGTTGAACATAAATACAACGGACTACTTTGTGAACTCAAAGATTCAGGTGATCTGGCTCGCAAAATGACAGAGATGATGAATCTTGATGAACATGTCATACGGAAACTAGGTATAAATGGCAGAAAAAAGGTCGAACGGGAATTCAGTGAGTCCTTTGTTATAGACAAATACCTCAGCTGTCTTAATGACTTACAAAAGTAACTGCTACCCAAGCCAAACTAATAATCTTTAATTTTCATTAACAGCAGGTTATACTCCGTATTGTGGTGATTTCTACTAAAAAACCTCTAATTTTTCGGTTCAATTAAACATCAGGTGATTATCCGTACCATTACCCGTCTTACGTTTTATTTGGCTATAGGCACTGTCATTATTTTTCAGTCCTGTAGTTCCTATAAACAGAATATTATGTTTCAAAGTGACGAACCTTTTCGTCATTTGGAAGAAAGTGCTAATGACGTAGCGGCAAATTACCTCATAAAACCCAATGACCGTCTCGAGTTACAGGTCTATACTCAAAAGGGGGAACGCCTTATTGATCCCGAATTTGAACTGGTTGAAAATGCCAGAGACATTGAAAATGCACGTCCTAAACTAAGTTATCTTGTTAGAAAAGACGGTATGGTCAAACTTCCATTGATTGGGAACGTTTTACTTACAGAAAAAACACTTTCTGAAGCAGAGAAATTTCTCGAAGAGAAATACGCTGCTTTTTACAATGAACCCTTTGTCAATCTGCTATACCTGAACAAAAGAGTTACGATTCTGGGAAATTCAACAGGAACAATAATACCATTAGAAAATGAAAATATGCGAGTAGCTGAAATACTGGCATTATCCCAATCTATTGATAATGATGCAAAGGCATCTAATATTCGCTTGATAAGAGACAATGAAGTTTTTTTGGTTGACTTTTCCACCATTGAAGGGTTCGCTAAATCAAACTATGTAGTAAAGCCTGAAGATATTATTTATATAGAACCTATACGGAGACCTTTTACGGAATTTATGCGAGATAATGGATCTGTTATTTCAATAGTGGCAAGTCTGCTATCTTTGATTGTTGTAGTATCCACAGTGAATTAAGTGAACAGCATCAACGAAAATAACCAGGAATACGAGGGAATAGACCTTGACAAAGCACAAGCCGTCTTAAAGAAAAACTGGATATGGATTGTTATCATTTTTGTTATATCCATCACATCGGCCTATCTCGTAATTCGCTGGACCAAACCCTTGTATGAGTCCACTTCAGAGCTTAAACTTGACGTTGAGGCTAATGCCTCGGAACTCGGCCTGGTAAACTTTGGAGAGAACAATAACATAAATGTTATTTCAGGCGAGATTGAACTTATCCAATCCAGACTTTTTTTTAATAAGGTCATCGACAATATAGATTTAAACATTTCTTACTTCACTACAGGGAATGTACTGATCGATGAAAAATATCAAAACTCCCCTTTCCGCGTAAAGTTTATAGTAAAAGACGGCAACGTATATGATAAACGTATTTATGTCCGGCTTATAAATAAAACAAAGTATCAAATAAGTTTTGATGGAGAAGACGTTTCAGGAGCTGCAGAATATAAAACAGGGGAACTTGTAAGTACCCCTCAATTAAATTTCACTCTTGAACTTACTGAACATTATGATGAAAACGGAGAATCAGATTATTTCTTCACCATCAACAGCAGAGCACAGCTGATCTCCTATTTTGAACGTAACCTGGTTGTAGAGCCTCTCAACTTAAATGCAAACACAATAAAAATCGCATTACAAGACTTTAACCGGTACAAAGCACGGGATTTGGTCAACGCCATAGACAGCCTCTATCTTAATTATTCAAAGCAGGAGAAAACGAAGGAAAATAAGCAGAAGATTGAATGGCTGGATAATGAATTACGTGAAATCGAGTCACAGTTAGAAGATTATGAAAACTACTTTGAGACGTTTACTGTAGAAAATCGTACCAGCGATCTAAATGAGGATCTCAAAAACCTCATTCTGATTATTAACGACATTGATTCTCAGCGATTATCGATTAAAAACAAATCGAAAGACATCAAGATATTTTTGAAAAACCTGGAAGCTGACAAAGTCAGCGAGGTTAACTATGAGCAACTTCCACGTTTCATAGGTGAAAATATTCGGTTACTCAATGAACTGTTCCTGGAAAGAGAACAGTTAAGACTTTCATATTCAGAAACTACCTTCGCGCTTACCAAAAAAGAACAAGAGATACAAAGTCTAAAAACGGCCATTTCAAAAAATCTTAAAGAACTATATGAAAGATATCAAACCCACCTGGATGAATTGATCAAAAGAAAAGCCGTATTACAAAGTGATTTTGAGAAACTTCCAGGGAAAAATACAGAATTCAATAAAAAGCAACGCTTCTTCGAACTTTATGAAGAGTTTTACTTGTCGCTCATGCAAAGTAAAGCGGAATTCCAGATAGCAGAGGCAGGTACCACCACCAAATTCAAAATACTATCATCTGCCACGCTTCCCAGTCAACCCATTTCACCGAAGAAATTGATCATTATGGGTATAGGCTTAATGGCAGGATTGGTAATAAGTTTTGTCTTTTTGAGTTTAAGATACCTTCTTCATAATAAGATCACAACTACCTTAGACCTGGAAAAAGTCACCCACACCCCTATATTGGGTACTGTCCCTAAGGCATCTGATAAGATGCACGATACTAGTCTGATCATTGATAGAAGACCGAAATCCGCAGTGAGTGAATCATTACGTACCATACGCACGAATATTCAATTCATGATGAATAGTGGGAAAGAGCAAGTGATATCCGTCACTTCCACTATCAGTGGTGAAGGCAAAACTTTTATAGCTGTTAATCTAGGAGGTATCATAGCACTTTCCAGGAAAAAAGTGATCGTTGTTGACCTGGATATGCGCAAACCGCGGGTTCATCTTTCCATTGAGAAAGGCAGTAACGATAAAGGTGTCAGTACTATATTAATAAATAGACATGAAGTTGAGGATTGTATCGTCAATACACGCATTGAAAACCTGTCATACATTCCTGCGGGTCCGACACCACCGAACCCTTCAGAACTCTTATTGAACGGCGCTTTTGAGAACCTTATTAATGAGCTTAAAAAATCCTATGATCTGGTGATATTGGATACCCCTCCTGCGGGATTAGTAACCGATGGCATTATAGCAATGAAAAAAGCAGACCTGGCTATTTACATTGTACGCGCCAGCTATTCTAAAAAAGTTTTTGTCAAAACCTTAAATAGATTGGTTAAAGCGCACCACTTTAAAAATATATCTGTTATTCTAAATGCCACTGCCAGGTCTTCTGGTAATGGATATGGATATGGATACTACGATGAAAAAGGTATTGCCTCGAAAAAGTAGGTTGGCTCATAAAAGTTAAAAGAGTTGTTCGGTTTATTTAAAAAAGGAAAACACCAAAGGACGTATATTACTGATATACATTCACACCTTCTTCCTGGTTTGGACGATGGTGTAAAATCAATGGAAGAATCTTTAGAGATATTAACGTATTTCATTGAACTGGGTACCTCCAGACTTTATACCACTCCTCACATCATGAATGACCTCTATCCCAACAAAGAGGCACATATATTGTCTGTCGCTAATAATCTAAGAAAAGAGATCACCTCCAAAGGGTTAGCAATAGAAGTAAATGTAGCAGCAGAGTATTACCTGGATGAAATTCTACTGGACCGAATGGACAATGACGACAACCAGCTGCTTACATTCGGAGATAACTACCTACTTTTTGAAACAAGCTTCTTTAACCTTCCCTTTTACCTGAATGAATTTATCTTTAAAGCCAAATCACAAGGATATCAACCTGTATTGGCACATCCGGAAAGGTATGCCTACATTCAGGACAGTTATACACTGGTCGAGGATATAGTTCAAAGAGGTGTACTTTTACAAATAAATACTATTTCTTTAGCTGGATTTTATTCGAAACCTGTAAAAAAACTAGCCGAACGACTAGTAAATGATGGAATGGTGCATTTTCTGGGAAGTGATTGTCATAATATAAACCAGTTTAATGCACTGAATGAAGCGCTCAAAAGTAAATGCTATCAAAAAGCACTTGACTTACCTCTAAAAAATTACTCGCTGTAGATATGATCTTAGTCACCGGAGCCAATGGACTTTTAGGAAGCTTTATCTGTAAAGAATTATTAAATTCCTCAATAGCATTCAAGGCACTGGTGAGGCATGGAAGTGACCTGACCCTTCTCAAAAGCGTACCAGAAGAACGGTTCGTATATGCTGACATATTAGATGAAGAGGCCATGGATGAGATAATGAAGCAAGTAGAATATGTCATACATTCTGCAGCAATCATTTCATTTTATCAAGAGGATAAGGACCTTATGTATCGGGTGAATGTGTTAGGAACGAGAATGCTCATCAATCTTGCACTTAAACATAAGATTAAACACTTTGTGCATATTAGTTCTGTGGCTGCATTGGGACGGCCTACGTCCTCAGGTGTCATAGATGAGAAAAGTAAGTGGGTGGATTCCAAGTGGAACAATAACTACGGTGAATCAAAATATATGGCTGAAATTGAAGTATGGAGGGGGTTGGAGGAAAATCTCAAAACAGTAATAATCAATCCCTCATTAGTGCTGGGGCCGGGTGATTGGAATCGAAGTAGTACACGTCTTTTTAAGTATGTTTGGGATGAAAAAAAACACTATTTAAATGGGCGCCTTAACTATGTAGATGCTCGTGATGTAGCACGGATAGTGAAGGAAGTGTCAGCAAAAGAACTAACAGGGGAAAGATACATTGTGAGTGCCGGTGATCTAAGCTATTTAAAATTCTTTCAGTTAGTTGCTAAGAAACTTGGTAGAAAAGCGCCTTACAAGCAAGTGGGTAACTTTGGCATTTTTATGGTATTGGTATTGGGGAAATTATTGTCAGTATTAACCGGTAAACGGCCGCTGGTAACTAAAGAATCTATTAAATCGGCGAGTACTCAAATTTCTTTTAGTAATGCAAAGATCAAAAATGAATTAAACTTTAACTTTACAACTCTTGAAGAAACCATTGAGTGGACGTGCAAAAGTTTTCTAAATAAATACGCACCCTCAAAATAAGCTTAATCTTTTTTGATGAGATTTTTTTTTGATTAAATTGATCAAACTTATGTTCTTATTACATGCCGGAAAATTTTAGAAAGAAAAAAGAAGAAAACGAACTCATAAAGCGTTTTGAAGATCATGTGAAAAACAAAGCCTCCTATTTTTTTGAATTGGAGAGTTTTGAAAAAATCATTGATTACTACATTGAATATGGTAAAAATAATCAGGCTCTGATTGCTGTAAATCTTGCTTCTGAACAGTATCCTTTTTCTACCGAACTTCTGATCAGCAAATCACAAATACTTTCTAACCTGGAAAAGTATTCAGAAGCGTTAGAGTTATTAGACAGGGCAGAATCCATTCAGCCCAATGACGCCGAGGTATATTTTATGAAGGGTTCCATTTTTTCATTGTTGGGTCAGTATCACGATGCTATTGAGACTTATAAACATGCCTTAGTATTTGCTGAAGATAAGGATGAAGCTCATTATAGCATAGGGCTGGCTTATCAAAGTCTTGGAGAATATGATCAGGCCATAGAAGCCTACAAAAAATCGGTCGAAGAGAACATACATCATGATGGCGCGCTTTACGAATTAGCTTACTGCCTGGATGTAAATGGTGAACTTGAAAGTAGTGTAGATTACTATTTGAAATTTATTGACGCTGATCCTTATTCGCAGGCGGCATGGTATAACCTGGGCATAGTATTTAACAAACTCGAAAAATATGAGGATGCACTCAAAGCCTATGAGTATGCTGTCATAATAGAAGAAAATTTTTCTTCAGCATATTTTAACATCGGCAATACCCACATGAAGCTTGGCAATTATTCCAAGGCCATTGAAGCATATATAAAAACGCTTGATATAGAAGGAGCCAGCCCTGAAACGTACTGCCATCTTGGAGCTGCCTATGAGCAGATCGGACAATATGAGTTGGGGTTAAAATATTTTAGAAGGGCGACTAAACTTGACAGCATGTATGATGAGGCCTGGTTTGGTGCCGGTCAATGTTTGGATAAACAGGAAAAGTGGTATCAGTCACTTCATTTTTACAATAAGGCGCTAAAGCTGGATCACGAAAATGCTTTATACTGGAAAGCAGTAGCCAAAGCAGAATATAATGTGGGAAATATCGTTTCTAGTATTGATGCCTATGAAGAAGCTTCCATGCTTAACCCGGAGGATAAAGAAATATGGCTTGATTGGTCATTTATATATTATGAACAGGGCGAATATAATAAATGTATAGATTTGATTATCAATGGATTAGAGGAGCTTCCGGACGAATCGGATTATTTTTATCGCCTAACAGCGTACCTTATTACTGCAGGCAAATACAAGGAAGCCTTTAATTATTTAGAAAATGCGTTAATTTTGGATTTTGATAATCATATCGTGCTTTTCGAATTCTTCCCCAAACTGGAAACTCAAAAAGCCCTGTACAAAATCATAGATCAATTTAGACAAGAGAATTCATAATGAATTATACTTTGAATAATATTCCTGAGCGCACAAAAAAGCCCAGGCAATACGGCTATACTATGGCTATGGATAAAGGCCTAAGTATTCGTGAAGTAGAAGACTTTTTAAGTGTATGCCAGGAACACGTTGATATCGTGAAGCTGGGTTGGGCCACTTCCTATGTAACGCCTAATCTGAAAGACAAAATCAAAATATATCAAGACGCCGGCATACCTGTATACTTCGGTGGCACGCTGTTTGAATCTTTTATTATTCGTGACCAATTTGACGATTACCGAAGGGTATTAGATAAATATGGCTTGGGTTTTGCCGAAGTATCGGACGGTTCCATAGAATTAGACCATGGTAAAAAATGTGACTATATCACCAAATTGGCTGAACAAGTGACTGTTCTTTCTGAAGTAGGTTCTAAAGATGAAGAAAAGATAATACCTCCATATCAATGGATCAAGCTGATGCAGGATGAATTGGACGCTGGTGCATGGAAAGTAATAGGAGAAGCTCGTGAAGGCGGTAACGTAGGCCTTTTTCGTTCTACAGGAGAAGTCAGGTCCGGATTGGTCCAGGAGATCCTGACCAAGATACCGTTTGAAAAAATAATTTGGGAAGCTCCACAAAAAGCCCAGCAAGTCTGGTTTATAAAGTTACTTGGGTCTAATGTAAACCTGGGAAACATAGCTCCCAACGAAATAATCCCATTAGAAACCATCCGCCTGGGATTACGCGGTGATACCTTTAATCATTTCTTAGATTTTAACGCGCAAGCATAAGCATAATCTTACCGATCAATGGGTAAAGTGAGAGAAACGATAGTACTATTCCTGAAAGGTGTTGGAATGGGTAGTGCTGATGTCGTACCAGGAGTATCCGGAGGAACAATAGCCTTGATAACCGGTATTTATGAACGTTTACTAGAATCCATACGCTCCGTAGACCTGGATGCACTAAAACTGTTATTCCAACTTGACCTTAAAGGATTCTGGGAAAAGATCAATGGCACCTTCCTGATCACATTACTCCTGGGCATTGCTACAAGTATTCTATCATTTGCAAAATTAATTACCTATTTATTAAAAACACACCCTATACCTGTTTGGTCATTCTTCTTCGGACTTATAATAGTTTCTGCTATTCTTATTGTCAGAAACATAGGAAAATGGAAAGCAACAACCGGCGTAGCTTTAATCATTGGTGTGGCTATTGCCTATTTGATCACAGAAGCCACTCCTGCCAGCACACCGGAAAGCCTTTGGTTTATTTTCCTGTCTGGCGCTATTGCCATATGTGCAATGATATTACCCGGTATTTCAGGTAGTTTTATTTTGTTGATCATGGGTAAATATCAGTATATATTCAATGCCTTGAGCGAAAAAAATATAGTGGTCATTGCTGTTTTTATGGCAGGGTGTATCACTGGGTTATTATCCTTCGCCCGGGTTATCTCATGGCTTTTTAAAAAATACCATGACCTCACACTGGCACTCCTTTCTGGCTTTATGATAGGTTCACTCAACAAGGTGTGGCCATGGAAAATCCCGTTAGAATTTCGAATGAATTCACATGGTGAACAAGTGGCCTATATTACAGACAACGTATTGCCAGGAGAATATTATAGACAATTATCAGAAAACCCATTAGTATTCCAGGCTATATTGTTCATAGCATTAGGGATTTTCCTGGTAGTAGCAATTGAAAAAATTGCAAAATATAAAAACCCATAAGTAATATGCCTATCTATGGCTTAATAGGTAAAAAATTATCTCATTCATTCTCGAAAAAATTTTTTACTGAAAAATTTCAAAAAGAAGGTTTGCAGGACTATAGATATGAATTATTTGAGCTCTCAGAAATTGGTGAAGTCGATGAGCTTTTAAAAAAAGGTCAACTGAAAGGCTTTAATATCACAATTCCATACAAAAAGGAAATCATTCCTTATCTGTCACACCTTGACTCAAGTGCTAAAAAAGTGGGGGCTGTGAATGTTGTAAAAATTGTGGAAGGACAAATGCATGGCTACAATTCTGATTACTATGGGTTTAAAACCTCATTGGAAAATTGGTTGCCTGCCGGGCAATCATTTAAGGCACTGGTACTTGGCACAGGAGGAGCTTCTAAAGCTGTTATTGCAACACTGAATGACATGAATATATGCCATACTATGGTATCACGGAAAAAACAAGCGCATACCGTGACTTACGATGAACTAACGGAAGACCTCATAAAAAATCATCGCCTGATCATTAATACCACACCTCTAGGTATGTCTCCGGATGTAGAGAGTTGCCCTGCGATAAAATATGCTGCTCTTGATACGAATCATTTCCTTTATGACCTGGTCTATAACCCAACGACCACCACGTTCCTTGACAAGGGAAAAAAGAAAGGTGCGTTCGTAAAAAATGGTTTAGAAATGCTTCATCTGCAAGCTGATAAGTCTTGGGAGATTTGGAACAAACGTATTGCATAGTGAAGCACTTATTGATCTTGAAATGTTAAAAAGCCGAAGTACCGTCTCCACCTCCTACTTATGGTACGCCACTCATGGTAATTCACATAAAATTGTGCGGCTGGTACGGTCCGTTTGAGGTTGGTTTGAAGGCAGATCTAAGGAGTTGGTTTTGTGCTTTTTGTGAGGAAAACGAACTTTAACTGTGGTGCCCTTTCCTTTTGTTTCATTTTCTTTTGGGCGAGTAAAATGAAAATCAAAGTTAATACCTCAAAAAGTGTCTAAAACACCAGATTCTGAGGTTGAACACCACATCCGATTTGCAAAAACCTTGCGTTAAAACGTATAAAGGTCAGTTTTTACTTTTATTGAGAACTGCGCTACTTACCAGAACACCTGGCTTTCTCCTAAAACCTTCAACGCCAACTGATCCAGATCATAAATCCTTGATTTTAAAAGTAGCTATTGAAGAAATGATATGAGCTTAGAGTGCAAGTAATTTTTATCATACTTAAGTATTTTGATGCGATCGATTTCCAGCAAAAAACACAAAATTATCTAGCAAGAGTATTACTTAGCTCATCATTTTATGAGTATTAAAAAGTATTGGTGATGTGACAAAATATTGTAGTTAAACAAAATCTTCTACAAGCCAACGTTTGCATTCATTAAAGCTTACATCACCACCAGATAGGGTCTAGTGCGCAAAAACTAAGAAAAGTGAGCACACCAAATCTAATTACTATTTGAGTATCAGTCAGTTAATATAGCTAGGTATAATAAAAAAATCAATAGCCATTAACAATAAAGTAAAAACAAAACTTACATAAGTTCTATTATTTAATTTTAAATGAAATAAAAAAAATCTTATTGATGTTATTGTTGTATTGTCATATAAGACAGTTACATCCAACAATAAAATATATCTAGCGTGAAGAAATACAACCCTATTGCAGTAGTCGGAATGTCAGGACGGTTTCCTGGCGCTGACAATTTGAGTAATTTTTGGGATTTGTTATCGGGTGGCAAAGAAAGTCTGTCCGAAATTGATTCTTCCCGATGGAAACATGATAAATATTATCACCCGGATAGATCGGTTCCTGGCAAAACCAATCAGAAGCACGCTGCTTTTCTAAAGGATATCAACAAGTTTGATCCACTATTCTTTAATATCTCTCCTGCTGAAGCCATTGAAATGAATCCTTCACAAAAGTTGATGATGGAATTGACGTGGTCTGCCATAGAAAATGCAAAGATGGCAACAAGCAACATCAATGGTGCATTGGCCGGAGTGTATGTTGGCAATATATGGAGTGATTTTGAACATCAACGAAAACATAATAACGCCGCTATTACCTCACATTCTGCCATAGGGCAGTCATCCAATGCAATTGCCAATCGTATATCCTATTATTTTGGTTTTCGTGGCCCAAGTTTGGTACTTGATACAGGATGCTCCTCCTCATTAGTAGCGCTCCATATGGCTTGTCAGGGGCTCCAGGATGGCACAATTGATATTGGGCTTGCCGGTGCTGTCAATCACTTACTTGACCCCGACCAATACGTTCTGCTCTCAAAATTTGGAGGACTTTCCTCCAAAGGCAAGTGTAGCACTTTTGATGCAGAAGCTGATGGATTTGTAAGAGGAGAAGGTGGCGCCATGTTCTTGCTGAAAAGACTTCAGGAGGCAGAAAAAGATGGAGATCATATCTACGCGGTTATTAAGGGAAGTGCTGTTAATAACAACGGCTTTAACATTAACCTACCAGCCACCAGTGTCTCCGGACAGAAAGAAGTACTGACACAGGCTTATGAATGCTCAGGCATTCAACCACATGAAGTACATTACGTCGAGGCCCATGGTACCGGCACCAAGTTAGGGGACCCCACTGAATGCCTTGCATTAGGCGAATTCTTCGGTGATAAAAGAGATAACAAACAAAAACTACGGATAGGATCGGTAAAGACCAACATTGGCCACTTAGAAGGAGCGGCAGGTATGGCCGGACTGGCAAAAGTGATACTTTCCATGAACAATAAGGCATTGCCTAAAAACCTGAATTTCAAAACCCCTAATCCCTCCATCGACTTTGAAGGTCTAAAACTGGAAGTCCAAACTGAACATACGCTCTGGCCTGTCAGTAATGGAGAAACCTTCAAAGCAGGAATAAACTCCTTTGGATGGGGAGGCACTAATGCACATGTGGTTATAGAAGAGTATCAGAAAAAAGAGAGTGAAATACACCAGGGAGACAAAAAACATCAACCGGTACAATATTTCTTACCCTTATCCGCTCGTTCAGAATCAGCATTGAAAGAGTATGTAAAAAACTATATCCATTATCTGACAGAACAACATGAAAGCAATAGTTTAACTCTTGAAGAGACATGCGTAGCCACTTCTATCATCAAACCGGCGTTTGAGTACAAAAAATTATTCCAGGCTACGAGTAAAGATGAATTGATCTCCGGTATGGAAGAATTCTTGTCTTCAAACGAAAGCGTAGCTCCGGCTGATGCGATCAAGACGGGTAAAATTGTTTTCATCTTTCCAGGTCAAGGATCACAATGGACTGCAATGGGGAAAGCCCTGTATGAAAAAGAGGAAACATTCCGACGTACACTGGATCTATGTGATAAAGTATTCTCCCAATACACTTCCTGGTCGTTAATAGATAAACTATACGGCAACAGGGACGAATTACGTGAAATAGATATTGTTCAGCCTATTCTCTGTGCAGTACAAATTGCTTTGGCAGAAGTATGGAAATCATGGGGTATAACTCCGGATACTGTGGTAGGCCATAGTATGGGTGAAATTGCCGCGGCCTATATATCCGGAAGTCTCTCCTTACATGACGCAGCCAATGTGATCTGCACACGTAGCAAACTCATGAAGACTGTAAGCGGTAATGGCGCAATGGCCGTTACCGAATTAACCGTGGAAGAAGCCCAAAAAGTTGTAGAACGTTATCCAACTCTTTCTGTTGCAGTCAATAATAGTCCAAAATCTACTGTATTGGCCGGAGATGAGCCTTCCATAAAGAAAATGCTTGCTGAGATGGAAGAGAAAGATGTTTTTGCCAGACAGGTCAAAGTAAATGTAGCCTCTCATAGCAGTCACATGGATCCATTGAAAGGCGACTTACATCAGGCACTCAATAGCTTATGGCCACTGGACAGTCACACAGATATTTATTCCACCGTTTTATCTCAAAAGGTAAATGGCAAATTACTTAATGCGGATTATTGGGTCAGTAATCTCAGAAATGGTGTACGATTTGCTTCTGTTATGGAGCAATTGGTTAAGGAGGATCATAAAGTGTTCATTGAAGTAAGTCCACATCCGGTGCTTACCACTTCCATTAATGAATGTCTTGACGCAAGTAAAGCAAAAAGTGCAGTAGTCTGTCACTCTTTGCATAAGGAAAGGTCTGAGTTAACTGAAATTCTCAGCAACTTCAATTTACTCTTCGATCAAGGGGTCAATATAGATTGGAGCCGCTATTACAGAACGAAAAAAGCGCCAGATCTCGAGTTACCAGGCTATCCTTTTCAGAAAGAAAGTTACGAGATAAAACCAGGTCCTGCCGGAGAGAGCTCAAACCTGGCCACACACAATCACCCCTGGCTAGGAGAAAAGATGGTACTGGGAGGAATGCGCCAAACCCATTATTGGGAAAAACAAATAAATTTAGAACAGTTTACCATTCTCATGGAGAAAAATGTAGGAGGCAGAACAGTCATGCCCCCGTCGTTCTACATAGAGGTCATGTTAGCAGCGCTGAACGATCTGCAACCTGATAAAAACCATGCGCTTCGCAAGTTAAGTTTCAAGCGAATGGTCCTGATCAATGAGGTGAAAAATGTCAGGTTCCAGGTAAAAATTGTAGAAGACGGCCCGAAAAAAGGGAAGTTAGAATGTTACTACAGCAATTTAACAGAAGCATATAAAAACGATTGGATTTTGATATTAAGAGGTGAGTATTGTTGTATAGAAGTGCAAGAACACCATAAAGCAGACTTTCCTATTATAGACGGACTGGAATGGAATGAAATCGTTAAAAAAGAAGAGTTTTACAATTCTCTGGAACAAAGAGGAATAAAATACAGCCCGGGCTTACAAGGTGTACATGAGCTGAAACTGAATGGAAATCAAATACTGGCGAACCTGGCATTAGATCATGAAACCACCAACACCACCCAGGCGTTGAGCATACCCCCATCGCTGCTGGAGAGCTGTATTCAAGCTATATATACTAAAATATTAACGGATGATCGGTTGCATTCCGAAAGTGTTACTACCATAACAAGTCTGGGTACACTGCTATTGCTGGAAGACATAGACTTAAGCAAAAACTTTCGGATCTATGCTAATTCTTCATTCCGTATGTTGGAAAATCAGCGGGAAGGAATAATTGGTGCGGATCTTGTACTATTTGATCATGAAGGAAGACCAGTCCTCCTGATCCAGCAACTAAATGGCAAAATAAGCTTCCCTGTTTCGGATGTAGCAAAAGATAAGCTCTATTATAAAACGAAATGGATTGAAAACAATGGAGTAAGGGCAACGCCACCAGCCACTGCCGCCAAAACAGATACCTGGTTACTTTTTGAACATAGTGATGAAAAAGCCCAAGAAATTCATTACCAGTTGGCACTGAAAGATATTACCATTATAACGGTACAAAATGGCACTTCATTCCTCGAGAAAAAAGAAGGGCTCTACGAAATAGATTTCAATAGTCCGGATCAATACGTATCACTCATCCAATCGGTATTGGTAAAAACAGGAGGTCATCTAAAAGGGATTATTTATGCTTTGGATAGATTTGATCAGAATAACCGGGAACTGGATACCTTTAGTAACCAGCATTACCAAAACCTCACCTCGATTGTAAGTGCTGTAGAAAAACAGATGGAAGATAAAACAGGTCTTGACATCTGCATAGTAACAGAAAATGCACAAAGTCTGGAAAATGACATCAATCTGGCCGTCGCACCCTTACTCGGCTATGTACGTGTGCTGGCTAATGAGCAGGCAGATTGTAACATCCGGGTCATTGACACCCTAAAAGATGTTAATGATACAGAAAATTTGATCAATGAAATGTTATTTGGTGATCGTAATGAACGGGAAATCGGCATTAGAAATGGAAAACACTATTATGCACGCTTAGATCATTACCGTCCAAACGTTATACAGCTACAAAAAAACGAGTTTTCGGCTAAAGGGTATTATCTGGTAACTGAACTGAATCGTACCAGTCTCCATTACATCAAATGGATGTTTTCGCAAGGAGCGAGAAAATTTCTACTGGTAGAAAATGATCAATCGTCTGGCAGATTTATCGAAAAAGTCGAAGAACTCACCCAGGCAGGCGCAGAACTAAGCATTAAAAACATCGATACTACTGATTACCTTACTCTTTTGAGCGTTATCAGGAATATAGAAAGTGATTCACCTCTATTGGGTATCGTTCATCATATAAAACCGATGGGTACCCATATGTCTTCACCGGTATATACCCGGGCTATTATCGAGAAGATCAAAAGTTCATGGAACTTACATAAGCTTTCTCTTGAAATTCCAGTGGAAAAATTCATTTTACTCTCATCAGCCTCAGCTATGATAGGCCCCGGTGAACATGGAAACAGTGCAGCATGTTATGCCTTCATGGATCAGCTTGGTGCACTGAGAAAGGCAAAAGGATTACCGGTTATCAGCATTAACTGGGGAGGGTTCTCTTATATTTCTGTACCTAAACCTAAAAATGATAAGGCTACTTCCACCAAATGGAAAGACCTACTCGTTCAAAATAAAACGGTATTGCTCGGAGCATATGGGATGATCTCAAATTTAGAGAGGTATCAACTGGGAATATTTGATATGGATGTAGAAAGAATAGTACAAACGTATCCTTATCTATCCAGGAGCAACTATTTCGAGGAAGTTAGAAGTAATCAAAATCTACAAGAAGATCAGGAAGTAGATTTAACCAACCTTATAAAACTGCTGCCCACCCTGGATGAAAAGAAGGAGCAACTTCAGAAGCACCTGGTGAGGTCAGTAGCGTCTATCATAAAAGCAGACGCCAATAAAATTGGTTTGAATATGACATTCAAAGGATTAGGCGTTGACTCCATTATGGCCGTGCAACTTCGTAATCAACTCGAAAAAGCGTTATCTCTAAAACTTTCAATCTCTGATTTCTGGGAAAATCCAACAATATCAGCCTATGCGGAATTTGCCCTGGAAAAACTCATTGATGATTTTAAAATAGCAGCAACGAATCGAAAAAAAGCATCTCCTTTCATAATACCAAAACCTAATGCCAATGCCCAAAAGCGTCTATTCTGCTTTCACGATGCCGGAGGAAATTCTACTCTTTTCAACACTTGGGAAGATCATATTAGCCCGGAAACAGAATTAGTACTATTTGAATTACCAGGTAGAGGTCATCGTTCATCAATAGATACTTATGAGACCATAGAGGATTTCCTGCAAGACCTTATGCCATCCTTGGAAGAATTGATGGATAAGCCATTCTCATTTTTTGGCCATAGTATGGGAGGAATGCTGGCTTATTTGGCAGTAAGAGAATTGAAGTCATTACAAATGCCCGAGCCCGAGGCGTTGTTTATATCATCGATGCCACATTTGAGCCTGTATGATAAAAAGAGTCTTGATCATCGAATGTCAGAAGCTGATTTAGTCGCGTTATTTCCCCATATGTCAGAAGAAAAAATTCAGGATAAAGAACTACGTACATTACTCGTAAAAACGCTACGCAGTGACCTTTCGCTGCTTAGCAGTTACAACTATGATGAAAGTATCAACCTGTCTATACCTTTAGTAGCCATACGAGGAGAAGAAGACGATAGAGTCAGTAAAAATCACATGCTGGCCTGGCAGAAAGAAGCCATGATACAAGGGTTTCAATTTATCGAGCGCCCGGGAGGCCATTACTACATTTACAATGATACTGTATATGTTACGGCACTCCTAAACGTACGAATGAGTCAACTAATCCAAGAAACTGTCAAGGTAAATAGTTAATTAAATCAATCTACTAATAAAAAACCCTATGGAAGAACAACTAAAAACTGATCTACTTACCGAAATAGTTGGCACATGGAAGCTCCTTTCCTGGATATACAAGGATGAAGAAGGGAATGAAGTCATCTACTACGATGCTAATCCTTGTGGTATTCTTATGTATGATAATGAGGGGTATATGAACGTACAAATTCACAAACCCAATCGTGCAATTTTTTCTAAAAATGATCACTTTGATGGCCTGGTCGAGGAGATCGTCCCTGCTTACGAGAGTTACCTGGCTTACTATGGTAAATATAGGTTGGAAGAACCCAATATCATGGTGCACGAAGTAGAAGGATCCATGTTTCCTAACTGGCAAAATAATACTCAAAGACGGTATGCAGAAATCAAAGACGACAGACTTACACTCTCCACCCCCCCTATGTCGGCCAAAGGGCAAAAACTGGAGTTCATATTAGAATGGGAACGTCACAGAAAATAGATGGAAGATAAAGTGAACAATCAAGTCACTTTCCCCTATTAACTAGACAGTTAGGGAATCACAACTCAAAAAAAAGCTCATAAAATAAAAACTAAAATTCATTTTCACGGTTTTATACATAATATAAAATTCAAATAATAGATATTTTCTAAGAAAAGGCTTCAATTATGTGTAATTCATTACATCATTTTAAAGTCACTTTTTTGCCAAAAAAAAATCACAAAAAGTTGATTTACAGATATTTAATTAATTCATATAACCGAATATACGGTTGAAACACTAGTTCATTAAGTAATTAATATTCTGTGTAATTTTTGAGCAAAAATTGATAGTTGTAATTACGACAAAATCATAAATTTTGAATTTAAATAAATTTTAGGATCATGGGTAAAGTAACTTTATTAAAAGAGAAGCACATTGAAATTTTGTATGATGAGGAAAAGCACATCATGTATGACCATTGGATCGGTTTTCAAACCGTCGAAAACGTCATGGATGGTTGTGAAAAAATCTTAAAATTGTTCAAAGAACGACCGCAATGCAACAACGTATTAAATGACAACAGCGAGGTAACCGGACCATGGCAAGGTGCCACGGAATGGGTGAGCAGTGTATGGTTCCCAAAGATGATGGACGAAGGCTTGAAAAATTTTGCCTGGGTACTATCTTCGAATATCTTCGCTGAACTGTCTGCTAAAAATGTATCATCTGATGGTGATATAATCCAGTATTTCAATGACTACAAGCAAGCCGAAAAATTTCTTCAGGCCAAAGAAGTAGTTTAAACCAAAAGACCTGGATAGAGGCTGTAAGTTATAGTTTCTATCCTTCTCGGTTCACAGATTATCTTAACCGCTCCTCACCCCTGATCTTGTTAAGGTAGCTGCAACTTGACGATTATATTCACTAAGAATCATAGCTTTGTTGCAATCAATATGCAGTAGGGCTATGAATTTTAAATTATCAAGTGACTACACACCTACCGGTGACCAACCTGAAGCAATTCGTCAATTAGCAGATGGCATTGAGTCCAACGAACCTTTTCAAACATTACTGGGAGCAACA
The DNA here is from genome assembly GCF_007097395.1 of Fulvivirga sp. M361. Lineage (GTDB taxonomy): Bacteria > Bacteroidota > Bacteroidia > Cytophagales > Cyclobacteriaceae > Fulvivirga. The sequence goes on from NZ_VKDC01000051.1 coordinate 22,395, forward strand.
GGAACAGGTAAAACATTTACAATAGCCAATCTTGTGAATAAAGTACAACGTCCCACTCTTGTACTTAGCCATAATAAAACACTAGCGGCCCAGCTATATGGAGAGTTTAAGCGATTCTTCCCTGAAAATGCGGTAGAATATTTCATTTCATACTATGATTACTATCAGCCCGAAGCCTATATTCCCAATTCAAATTTATATATTGAAAAAGACCTGAGCATTAACGACGAGATAGAAAAACTTAGGTTAGCCGCCACGTCATCATTACTCACGGGACGAAGAGATGTCCTGGTCGTAGCCTCTGTATCATGCATTTATGGTATTGGAAACCCTGAAGAATTCGGAAAAAATGTAGTACAACTGACTACTGGTGAATCAATTGCCAGAAACAGGCTTTTGTTTTCACTGGTTGATATCTTATACAGCCGCACAGAAGCCGAATTTAAGCGCGGTACATTCAGGGTAAAGGGAGATACCGTAGATATATACATTGCTTATGGGGATTTTGCTTATAGAATTATTTTTTGGGGCGACGAGATCGAGGCCATTCAACGAATTGAACCATCATCGGGCAAAAAGATATCGGATGAAAAAAGTATTACCATTTTCCCCGCTAACCTGTTCGTCACCGGAAAAGATCAGCTAAAACAAGTTATACATGAAATACAAGATGACTTAGTCGCACAGGTAAATCAATTTGAAACCGAAAGAAGGCATCTTGAAGCAAAACGACTACAAGAAAGAACAGAATTCGATCTTGAAATGATGCGGGAACTGGGTTACTGTTCAGGTGTGGAAAACTATTCACGTTATTTTGACCGGCGTAAACCTGGTGCAAGACCTTTTTGCCTGCTGGATTATTTCCCCGATGATTATCTTATGGTTATAGACGAAAGTCATGTTACTGTACCCCAGGTTAGAGCTATGTGGGGTGGTGACAGATCCAGAAAGGTGAACCTGGTAGATTTTGGTTTCAGACTACCTTCTGCATTGGATAACAGGCCTCTGACTTTCAATGAGTTTGAGTCGTTGATGAACCAGGTGGTCTATGTCAGCGCTACTCCCAGTGAATATGAACTAAGAAAATCTGAAGGCGTAGTTGTAGAACAGATTATCCGTCCTACGGGCCTATTGGATCCTGAAATAGATGTCAGGCCCAGTGTCAACCAAATAGATGACCTTCTGGAGGAAATCGACGAGACAGTCAAAAAAGAAGAGCGAGTGTTAGTTACAACACTCACTAAACGAATGGCCGAAGAACTTACCAAATTTCTGGAACGCGCTAATGTAAAATGCCGCTATATACACAGTGAAGTAGATACGTTGGATCGAGTAGAGATCTTACGGGAACTGCGCCTGGGCGTATTTGATGTATTAGTAGGTGTGAACCTGTTGAGAGAAGGGCTGGACCTTCCAGAAGTATCACTTGTGGCAATTTTAGATGCCGATAAAGAAGGCTTCCTACGTAATGAGCGCTCATTGGTCCAAACTATTGGACGGGCTGCGCGTAACGCTAACGGACGTGTAGTGATGTATGCTGACAAAACCACGCCTTCCATGCAAACGGCTATTGATGAAACTTATAGAAGGAGAGGCATACAGAGTGCCTACAACGAAAAACATGGTATCGTACCTCAAACCGTTATTAAGTCGCGAGAATCTATCCTAGAACAGACCAAGGTTGCTGACAAAAAGAAGTCATCTGTAAAATACTACATGGAAGATGAATCACAATCCATTGCAGCAGACCCTGTTGTTTCATATATGAGTAAAGATGAGCTGAAAAAACTGATTGTTACTACTCAAAAAGCCATGGAGAAGGCCGCAAAAGAGTTGGATTTTATAGAGGCCGCCAGGCTGCGTGACGAATACCTTGAGTTAAAAAAACTCATTGACGAAAAGAAATAGTACGCTTTGAAGAATTTTAAAACTGATTGGTAGTAAGATGCGTTAACTTAAAAACCTTAACTACTAATTATGAAGAATCGCTATCTATTTCTTGCCATGTTTGCTTCATCGGTATTCGGGGCTTTTTTATCCGCCTTGATAATACTGTCATACATTGACAATGAACCGGTAGCCACGAAATTCTCTGCTTTATCCATCAGTGATCGTCAAAAAAAGGGGACTATCCCCGTAGCCAACCTCTTCGATTCTTCAACGATTATCCCAAAAGGCATAAACTTTGTAAATGCTGCACGTTCGGTTACCTCAGGAGTAGTACATATCCGTTCTTCTTATTCTTCAGGGGGGTATAGTATCAATCCGCTTGATGGTCTTTTCAATAACCCTTCACAGTCCTCCGGGTCGGGAGTGATCATCTCAGATGATGGATTCATCGCTACTAATAATCATGTGATTGAAGATGCCAGTGAGATTGAAGTAGTGTTGAATGACAATCGTAGTTTTCGTGCTAAAATAATGGGCACGGACCCGACTACGGATCTGGCACTACTTAAAATCGATGCTTTGGAACAGCTCCCCTTTATCCAATATGGTAACTCTGACAGGATATCTCCGGGAGAATGGGTTCTAGCCATAGGAAATCCCTTTGACTTAAATTCTACCGTCACCGCTGGAATAGTGAGTGCCAAAGCACGGAATATCGGGATTTTACGTGACAAAAGTAACCTGCAAATTGAATCTTTCATTCAGACTGATGCTGCTGTCAATCCTGGTAATAGTGGAGGAGCGCTGGTAAACCTTCAAGGTGAGTTGGTGGGAATTAATACAGCCATTGCGACACCTACAGGCACGTATGCAGGCTATTCCTTTGCCGTACCTGTAGCTTTGGTTAAAAAGGTAATGGACGATCTACTGGAATTCGGGGAAGTCCAGCGTGGTTTGCTCGGCATCCGAATTGGTGATGTAGATGCTAGACTGGCCAGGGCCAGAGATTTAAAGGTGGTAAGTGGGGTTTTTGTAAGTGGTGTCAATAACAATAGCTCCGCAGAAGAAGCAGGTATAGAAGAAGGTGATGTGATTGTGGCCATTGACGACATGACTGTCAACAATGTTTCAGAATTACAAGAATTTGTAGCTCGCAATCGCCCTGGTGACCAAATAAAAGTCACTTATCTTCGAAACGATAAGCAAAGAAGTGTGACAGCAACACTGCGTAATACAGAAGGAACTACAGAGATAGTCAAAACTATCTATCCTAAACATCTGGAAGGCGCGCTACTTGAAAACCTGGAACTCACTGAAATGAATAAGTTAGATGTAAATGGTGGCGTAAGACTCAAAGATATTGGTGTTGGAAAATGGCAGGACGCCGGCATAAAGAATGGTTTTGTAATTACCTCTATTGACAAATTGACTATTGCAGACGTAGCAGACCTTCACAGAATCCTGAAAAACAAAAATGGGGGCATACTTATCGAAGGAATTAACCCCAATGGTGAGAAGAACGTGTTCGGAATAGATTGGTGAAGCACGCCATGCAAACATCTTTACCATTTCGCTTTCTATTTTATTAGTTTCAATGCAAACTTGATTCGCATTTTAAATAGCTTTGGCCAGCCAAACTAATTCAAACGATGGACAACCATAATATATCTAATGCTTTAAGAGCGTTAAAAATTGAAGAAATAAACCATGGAACTTCTACTGGCGGCCAATGGCTTTCAGGTACTGGTAAATATATAGAATCTTACTCTCCCGTAGATGGCAAACTGATCGGAAAAGTTTACCAGACCACAGAAGAGCAATATAAAAAAGTCATTGAAACAGCCTCAGAAGCTTTTAAAAGCTGGCGATTGTTACCTGCTCCTAAGCGAGGAGAAATTGTTCGCCAGATCGGTAATGAACTACGGGCACAAAAAGAGCCACTTGGTAAGTTGGTATCTTATGAGATGGGTAAATCCTACCAGGAAGGTTTAGGAGAGGTTCAGGAAATGATTGACATCTGTGATTTTGCGGTAGGACTTTCACGTCAGTTACATGGTCTTACCATGCACTCTGAAAGGCCAGAGCACAGGATGTACGAGCAATATCATCCTTTAGGTATCGTAGGAATAATTTCTGCTTTTAACTTTCCCGTAGCAGTATGGTCATGGAACACGATGCTTGCATGGGTCTGTGGTGATGTATGTATTTGGAAGCCTTCTGAAAAAACACCTTTATGCGGCATTGCCTGTCAGCAGATCGTGAGTAAGGTATTTGCTGAAAATAACGTCCCTGAAGGTGTGTCATGCCTTGTTAACGGCGATTATCGCATTGGCGAACTACTCAGTAACGACGTTAACATACCACTAATTTCTGCTACAGGATCTACACGTATGGGTAAAAAAGTAGCCGCAGCAGTAGGTGCCAGACTTGGTAAGTCTTTATTGGAACTTGGGGGTAATAATGCCATCATCATTTCAGAACATGCAGACCTGGATATAGCTATTATGGGAGCGCTATTTGGCGCTGTAGGTACTTGTGGGCAGCGTTGTACTTCTACACGACGGTTAATCATTCATGAGTCCATCTATGATACCGTCAGAGACAAGCTGGCTGCTGCTTATACTCAACTAAAAATCGGAAACCCATTGGATGAGGCAAATCATGTAGGACCGTTAATTGACCAACAGGCAGTAGATATGTATAGCACTGCCCTTAAAGAAATAAAAAGCCAGGGAGGGACTATCCTGGTAGAAGGAGGAGTAATGGAAGGGGAAGGTTATCGCTCCGGCTGCTATGTTAAGCCTGTAATAGCAGAAGCAGAAAACAGCATGGATATAGTACAGGCAGAGACCTTCGCACCAATTCTATATCTTATAAAGTATAAAAAAATAGAAGACGCCATATCAATGCAAAACGGGGTGGTTCAGGGATTATCTTCCGCTATTATGACCACACACGTAAGGGAAGCAGAACATTTCTTATCTCATGGAGGGTCAGATTGTGGCATCGCAAATGTCAACATAGGTACATCAGGGGCCGAGATAGGCGGAGCATTTGGCGGTGAAAAGGAAACCGGAGGAGGAAGGGAATCAGGATCAGATGCCTGGAAAGTATATATGCGCAGGCAGACAAATACTATTAATTATGGCACTGAACTTCCATTGGCACAAGGTATACAGTTTAATCTATAGAATCATGTCATTCGTCGAATTATTGAATATCCGGAATTTCGGCGGGAAACAATATCTTTTGCAGATTTGTTAAATTGATTATCAGTGGGTTACGTAAACAGAACCTTTTTGGCGTAACCCACAATAGGCTTCTGTAGCCGTTTTGTCATTTTTTAATGCCAATCGGGCCCTGTGTATAATTTTGAGATTGCAGAGCTTTAGTTTAACTTTAGCGAATATCATATAAAAAATCTATGTTCGATAAGCAAAAAAGATATCACTCTGTAATGTTGATTGATGACAATGAAATCGACAATCTCATCAACCAGAAAATGATAGAGGCGGCTAATATTGCCACCTATATTTATACTCACACGGGTGCAAAAAGTGCTATCGAATTTCTTAAAAACATTGAGAAGATAGACGACATAGCTGATCAGGTACTACCGGAAGTAATTTTTCTGGACATCGACATGCCTTTAATGGATGGGTTCCAATTTCTTGATGAATTTGAGAAGCTCGGCGAAAATACCCGAAAGAAATGTAAGATTGTGATGCTTACTTCATCTATCAATCCACAGGATATGAACAAATCCAAGAAGTACAGCTATGTGAAGTTGTATATTAACAAACCATTGTCCCAGGAAAGCCTGGAAAACATTAAGCTTTAAAAACTTAAGGCCTTTCGCACATACGTTGTACAAAGCTCTCATCCCTTTTGATCAGATTCGAGAGAGCAAAGTGAGGCGTATCTATTACAGATATTTTCGTCATCATTGTCCGTATTTTATCAGCTTTATTCTTTTTCACATCACTGATAGCTACTTTGAGTATTTTGGATAAAATGATTACGTGTTCACAGGTGTCTTTACCCAGTAAACGTACCTGTCGTTGAATACTGTTGATCAACTGATTAAACAGATCAAAATCGCTCATCATAGCATATTGTATAGCAAGGATGATCTTTATTTCCAGCTGGACATAAGGATACTTTTTTAAGCTCACCTCATTGAGCAGGTTATTGATCCATCTGCTAGCCTCTTCATAATTATTAGCGTAATAACAAGATATAGCACGGTACATAACGTATGTGAGATAGGTTGGAGTGTCCTGCTTGTCCGCCTCGTAATCATGGAACATCCCTTCATTCTCTTCATACATTTCTGCCTCTGTACCTACTCTCAAATGACGATGTACTTTGGTCACAAGAAACTGAGAAGGGTGCGTATAAAGTGTGTAATTTGTAAGAAGGTTACTTGCAGCATCATTGACCTCCTCAAAATATCTTTCTGCTTTGCGATATACTTTGTAATGATTATAGTATTCAAGCTTTAAAAACTCGAACACAAGGTTCATGTGGTAATAGATAGAATCCAACTGATATGATTTGAATATCTTCTCTACATTATGAAGTATATCTTCAATGGGCTCCACATCTTCATCCATACTCTCTTCCTGATCCACAAAAAGTTGATGAAATATTACAATGCAACTTTGATAAACATACAGCCTGTGCGACTCATACAATGCACTCACGTTGGCCATCTCCTTCATTAGTAACGTCAGTCCTAGTTTATCAGAATCCTCACCTGAAAGGGTGAATTCACCGTATTTCTTAAAATATTCTGCCAGCAGGTCTTCGGCTTTATCCACTGCAAGCATGTAAGCTACATGTCTGTTGTATTGCTGAGAATAGTGGTAATACTCAGGATCATGTATATGCATTTTCTTGAGTGACTTATAAACAATAGTCAACTCGTTGGAAAGATCATAATCCAGCAATTCCTTCTCCAGTTTTTTTAACGTAGCCGCAGCAATAGCCCTTTTCTTGGTAAAAATGATCTCATTAATATTAGCGACCTTCTTTAGAATATCTGTCCTGGGGCTTTCCATGATCTGGATCAGATAATCTTCTATCTTTTGGTTTAACCTGGACCTTAGCGTATAGTAGGCATTTGTATTAACACCGAGCTCGTTCATGATCTTTGTATCCGAGAGTTGCCGCTCTCTCATAGCCTGTAACAAATACGCCGACTTGTCAGCGTTACTTTCTAATAAAGAATCTCTAATAGATTCATAGTCCTTAATCGACAACTGCTTGATGATGTTTTTGAGCTTCGCCATAAATGGAGTTTGCCTTTAAAATAGATGAAAAAATGCCTTTTTACGTCACATAACCTAACATGCGCTTACAGAACAAAGTTGAAAAGATAGTAAAAAAATACTATACAGTAGTTCTGAAACACAAACATACTTAATACCTAAAAATAACGTTTCTTGGCAACTTCATTATCATTTTTTACAAAACAAAAAGAATATAAATTTTAATAAAACTTAGATTTAAATTTAAAATTTAGTATTAAAATTTAGTTTTTTATATCTTATAAATGCTCATCATTGGTTAACCTTAAAACGCTAATCGATTGATTTTCTGAAAGATAGACTTAACATTAAAAGTAGAAAAAAGACCATAAAATTTGATACGTCTCTCATCAGTTTATTGTACTATATGATACAAAAAATCAATAATAAGGGAAAAAACATGGATATCAGACTATTCACGTTAAGCCAATCTTTATGAAATATTCAAGCAACCGGCATGTTTTTGTTCATCTCATCCATGAAAAATCTCAGTTATCCGGTAGCGTAGCACGCTCACTGGCTGCTAATGGTTCCTTCATTACAACTCCATCCACCCCAGGTCTCAAATGGTTCTGAAAACAATTTACTGCCATATATCGCAGCATTAATTTTCGCATAGTGAAGCTAAAACCGTGAAAATAATCACTGTCAATTTTTGAGAATAAGATCATTTAGTATTTTTTCGGCGATTCAATAGTTCACCAGGTGCCTAATGGGTATTGATAAAAAACCAAAAGTTATGGAATAGGAGTATTCTCATAAAAGCAATGTCTTCAGAATATCATAAAAAAAGGAAGTCCTGAGTCAGAACTTCCCTTTAATCAGCAGGCTTTTAAGTCTATTATCCTTCTTCTCCCCCGTCGTATTCAACGTGCAATACACGTTCTTCTATCATTCCCAGCGCTATTTTATCTTCTCCAAGCACATCAAATAATTCAAGTGTTCTTCGTGCTACAAACTCTTCCTCAATCTGCTCTTGCACAAACCAACGCATAAATTCCTCAGTAGCGATGTCTCCGGCTTTTCGACAAGCCCTCACAATGTCATGAATAGCATCTGTCACACTAATTTCCATTTCAAGCGCTTTTTCAAATACCTCTCTGAGCGAACCGAATTCATATTGTGATTCAGCTACTGCGGGTGAAATAGCATTACACTCCATATCTGTCAGGTAGCGGAAAATCTTCATCTGATGCTTACGCTCTTCTTCGGACTGCTTAAAGAAAAAAGCAGCGCAGTTGTCATAACCACGTACATCACACCAGGCCGCCAATGCTAAATAACTGGCTGATGATTGAGCTTCTATCTTGACTTGTTTATTTAAAATGTCAGTGATTTCCTCACTAAGCACTTGATGTCTTCTTAAAATATCTTTCATTTTATCAATAGTCTATCAGGTAAAGAAACCGAAATCATGAGTAAAAGTTGCTTTTTACGAACAAATGAAATCAATTTATACTTAGTCAAAATAAAGTTTAAAGGGCCTTTCTTACAATTCGCCGCTGGATAATACTATTCAATTCCATCATGGCAAATGATCCTGAAAACAACTCCCTCAACTCGAGTATTTGAAGCGTGGAAAGGGCAAAAAAACGATCGCAATGAGGCAGATGTATCAATTCAATATCCGGAACATCAGTATTGAACAGGTTAAACAGATCAATTTTCCGGATTTTAGATTTAAATACGATTAACTCACAAAAACGAAAAACCACTTTCTGGCCAAAAAACACCAGTGTAAACTGTTCCGTAGTATCACACTGATACAAATGCGTATTATCTGTACTAAAGATAAGCACTCCTAATGATGATGTTACCGTTTCCGTTGTCATTTATTTACGTGGACAGCCTTTACAGTGTTTACCCTTCTTCTTGTACTTTTTGCAGCATTTCTTGAAGATACATTCCTCCATGGGTAAGAAGTCATCTTTAACATCTACAGATACAAAATCAGCGAATTCTTCCTGGCATATGCTTCCGTCCAATTCCATTCTTATTTAGATTAATTAAAAATAATAGCAAAGGTGTGGTTTTCCGGGAATATTTGCAAGTAAATCCAAGTGGGTATTTTCGTTAATCCCACCTGATTGAAATCAGGTATAAACCTTTCCCAAGCTTAAAACTACGCTTGAGTATATCGACCAACTTACTGCTCCTCCCTGGAAATAGACAGCTAGCGGATCAATGTACGGTTAATAACAGTAAAAACACTTTGCAGTCCAAGGTGTGATGTTATTTCTCAGTTGCCTTCTGAATGTTACAGATCAAACGTATGCGCCGTTTTTATCCAAAAAAAACCTCAAATTAACACTGCTTCTTTCAGGATAAACAGTATCAAACTCATATCAAATTTAGACCTATGAAAGTATTCAATCCATTCTTAACAGCCTTGGTACTGTTGATTGCATGCAATCAAAACCAGCATTCCGTTCCCGTTGCGGGTTCCACCGAAGAAACAATAGTCGAAAAAGAAAAAAGTGATGTCTTCTATCATTACTCCATTTGGTACGCATTTGTTAATAAAATTTTTGAAGGAGAACTGACGGCTAAAGAATTAAAAGAAAGAGGAGATATTGCCCTGGGGTCATATAATCTACTTGACGGAGAACTAATTATGCTCGATGGAGTATTGTTTAAGGCAACGGAAGACGGTAAAGTCACAAGAGTCAAAGATGACGACAAAATAGTGTATGCAAATGCCGCATTTTTCGATGTGGAGCAATCCTTCGAGATAAAGGAAGTAGATAATTACAAAAGCCTCAGGGAGAAGATCAATGAACAGTTACCCTCTAAAAACATATTTTACGCTTTTAAAATACATGGGGATTTCAAAAAGATGAAATGTGGGGGCTTGAATAAGCAGGATAAACCTTTCGAGGATGGTTTGGATGTACTCATTCCAAATCGCCCGGTTTTCGAACGTGAAAACTTCTCCGGGACCATGGTAGGTTTTTTCTGCCCGGAGTTCATCGGAAATATCAACGTAGCGGCTTATCACCTGCACTTTGTTTCAGATGACGAAACCTTTGCCGGGCATGTCATGGAATTTGAAGCTGAGAATCTAAAGGTTGAAATGGATTACATCTATGAATACCAGTTTGCCGTACCCCGGTCACCGGAATACCTTAATGGCAATTTTGAGAACGAATTCCAATACAAAAAGAAATAACTCCGCCCGTCAACTCATCAGCTATGTTACGTTTTTATCACCTATGCCAGACGTTGAAAGCAAGTATATCCGTGTTGGTAATAGCCCTTTTGCTTTCTGCCTGCGTTGGAAGGAAAACGGTTAATATACAATACGATAGCAACATCCCCCAAGTCACATTTGCTGTTGAAGACCTTAACCCGGAAAATTCATTAGTAGGTGAATAATTTGGGTGTAAGGTGTTATTTTTGAGATAGTTAGAAACAAAAAGCACACCTTATACGACACCCAAATATGAGGGATAAAAATACGGCATTT
>NZ_VKDC01000052.1 GCF_007097395.1 Fulvivirga sp. M361
TAGATTTGAAGTAGTACACACAACACTAAGTTAACCCTTAGTCATCAAAAAGGCCGACAGCTTCTCGCTATCGGCCTTTACTTTCTTTACCATAAAAAGAAGGTGACTTTTGAGACACCCTCATTATATTAAAATGCCAGGACTGGATTTACAGTTTGGCAATAAGGTCAGCTACTCGATTAGAGTAACCTGCTTCATTATCATACCAGGAAACAACCTTAGCGAGGTTTCCATTGACAGAAGTGATTTTTGCATCAAAAATAGAAGAATGTGGATCGCCTATTATATCTGAAGATACAATAGGATCTTCAGTATATTTCAAAACACCTTTCATAGGACCTTCGGCGGCTGCCTTCATAGCAGCATTTATTTCTTCCGCCGTCACTTCCTTATTTAAAATACAGGTAAGATCAGTTAAAGAGCCGGTAGGAGTGGGTACTCTTACGGCGTTACCGTCAAGCTTGCCTTTAAGTTCAGGTAACACCAGACCTACTGCTTTTGCAGCACCGGTAGTGGTAGGTACCATATTAAGCGCTGCAGCCCGGGCCCTTCTTAGATCCTTGTGAGGAGCGTCTTGTAAGTTTTGATCAGCGGTATACGCATGGATCGTGGTGATATACCCCTTCTCAATGCCGAAGTTATCTTGAAGTACTTTTGCTACAGGAGCCAGACAGTTGGTAGTACATGAGGCATTAGACATAATAGTTTCGCTGCCTGTCAATATTTCGTCGTTCACTCCAAGTACTACGGTAGGGATATCCCCTTTGGCAGGAGCGGATATTACCACTTTTTTAGCACCTGCTTCGATATGCTTGGAAGCGCCCGCCTGGTCTACGAATCTTCCCGTTGATTCCAAAACAATGTCTACACCGTTAGCTGCCCAGGGTAGTTGTGCCGGGTCTTTTTCTGCCAGAGCCAGAATCTTTTTTCCATTTACGATAAGGTGTTCGTCTGTGGCTTCTACCGTGCCATTGAACCTGCCATGAATAGAATCATATTTAAGCAAATGTGCGAGCGTCGCATTGTCCGTCAAATCGTTGATCGCTACTACTTCTACATTACTTTTTTCGAGTAATACTTTGAAAGCTAGTCGACCTATTCGTCCAAAACCGTTAATTGCAACTTTAGTCATTATAATGGATTTAAGAGTTACTGTTATATTTCGGGCGCAAAAATACAATACCCCCATCCTAAAACCAATTAATGAAATGCCTAAAAAATCACTAATTACGGACGATTTTGATCATTTTTATTATGCCATTTTACAGATGGCGATGTTCATCATGAATATCAATCGTTTTAAACTCTCAGAATAGTGTATTTCTAATGAATTGAAAAAAAAATAGATTTTTTTTGCATCGTGTTTTGCGAAATTGAGCTGACCTAATATATTTGCACCTCGTTAAATAAATGGCCCGTTCGTCTAGGGGTTAGGACGCCAGGTTTTCATCCTGGTAACAGGGGTTCGATTCCCCTACGGGCTACAATAAAGAAAGGCTCTTTGCTAATTCCAGCAAAGAGCCTTTTATTTTTAAGTTTTAACTTAAGCTGCGCGTGATGATTCGTCTCCTTTCAAAGCTGCCAACTCACTTTCCAACTGCTTAATACGTTCCACATATTCCGTTTCTTTTCGATGCATTTCTTCCTGAGTGGCTTGAAGCTCTTCCATATTTTGACGCATTTCCTCTTCCTGTGAACGCATTTCTTCCGCCTGCTGCTGCGTTTCTTCCAGAAGTAACTTAGTTTTGGTATTGATGCGATTGATATTGATAAACGAGGCAATGCTTTCTCCAAGGTTTTGTAGAAACTCAACTTTATGAGATTCAAATTCTTCAAAAGAAGCAATCTCAAAAAAACCTTCCACGACTTCATTCACCATGAGTGGCACAATAAGGACAGACTTAGGCATAGATTCTCCCAGTCCGGATGTGATCTGCAAATAGCTATCAGGAACGTTTGTCATGTATATGATGTCCTTTTCATAATAAGCCTGGCCGACCAGCCCTTGTCCGGGCTGAAGAGATTTTTCGAGAAACTTCTTTCTATTGTAGGCATAACATGATTTCAGGTCGATGGTAATGTTATCTTCGTCATTGCGATTTACTAAGAATAAAGCGCTTTGATTGGCTTCCAGGTATCGGGTAATTCCGGATACCATTTCATCAAACATTTCCTCGCTGTTTTGATTTTTTCGAAGCAAATTGCCAAACCGTGCCATCCCTTCTGTGGCCCAATTACGTTGTTTTTCAGCTTCCTGGTTTTCATGTACCTGCTTGAGATTACTTTTAAGTGTTTCTTCTGACTGCTTAAGTTCTTCGTTTTGAACATCCATCATTTTAACCAGTTCCTTTTGTTCCTTTTTAGCAATTTCATTATTCCACGAGAGGAAAAAAATGCTCCCGCATGAAATTAACAAGGCCGTCATGATAGATAAGTTAAACATATAACCATCGGTGAGTACGGTCAGGTCAAGGTCTTTATCAAAAAAGTCACTAATCTCTTTGGTGAAAAAAACGGATGATACCAAAATTATTAACGTAGAAAAAATGAGTTGAGGCCTCTCTTTGATCCTGAATATGATAAAAGGTACTACGGTAAAGGCTATTTCCAACGAAAATATCGTGGCTATTGGGCGCTCTCCTGTAGGAGTCAAATAGGCCCCGAATATGGTGGTAAGTGTAAAAGGTGCCAGCCCCAGGATTAGACGACTTACATTATATAATCCTAAACCATTAATTCCGATGGTGCCAAGGCAAATAATAGTACCCACCAGGGGCAAAAAAGCGATTTCCTTAAAATGCAATAATGATAAGATATAAAAAGGTAAGGCTACTCCGAAAGAGATAAGTAGTGCCATGGCATTTGTCAAACTCACGGTTTTCTTTAATTCATCAGGAGTATTCGGCTTAACACCTATTTGTAGGATCTTAAATAACATCATGACTCTTAATTGTTTATTAGGTCAAAATAAGTCATTGTGTTAATAAAAAAACATAGGCAATTTCCCTTGTTTTTATCTAGGCATTAATACTGAAGTGATATGCTCTTTACGTGAGAAAAGGATTGAAAAATATGGGTGTCTTCCTGATTTTTCCAAGTAGTTCTCTGAATTTATAGGGGTAGCGAACGGCGAAGAGTGCCATCTTTATTTGGCTTGATCATACTTGCCAAATCCGAAAACTAAAGAAAATACCAGATGGTAATGAGGTAAGCCCGAAAGAGCTAAAGAATGGACTTAATATATTTTAAGGCCATTCTTTAGCAAAAGCCTGGTTATAATTTATACTTTAGGCTATTTTGAGGTGATGCAGCCAGGATTTCTTCATTGGCGTAGTCACTAAACTTTTCAAAGTTTTTATTGAATTCGTTGGCCAGGATATTCGCCTGTTTATAATAACCTTCATCATCTTTCCAGGTCTCGCGTGGACTCAATACCTCAGAAGGTACTCCAGGGCATGTAGCAGGGATTTCTACATGAAAAATAGAATGCTTTCTATATCCCACATTTTTAAGTGTGCCTTTGAGCGCCGCTGTGATCATCGCCCGGGTATATGGTAGCTTCATTCTCGATCCTTTACCGTAGGGGCCGCCTGTCCACCCGGTATTAACAAGCCATACGTTAGCCTCATATTTTTCCATTTTTTCCCCTAACATTTCAGCATATTTTGTTGGGTGCAGAGGTAAAAACGGTGCTCCGAAACAAGCGCTGAAAACGGTTTGGGGTTCGGTTACCCCTGCTTCAGTACCTGCAACTTTGGCCGTATAGCCGGAAATGAAATGATACATAGCGAGGCTCTTATTCAACCTTGAAATAGGAGGGAGTACTCCATAGGCATCACAGGTTAAAAAGAAAATGTTTCTGGGGATACCTCCTACAGATGGACTCACAGCATTGTTAATATGATATATTGGGTAAGCTGTACGCGTGTTTTCAGTAACAGAGGTGTTTTCGAAATTAATGGTTCGGGTGCCTTCCTTGAAACGTGTATTTTCTACGATAGCACCAAATTTGATGGCATCGTATATTTCGGGTTCTTTTTCCCGGGTGAGGTCGATGACTTTAGCATAGCAACCACCTTCAAAGTTGAATACATTTTTATCTGTCCAGCCATGTTCATCGTCACCGATGAGGCCACGATCCGGATCTGCTGACAACGTTGTTTTACCTGTTCCCGATAATCCGAAGAAGATAGCGGTATCATGATCATCATAGCCAATGTTAGCAGAGCAGTGCATTGGTAATATGCCGTGCTCCACTGGTAACATATAATTAAGTACTCCGAAAATACCTTTTTTCATTTCACCGGCATATCCTGTACCCCCTATTAAGATCATTCTTTTGGTGAAGTTGATAATGGCGAAATTATTTTGCCGGGTGCCGTCTTGTTCGGGATCTGCCTCAAAATCAGGATCACAGATGATAGTGAAGTTAGGGTCAAATTTCCCCAGCTTATAAGTATCGGGACGTAGGAACATGTTGTAGCAAAATAAATTATGCCAGGCCTTGGTATTGATCACACGTAAGTTGAGGCGATAAGTCTTATCCGCTCCGGCGTAAGCATCACGAACATATAAGTCTTTTCCTTCCAGATTTTTGACCATTTTGTCCAAAATTTGGTCAAACTTATCTTCAGTGATCGGAATATTGATATCTCCCCACCAGACTGTGTCTTTTGTGTTAGCATCTTCTACAACAAAGCGATCTTTTGGAGACCTTCCAGTAAATTTCCCTGTGTCGCAGCATAGTCCTCCGTTATCGGCCAAATGCCCTTCACCGTTAGACAATGCCATCTCTACCAGCTGTCCGGGGGTTTGGTTCCAGTAAACAGTTTTTGCGTTCGTAATGCCATACGCTTCCAGGCCTTTTGCGCTTGACTTTAGTCCTATTTCTTGCATTTAATAGATGTTAGTTTGTGATTAAGATAAGAGGGTAAAACTAGTAAATAAAACAGTTCAACAATAAGGAAAAACGTAATTTCAATCGTTTGCACATTTGTGGGTAATAAATTGTATAACACAGTATTTATGGGTTTGTTCTTAAATATTTGGTTGGATCGGAATGATCCAGTACTTTCAACGTTTATCCAACATCA
Organism: Fulvivirga sp. M361; assembly: GCF_007097395.1. GTDB lineage: Bacteria > Bacteroidota > Bacteroidia > Cytophagales > Cyclobacteriaceae > Fulvivirga. The sequence goes on from NZ_VKDC01000052.1 coordinate 5,094, forward strand.
ACCACATGAATAAAGAAGAAAAACCCTATATTGAGGCGGGAAAAAAACTTCCGGAAACTACCATCAAGGCCTTTATATTAGGGGCCATTTTGTCAGCAGCACTGGCAGCTGCAAATGCTTACCTTGGACTGTTTGCCGGACTTACTGTTTCTGCCTCCATACCAGCGGCTGTAATATCAATGGCTCTGTTAAAGCTTTTCAAAAAAAGTAATATTTTGGAGAACAACATTGTGCAAACGGCTGCTTCGGCGGGGGAGTCGCTGGCAGCGGGGGTTATCTTCACTTTTCCTGCTTTGGTACTTATCGGTTACTGGACAGAGTTTAGCTACTTGGAAACGGCATTAATTGCTCTGGCAGGAGGTGTGCTCGGGGTTCTTTTTACAATCCCACTGCGATCAGCCCTGATCGTAAAACAGAAATTGAAATTTCCGGAAGGCGTAGCTACGTCTGAGGTGTTAAAGAGTGGGGAAGAAGGTGGTAAGGCTATAAAGTTTCTGGCACTTGGCGGTTTGACGGGGGCATTTGTCAAGCTTTCGGAATCCGGGATGAAAATATGGGATGCTGTTTTTGAAAAAGCCTCTTTTGCAGCCGAGAAAACTTACTTGTATTTCGGAATGAATTTAAGCCCTGCGTTGATGTCAGTAGGTTATATTGTAGGCCTTCGCATTGCTACACTGGTTTTTGCCGGTGGTGTCATAAGTTGGTGGATAGCTATACCGATCTACTTGGCTATTCATGGCAATCCTGATGGCCTTGATGCGGCTTCACTCGGAGGGGCTACCTGGAGCTCTCAGATCAGGTACCTTGGTGTTGGAGCGATGGTAGTTGGGGGACTTTGGGCACTGATCAGCCTCAAAGGTGCTATAGGCTCTGCACTGTCCGCCGGGATGAAGGCATTGAAAAACAAAGGAAATACTGATGAGCCATTAAGGACGGAAAAAGATACGCCAATGCAGTGGGTGATCATGGGTATTGGAGTGATGATCGTCCCAATATTTATTATTTATTTACGTGAAATCGAAAATATTCCTATTTCAGGCCTGATGTCTATCATTATGATCATTGCAGGCTTTTTATTTGCTTCCGTGGCCGGCTATATGGCAGGATTGGTAGGTAGTTCAAATAACCCCATTTCAGGAGTTACCATTGCTACTATACTCACCTCTTCTCTTATTTTACTGGCATTACTGGGTAGTGGCTCTGAAAAAGGCCCGGCAGCGGCTATCCTGATAGGTTCGGTAGTGGCCTGTGCAGCAGCTATTGCCGGAGATAATATGCAGGACCTTAAAGCAGGTCACCTATTGGGGGCGACTCCACAGAAACAACAGATCATGCAAATGGTAGGAGTAGTGGCAGCTGCGTTTGCAATGCCCCTGATACTTGAATTATTGAACGAGGCCTATGGTTTTGGCCCGCCCACACCGGAAAAACCTAATTCACTACAAGCACCACAGGCAACACTTATGCAAAGCGTGGCGGTAGGCGTATTTGGAGGAGGCCTGCCCTGGAAAATGGTATACATTGGTATGGGGCTGGGCGTTCTTATCATTATTATTGATAAGATTCAGGAAGCCAGAAATTCTTTATGGAGAACTCCGGTTTTAGCGGTAGCTGTTGGATTGTACCTGCCTTTTGAGCTGGATAGTGCGATTATGCTCGGAGGAATAATAGCCTGGTTGGTGGCTCGTTATCAACAGAAAAATAAATGCCAAAATGTAGGAGAGCACCAAACGGCCTTACAACGTAGTGAACGTACAGGTCTGCTTTTTGCTTCTGGATTGATTACCGGAGAAGCGCTAATTGGTATTGGTTTAGCGGTACCTATTGTAATTACCAAGTCCGACGACTTTATGACTGTGGTTGATCAGACTTTTGGTAGTGAACCTGGGTTGGCCGTAATACTGGTGATATGTATCTTCCTTTACCAGATTGCCACTAAAGCATATAAAAAGGACGACTGATCCTAAATGTCTTGACAAGCCTTACTCTCACATCAATCTGATTTCTCTGAATCAGGAAAGAATGGCTTCCATTTTTCTTCAGGAGAATGTGGTGTGAGGAGGCTTCCTATGACTAGTGCAGCAAGGGACAATACCAGTGATGGTATAGCTATGTAGTCCGTATCTACAGGAAAAGAAACACCAAATAAACTGAAAGATGTTCCGGATACTTCCATCACTTTGTTGATTACAGGGACGGACATTCCGCTTATGATGGATGCAAGCCCTCCGGTTGGTGTTACCCTTTTCCAGAAAAAGGAAGCTAATAATACCGGGGCAAGTGAAGCTCCTATCATTGTATAAGAGATAAATGCCATTTCCAGTATTGTTTCGAACTGCGTTACCAATAAGTAGGCGATTAAACCGAGTACAACCACGGTAACACGTTGTATTTTAACCGTGTTAAAAGATTCCCCTTTTTTATAGATGTACTTGGCAATCAGGTCACGTGTTACGTTAGTGGAGGTTACCATAAGGAAAGTATTGCCGGTGGATAAAATGATAGCCATACCCGCCGCAAATAACAATGAGCCGGCATAAGCGGGTATTTGCTCAAAACCTATTCTTAAAATAATTTCTTCAGCCATTCCCCGGTTGACCGATCCATCGGCAAGGAAGAACCGGGCGTCTTCAGCATAAATTGCGTATCCTACGACTGCTATAGTGCACATTAGAAATTCTATCACCACAACGCCAATCAGCATACCTACGACCGCTTTTTTTGCTGATTTGGCATCTTTAGCAGATGAGAATTTTTGATACATACTGCTCTCGCTCATCAACAGTAAGAAGGTCGGTAGAATGATACCCAGGACCCAGGTCGCATCATGTCCTTCGAAAAGTGAAAGGTATTCCGGGCTTTTTTCATTGATAGTGTCGATTACTTGGCTCCAACCGCCATGAGAAGAAATTGCTAATGGTAATGTAAAGATCATAGCCAGTGTCATGATCACACCATTAAAAATATCTATGGAGATGATAGATACCATGCCTGCCAGGGCAGTAAAAGCTATAATAACAATGCAAGAAAGTAACATGCCTGTTTCGGCGCTTACGGCCCCCTCAGTCAAAATATTGATAAAGCGTCCACCCCCTTTAAACTGGTAACCTGCTATAACAAGGTAAGCGACAATAATAGTTATGGTACCTAAAAGCCTTGCTGTATTATTATATCGGGTCTCTAGTAAGTCAGTTAAGGTGTATTTAGCAATTTTACGGACGCGAGCTGCTATGAAGTAAACAAAGATAATCCCTATCCAGGCTCCGGCAGAAAACCATAGTTCTGAGAAGCCTGTTCGAAAAGTGAGACCTGCAGTCCCAAAAAGACTCCCGGAACCTATCCAGGTACAGACTAATGTGCCTACCAGTAAATATACCGGTACACCTCTGCCTGCCACAACAAAATCTTCTTCTGTTTTAACAGAGCGGCTTTTATAAATGATAATTCCTATAAGTACCAAGAGGTATAAAGAAGTAACTATAATATAGGTCATATGAGTTTGAATTCAAGCAAGAGCACAAACCTAATATTATTACCCTATATTTCAAATAGAGGAAGCTTTTGATCGTTACACTTATGTTGTAAGGTAATTTTTTTATTTAATCTTTTATTACTTATTATTTTCGCTATATTTCATATTGAAAAACCAATATGTATCCAAACATATTCAATATCGATCATTTATTCTGTTCATTATCAAAAGAGCAAGAGCGTCATATCTTTGGATATGTAGGGTTGTTGTCTTCAGAAAATATTGATAGCCTCATAAATGAGGTAGAAACTACATTGGATGGGCACGTGGATTCCAGGGTAGCAAAAAAGAGAATATTCAGTATTTTGCTCGAAAGCTTACAAAACTTAAGTGCTTACATTGAGCAGGATGGTATTGATGAATTTAGAGATGCCCTGGTTTGTGTTAATCGAGATGATGAAAGCTATTATGTATACGTAGGTAACTTCATAATGAAAAGGCATTATCCTAGTATTGAATCCCGGATCAAGATTATTAATGCCTTAACGAATGAACAGTTAAGGCAATTATATCGAAGTATTCTCGATTATGGTTCTGTCACGAAGACAGGCGGGGCGGGGCTTGGCTTTATAGATGTAGCGAAAAGATCAGATGAAGTAGTATTACATCAATACGAAGATATTAATGAGGATATTGCGTTTTTTACACTTAAAATTGTGGTAGCCGAATAAACTCAATCTTATCAATTGACATGGAAAATTATACCCATATGCCTTCTCCTAAAACCCCTAAATTGTATTTTAACAAAAATTCCGGTGACTTTGAAATCTCAGGCCGGTCGATACCTGAGAATTCTATCGAGTTTTACAGGCCGTTGATAGAGTGGCTTGAAAGTTATATTAAGAACCCGGCGCCAAGTACTACCCTCACTGTGAATCTTGAATATTTTAATACCAGTTCATCTAAATGTCTTGTAGAAGTGTTCAGGAAACTGGAGTTACTTAATCAGAGCTCTGATGTAAGTGTACTCTGGCATTATGAAGAAGATGATGAGGATATGCTGGAATCCGGGGAGGACTTTAAAAAGATCATTAAGGTACCTATAGAACTGGTGGTGATGAAAAATGAATAGCTAACAGGTACTTCTTTACTTGTTAATATAAAATGAAAAAGGCCTTATCCATTGATAAGGCCTTTTTGTAATGTTCGAAATGATGATTACATCATTCCAGGCATTCCACCGCCAGCAGGCATAGGTGGCATTTTCTCTTCTTCTGGTAGATCGGCAACTACGGCTTCTGTAGTTAATAATAAACCAGCGATTGAGGAAGCATTTTCCAGTGCAAGTCTTGTCACCTTAGTTGGATCGATTACACCAGCTGCTATCATGTTTTCATATTTGTTATCTCTCGCGTTGTACCCGAAGTCTTTTTTACCTTCTTTTACCTTTTGTACTACTACAGAACCTTCCATTCCGGCGTTTTCTACAATAGTTCTTAGCGGAGACTCTAGTGCAAATCTTACGATATTCACGCCTGTAGCCTGATCTTCGTTATCAGTTTCTACTTTGTCAAGTACCTCGATAGCCCTTATCAAAGCTACACCACCACCGGAAACTACACCTTCCTGAACAGCAGCTCTTGTAGCGTGAAGCGCATCATCTACCCTGTCTTTTTTCTCTTTCATTTCTACTTCAGTGGCAGCACCTATATAAAGTATAGCTACACCTCCTGACAATTTCGCCAGTCTTTCCTGAAGTTTTTCTTTATCATAGTCAGACGTAGTGCTTTCAACCTGAGCTTTGATTTGATTTACACGAGCCGTGATGTCATTTTTCTTGCCGGCGCCGTTAACAATGGTAGTATTGTCTTTGTCAATGTTTACCTTTTCAGCAGTACCAAGGTACTCAAGTGTAGCGCTTTCTAGCTTGTAACCTCTTTCTTCAGAAATTACCGTGCCACCTGTAAGAATTGCTATATCTTCTAACATAGCTTTTCTTCTGTCTCCAAAACCAGGGGCTTTAACAGCGGCAATTTTCAAGGCGCCTCTGATCTTGTTTACAACAAGTGTAGCCAGAGCTTCGCCGTCCACATCTTCAGCGATAATCAATAAAGGTTTTCCGGTTTGAGCAGAAGCTTCAAGGATAGGAAGTAGTTCCTTCATAGCAGAGATCTTCTTATCGTAGATCAAAATGTAAGGATTTTCTAGCTCAGCCTCCATTTTGTCTGCGTTAGTAACGAAGTAAGGAGAAAGATATCCGCGATCAAACTGCATACCTTCAACAGTTTTCACTTCAGTTTCCGTTCCTTTAGCTTCTTCTACCGTAATTACGCCATCTTTACCAACTTTATCCATGGCATTAGCGATCATAGTACCAATTTCTCCATCGTTATTTGCAGAGATAGTACCTACCTGCTCGATTTCGCTTGATTCCTTGATCTTTTTAGATTGCTTGTTAAGGTTTTCTACAACAGCTGTCACTGCTTTATCAATACCTCTTTTAAGATCCATGGGATTAGCGCCGGCTGCTACGTTTTTGATACCGTGTGCAAAAATAGATTGTGCTAAAACAGTGGCAGTAGTAGTACCATCACCAGCATCATCGGCTGTTTTAGAAGCAACTTCTTTTACGAGTTGAGCTCCCATATTTTCTACGGCGTTTTCAAGCTCTATATCTTTTGCTACAGATACACCATCTTTTGTAACGGTAGGAGCGCCGAATTTCTTATCAAGAATTACATTTCTACCTTTAGGGCCTAATGTTACTTTCACAGCATCAGCCAATGCGTCTACACCTTTTTTCAATTGGTCTCTGGCAGATGTATCAAATAATATTTCTTTAGCCATTATATTTCAGTTTATTGTTTAGTTAGATATTAAATTTTAACGAATGTCATTAAACAATTGCAAAGATATCAGACTCTCTCATGATGAGATACTCTTTACCGTCAACAGTTATCTCAGTACCGGCGTATTTTCCATACAATACATCATCACCTTCTTTTACTGTTAAAGGCTCGTCTTTTTTACCAGCGCCTACAGCTATTACTTTGCCTTTTTGAGGCTTTTCTTTAGCAGTGTCAGGTATAATGATACCAGAAGCTGTTTTTTCTTCAGCAGCGGCAGATTCTACTAGAACTCTGTCTGCAAGAGGTTGGATTTTTACTTTAGACATTTTACTATTCTTTTTTAAAAAGTGAAAGTTGTTTCTGTAATATACAGCGATCTCTAACAGCTTTTATGCCAAAACTGAAATTAAGCCCTTGACCAGGACATTATTACCGTTATATCATTCCAGGCATTCAATTCATCCGTTTTACCACCTGTCAAGCATGACAATTTTTCATTTAAACAGCTATGGCACTTTGTCAGGGTTGCTTAATCTGTCATAATTTCTTATATTCTGGAAGAAAAGGATTGCTTATGAAGACGTTAAAGGACAGTTGGTTAACAGATGGATTAATAGATTTTGAGTATAAGAAATACATTTTATTATCTTACCTCAAAAATGTTGAGCAATCCTTCAATAAGAATAAGCTTTATCCAAGCATGGCTGATCTGGTCTTTCATTATAAGAACCTGTTAGCGGTTAAAAATAATAAGGAGTTATTATCCAGTAATTTTCCCTCTCAAATCACCGGGGTGAATTTGAAGAAACTGGAAATTGTTTATAAAGAAATGGTAAAGGACGATGAAATGATGGACCAGTTAAGTGACATCATAGAATACGCCATTCCTATGTTTAAGAATTCACTTGATCAGGGTAAGGAGATCTATGAGTTTGTAGAAAGTAACTGTGAGCTGTCACCGGTAGGATTGTTACCTCTTTATGTTGATGAAGGATATCTATTTATAAATACTGCTGCCAGTTCAGATACCAGTATTTATCGCTACCAACTTACCTTAATTCAGCAATCGGCTGAAAGCTATCGAGGTATTCACGTTTCTTTCATAGAAAATACTACCAAAGTGTTAGGAGAAAGCTATGAGTCGTTAAAAGTTGGGATGGCCAGAAAATTCAAAGACCTCCCAAACCCGGCAACCTTCATCATCCATTCAAAACTGCACTTTCCTTATGTAGCTACGTTAGTTCCGGTGGCCAAAAGACTATTAGTGAGATATGTAGCTTCTACTTAAGGGGGTAATAAAGACATAAAAAAAGCGATCCCATTCCAGAATCGCTTTTTTATGTCTTATATTTTTAGCTCAATTAATTCTCTTCGGGTTCGTTTGAAAGATCATCAACTAAGCCATTGTCTTCATTATCTGTGGCAGGTTCAGTTGTAACATCTACAGGTGCATCTCCTTGATTATCACTTCCCACTCCCAAATCCAATGCAGGTGCCGTCTGAGATTCCTGTGCCCGGTCGATGAATTCATCTGTGGGCCCCTGAGCCTCTCCAAGAAAGTTAGTACTCATACTCAAAGCGAATATAACTATGATAAGCCCCCAGGTGAGACGCTCCAGTAAGTCACCGGTTTTTTTGACACCGATCATATTACTAGCTCCTGAACCACCAAACTGACTTGATAAACCGCCTCCTTTTGAGTTTTGTGCTAAAATCACTAAAACCAAAAGAACCGAAGCAAGTATGATTAAACTTAAAATTAATACAAACATTAACGTACCCTTCTATTTTTGCAAATCTTCGATTAAGGCTGCAAAGTAAGACTTTTTTTGAGGAAACTTCCAAATTAATTTTTTATAAATATCAATGGCTTTTTTATTCTTGCCTTGCCCTATTAATATCTGAGCCAGGTTTTCTGATATCAAATCTTCTCCAAAAGAGGTGCTCTGTTTTGAAAGGTCTTCTTGTTTCGCATTATCATCTGCCACCTTCTTAGAGGAGATATTTGGCTCTTTATCAATGAATTTCTCTATGATTTCCTGTTGAGTCCTGACTTCAGACTTTCTACTTTTTTGGCGGATTGTTTTTTTTTTTGGTATTGCAGAAGATGAATCTGAAGCTGTCGTTTTTTTAGTTCTTGTTGTTTTTGATGAAGCGGAAGAAGTTCCTTTTCCTGAGGTTGTTTTCGAAGTTGTACTTTCGGAAGCTGCCCTGGCTTTAGGTTTTGATCTTGTTGAAGTAGTCGTTTTCGTTTTTTTAGGGGTAACCGGACGGGTTTTTTCCGCTGCTGGACTTTTTTGTTTGGTTGTCGCCTTAGATTTAGTGGTTGCCTTTTTTGCCGCTATCGTGGGCTTTTTCACAGATTTACTTGTAGAAGTAGTTTGCGCAGCCTTTGTTGTTGTTGCAGACTTCTTTGTAGTTGTTGTCTTTTTTCTTACCGGGGCTTTGGTAGCTTCGGTTTCCTTTATGTCAGTAGACTTCAAATAAGAAGCCTTACTTTCTTTTAGAGCCTCTAAATCAGCCCATACTTGCCTGGCCAAATCATCTGTGCTGTTAGTGAGTGCTTCTTCATCTACGGTTACCTTAGTACCCTTTGTGAGAGATGCTCCTTCTACTTCGGGTTCATGATGTTCCTGGACGGCCGTTTGAGGAGCACTGACAGGTGTTCTTGTTTCTGCCAATTTACTTTCAATGATGCTTTTGAGTACTGCTCTGTCCGTTGTATACATCGCAGCATAGTTGAGTGATTGCCTGGCAATGTTGGTAGAAGCATCATTATTGGCTTTGGCGACCAATGTATGTATGATTTGACTATAGGGATAAGCCTTTACCAACTCATGCAATTTCTCCTTATCTTCTAAGGCTAGATTATGAAACTCTTTGACAACTTGTTTAAACCTGTTTTTGTTCAACTTGTGTTTGGCTTTGTTGATTATGAAGATATAAATTATTTCAATGTAAATTAAAATTTACCAATTGGCAACGGTAGCATTGAATATGTCTAAAATAACCTGGTCAAATATCCGGTCTATTAATTCGGCCTCAATAGAAGTTAAGTTTTGATTATTATCGAAGTCTTCGAAGAATGAAAATGTCTTGTTTTCAAAATCAAAATCGGCATTGGTAGTATTTACATAAGAAACACTGACTGTTATGGTTAATCGGGTTAGAGCAGCGGCATCTATCTGATCATTATTCTGAGCTGCAGACGGTGCTACAGGTGTGAGTCTGTAATTTGTCACAGTACCTTCAAGCTGAAGCTCCCCATCTTCCTCCACTCTTATAAGATTGGTGTTTTGCTGGTAATAGTCGAGTAACTTATTCGTGAATATTTGTGCCATGTCAGGAGGTCCGCCGTCCGCATCATTATAAAAATTAGGGATAGAAATAGTTTCAGCGGTAATTGCCACTCCGGTGAATGAATAAATTCCACACCCCTGGCATAAAAGTGCCATTGAAACATACATCAAAAGTGCCTTATAAGTCTTCAAGTTCGTACTGTTTTATTTTCCTGTACAAAGTTCGTTCCGAAATTCCCAGATCACGCGCTGCGTATTTGCGCTTGTTATTATTCTTTTTCAAAGCTTTTAAAATAAATTCCTTTTCCACCTTTTCCAATGAAAGCTCTTCTTCCTGTGTTTCGTGCGCAATATCCTGTATTTCTTCAGGAACTTCTGCTTCATATTCTTGTGGTGGAGTGGCGGTGTTTATGTTCAATAGAACAGGTTCTTCCGGGGTTATACTAGGGCTTAATTCCGTTTCCATATCATCAAAGAGTGCGCTGTGATCTTTGATGATGTCTTTATTGGGTGTATCCCCTTCCATTACTTCCAACACAAACTTTTTTAAGTCATGCATGTCTTTTTTCATATCAAAAAGGACTTTATAAAGCAGGTCACGTTCGGAAATACTTTCTTCAGTGTCGGAACCTTTATACAAAGCAGGTAGTTGACTCTGGTCTTTAGGTAAATAACCTAATAGCTTTTCCGTATCCACCACTTTGTTATCTGAAGACAACACAGAGATTTGTTCAACCAGATTTTTGAGTTGGCGGATGTTTCCCGGAAACCGATATTTTAGAAGAATTCCTTTTGCATCTTCCGTTAAGGAGATAGGTTTAACCCTATATTTTTCAGCAAAATCAGCGGCAAATTTTCTGAAGAGCAATTCAACATCATTTCCTCTATCACGTAATGGTGGTACATAGATAGGGACCGTACTCAACCGATAATACAGGTCTTCCCTGAACTTGCCTTCATCCACGGATTTCATGAGGTTTACATTAGTAGCGGCTACAACCCGGACGTCTGTTCTTTGAACCTTGGAAGACCCTACTTTTATGAATTCTCCATTTTCCAATACCCTTAGTAAGCGGGCCTGGGTGCCTAGCGGCATCTCACCAATTTCATCTAAAAAAATAGTTCCTCCATTGGTTACTTCAAAATAACCTTTGCGTGCTTCATGGGCGCCGGTGAAAGACCCTTTTTCATGCCCGAAAAGTTCCGAGTCGATGGTGCCCTCCGGAATGGACCCGCAGTTGATAGCAATAAATTGGCTGTGCTTTCGCGGACTAATATGATGAATAATCTTGCTGAATGACTCCTTACCACTTCCGCTTTCCCCGGTTATTAACACTGACATGTCAGTGGGGGCTACCTGGGTGGCAACAATGATTGCATGATTAAGCAAATTAGAATTTCCAATGATGCCAAAACGTTGCTTTATACTCAGAATACCTGATTCGTCCATTTAATCTATTACTTTACCAAATAATGTTGCTGTAGAGCAATCTTCTACAAGTACGTTGACGTAGTCCCCTTTCTTTGCCGTGCGTTTAGGAAATATCACCACTTTATTGGCTGAATTTCTTCCCTGCAATTGAGCCTCAGACCTTTTGGAAAAGCCTTCAACAAGTACGCGATGTATTTTACCTACTTCCATTTGGTTTCTTTCCAATGAGTGTTTTTGTTGACGGGAAATAATTTCGCTTAACCTTCTCTTCTTTATGTCCAGGGGAATATCATCTTCGTATTTTTTTTCAGCTAATGTTCCAGGACGTTCACTATAAAAAAACATATAAGAGAAATCGTATTTCACATAATCCATTAGTGACAGGGTGTCCTGATGTTCTTCTTCGGTTTCAGTACAAAACCCTGTGATCATATCCGATGAAATACCACAGTCATCTCCAATGATAGTACGTATTGCATCCACACGATTTATATACCATGAACGATCATAGGTTCTATTCATCATTTTGAGGATTCTACTATTACCGCTCTGGGCAGGAAGGTGTATATAATTACAGATATTCTCATGCTCTTTAATGGTATAAAGTACCTCGTCGGTGATGTCTTTAGGGTGGGAGGTAGAGAAACGAACCCTTAAGTCAGGATGTACCTTTGCTACTTTGTCCAACAACTGTGCGAAATTCACGATATGACTTACATCGGATTTTTCAAGTTTGGCTTTGTTATTCTGCTCAGGCGACCATTTGTAGGAATCTACATTTTGCCCCAGCAGGGTTACTTCTCTGTATCCCTTATTAAATAAGTCTTGTGCTTCTTCTATGATGGAATGAGGATCTCTGCTCCGTTCTCTTCCACGTGTGAAAGGTACCACACAAAAGGAGCACATATTATCACAGCCTCTCATAATGGAAATGAAGGCAGTTATTCCGTTAGAATTTAATCGTACCGGACTAATGTCTGCATAGGTCTCTTCTCTTGACAAAAAGGTATTTACTGCTTTTTGTCCATCATCCACCTGGTTTACCAATACGGGCAGGTCGCGGTAAGCGTCAGGGCCTGCTACCAGGTCAACTATTCTTTCTTCTTCCAAAAGCTGACTTTTAAGGCGTTCGGCCATACATCCCAATATTCCTACCATCAATTCAGGCTTACGGCGTTTCAAGGCATTAAATTGTGATAGCCTGTTCCGCACCGTTTGTTCTGCCTTTTCCCTGATAGAGCATGTGTTGAGAAATATTACATCAGCTTGCTCTAATTCTGATGTAGTATCGAACCCATTTTTATTCATAATGGATGACACGATCTCACTATCACTGAAGTTCATCTGACAGCCGTAGCTTTCGATATATAACTTACGACTCTTTCCAGTATTACTATCCTCAGATATTTTAACAATTTGGCAAGTCTCCGCCTCTTTTTCTTCTTTTTTTAGAAAATCAATGTCCTCGATCAGATTATTCATTCCTATGCCTAAATAATTTTAAACGGCAAAGGTAAGCATTAACTGGCAATTAGGTGACATAATGTCAGGAGTGATTTAGGGTAAGTAGTTGGGATATACTCGTGGCTTTGAGCATACATTCTTCATATTCTTTGACAGGATCGGAATCATACGTAATAGCGCTGCCTACATGAAATGACAGTCTCTTTAAACCCGAATTATAAAGTAATGTACGTATTACCACATTGAAATCGAAATCGCCATTAGGAGTAATATATCCAATACTGCCTGAATATAATCCTCGCCGTGATTTTTCATAGGAATCAATTAATTGCATAACCTTAATTTTAGGGGCACCGGTCATGCTACCCATGGGGAATGCGTTTTTTATGGCATCAATACAGTGAACATTCTCTCGCAAGGTACTACTAACCGTAGATATCATCTGGTGCACCTGATTGAAAGTATAGATCCCGAACATTTCATCTACTTTTACCGAGCCTGGTTCAGAGCTTCTGGCCAGATCATTGCGCACCAGGTCGACGATCATCATATTTTCTGCTAACTCCTTTTCATCCGTCCGCAGCTGTTGTTTGATAAACTCATCCTCATCAAAAGAGTTTCCCCTGCCTGCTGTCCCTTTGATGGGTTGAGAGATTAAGGAATCCTGATGTTTTTTAATAAATCGCTCGGGACTTGCAGAAAGTGCGTAGCGATCATCACATTTATAACAAGTAGAAAATGGTGTTGGTGACCATTTTTTTAGATCTACGAAGAAGTTGATAGGGTCCAATGAAACATCCTCAGAAAAGAACTCAATGCAATAGTTCAATTCATAAATATCTCCTTCCAGAATATGTTCCTTTATTGTTCTTATGTGTTCAAGGTATTCATCACGATTTAACGAACAAGTCAACGATATTTCCTCTCTGCTTTGTTGAGTATAATGACAATTAAGGATATCATTAAAAATAGCGTGGGGATCACCAGGTGTTTGAATAGTGACCGAAGAACCATTAAAAAAGATCAGGTGGTTTGGCTGGAAAAACGCAATGTCTTCAAATTGCATTCTGTCCGGGCAGCTGGAAGCAAGGTCTTCTACCTGGTTTTTTAAATCGTAGGAAAAGTGCCCTATCAGCCAGTCCTGAATAGAATTTACAGACTGCTTTAAGCGATCAAAATCATTGTATCCATCGAAGTAAAGGCCTTGATAACTGCCGACAGCTAACAGGTCTTTAAATGGATCGGAAGGAAAGCTTATTTGGTTGGAATTAAAAAAACAGAAATGTGAAAACTGATTTGCCCATATCAGCGCTTTTTCCACAAATGATTCAACTTTTGAAATTGTGAAAATTTGTTCATTTCGGTGCATACCAATGGATAATAGGGGAATAAAAAAAGGGAATCGAATGGTTCAATTCCCTTTAAGAGTCATATTAAGTTGTTTTAGCTAGCAGATGATGAAGCAGTAAGATCAAAACCGACATTCACTGTATTGTAAATAAATTTGTCTTTTGCCTTTTCAGAAATGGAAGCTTCTTCTCCATATTTTAATCCCCATCGGGTCCTGTCGATATTGAATTTAGCTTTTGCAGAGATAGTTCCATCAGACATAGAAACACTGGCGGGAAAAGAAACACTTAATGTGGTGCCACGCATAGTAAGGTTCCCTGTAATTTTATGAGTGGGTGACTCCACCATGTGTTCTGACGCAGACGCAGGTTTGAATTCGTACTCGATTTCTTCCTTATCTTCTATTACATCTTCCCCAGAATATTCCTCTACGGATGTTACTATGAATTCAGCCGTAGGAAATTCCTCCGCAGCGAAAAAATCCGGTGATTTAAGGTGTCCTATCAATTTGGCATTCATAACAGAATCTTCAGCCAGGTCTTCGCAATGAATATCATTAACACTTATGGTTATGACACCTCCAACTATGGCACCATCTTCTACCTTAATGCTACCGCCGGAAACCGGGATGAACCCGTTATGTTTTCCAACAGGTTTACTTCCTATCCAGGAAACTTTACTGGATTCTGTGTCAATAGCATATTCAGCAGCGCTGGATGACACTTCTTCGACCTCTTTGGCCTCTGAAACTTCAGCGTCAGTACCTTCTGATTTAGGGCCGCAAGCTGCTAAAATGAGCAAAGAAGCAAATGGAATTAAGAATTTTAATTTTTTCATTGTTGATTAATTAAGTTGGCTTTATAAAGCTAAATTGGTTTTATATTACGACAACAACAAGATTGGAATAAGAAAGTTATGGAATTTAAATGTTTAAACATATAAAATATGGCGATAATCACAAGCGTGAGAGGATATACTCCTGTGTTCGGAGAGAATTGTTTTTTGGCTGAAACTGCCGTAGTGGTAGGGGAAGTTAGTATGGGAGATGAATGTACTGTCTGGTTTAATGGCATAGTCAGAGGTGATGTTCACTCTATAACTATAGGAAATAAAACTAATATTCAAGATGGAGCAATAATACACTGTACGTACCAAAAGGCTAAAACAGTGATAGGAAATAATGTGTCTATCGCACACAACGCTATTGTGCACGGGTGCACTATTGAGGATAATGTACTCATAGGTATGGGGGCTATTGTTATGGACCATGCTTTGGTAAAAAAGGGATCTGTTATAGCGGCAGGTGCGATAATCTTGCCGGGTACCGTTGTAGAAGAGAATTCAATTTATGCCGGAGTACCGGCAAAAAAGGTAAAAGACACCGGGCCTGAAATGCATGAGGTAATTGAAAGAACCGCGAATAATTATCCTATGTATGCAAGCTGGTACGAAAAAAATGGGGCCTAGTCGAATATCTATCCATATCTTTAGAACGATAAATTGTACAGAACGGTTGTTCAGGCTTAGGTTATATGTAGTTGAATAACTATAGCATTTACAGGGAAGAAACCTGGGCCAAAGTATTGACCTTTAACGTAAAGTCCTACTTTAAATAGTTGGTTACGGTTCTTTAAAGTAATTCCTACCAAGAAGTCGTTTTTTTGATAATTATAACTTTATTTTTTTATATAAAGTTAAAGGCCAGTGGTATGTATGGAGTATGGTGATGTTTTGCAAAGGTTGGAAAAAATCACACTAGTAACACTTAAATCATTTTTATGTCAGTTATTCATTGGTTTTCAGCTTGTGAATAAAGTCAATTTATTATAAATTCAGTTATTATTAACTCTTCTCTATAAAGCGATGAAGACAACAAATGGAGGTTTTGACCCAAAGGTCATCCAAGAATATAAGGACAAAATAGAAGCAACTGGAAAGAGTTATTTGATAATCGATTCCGAAGATAATTCTGAAGAGTATGTAAACTTTTTCTTCATTGGAATATATGAGGGTAAGGAAGTGGTCTATGATACGGTTATTTACACTCTTCGATTGCACCATACAAGTGAAATGTATGAGGTGGCAGAACATAGAGCGGCCAAGCATTTTCCTGAATTTAAGAAAATAAAATATGAGGAAGATGAAAATGGTGATCTTGCAGCACTGGATAACCTGGAAGAAGAAATAGGCCTTTTTATGGCAGAAGTCATTATGGAGTTAGAGGCGGAAGATGAAATTAAAGTACATGAACACGTCGCTTTAGATGCTAATCTGGATTTTGGTATAGGATTGGATGTAGCACTAAATGTCGGGGAAATAGATTCTGGAGTTATTGAAAGTTTTGTAGAACGATACAATAATGATACTCTTGAGTTAGATACTACTGCTTATTCTTTTCAGATTGAAAGTGAAGAGCTAATGAAACGTTAGGCATATGTTCGGATGGGAGAGGGGAAAAAGCTAAAATCAGGGCTTTACATCACACTAACCTTTGTAGCGCTGATATGGTCAATTAAGATCATAGAATATGGATTTAGTATTGATCTTAGCGGTTACGGTATTTTACCGCGCACATTAAAGGGATCAATTGGCATTTTTACAGCTCCTTTAATACATGGTGACATATTCCATTTATTATCTAATACGTTTCCTCTTTTGATTCTGGGTATTGCCGTCTTTTACTTTTATGATAAAATTGCTTCATGGGTAATAGTGATGATTTATACTATGACAGGCTTTTGGGTCTGGATAGCAGCGCGTGACGCTTACCATATTGGAGCCAGTGGTCTCGTATATGGTATGCTCACTTTTCTACTATTCAGTGGGTTTTTGAGAAGAGACAGAGCTACTCTATCTATTTCCTTTATGATACTTGTTCTATACGGAGGGTCTTTTTTTGCTGGAATACTTCCCGGGGAAAAACACATTTCATGGGAATCGCATCTCATGGGGGCTATTGCCGGTATATTTTGTGCTGTTTATTTTAAAAATTCGGGTAAACCGGATGATCCATCAGATGAAAGTGATGAACAAAATATTCAGCTTACTGAGTATCATTATACATATGTAGCCAGTAAGAAAGAAGGAGAACCTAAAAAGTATCATACCAAGTTGCCAATTGAATCAACAAGTGGAAACAAAGGCGACAATCTATTTGCCTGAGTTTTTATTGTTATTTTAAGCTTTTATATATATTCTGTACGAGCGGTATACGTTTATATAGTGATTTAGATCATGTTAAAATGCTGATTTGCAGATCGTTCGTTCTTGTTATATTTACCATTATTATCTACATTGAGCTATGTTTTTTTAAACTTATCATAAATGCTTAAAGCATTATTCGCAGCCCTTAACGTACGTCCTAAGGAAGAGCATCAGGTTCTGCTACTTCTGGGAAAGGGTTTTTTCATGGGTATATTTCTGGCCACATACCAGATAAGTGCTGAAACTCTTTTTTTAAATCGGATGGAGCACTATCTGAAAGAAGCCATATTGTTTTCAGGTATTCTGGGAATATTGACAACAGCTCTTTTTTCATACTTACAAAATCGAATAACCTTTAGTAAACTTACATTAGGCAATCTTCTGCTTATCTGTGCTGCTACATTTGCAATGTATATTATTTTTGAAAAAGGCAGCCCGGGAGTGCAGGACTATATGATTTTCATAATGTTTGCACTGACAGGCCCTATAATGGCAGTTTGTTTGTTAGGCTTTTGGGGAATATTTGGAAGGCTATTTGACTTACGGCAATCTAAAAGAATAATAGGGGGAATTGATATAGGTCAGCTATCTGCCGCTATATTGGCCTCGCTCACCATTCCATTTCTTGGGAAGCTAATACCTGATACGGCAGATTATTTTTTGATCTCCGGGGTTAGTCTGTTGATTTCTTCCATCTTTTTGCTGTTTATCAGTTCAAACTTTGACCTTTCGAAAGCAGAGATTTCCAATGTCCAGGGAAAGGTGGCCGATACCAGCGCCAGAGCACTTACCAAAGATAAGTATGTAAAATTGATGTCTATCTTCCTCATTTTCTCAATGATAGCGTTCACGTTCGTGCAATTTTCATTTCAAAATGTAGTGGCCAGTCAATACCCTGATGAAGATGACTTAAGGAATTTTTTGTCTTTTTTTACGCTGGCAATCCTCATTCTGGGGTTATTGATGCAGACCTTCGTGAATGATAAGATTATAAGCGAATATGGCCTGAAGGTTACATTGACTATCCTGCCTGTTATTTTAATGTTGTTTACTGTAGGTGCAATAGTAGCAGGTAATCTGTTTGGTTATACGACAAGCGATCAATCCTCTTTTATATGGTTTTTTCTACTGATTGCTGTTAGCCGATTGTTCAATTTTTCACTTAGAGATTCACTGGAGAACCCTACATTCAAATTGTATTTTATGCCTTTGGATAATAGGATCAGGTTTAATATTCAGACGAAAGTGGAAGGCGTTGTCAATGAAGTTGCCAGACTGATAGCGGGTGTGTTGATATTAGGTTTGTCATACCTCACATTTTTTGAACTGATACACTATTCTTATTTTCTTGTGGTTGTGATTATTGGGTATTTCTTTGTCATTGGTCAATTGCATAACGGATATAGGACTAAGATCAAAATCAAGCTCGAACAGCAACGTACAAACAGTGATGAAGAACAACAAAGCATAACACAAAAACTTACAGATGAACTGTCGGAGTCCTTGACTGATGCCAGATTAAGTAAAGTAGTTTTTTCATTTAAACTACTGGAAAAAATAGACCCGCAGTTACTGCCTAATTCTATTAACAGAATGATGGGGCATGATAGCCCTGAGATAAGAGATTTTGCGCAGAACAAAATGAGTGAAATAAAGGGTATGGATGTCTCAGACCGTTACGTTATTTCATTGAATGATAAACCAAGTGCACAAAAGCAAGTACTCAGCGGTATGGAGATCCTTGATTTGATCCAGTCAGGAGATATTGCGAACAGCAGGGTTTCGAAACTTGCCAAATCGGTAAATTGGGAAGACAGGCAATACGCGGCAGAGCTATTAGCTAATACGGAGGAAAAAGAGAATATTTCTTTTTTAATTGAACTCCTGCATGATGTAAACCCAAAAGTCAGATTAGCAGCTATAAAAACATCTCAAAAGAGATATAACAATGAGATACTTCATGCACTTATTCGCAATTTGCCCAATCCAATTTACAGTGTCCCCGCCGCTAACGTCCTTACATTAGTTGGGGGAAAAGCACTTTCAGCACTCGAATCCGCCTTCTACCTATCAGGTCAAAATCCTGTGACCATGCAAAAGATTGTGCAGATCATGGGGAGAATAAGAGGTAATAAGGCCAAGGCACAGCTTTGGAATAAAATTGATTATCCTGATAAGGTTATGATGTCCCAGGTACTATTGGCTTTAGGGAATGCTGGCTTTAAGGCTGGAATTAACCAGATACCCCGTATCAAATATGCTATTGAATCAGATATTGAAGATATAGCATGGAATATGGCTGCCATAAATGAAGTAAGTATAGAACATTTTGGGACAAATATAAGAGAAGCACTGAAAGAGGAGATCGACTATGACGTAGATCACATATATATGCTTCTTTCCATGTTATATGATTCGCAATCCATCCAGTTGGTAAAAGAAAATATAGAAAGTAGAACAAACGAGGGTATTACTTATGCACTCGAGTTACTGGATGTGTTTCTTTCAGAAGATTTGAAACAAAGGATAATACCAGTGTTGGATGATCTTTCTTATGCAGAAAAGGCTAAAAAACTGGAATTGCTCTACCCTCGTGAAAGCCTTAATGAGAAAATGGTGCTTAAATATTTGTTGAACCGTGACTTTTCACAGACCAACAGATGGACTAAGACCTGCATCATTTATCAAATTGGACTATTGGAAATAAGAGAGTTCTATTTTGATCTCATTGCAAATATTTTTAATCCGGATCCATTAATTCGTGAAATGGCTGCATGGTCGTTATATAAAATGGATACTGAAGCTTATGAAGAACATACGCTTCGGATAGAGCCCATAGAGAAAAAGCGCTTAGACGAAATAATTATCCATAGTCATTCAAAAAAAACTTCAGGTCTCAGGTTTGACAAGGTAGTATTCCTGAAGGAGATTAAGATATTCAAAAATGTATTTGGCCTCACCCTGGCGCATTTAGTAGATATTACAGAGGAGATCTTTCTAAAAGAAGGAGATATTCTGAATATCAGTGAATCACAGAACAATAATTTTTATATTGTTTACAAAGGCTCCGTGAAGATTTTGGTGAATAGGAAAATGGAAAGCGGGATCTCCAGCGGTGAATTTATAGGGGAGATTATCCAAACTGCAGAATCTAAAAATAGTTCAATTATGGCTGTAGAGGATACAGCGTTATTGAAAATAACGAAAGACAACTTCTATGAATTATTGTCGGATAATGTGGATCTCGCTAGAAAAATGGTGGAATTTGTTTAATGTGGCAAGATATAATTATTATAAATGATCATTGTTGTATTTTTAATCGCAAAGTCTTTATTTTAAAGACTTTAAGGTGTTTTTTCCTCTGGCTATAATGTTTTTTTTACATGTT
This sequence comes from Fulvivirga sp. M361, assembly GCF_007097395.1. GTDB lineage: Bacteria > Bacteroidota > Bacteroidia > Cytophagales > Cyclobacteriaceae > Fulvivirga. Next base: position 25,552 of record NZ_VKDC01000052.1, read on the forward strand.
TTCAGCTTAGCGCAATGCTAGAATACGATTTGAATTCAGATAAAGGCGCTCTGGAAGATAAAGATCCGGATGAATCTGTATTAGCTTCAATTCGACCCATATTTAATCCATTTCCTGGCCTTAGGCCGTTTTCCATTGAAGAATGCCATTTGTTTTTTGGAAGAGAGCGACGTGTAGATGAAGTTCTTGTTAAACTGGCTGAAAATAGATTTGTAGCCATCATGGGCTACTCAGGTAGTGGTAAATCTTCATTAATGTACTGTGGGCTTATACCTGTTCTTCATGGTGGCTTTATGACTAATGCAGGCCCTAATTGGAACATTTTGGTTACACGACCGGGTGCTGCTCCTATAGAAAATCTGGCTGAATCTGTTCTTAAAATTGATCCGGAACATACACATAAATCTCCTGACGAACAGCGTATTAACAAAAATATTATGACTGCCATGCTAAGGAGCAATCCTTATGGTTTATTGGAGGCAGTCAATAGCAGAGCTGAAAAGCAAGGAGTACGGACCAATACATTACTCTTGATTGATCAGTTCGAGGAGATATTTGGCTTAGAAGAAAAAAAATCAGCATCAATAGTTGACGATGCCAGTGCCTTTGTCAATTTGATAGTAGAAGCTTGTAATCAGCCGGATAGCGATATTTATATAGCCATTACCATGCGGTCGGATTATATTGGTGAGTGTGCCAGGTTTTCCGGACTTACTGACAAGGTTAACATGAGCAATTACCTGGTACCTCAAATGACCCGGCGACAAAAGAGAATGGTCATCGAAGGACCGGTATCAGTCGGTGGTGGTGTTATATCTCAGCGATTGGTAAAACAACTCCTGAATGAGATTGATAACAATCAGGATCAATTACCTATACTGCAGCATGCACTCATGCGTACATGGGATTATTGGATTCAGTTTAGAGAGCGGGATGAACCGATTGACATCAGGCACTATAATGCGGTGGGTAAAATATCGGAAGCATTATCTCTTCATGCAGATGAGGCATACAATGAGCTGACTTCTAATCAAAAAGAAATTGCTGAAATACTTTTCAAGTCTCTTACCGAGAAAGGTTTAGACCCACTGGGAATTCGACGCGCGGTTTCTATAGGGTTAGTGGCTCAACTGGCGGAGGTAACTGAAGAGGAAGTGATAGAGGTAGTAGAAGCTTTCAGGCAGCCAGGAAGGTCATTTTTGATGCCACCATCCATGGTTGAGTTAGATAGTGAATCTCAGATTGAAATAGCGCATGAAAGTTTTATGCGCATATGGACACGTCTGAAAATCTGGGTGGATGAAGAGCATGAATCTGCCCAAATGTATCGTAGACTGTCCGATGCAGCTGCCATGTATCAGGTAGGCCGAACAGGATTATGGCGTCCACCTGACCTACAGCTGGCGTTGAACTGGCAAAAGAAACAAAAACCAACCCGCGCCTGGGCCAAGCGATACGATGAAGCATATGAAAGAGCTATCGTATTTCTGGATACCAGTCGGATTACTTACGCTGCGGAGCAAAAGAACCAGGAAATGCTTCAACGGCGATTATTACGCCGTACAAAAGTGGTAGCCCTAATTTTAGGTTTTGCGGCTGTTATTGCTGTTCTATTTCTTATAGGTGGGTACTCACAGTGGTTGGAAGCAAATAGGCAAAGAAGCATTGCAGAGGCGGAAAGCATAGAAGCACAGACACAACGAGATGAAGCTACTTACCAAAAAGAGATTGCTGAGCAGCAAAAAGAAATAGCAGAAATAGCCCAGAGAAAAGCCGAGGAAAATGAGCAAATAGCTCGGGAGGCACTTGAACAAGCCGAAATACAGCGACAAATTGCCGTAAAAAATGTTCAGATCGCCAAGACACAAACATTAATAGCTGAAGAAAAAAGAACTGAAGCGCAAGAGCAAACAATTCTGGCAGAGACAGAATTCAGACGGGCTGAAACCAATTATAACAGAGCACAGAAGTTGTTATACCAGTCTGTGGCGCAGTCTATGTCAGTTAAATCGCTAGGAATTGAAGATCAGGATTTAAAGGGAGTATTGTCCAAACAGGCTTATGTATTTAATAAAGAATATGATGGCAGAGTATTTGATCCATATATTTATAATAGTCTTTACGATGCTATGGCCAGTATTGATGGAAAAACTTATAACACGATAGGTGGACTCCATCGTAATTCTATACGCTCTGTTGTATTTGGGAAGTCATCGACTACATTTTACACTACGGGTGCTGAGGGTAAAATTGTAAAATCATCGCTCAATGGAGGAGAAAGCATATTCATATATGCTAATAAGCATCAAAACAGAGTATTGAAATTAAGTCATGACGAAAAATGGTTAGTGAATGCAAGTGACTCTTCCTACCTCCAGGTCTTTGATATTATAAACGGTACGGAACCTCAACAGATCAGTGGCCATTTATCTTACATTAATGACATAGAATTCATTCCAAGGCAGAATAAAGTTATTTCCGTCGGAGGTGACCGGCAGGTGAGAATTACAGATTTGAATACTATGACCAGTGAGTTAATTAGAAACTCAACGTTTGAATTTAAAGCATTATCGGTCAGTCCTAAAGCTGATTATATGTTGGGAGGTTCGTTGAGTGGGGCGGCAGTGTTGATTTCACTTTCTGATTACTCTGAGCAAGTATTGCTGGAATCTCCCGGCAATCCTATACATGCTGTTGCATTTAGTAAAAATGGTGATCTTATTGCCACAGGAGATGAACGTGGGATCATTAAATTAATGGATATTAAAGAAAGAAAGGTGATTAGAGAATACAAAGCCCATAAAGGCAGAGTTAGTGATCTTGAATTTAGTCCAAATGGGGGGCTTATTGCTGCCGGAAGCTTTGATGGTACCATTCAAATGTGGGCAATGGATGAACTGGACGAACTTCCTATTGAAATGACTGATAATGACGCTTATATTTGGGATATTGCGTTCAGCCCCGATTCAGATTATCTGGTAGCCGCTTGTGCCGATGGTGAAATAAGAACATGGGCTACAGATCCTGCATTAATGGCAAATAAGATATGTAATAAGTTGAAGAGAAATATGAGCCAGGAAGAATGGAAGATCTACGTTGCCAACGATATCCCCTTTAATAATACATGTGTCAACCTTCTTTTGAATGATTATTGACCTTGAGAGTTGCATTTTTTAATCTTTCGTTAATAATCTTGATACTTGGCACAGGCCGGTCTTTTGCGCAACAACCTGGTTGTGTGGAAACGTTAAACACTGCAAGACAAAATTTCACAGAAGGCCATTTGTATGGCATACCCGCATTGCTTAAGCCATGTCTGGATAATGGTTTTAACAAAACTGAAAAGATACAAGCTTATTGGTTACTAGCCAGGACATATCTGTTTATAGATGACCCCATTAGTGCTGAAGATAGTTATTTAAAGTTGCTGAAGCTGGACCCGGAATATACCGTTGATCCCGAAAATGATCCCGTAGAAATGATCTATTTAAGTCAGAAGTTTAAAACTACCCCTGTTTTTGTGTTGTTTGGTAAAATTGGTATAAATGCTTCCAAAGCCAGTCCTTTCCAAAATTTTGGAGTTGACAATACATCGGCCTCAAATGAAGCGTATTCATACAAATTTGGTTTTCATATTGGTGTTGGTACCGAGTGGAATATGTCTAATCATTTTAGCCTGGGAGTTGAATTTGATCTGGTAAGTAGGAAATATGCTTACTCGAATACATTGTTTGAGTTCGATGAACAAACTTTTGAAGAAGTACAAAGAACAATAAACATTCCTGTTTTTGTTAAATACAGAACTACATGGGGCAAAATGTATCCTTTTGTTTATTTAGGTATAAACCCGAATCGATTATTAGAGGCTTCAGCCGATGTTAACTTGATTGATAAGGCGACTTCTGATGATGAAAGTCTTTTGGAGTTTCCGGTTACGGGCCCTCGTGAAGACTTGCTTGATCAAAGAAAAAAGATTACTGCGTCATTGATTGCCGGAATTGGTATTAACTATCGCTTTGGATATAACTACATCTTCGTAGATCTACGCTATGAATATGGAATGACAAACATGATAGATATTAATAATCAATATGGAAATGACGTTCTTTTGTATAGATATGCGATCGTGGATGATGATAAAAGGTTGAATAGCTTCGCACTTAGCTTTGGCTATGTTAAGCCTCTATACAAACCACGTAAGATTTCCGAAAAAAGAGGACTCAACTTAAAAAGATTGTTTAAATGAGTTCTTTAAAGCCAATATACCATACCTGCGTATTGTTGCTATTTGGATTGTTAATGATCACTTTGCTGGTGACCTGTGATAATAAAAGTAATACAGATCCACGCTTTGAAGACCTCTTTGTTAAGTTTTATGGAGGAGACGGTAACCAGACGGGGGTTGACATGGTGGCGACCGATAATGGGTTTGTTCTGGTGGGTAATACAAGAAAGCTTAACGGTAATTCCGGCATATTTATAGTTCGTACGGATGAGCTAGGCAATGAACTGTGGTCTAATGTATATGGGAATGATCTGTCTATTGATGTTGTAGATGTAGAACTGGATAACAATAACGATGTGGTACTGGCAACTACAGTAGAAGACAATGGCGGGAACAAAGACATAATGTTTTATAAAGTGTCATTGGAAGGTCTCAAACTAGACAGTCTTATTTTTGGCGAACCTGCTTTTAACGAGGTTGCAAATGATTTGCTCATTACCTCTGACGGGGACTATATCATTACAGGTTTGACAACCAATGTGGATGTTAGCAAACCGGCGTACAGCCCTGACACAGATTTCGAGGATATCCTCTCTGTGCGGGTCACATCATCTTTCTCGGTGTTAGACCCAGCTCAATGGAGAAAAGTTTCTGGATTTTCAGGTGTGGATCGTGGAACGGCATTGGTTCAAAAGATAGATGGAACATTTCTTTTTTTTGGTACCACGGATCGCATACCTACAGGGAGCACGAACCCTCCGGAATTTAACATGTTTGTATTTCCGGCGGGTTCAAATGGAGTAGCCAACTCTGCCTCACCTTTTCAGTGGTTAGGGAACCCCCAAACCCGGGAAATAAGTGCTTCTATTACCCCTACGGTTAATCAGGGTTTTGTACTGGCAGGTACCGCAGAGGGGTCTAATGGAAGCATGAATGCTTTTTTTGCAACCTTGGGGAATAATGATGATATTATAAATAGTGGATTAATTACCCTTGAAAATAATATATCTGTCATTTCGATGATTGAAGATCAATTAAGAGGAGGGTTCTTTGTACTTGGTAATGAAATAGTGAACAATGCTTCTGAAATTTCCTTATCTAAAATAACCTTTAATGGTATTTTAGAATGGAATCGTACATTCGGAAATACGGATGATGATTTTGCAGGCTCAATATTACAGCTATCGGATGGTTCAATAGTGATAATTGGAACGGTTAGACTGGAAAGTCAAACGAAAATGAGTTTAATTAAGACGAACTCTCAAGGGTTATTAAGACCTTAAGTTTTAATTTTCAATTGGTTACATTATATTATAAAGTCTCATAAATAAATTAGCCGGATAGGATTAAGTGATGCTAAGTACCTACTGTATGATTCTGAAGAACAAAACCTTTTTAGTGGTTCTCCTAATACTATCAGGTGTTGCCTTTTTCTCTGCAAATGTTTGGGCTCAGAATGTTACTGCATCAGGCGCTAAAAAACTATGTGTTAATGGGGCTGCTGTTACGTTAGATGATATAACGGTAACTGAGATTTTAAATGATGACTTTAGCTCGACACCAGGTTCATTTACCTACATATTAAATGCCCCTGCAAACTTTGAGTTTGTTGCCACAACAGGCTCTGCCTTTACTTCTTCCGGAACAGACGTTAGTGCCATAGCATTTACACGGGGAACATCTCAATTTACGATAACATTTACTCATGCAACTGGAGGGTCAGTAGATGCTATTACTATAACAGGGTTACAGGTAACAGCTACAACTGCTGCTACCGCTGCTTCCAATATATTGGCAACAGGGACATCCGATGCGGCGAATATGGGTATTAATCATGGTACATTGTCCAGTAGTTTAATTACATCTGCAGTACTGTCCGGTGTCTCCAGCATTTGTGAAGGTGATAATGCAAATCTGTCAGTCAATTTAAGTGGAGGGACAGCTCCTTATACCTTACAAATAGATAACGGAGTGGGATTAATATCATCTTACTCAAGTGGAAGTAATATAATCGTGAGCCCGTCATCCACTACAACTTATAATCTGATCAGTGCTGTAGATAATGATGGGTGTGCGGCGGCCTCTGTATCCGGCACGCCGATGGTAACGGTGGTTTCAAATCCAGTGATCACGTCTTTCCCTTCTTCCAAGAGTGTGTGCAGTGGCTCGGGTACTTCTTTCAGCGTAGTGGCCAGCGGGACGAGTTTAGGTTATCAATGGTTTTTGAACGGGACTCCGATTTCCGGCGGAGCTATTTATGGAGGCAGCTTTACGAGTCCTACGTTAACGATCAGTAATGTTAGTGGATTGGGTGGATCGAACTATTCTGTGGTGGTTACGGAGCAGACGGCCCCAGGCTGTGCTTTAGTGGCTACTCCAGCTGCGACGCTAACGGAAGAGGTGTTACCTACAGGAGATGTGAGTGGTAGTGCGAGTATCTGCGAAGGGAGTAGTGCCACACTTACGTTTTCTTTGACGGGCACGGGTCCTTACGATGTAGATTATAGTGACGGGACGAATACGTTCAGTCTGAGTTCTATTGCCAATGGCGCTACGGTCTCAGTGAGTCCCGGCAGTACGACGAGTTACAGTGTTACCCGTGTTGCNATGTGAGTGGTAGTGCGAGTATCTGCGAAGGGAGTAGTACCACACTTACGTTTTCTTTGACGGGCACGGGTCCTTACGATGTAGATTATAGTGACGGGACGAATACGTTCAGTCTGAGTTCCATTGCCAATGGCGCTACGGTCTCAGTGAGCCCCGGCAGTACGACGAGTTACAGTGTTACCCGTGTTGCAGACCTGGGTACGAGTGGCCCGTGTCTGGCAACGAGTCTGGGCAGTGCAGCTGTGGTAACGGTGNCGTTTTCTTTGACGGGCACGGGTCCTTACGATGTAGATTATAGTGACGGGACGAATACGTTCAGTCTGAGTTCCATTGCCAATGGCGCTACTGTCTCAGTGAGCCCCGGCAGTACGACGAGTTACAGTGTTACCCGTGTTGCAGACCTGGGTACGAGTGGCCCGTGTCTGGCAACGAGTCTGGGCAGTGCAGCTGTGGTAACGGTGGTTTCAAATCCAGTGATCACATCTTTCCCTTCTTCCAAGAGTGTATGCAGTGGCTCGGGTACTTCTTTCAGCGTAGTGGCCAGCGGGACGAGTTTAGGTTATCAATGGTTTTTGAACGGGACTCCGATTTCCGGTGGAGCTATTTATGGAGGCAGCTTTACGAGTCCTACGTTAACGATCAGTAATGTTAGTGGATTGGG
>NZ_VKDC01000053.1 GCF_007097395.1 Fulvivirga sp. M361
AGCACCAATCTATCGTCTCACACATGGCCACGCTTCATTTCAAATTTATTACTTGTGGCGGAATTTCCAATTCCCACTAAAATATCTTTACTGATAAAAACCCCCATTCATTCATAGCGTATGTGTGTGCCTTGCATGGTGAATATAGCTCATGAAGTTGAGCGTTCCAAAGGGTGAAAGTCCCGTACTCGCTGGGGTCGTGCCCAGAAGCGAAGCAAGTGGCACGCGTGTCGCTGAAGCTTTAGCGTAAGCACAAGGTGGTTTGGAGTGATCCACGCACTGAAGTAAGCCAGACTGCGGTGTCTGTACTGACGAACAGGAACCACATACAGAGGCTATGAGGCCGGATGAGGCAGCACATCATGCCGAAGTCCAACTCCTCGANTGTGTGCCTTGAATGGTGAATATAGCTCATGAAGTTGAGCGTTCCAAAGGGTGAAAGTCCCGTACTCGCTGGGGTCGTGCCCAGAAGCGAAGCAAGTGGCACGCGTGTCGCTGAAGCTTTAGCGTAAGCACAAGGTGGTTTGGAGTGATCCAAGCATTGAAGTAAGTCAAACTGCGGTATCTGAACTGACGAACAGGAACCATATACAGAGGCTATGAGGTCGGATGAGGTAGCACATCATACTGAAGTCCAAATCTCGAAAGAGAAGTACCGAAGTGGTAGATATGGCAGGATTAGATAAAAGGATATTCGCCTTACCGAGGGAGGTCTCGAACCGTACGGGTTACGGATTGAGAAGTCAGCAGAAGTCATAGTAGCTACTGGTAACGAGCCGATCAAAATCGGAGGACTCACTGGGCAGCGAAGGACTGAACGTATTGTGAAGCNCCTTATCTTAAAAGTAGCGGAAAGAGGCTATTGGTGTAAAGAGCGATAGCCTTATACTTTACGAACCGCCCAGTACGAGACCCGTACGCTGGGTGGTGTGAGAGGCGCACCGTGGGCTTATAGCTCACGGCCGTCTACTCGATTAGCCACCTTAATTACACTTATAGGCTCTTCTATAACTATAATTTACAGCTTCTTGCTCAAAAAAGTTACAATTATGAGTGGTTCCGGCTAGCTTATAACCAAGCCAAAATAAAGGTCCATTCAAATCAAAATAGATGTACTTAGAAAGAGAATTATAAACCTTACTTACATTAGAGAGCTTTTTGTTGGCTTTGGACAAAATAGCATTTCCTCCCACCTTTCTATCAAATTGTAATATGTGTGCAGTTTCTTCAGCGTATACGTTATAGAAATCATCTTGAGTCAAATCTGTATTCATTCCAATTGAACTTACCTGGCCTGTAGCTAATCCAGATGCTCCAAGTCCAGGCAATGAAAAACTTTGGCTCGATTCGAAATAGAGAATACCTGTCTGTAATGATTTTTTTAAGTTGAACTTTGCGTTCTTTCCTACTACCAAAATTCCATAAATAGATGATGTGAATAATCTACCCGTAAATCTTTTTTGGTATGGGTAATATTCCAAACGAGTAACAAATAGATTTAGGTGCAGTCGATCGAACATTCTTCTACCTTCGGCGGAATTTTGAATAATTGAAGTTCCGAAAGAGTTCACCAACCGAGCAGGCCATGCGTATGAAATGTTTTGTTGTTTTTGTATCTGATGCGTTAATGATAACCCAATGTGACTAATTGCTCCTCCGATAGCTCCTTGATAAAACCCTTTGGTGAATGCTTGAAAACCGGATATATTTTCCTCGTTGTTTATTAATCTACCAACACCTCCAATTAGACCGTTGAATCCAATGTTGAAGACTGCCAGTTGGGCTCTCTGATTTCTGAATTCGTTAGATTGACATTGAGCGTTTATTGAAAGTAAAATCAATAAAAGTATAAAACCCGTATTTTTCATTTTTTATCTCGCCATTTGGTGGCTAACTAGTGAATAACACCCATCCCGTTTTTAAACGTTTACAAATATTTCAAAACGACATTCAAATGGATAAAACTAAATTAACCATAATCAAACACTTCCTGGAAAATACATAGCAATATACCAGGAGTATCCGAATCATTTAGCATAGAGTTCTCAAGAACAATCCCTACACTTATATTTTGGAAACTACCCCTTAAATTCTGGCGCATTCAAAACGAATGGTTATCTTAACACCTTTGCTCTTTCTACAGCCTCAAAAGCACATTTCATTAAAATATCAGCGATAAAACCTATAGGTTACTTTAACCAAAAAAGTGTTTTCCGGAGTTTTATCAAACACCTGCTCATTTAAACCCTGGAACAGGCTGGCCCTGGGCAGGCCGGTATCAGATACTCCCTGAGACCACACCAGGAAGATTTCTGAGCCGGGTTTGTATTCATACCTTAGTACGAGGTTTGACCTGAACTGTGCGAAGGAAAAGTCGGGGTTACTAAAACTATAATCCATCAGTCCATCCCTGTTTTCATCTACTTCATAGCTTGTGCCGGAAGTAGGGAGGGTGAGTTGGTCTGGGGTGAAAAAATGCAGCCGGCTTTCTTCGTTGGATGCGGTAGCATTGGATACATAATTGAAATCGTCATACCGGCCGGTGGTGATAAAAGGCTCTCCATAATATTGAATGACCAGGTTCGCATTGATCGTAAAGTTCAGTCGTAAGGCCAGATTAAAGGTTTCCTGGTCGATCATTGAGGTGATATGCCGCATGGAGCCCTGATATTCCTGGCTTTCATTGTATTGTAATCTATGACGAATAGTGGTATAACCGGGAGATAATGAGATGTTCAACCGGTCAACAGGCTGGTAAGTGATCGCAATGTTGTTTTCCAGGAGGTAGTAACTTCCTTCGCCACCTGTTTTCGTCCATCCGTTATAGCTCAGGTACAATTTTTTTCTGGAGTCAGAGTTGACAGCCCACCAGGTGCCGTATTGGTCGGGCAGATAGATCCTGGGGCCACCCTGTAAGAGTGACTTGGCGTAGATATGGGGTTGGGAAAATACGCCAAAAGTCCCCGCCCAGTTGTTCCTGAAGGTACCGTTGAGTTCTATGTCCCAATCGATGTAGTTGAGATTGCCGCCGAAGTCCCAGTTAAACCAGTGTTTGTATCCGATACTGGCATTTCTAAATACACCAAAAGAATTGACGGAGCTGTATGTGATGCCGGAATAGTGTTGGATCACATCGGCCTCCCGCATGAAGCCTATATCGTTTAACTCCAACCCCGGAGAGCGCCAGGTCAGGCCTGATTCAAATTTGATGTGACCTTTTCCGGCTTTGCCAAATTTTATATCTCCCCCGGTGCCGGTAAGTACAGTGCGTGTAGTATCCAGGGTCAGGTGGCTGGCGCCTTCCCGTTGAAAAAGATGTGGGATGGAGGTTTGGGTGCGTTGAATAGCCCTGGCGCTGCCTTTTACCTGGCTCATGACAAGATTGGCAGTCAAATACCATGTTCGGTCACTCCACTGGTGGGTAAGGTCCAGGCCACCGGTGAGGGCGGACTCATGCAGAAAGCCAACATTTTCGTTAAGATCACGATGCGTGGAGGTGATGATGCCGCCGAGAAATGTGTTTTTATTATTGAAGTCTTTCTGTACCCGGCCTACAAAATAGTTGGTTAAAGGTTCAACCAGTTGTATTCTGGTGCCGTTGTCGCCCGAGATTTCGGCATATTCTGTAGATGTGATACTTTCCAAAATACCTATAGACAAACCTTTCTTGGTTTTACCGCTGAACTTAACCGCCCCCAGGATAGAAGTGCGTTGTGGAGCGTTGATATATTCTCCCGGCGTGCCGGACACTTGCCCCTGAGGACTCCTTCCTATCCTTCTGGAATAAAATAAGTTATCACTGCTATAGGGACTTCCGATGATGGGCGCCGAAAAGCGGTAATCGAAGATGTTCTTGTTTTCGATGAAAAAGGGGCGTTGTTCTTTAAAAAAAAGTTGGAACCCATCCAGTGCGATGGCGGCAGGGTCCGCTTCTACCTGGCCAAAATCCGGATTGATCGTGAAATCAAGTGTGAGGTCATTGGTTACTCCAAGCTTTCCATCTACGCCGAGGTTCACTTCTTTTGTATAGTTTTTCCGATACGGGTTGAGTGGTTCTTTTTCAAATGTATTGACAGCGCCTACCAGGAAGGGCTGAATTTCCAGCTGACGCTGCGGTTTCAGGTTTCCAAGGCCATGCAGTTCACCGAATTCACTCACCCAGCCGGGGGAATTCTGAGGTACTCTCTGCCATACGGATAGTTCTTCATTTCTGAGCAAACGCCTTTGCACCTGGAGCCCCCATACTTGCTGTTTACTGTCTCCGAAACGGAGCTGGCTTAAGGGGATTTTCATTTCGGCCGTCCAGCCGTCCCGGTTGATATGAGTTTTGACATACCAGACCGGGTTCCAGGCGATGTCTTCTTCGGCGCCATTCAGCGAGATGGTTTTATCTCCTTTCACACCGGCCGCGCTCACCGTAAAAGAGAAGGCGGTACGCAGGTCATGATAACTGTCGAATAGTATCTCTATCCAGTCTCCATTAAAGCCATCCCTTCGGGACATTCTGCTGTTGATCAAACCGGGAGAACGATCAAAACATTTTATGCCAATGTACAGGTACTTTGAATCATAAACTATCTTGAAAGCAGTCTGCTCAGAGGGAGGGGTATTTTCATTGGGCAGCCGCTGAACAAAATTTGCGGACCAGGATGAAGACGCGGAATCACTCCATATGGCTTCTTCCAGTTTACCATCCATGAACGGCACCTCTTCATTAGCTATAGATCCGGTAGTGTATACTTTCCGGGTAAGGTGTGCTAATTCTACCTGTGCCGTTGCTATGGCAGAATATAAAAAAAGGATCGGAAAGGGAAGTAGTTTTGTAAGTTGCACGTATAATTCAGTTTGATGTGTTTACTGGATACGAGTGCTTTGACACAGATGGCTATTGCTATAATTGAACAGTTTTGAGTCTGTGATATGAATTTTTTTCAACTACAGGATGCTATTATTATTCGTAATTTGAGGGTATGGAATTAAAATACTTTCGACTCATTAAAACAATTGCCGAAGAAGGTAACATCGCCAACTCGTCGCAGCGGCTGTTTCTGACACAATCGGCTTTGAGTCACCAACTGAGGGAAATGGAGGAGCGACTGGGGTTTAAAGTCTTTTATAGGAGCCGTAACCACTGGCAGCTGACTTCTGAGGGCGAAGAACTGTACAAACTGGCCAATAAACTGCTCCAGGCTATTGAAGACGGACTCAATAGCATTCAGCAAATCAAAGAAGGTGCTAAGGGAACGCTCAAAGTAGGGGCAGAGTGTCAGTCTTTTTTTCATGGACTTCCCGGGTTTGTACAGAAAATGGCCGTACTATACCCTGAAATTAAAATAGACCTGAGCCTGGGGGCCACGCACCAAACCCTCTCCCAGGTTTTAGCGGATGAAATGGATGTAGCTATTGTCACTTCAAAACCCGTCTCGGAAGCACTTTACAGCGTGGACATATTCGAAGATGAGATCATGGTAGTGATGCACAAGGAACATTATCTGAACAGCCATACTTACCTGGATGCAGGTCATTTTGCTGATGTCCATCTTTTTATCAACTCTTTCCCCATGGAAAATGTATCCGTGTATGAGCACTTTTTAAGACCTAATAAGATCACTCCCCAAAAGATCTCGGCGATCCCGTTTACAGAGATCTCCCTGGAAATGGTAAATGCTAATATGGGGGTAATGTGTTCTCCGTTATGGATGTTAAAACCCTTTAAACTGTCGGAAGACCTGGTCTTTAAAAAGATAGGGAAAAACGGACTGAAAAGGACACACTACCTTGTGGTAAAAGAGGAGAGACGCCATTTGGAGTATTACAATAATTTCATCTCCAATTTTGTGGAAGACTTTTCGAATATTGTCTGTTAACGTTTAATGATTATTTCATAAACAGTTCTTTCCAGGGGATTACAAACGGTAAAACCAGTACCCAAATAATGAAAAACAGTGCCATACCTTTGGGGTAAGCCTTATGGTTGATCAGCGAGGGTAATGCGGCAACGATCAGCCAGGATGATTTGTAGATGAATTGAAGTAATAAGACCAGACCCATTTCCCCGGGATAAAATAGTCCCAGGATAGAAAGGATGAAAATAGCTCCCCAAAGCGCTCCGACCAACCGGATGGCTTCTGAATATTCGAAAGCGCCTGAGAAAACGCTTTGCTGAGCGATTTTCGGGAAAAACAGGCTGGTGATACTTATCCAGTCCGCTACCAATATATTAGCTACATAAACCAGTTTGATCACGCTTATCATTTTTCAGCTCTCCGTTTAATATTGTCTAGTACTTCCGGCAACATGTTGCGGAACTTACTTCCGAATGCCCTGGCAAAAATCCCTTTGGTCAATCCTTTAAACCATACTTCATGTGTAAATACAGTTTTGCCTTTGTCGCTGTTGAGATACCTCTTTACATAAAGACTTCCCAACGGCAGCTTTGTTTTCAATGTATAAGACCGTCCTTTTTCAAAGGCTATTATTTTGAATTTTGATCTCCTTCCTTCCAGTGAAGTGATCACACCTTTGGAGTTAATAGTAAATGCACCTTCCAGAGTAGCATCCTTAAGTCCGGAATCCCATTGTTTCCAGTGTGGAACATCCGTCCAAATGGACCAGATCTTTTCCGGTGATGCCGAAGTTTCTGAAGTATGCCAAAAATGTTTGTTGGATTGTTCGTTTTCCTGAGCTTGGAGTGCCATAACCGTAAGGGTTGAGAAGATAAGAAGTAGTAATCGCATGGTGAACTTTTTTACAAGTTTCACCACTAAAAGGCTATATCCACTTCACCTATGTTAACTTCTGCGCATCATCAACATATTTCTTGCGTATCCGGCTCAACGATTGAGGAGCAATACCCAGATAACTGGCAATGTGTTTTAAGGGTACCTTTGCAATGAGAATATTATTTTCCTCGATCATTTTTATGTATCGCTCTTCTGCTGTTTTGTTTTGCAGTTCTTCCAGGATCTGCTCCGTATAATACTGCACTTCCTGGACTAGTTTTCTTACAAACTCACTCCATTTGGGACAAGCCAAAAGGTCAAACGTATCTGACTTACTCATCTCCCAAACAACGCAGTTTTCCAGGGTCTCAATGTTATCCTCTGCCGGTATTTCATTGGCAAAACTTCTTTGTGAAGTGAAGCAATAGGGAGGTACAGTGAAGTATTTTGAAATGTCTGACCCATCCTTGAATACATAATATCTGAGAAAGCCAGACTCCAGGAAATAGAGTTTCTTACATACTTTTCCGCTTTGAAGAATTACCTGGCCTTTCTTATATTCCTTTCTGACCAGGCACTTTTCTATTCTGTCCCATTCATCATTGGAAAGGGGTGTGTAATTCGATATGTATTTCCTGAATGGATGCATTTAACGAGTATATGATGGTGGTCAGTGCGGAGTAAATAGTAAACACTTAAACTGTACACCACAACTAACTTAAAACAACCATCGGGCTAACTGGTTCATGAGAAGGTTGTGCGGTGATAGGGTTTTGACACAAGGGCTGATGAAAGAAACCTAAACGTCAACTCATATAACATTTAACATTACCTGACCTCGGCACTTATGGATTACTGTGACCCTTTTTCTTTCATCCACACCGGTGTTGTATCGGAGTTATGTTTTCCACCAATAATATCTTTGTATAGCTCAGGCCTTCGGGCTTTTTTGTATCGCCATCCTCCGGAGAGTTGTATTTTGTCTTTAGATATTTTCGATAGTGTGATATCGTTTTCAAAGGATTTTATTTCAGACATCACCTCTCCATAAGGATCAAGGATCATGGAATTCCCATTTTTCAGGTGTTCCCCATCGTAACCGATCGGATTGGTAAAGGCATAGTATACTCCGTTGTCGTACGCCCGGGCAGGTAGCCATCTCATTAACCAGCGCCTTCCTTTAGGGCCGTCAAATTCAAGCCGGAGGGATACCGGGTCATTTTCCCGGTTTTGCCAAAGTCCATTATCTACGTAACCTCTTCCCGGCATAGCGGAGGGAGTACAACCTGTTACGTGTGGGGCGAAAATCAATTCGGCTCCCAGAAGCGAAGTGGCCCTTACATTTTCAATGACATTATTATCATAGCAAATTAAGATGCCACATTTCCAACCCTGGAGATCAAACACGCAATATTCATCTCCTGCTGACATATATTTACTTATGAAAGGATGAAGCTTCCGGTGTTTGGCCACCATTCCATCTTTGGTCACACAGAGGTAGGTGTTAAAGATCTTTCCATTTTCTTTCTCTACCAGGCCGGCCAGTAGGGGTATATCATATTCTTTGGAAATGTTTATCAGCTCCCGGGTACTCTTTCCGTCAGGTACCTCCTCCGCCAGGTCTGTTATTTCCTCATGACTTAAATCCTTGGTATAGGTATAAGCGGTAATTGACATTTCATGAAAACTGATTACATCGGCTCCCTGGGTCCTGGCTTTTTTGGTAAGCTCGCGGATGATGGAAAGGTTATACAATTTGTCCCCGTCTTTAGGTTCAAATTGAGCTACTGCTATATTCATATTTCTTAGGTTGACTTTTCATGTTTACGTTATTGCGTAATGCTTGTTTTAACGAAAAGCAGTTGATATCCAGGGTAGGTGAAAGCAGTATAGACTTAAGAAACTTGTTTTAGCTTCTTAAGTCTTATATATGAAAGTGTACCAACTTAGCGGCAGCCGAAGCTGTAACTTTTGGTTTTGTTAAAATGTCTATTCCTTTAAAACCATATCAATACACATTACAGCAGCGAGAATTAGCAGCCTGATTGGATTATCTGCAGGGATCTTTTCATCAATCTGCAACATGTAATTGTCTGCCGTAGTAAATAATTCTTTGCCAATGCCACTCCATTTTTTGCTGACATGGGCAAATTCAATATCATCTTTCACGAATTTAAAATCCCAACTGGTCCATTTCCCTTTAAGGGTGCATAGCGTTTTGTCATTCGGGTCAATGACGTCAAATTTCCCCCCAATGGAGAAAAACTTTTGCTTGAACTTTCCAATTAAATTTTCATTCTCGTCCAGCACTTCCACGGTGGACAGAAAAATAGAGACGCCCCGCTTTACAGTCAACACTTTTTCTCCGGAAGGAGTTTTGATCTCTACGTTGAAGGGTGTCATTCTTTTGTAATCCGTAAATCTTAACATCTTGGTGAAAAAGCCAAGCTTTTCTTCACGACAAGACATGATCATTTCTTGATTATCGGGGTCGTATATATCGTAGTTGTTAGAGGCTTTGAACATGCCGACATGTTCTTTTACAAAAAATAAATTGCGATTTAAAACAGGGTTCATAAGTGTTGATGTTGTTTATTACTTTTTTGAATATGAAAAGTAGCGTGAAGGTAAACGGCAATTATTCAGTTTGTATAAATGTATCAAAAAAGCATAAGTCATTATGACTTACACGTATCTGATTGTTTTATATTTTATTATTCTACTATTACCATAACATCTTCTGAAACCCGGACCTGATAGGGTTGTTACACAAAGCCTCACGAAGTAGCACAAAGGTTCACAAAGTGGGGAGAGATCGTCTTTGTGTAACTCGGTGAAGCTTTGTGCAACTTGGTGTCATAGCGAAAGCCCAATCCCAATATTGAAATTGATTTGTCGAACAAAATAATAGGCTGTGCCATTGAGGTGCACAAACAGTTAGGGCCAGGACTACTTGAGTCCGCTTATCAGGCGTGCTTATTTTATGAACTCAAACAGTCCGGTTTACTGGTGGGTAAGGAAATTCCAATGCCTGTGGTCTACAAAGAAGTGAAACTGGATCACGGATATAGAATGGACCTGCTGGTCGAAAACAAAGTGGTCATTGAAATAAAAACAGTAGAAGCACTCACCGATGTTCATACGGCGCAGGTATTAACTTACCTTAAACTTGGCAATTTTAAGTTAGGTTTACTCATTAACTTTCACGTTTCTATGCTTAAACATGGCATCAGGAGAGTGATCAATTAAGGGCAGTGTTTCGTTTTTTCTGATCGCCTGATAGGGTGGTTACACAAAGTCGCACAAAGTAGCGCGAAGGTTCACAAAGTGGGGAGAGATTGTTTTTGTTGAACTTGGTGTCATAGCGAAATCCCAATCCTGTGGTCGAGATATGAGTAGCCATTATTTTTTTAATCGACTGATAAATTGATCGCCCGGTGTAATCTTGTAATTCTTCCTCTCCGGATCGGTGCCGCTGGTATTAACGGTCACCGGAGTATCACCCAGCAGTGTAACTTTGAGTTGTCCGTCTTCCAGTTCGATGTGTAGATCCGTTAATTTATCCGGTCGCACACTTATCGGACCAAGTGAAATTTCATTGACATTAAAGAAGTAGGTTTTGTTGTCTTTAGTAAGAGAAGTGGGGTTTTTCCCTGCTATTTTCCATTCGGATTGGTTTATTTTCCATCCGCCCAACATGGGGCCTGCTATCGTTTCATCTATCCTGTTATTGTAGCCTTTGTAGGGGAAAATGATAGTGACAAAACTAAAATTATGTTCCTTTTCTTTGGAAACGATTGTCCATTGCTTTCCCCTGGCACCCGAACTACTGACATGATCTGTAGGATTCAATTGATAAATATCGCAGCCACTGGCGTCTTCAAAAGATGCACGGATCAGGTCAGGGCCTTGTTCTACGGTATAATGTCCCTGCCAGATTTGTTTGTACACGTGTGGTGTATCGGCCTGGAAGTTATCTTTGACGATCCAGTAGTCATCTTTTACAAAGATTACTTGTCTTGTGTAGCTAACGCCCAGGTTTTTAAAACCATCATGGCTTCCAACAAAAAGATCGAAATCATCATTGCTTTGCCATACCAGGGGTTTGGGGGCGGGTAGTTCTCTGAATTTCCCAAATCCGCTGCCTCCTTTGTTGGATGTCCACTGTTTTCCCTGCAGTTCGTCATCGACCAGTGCCACATTTTTGACCATCGAGTTTTTGAACAACTCAAAATCTTTTAATGAATAACGTACCTGGTAGTTTGGTAAAATAGCGTGGCCATTTGCTATCGCTTGTATGCCAAGCATATCACCGTGTTGGTGATCTGGCTTTTTACTATCCAGTCCGGCGCTTATTATCATCATTTTATCATTTCTATTCCAGCCTTCCCGCATGATGTAGTAGTGGGTATCAGGGAATTGTAATGAGCCATAGGCAGGCTTTTTCCGGTCGATGTCCTTCAATAGGTTGAGTTGCCTTTTTTGCAGGAACCAATACATTCTGCCGGCTACGCGATCTTCTGCGAAGTATCCCAACGTGGGGTCTTCAAATAAAAGATAGCCTAAGGTCATCGCACCGGCTATCTCATTCTTTTCGCCCCATGGTATGTCCGTGTCGTCCTGGAGTACAGGGGCAGTTTTGTCAGGATAGGCAATTTTGGCAAGTGTGGTGAACAGCGATCGTAGTTTTGCTTCCCATACTTTGCTGACTTCAGTACCGCTAATTTTGGCTAGCTGGAAAACATAAAAGTAGTTATTGATATCGCTCATGTGATAGTGGACGGAACGCTCAAACTGAAAACCATCTTCATTAATTTCTTTCAAAAGATGTTCTTCCAGCCTCTCCATGGCCCTTGAAAACCAAAGATCAGTACCTTTAAAATCACGCAGTAAGATGGCAAGCATTGCCAGGGAAGACATGCCTTTCGTTTGATGATTACCAGCGCGAAAACCAGCGTTACGTTCGTAAAGGTGAGCGCCATGCTGTAACAAAGTAGCAATGGTCTGTAACTGGTCCTTATCGGAGTATTCCGGTTCGTTTAAGAACATGTTGTGGATCCAAAGCCAGTTCAATATACGATACCCCGACCTAAATGCTTCATATACGCCATTGCCATCTTCGATCTTTTCATATTGACCTTTCCGGAATGCATGGTTTAATGAACGCAGTTGGTTTTCGAAATACCGGATGTATTTGGGATCCTTTTTATCATTGAAGTAAAGAAAGGCGATATCCACCATTTTATGTTGCCGGGCTAAATGACGCAGGGCATAGGCATTGACTTCATTTCCATTGAGGTAATTAAACGGGAGTACCCATTGCGTGGAATCAGCATATTTGCCCATGTGGTCTAATGCTCTTTTCCTGTGGTTGTCCTGGTTGCCATAGGTCTCATTATAAGTCGCAAACCGGTGGTCAAAAGTCTGGTAATCGTAGAAAAAACGCTCGGAGAATTTTTCCCTGAAATAGGAGGCAAGGGCTTCGGCAGAAACTTTGCCCCTTTCTGCTACCTGATGTTTAACATCATCCTTCAGGTAATCTGCAAGCTTTTCAATACGGATGATCTCATCAGCGGGTACGTCCTGTGCAGATGCAGTGGTCTGGATCAACATGCCAATGCATAAGATCGCAACAACGATTTGTTTAAGCCCCCAGCCGTCCTCTTCATTTTCTAAAAATGTAATGTCCATTTTGTTACTGTTTACGGTTGGTTTAGTGCGCTTTTCCTGCCAGTGTTAAATGATGTATCTGATGAAGATTATGCATAGTGATCAGCATTATTTGATGAGTTGGTAGTAAGCAAGACCGGTCGGCAGTAACCAGCAAGCAGTAAGCAATAATTATTTTTTAACATTTTACCGACTGCTTGTTGCCAACTGCGGACCACATTATCGATTCATCGTTATGTTCATAGTAAATGGTGATTAAGATCAAAGGCTATGCAGACGTGACAAAACACTAATACAGTAACTTAAGTTTTAGATTTTCTTCTACCACCAGTTTACCCGAATTGGAGATCTTGTTTTCCGAATGTGTATTGTTTTTGGCGCCCCATAGAAGTGCTACCATTTTCACCGGGTTGTTTTGAAAAGTATTTTTGGAAATATCTACGTTGATAATACCATACGTATTCAACAAAATTCCATTCTCTTCTTTCTTTCCACAATTTGTAAAGGTGCTGTTGGTCACAGATAAGGTGCCTCCCACGGTAGACTCATCGTATCCGCCCCGATAGTAGTCGATGACATTCTTTTGGATGTTATTAAACTCGCAATTGCTTACCGCCAGGTTCTCTGCATTGTAATCACCTTTATCGTTGGTTTCTTCGGATAGTTCTATACCATTTTCGCAGCTATTAAATATTGTATTTGTAAAAGAAATGTTCTCAGCAAAGGAATGTTTGTAGGCCTTAAGAACATAATTAAAATGGCTGATTTCGCTGTCTGCTACTTCCAGGTTATATAAGCTGGACATGTTCTTTTTAAGACTTGCGAAGGCATATTGGGTGGCTTCTCCTTTTAGAATAACACTTTTTAACGTCAGTTCACCTTTGGGATGCATTTCGAAAGCAGGTGTTTGCGGAGCGCCTGAATATAGTATGGTGGCCCGATCGTTTTTGTCTTTTGACTCGATACTGATCTTTTTATTGATCACCAGGGAGCTTGTGATTTTATAGGTTCCCGGGGTTAGTTGTACTATGTCCCCGTTATTCGCTTTCTCAATCTTATCGGCGAGGTCTCCATCCTCTATGGTAGCAACAAAAACCTGGGCTTCAGCTTCCGGCCGTTCGCTGGAATACCATCCGGCGCCATATTTGGATTTGTTAAGTAGTCCAGGGGCACTGGCTGGAGATTGTGCGATGGCTCCAACTGCATTTTTCTCCGTTCTCGGGTTCCCAAAGAGGTCTTCCGTAATGGTCTCAAATTCAAAGCCCGGAAACAGATCGATGCCAGAGAGATCATTTGCCGGAACCAGTACATATTCACTTAAAGCAGACAGTTCAAATGCATTTCTTTCCAGGCCATCTATTGATTCATAGGCTATTCCATTGTTGCTAATGATGTTGTTTTTAAAGTTTATTCCATCGATCTCATCATGTGCTACCACGGGTCTGCTATCTCCCTTTCTGTTATAGATGATGTTATTGGCTACTGTTGTTCTGATAGGTTTGGCAGATCTGATCTCCGATGCCGGTAAAACACCTTTTTGACTTACGTTGGAGCCTACTCCGAATTGCCAGGGAGATACACAATCGATCCAGGAATTGTGTGCTATCACGACATCTGTTACCTGGATGTATCGATTCAAAGGAGATTTGGGGATCCCGTTCATAACGGCAAGCGGACTCCTGAAATTTTGACCTTTGAGCTGGTAGAAGTAGTTATTGGTTGTCCAATGACCTGTACCAATGATCCTTATTCCTCCAATATTCTCATTGTTCTCATCTCCAATGAAATAGTTACCATCAATGATGCAATAGTTGCCGTGTCGGGTTACTAAGGAACCCTCAGACTTATAGAAAACGTTATTTCTGAATTCATTGAAATTTGTTTTACTGGAGATCACTTCCACTTCTCCGTTGCACCGCTCAAAAAGGTTATCGGCCACCATAGTATAGCTGGGTGACATAGAGGTGAAGCTATTCCCGAGTTGGATGGTTTCAGCGCTTGGTCCGCCTTTTGGGGGTCTTGGCCCAAAATGATTCTTTACGATTTGATGATAGTTTTTGATGCTTTCATTCCCTTCTATGTCTACCCTTATCGTTGGTCCGCGATTTGATTTACCGGCTATGTAGCAATGGTCCAGCTGATTATGTCTTCCTCTGAACTGGACCCAAAGATCAGTCCTGTCCCGTTGAAGTTGATTGAAATCTTCTATCACACAATTCGTCACGCGACAATGGTTGGCCACAGTATTTTCATCGGTCCTGAATTCAATCACGGCATTGGAAGGGGTGTATCCATCCTTAAAATGCAGGCCGCTTACTACCAAATGCTCACCACCGAGCTTGAGGTCAGATGCTCCCTGGATGATTACCTTTCCTGCCGTTTCCGCCAGTAATGTGATGGGTTTGGATGCTGTTCCATTCCCTGTAAATCGTATCTGGACATCCGGCCAGACGCCGTTGGCCAAAACAATCTCATCTCCCGGCCGGGCATTTTTTATAGCTTCTTCCAGCTCACTGGAGTTGCTAACGATGATACTGGTATTACGGTAGTTATCCTGACACGCCAGGATGAAAACGGATAAAATCAGAAAAATTAATTTGTGCTTCACGGGTAAGTTGTTTATCGAATTTAGAACTCAGGTATTATTATAATGTCTTGACGTTTATTTGAAAAATCATCAGGCATTCTGCCATAATTTTTGAACAGTCTTCAAATCTTTTTTCATAGCATCGAATACCACTTTTTTGTCAACCGATAGCGTAGTTTGGCCATGTTCGGCTCCTCCCAAAGGGTATTCAAGATGCAGAGAGACAGGAGGATGTAATTTATATTTCTTCAGTAGCTTAAAATACGTTGAAAAATCAACCATGCCTTCTCCTAACGGAACGTTAACGGCCCTCCACTTTCCGTTTACCTTGCCCCATTTAAAGTCTTTCAGTACAATTACTTTTATCTGTGAATGCAAAAGTTGCAGGCCATTTTTCCATGAATGACCTCCTTCTGCTACAGCGTGACGAATATCGTATTGGGTACCAAAGAACTCAGGGTCTACGGTTTCCAGTATTTTCTTCACTTCCCAAAAAGAAGCGCCTATACTGGTGCCTGCATGATTTTGATAACATCCTACAATGCCCTTTTCCCTGTTAAGATCACCAAGCTCTTTGATCCTTTCCCGAAATACTTCCAGGGATTCAGTCATGGGCCTGTCTTTAATATATTTGAACCAATTCGTGCGATAGTATTTCACACCTGAACGGGCTGCAGATGTTATGACGTCCACATCCCATGGGTTATTGACACTTTCTATACTTGTGGTGATCATCTCACACAATGAACCGCCTTTTTGAATATCTTCTATGGCTTGCGGCAATGCTGTTTTGACAGATTCCGGTACTATGTGACCCTTCGGACGTACCGTTAAGTCAACCCCTTTAAACCCCATTTCGGCAGCCATCTGGCCAGTGGTTTTGTGGTCCAAAAACTGGAGATGCTTGGAAAAAATATGGACATTCAATTGCTCCTTGTCCTGTTCTGTGGCCAAATTAGTTAAGGGTATATTTATATTCAGGAATGGAGCAAGGCTTGCTGTAACCGTCATTTTTTTGACAAAGGATCTTCTGGGCAGTGTCATAAGGTATGTAGTTCCAAATTGGTCGACCAATTTTTGAAAGACCAATTTAGACATCGCTGTCCACAAATACTAGGATTTAGGACAGGAAATGAAGGGGCATTATATACAGACCTCTGTATTAAGAAATTGTCATGTTCCAACAACGGTAACGGTGGGTGGGATTTCTTTCAATAGCTGATTCGTTTTCCTGGGATTTGTTCTGTTATTCTCAATTTAATTTTGATCAGGGTATCCGCACATTTTTCTCCTTGTTTTTAATTTGGCGGATCAACTTATCTATATTTTTTAATAGAGTTTCCTCTTTTTTGATGTAACTCAAATATTTCAAAATATCTTTTTTCCTTGATCCTGTTAAGCTGTTAAAGTCATCCCGGAGATTTTCCTTTTCCAGTTTTTCCCTGAGCAGGGCGGGCATAGGATACTCCTTTATGTCTTTATGTGTATCTACTTCTATGTTAAAGGAGGCAGTCTGGTCCAAAGCGGTTTTTCCTGCTTTCATCATTATCGAATTTACAAATAGTCGGTAGGGCTTATTTTTAACCGGAACCAGATTTTTAGCAAAACGAAAATCGTTGATGGTCCCTTTGATTTTTATATGTCCCTTTTCTGAGGTCATTTGATGGGTAATTTCAGCAGGAACGTCAACACACCAATTGATACCTACCTTATAGATCTTCGCCTGAAATTTATGTTGCATAGCTTCTTTTGAATAAAAGGTGTTGGATGTTTTAGCTTGCCATAAGAACTACGTCATTTATTTTTATCTAATGTGTAATAAAAGTGAACTACCTGTTCTTCCTCCGTAGGTAATGTTGAACGATAAAAGTCTATGACATCGTCTTCCGCTTTATCTGCCTGAACAAAGACTTCTTCAAAGCCCTTTTCCTGACAAAAATGGTTCATTCCTTCTATCAATGCTTTGCCGATCCCCTGCCTTTGATAAGGGGTGTCTACGGCCAGGTCATAAATGTATGCCAGTGGTTTTTCCGAGTAATACTGCTCAAGTACATAGGCCGTTAAGCCTCCGGTTACTATGCCATCCTGTAATGCAACGAACACAAAAAAATCATGTTTACTTAGCAGTTTTTGTAAGTGGACAAGCGGAGGGATTGAAAAGTTTTCCATTTCAAACACACGCTCAAAGAGCCTGATGACTTTTACGAATTTTTCAAAATCGTGCTCATCTAATTTGTGAACAATAACATTCGAACTTAACATGTTGCTCTCTCTTTTCTTTGGGCGTATTACATCTTGTATGATAAAGAACGGATCGTTTCAGGAACTCAGAAGTGAAAACTATCTGTCGTATCTCACTGCTGAAAATACTACTTTTGATCTTCAGGTAAAAATCATAGGTCTGCTTCGTTACCTTGCTTTGAAGCGAATGGCCTGGCCACCTCCGGGGGCCAGCTTCAGGACCAGACTATCTCCAGAGGTGCATTCAAGTTTTGAGAGTTCATGCGGGTATGGATTGGTTTTCCAATCACTGTCCTCAGCGTCTTTGTATATTTCAGCGATGTAGACTTTCCCTTTTTCCAAAAAGTCAAGTTGAAGGGATAAAGTCCTACTTTCCTCATTGGTTATAGCTCCTAAATACCAGTCATCACTGTCCCAATCCTTTCTCGCTATGGTTACGTATTCACCGATGCTGGCCTGTAATACTTTTGTTTCTTCCCAATTGACAGGTACATCACGAATGAATTGGAAGGCGGGTTGGTTTTCATAGTTTTCGACCAGGTCAGAGGCCATCTGTAATGGGCTGTAGAAAACTACAAAAAGTGCAAGTTGCTTAGCCAGGGTGGTATTTATTCTACTGGTGCCTTTGTCCAGGTCGTTCCATTTCACTCGTTTTCCGGCGTTTTTATAAAGTAGATCAAAAACTCCCGGAGTATAATCCAGCGGGCCTGCAAGAATTCTTGTAAAAGGTAAAATGGTATGGTGTTCCGGCGGGTTTCCATCACTCCAGCCATTCCATTCCATACCCCGTGCGCCTTCCCTGGACATCATATTGGGATAGGTCCTCCTGGTCCCTGTTGGTTTGCCGTAGCTATTTGTCCACTTTATAGTAGAGCTGTACCAACCCCGTGGAAAACGTTTTGGTATCTGTTAAGATCAGTTTTTTCCTTTGGTTATTAGGGATCAATAATGGCTTTCCTTGTCCCAGGATAAGGGGATGTATTGCAATGATGAACTCATCTATAAGGTTCAATTCCAATAAAGCCGAGGTCAATACTTTGCCACCAAACAGCCAAATATCTTTACCTGGGGTATTGAGCAGTGTATTTACTTCTTCTTCAATGTTTGCCCTGATTATTTTTACTCCATCGGGGATTTCTTTGAGCGTTGTAGAAAAAACGATCTTCTTTTTATCTGAAAAAGCAGTAGGCGCTTCTCTTACCAGTTGTATATAGCTCTTACGCCCTAAAAGTATCGTGTCGATCCGCGCTAAAAAATCCGTCATTCCATAATCCTGGTCGGTTAAGCACCAATCAATTTCTCCATTTTCCCCTTCGATAAAAAAATCAAGGCTTGTACAGAGGTTCAATATTATTTTTCGTTTATTCATAGGTTTTATTTTTTAGTGAACATTAAATGGTCGATGGACCAGCTGCCACTGCCTGTTATAAATACAATCATGGAGAGTCCCAAAAATACAAATGAGAGTTCCTTTGTCTGAAAAGGGTCATTGGAATGCGCGAGAAAGTATGCTATCATCATAGTGATACATATGGGTAGTACGGTTAGCCGGGTTAAAATTCCAAAAATCACGAATGTTCCGCAGACCAATTCTGCAAAAATGACCAGCATCAGTGAAGTGTGTGAACCTATTCCTATCAGGTCCGGGAAGAACGGGAGGAGCTCATGAAATGAATACAGTTTAGAGATACCATGATAGGCCATCAGGCCTCCAAGTAAAAGACGTAGTAATATCTTAGTCAAATCACCGTTGAACTCCTTTTGGGAGAGAAATACGTTGTTTAAATACATTATAATATTGTTTTAGGAGTTCAAAACTACCTTTTGCTCCGGCAATGAAATTGTATAGAATTAACCTACTTCAGAATTGTGTTAGGGAACCCGATTTTTCGTTCAATCTGTTTATACCTGAATTCGGAGGGAGTGAGGCGAGTGAATTTTTTGAATGTTCTGATAAAGTGTGATTGGTCATAGAAACCGCATTCCAGGGCTAATTGGGTAAGGGTTTTGGTAGGATGGTGCCACATTTTCCGAGCGGCAAGGTTGAGCTGACCGATCTGAAAATACTTTTTAGGCGTGATGCCGACTACATCTTTGAATACGTTTATCAAATGTTTTGAAGTGTAGTTAAGTTCATCGGCTATTTTGTTTATTCTTAATGAATTGTCGGAACTAAAGTCTGAAATGGCGATGATGAAGTCATCAATTACAGGTGGACAGGTTTTATTGACTGCATTTTGAAGAAAGAAATCAGAAAAGGTGTTAAGCCTCTCTTCGGTAGAGGTTACTGAACTGACCCGCTGAAAAAACTCATCTGTTTTGTTGAACAGTAAGTGGTCCGGGGTGGTGGTCATGTGGCTGGTGAATTCTGCTATACTTAGTCCATATACCTGGTATACTTTCGTCGGATCAAATAAGATCCCAAAAGCACGATACTTCCCTGAAGCGTGCGTATGTATCATGTCCGTCTGGATCCCGGAAAAAATCAATTTCCGTTGGTCCAGGCTGTTGTTGACAGTAAGCACATCTCCCAGGTTCAAAAGGAGCTCATGTTGTAAAAAAGGGATGGTCAATGAGGTCACATTAATGGCTTCTTTCTCAGCGAACCAGAATGTTCCAATGGATTCGACAGGGTATATGCCTTGGGTATCCTTCATTTCAAATTACCTGAGTACAATGTTTTTGTGCGCATTTTAATTCAAATTAGTAATTCCAGGTATGAAATGATTGGCAATCCCCATATTGACGTCATCTGGCATTTGTATCCAATTTCGTGCTCCATTGGTCAATAGAATGACAGTAACGGTCTTTTGGGTGTCATCTTTCCAGTAGTGCCTGATGGAAGATATACCTGCTCCACCATGGCCTGTAAGCCATACTCCATTTTCCAATTGACGCGTTTCCCAACCTAGTCCGAAAGGTCCAACGTTATCATTATTGAGTTTTGCAGGAGTCCAAATACTATCTAATTGCTCTTTACTTACTATTTCTTCATTTAATACGGCTTGTATCCATATGACCAGTTCATGCAAACTAATGTTTAGCCCGGCTGCTGCATACATAGGGGGAGCGTATGCCAATGGGAACATTTCCAGTTTTCCACCTGTCTTTCTGTAGCTGGTTACTCTTTTAGGAACCACTTTTTTGAAGCCACCGTAGTTAGCCGTGGTCAGATTGAGCTTATCAAAGTAGTTTTCCTGCATGTGGGTTTCAAAGTCTTGTCCGGCCAGTTCTTCAAAAATCATTCTTACCAGCATAAAACCTGTGGCATTATATTTAGTAGCATCACCGGGTATAGAACTAAAAGGTTTATCCTTCAATGCTTCAATGACAAATTGATCACTTTCAGGAGCTAAATAAATCTGATAGTCTATTTGGTCAGGTATTCCCGAAGTATGTGTTAGTAAGTGTTTTAAAGTCAAATCTCTCCAGGATTCAGGAAGGTCTCTGTGGGTAGGCAGAAATTCACCCACCGTCTCATGAACACTTCGACCCTTGATTTTTAATAATCGATGTAATGCGGTAGAACTGATCAATTTTGAAATAGAGGCTACTGCAAATAAGTTGTCTAGTGTCATAGGAACCTGATGTTCTAGATTTGCTAAGCCCATAGCTTTTTTGTGAACTAATTTTCCGTTTATCAGGATGGCATAATTTAGCCCAATAATTTCAAGGCTGTCCATCATATTTTCTACATATTCGTCTGTTTTTTCAAAAATTGCTGTTTCGTCGGTACTATTTATTTGTTCTCCACAGCTTGTTAGAAAGAGGAGGTAACTTATCGCTAGAAAGCATTGTTTTGTATGTCTTTTCATCGATTTACTGACTTGTTTCATGTGTTTTCTAATGGCTAGTACCTTAACAAGGGTAATTTCGTTTCCTTTAGCCTATGATATACTAACTAAAGCAATGGTGATTCAGAAATTAAGTTACATCATTCTATAGGTAGGTAAATGTATGTTTTCCTGTACCAATTTACCTTTTTATTCGGAGCATAAATGTTGAGATACAGACCGCTTTACCTCCGTTGTTAAACTTATCAATGTTTTAGAATATTTCCCCTTACTATTAAATGGTATATCGTAACCTCTGACGACGGATATAAATGAGCTGATTGATTTCGTACTGTTTAACCCAAGATAGTGGCTAAGGTCAGTGCGAGGTCATAGGCAACCCTTTGCCTTGAAGTATAATTCTATCATCTGCTTCTTGCCTTTGCGTGAATTGGAGAATTAAACTAACGGGGAAATGCTTTCGAAGATCAGTTTGTCAATAGTGCAATGCCAGTTATACCTGGGCATTCTTTTATGGTTTTTTATTCCGGACCCCAACACTTGTTTTGCACAGGAAAGGCCTAATTTCATTTTTATATTAACGGATGACCAGCCTTATGGATATTTAGGGTGTACGGGTAATTCAATAGTACAAACTCCCAACCTGGATAATTTAGCGGCGGAAGGTATGCTTTTTACCAATGCCCATGTTACCTCGGCCATTTGCACTCCAAGCCGTGCAAGCATATTACTCAGTCAGTTCGAGCGAAAACATGGCGTGAATTTTAATTCGGGCACCTCGTTATCCGAAGAAGCATGGAATACTTCTTACCCTGTCGTTATGAAAAGAAATGGGTATTACACTGGTTGGATTGGTAAAAACCATGTACCGGTAGGAGAGGGAGGTTACTCGGGAGGCCTTATGGAAAAGAGTTTTGACTATTGGTATGGAGGGCATGGCCATTTATCGTTTTATCCAAAATCGCGGCATGAGATCTTTGCCAGGGCATCAGATAATACACAGGTGGAGATCATCACGGAAGGTGTGCAGGATTTCCTGAGTGATAATAAGAAATTCCTACTTGCCAAAAAATTCCTGGAAGAACGGCCCTCAAAGAAACCTTTTGTCTTATCGGTTTGCTTCAATTTGCCACATGGAGCGGGAACAAGCACTATGAAACAAAAAGGATCAGACCCGGAGATCTATAAATCTTTATACAGAGACAAGACCATTCCGTTGCCAAACCACTACATCGCCAAAAAAGATATTACAACACCCAAGCTACCCCATGATTTGATGCATGTCGAGGATCGACAAAAATCCTATGATTACGTCGATACCCCTGAGACACTCAGAGAAACCTATATCAGGCAGTTACAGGCGATGACAGGTATTGATCAATTTGTGGGGAAACTCAGGGAGTCTCTGGAGCAAGAAGGATTGGCAGAAAATACCATTATCATTTTCACCTCAGACCATGGCTTGTTCATGGGGCAATTCGGACTGGGCGGAAAAGCGCTTTGTTATGAACAAACTACTCATGTGCCGTTGATCATTTACAATCCATTCGCAAAAAAAAGACAAAAGGGGATGAGATCGGATGAATTAGTCCAAACCATTGATATTGCGCCTACTTTATTGGCTATGTCCAATATAGAAATACCGGAAACATATCAGGGTAAAGATTTATCTTCCTCAATGGCAGATAATAAAATCCGACTAAGGGAATACCTGTTCACAGAAAACCTGTGGTCAACACATTTTGGCAATCCGAGATGCGAATCCGTACAGAGCAAAAAATGGAAGTATATAAGGTATTATAGAAACAATAATATATCCGTTCAATACTTAAAAGATGCTGCAAAACAACTGGGAATACCTCAGAATAAAATGCTATACGAAGTTCATGATCATCAAATAGCTGTGTACAGGTCATTTATTGAATCACCTTTGAACGGTGAAAAAGCCGTTTATGAAGAACTGTACGATTTAGAGACAGACCCTTCCGAATCAGAAAACCTGGCGGCAGATCCCAAGTATCTGAAAAAAATTCAACAACTAAGACAGGTGTGGAAGCGGGAAATTACTTATGCCAGAGGGACGGATGATCCTGAAGTGTGTAGGTATACCTTTGATAATGGGGGTAGTAGTAAGTAAAAAGTTGGTTCACCTTATCTGAAGAATGAAAAGCATATGATCGATCAAATCGCAGAAATTAACCTAAAGACGTCAATGGTTAAACTACCGTGTTTAGCATTAATAACAGCCCTGTTCTTTCTGTCCGGATGTAGTACTCATTATACACCCAGCGAAGTACACTCTTTTGATTTTGGATGGAAATTCATCAAAGAGAGTGTTGAAAATGCCGAGACTCCTGGCTTTGATGATGAAGACTGGCAGGAAGTAGATCTGCCCCATGATTGGAGTATCGAAGGTCCTTTCAGCAGAGATAACCCTGCCTATTCAAGAGGTGCCTGGCTGCCTGCAGGTAAATGTACCTATCGTAAGACCTTTAGGGTGCCTTCCGAAAAGAAAGGGCAAAGAGTAGTTATCTATTTTGACGGGGCCTATCGTAACTCCGAAGTATGGATCAATGGCGTTTTCCTGGGTAAGCGCCCTTATGGTTATGTTGCCTTCCATTATGACATGACGGACCATATCAGGTTCGGGGAAGATAATGTTCTGACTGTTAAGCTTGATAATTCCGAGCAACCCGGATCACGATGGTATACCGGTACGGGTATATACCGTAGCGTGAAATTGATCACTACCAACAAGTTATATGTGCGGGTCTGGGGATCGTATCTATCGACCAATGAAAGTGATGCAGACCAGGGTATACTTAAAGTAGAAACGGAAGTTAAAAATGATTATCCTGTGGATAAGGACTTTTCCATAAGGTATTCACTTTTTGATCCTGAGGGCAACGTCATCTTAACGGAGGAAGAAAAAGCACACCTGTCAGGCAATGAACATAAAGTCTTTAATAAAAATATTACGATTGCTCACCCGCAATTACGGGATACTGAGCGTCCCAACCTGTATGAATTAAAAACAGAGCTCTTAACAGGTGACCAAATCGTTTATACGGAAGCCAATACCACCGGATTTCGAAGTATGCAATATGATGTCGACAATGGGTTTGTTTTGAACGGAAAGGCCGTCAAACTTAAGGGAGTATGTTTGCATCATGCAGGGGGACCGTTGGGTTCGGCCATCTATAAACGAACTACCTCCCGTCAACTTGAAATACTGAAGGAGATGGGATGCAATGCAGTAAGGACAGCGCATAATCAGTTTTCTCAAGCATTTTTAGACGAATGTGACAGAATGGGTATGCTCGTTATGAACGAAGCTTTTGACGAGTGGGAAGACCTTAAGAGCCCGGCCACCTTTACCGAGGAGGGTGAGAAAGTAAGAATTCCGGTGAAGTTCTATTCACATTTGTTTAAAGAACACAGTGATAGGGATTTGACAGATATGGTATTAAGGGATAGGAACCATCCCTCAATCTTTATGTGGAGTATTGGCAATGAAATAGACCAGATGAGAGAAGAAGATGGCTTACCTATTGCAAAACGACTCAGAGATATCGTACACCGGTACGATTACCGTCCGGTGACATGCGGTGTAAACGGTTATAGCTGGGGCGAATTTCCTAATGAAGAGGCTGTGTCAGCGTTGGATGTAGCAGGTTATAATTACGTTACTGAACAAAATGTACTGGATCAGAAAGCTGAATTTCCGGAGCGAAAAATGATCGTTACAGAATGCTCTTCGGCTGTGCCTTTCAGGGCGAGAGGTGAGTTTTACCTTCCTGCTCAAAACCCTAATAATACTACGCTACCGTATGAACACCAGGATACGAAAAAAACACTTGACAACCGGAATGAATATGAGGCCGGTATGGCAGCCTGGAGGGCGATTGCCCATAAACCCTATGTAATGGGGCAATTTATCTGGACAGGCTTTGATTATTTAGGTGAGGTGATACCATACAGTTGGCCGGCCAGATCGGCTAGTTTTGGCCCTTTGGACCTGTGCGGTTTCCGCAAGGACGCCTTCTACTTTTACCAGGCGCAATGGTCTCCCGGGCTGGATATGGTGCATGTGTCACCGCATTGGAATTGGGAAGGTTATGAAGGTAGTATCGTGCCGGTAACTGTGTTCACCACAGGAGATGAAGTGGAACTTTTCCTGAACGGCATATCGTTAGGCGCTAAAAAGCATGATTTGGCCAGGGTGGAAGCATTGTATTGGGATGTAAAATACACCAGTGGCGAACTGAAAGCGGTAGCTAAAAGAGATGGACGGGTAATTGCCGAGAAAAGTATTATCACTGCAGGCGCACCGAAGAGTATTGAGTTAAAAACCAGGAGGACGGTGATGCAAGCCAATAGCCAGGATGTGATCTATGTAGAGATTACGCTGCTGGATGAAAAAGGAAATTTCGTTCCTACAGCGGATAACCTGGTCTACTTTGAGGTAACAGGACCTGCCACGATCATTGGTGTCGGTAATGGGAACAACCTGAGCCATGAACCTTTTCAGGCTAATTATCGAAAGGCCTTTAATGGTAAATGCATGGCCATTATTAAACCCGCATTATTCAATAGAATATTGAAAAGGTGGACTTTTGTCTGCTATTTGGGAGAAGATTCCTTCCATCCAGGCTCTTTTTTTCACAGGTAGTGAGATTTTAAGCACTTTGCGATTGGCGTGATTAACTGTCCAGGCTCCTAATGCAAAGCAATAGGATTTCAGTGTTGATAAGGTTGCGGTACGATGATCATTCAGGGCAAAATGTCTGAAAAGACTCATTAAGTTATAGGCTACCATGATGAATCTGAAAGATGCTTCGGTGGCCCAAAAGTCTTGTAGGCAGAAGTTTTCAAGTCCAAAGTCCTGCTTCAATTCCTTAATCCTGTTCTCACAGTCTGCCCGCGTATGGTAGATATTCCAGATTTGATTCAGGGGTAGGTCCATATTCGTCACATAGCAACTATACCGATACCCAGGCTCGTCTTCAAAGAGTTGTTTTCCTGCTGCGTCTGGTCGAATGGTCACTTCCTTTTTTACGATGATGTAGCGCCTGGTCTTACCATTTTCATGGCTGAAGGTCATCTCATTTAGCTCAATCCCTTTGGTAAGCTTCACCCAATCTTTGAGGCCCCATACTTCACTTTTTACATTGGGATACATGCGTACAGCCAGGATATAACTGAGCTGCTCCTGCTCCAGGTAAGACATAATGTCTTCGGTGTAAAACCCACTATCGGCTCTGACCAACCCCACTTTTTGGCCTACTAAAGCCTGTTTGAAAGTTTCCTCCATAAACGCCCTGCAACTACTGCTGGCCGCTGTGTTGCCAGGTCTTAGCCAGGCATTAGCCACCATTCTTGTCTGGCTCACAAAAGCCATCAAGGGGTGATGAGAGTTGCGCCCTCTCTTATTGGGATTATACCCTTTGCTACTGCCTTGCTGGTCGCCGTAGCGAGTGATCACTGTACTGTCAAAATCAATGGTAATGGCCCCGACATTAATCTGTTCAAAAAACCAATGTTGAAGCGAAGGGAATAGCTCGGTATTGAGCTTCTGAGAAAATTTACCGAAGAAACGGCTATAAGTACTTTGACTAGGCATACGGTCCCAGCCGAAAATGGACTGAAGTACCGAATCGTACCGCAACCAGTCGCAATGAATATAACGACTAGCTCCAGTCCAGATACTGAGCCAAAAGCTCTCCACTATGTGCTTAGGATCATACCCTCGATTAGAACCCGGACCAGGCAAGGGAAGTTCTTCTAATTTTTCCCTAATCCCTACACGATCTATAAAACGCTTCATTAAGCTCATGCCGCCAAAAGGAGTTACCTGCTTGGACGAATACTCAATAGGAAGATTAACCTTTTTGGTGAAATTCATATCCACCAAAATCGCTATTCATCTAATCCATTCCAACTTTTTTTACCTTGTAATTAATCCTATTGCATAATCAAGGTTAAATCAAATCATACGGCAGGCGTTATTGAATTTACGGCTAAATCTGACGGGCTTGAATCTGCAGCCGTATCTCTGTCATCTATCAAGTAACGGTAAAACAGAAGTATACTCTATCTGTAAAAGAAGACCTATTAAGGCGTAATTAACATTTTATTCTCCTTGTCTTCAACCTGGACCAGGAAGGTACTTTATGCATTAATGGATGATCTCCTTATTGTTAATGGTAGGTTTTTTAGCCAATCGGAAGGCTATGCTCGACATAACTCCAAAAGAACGAAAATGAAAATCCGATGTGCTATAGAACTCTGTAAGGGATTGGCGATATACTGGTGTCAAACCAATGATAATTCGATCTTCAAGCGCCATATCTATGCCTAATCCCACATGACCGCTCAATAGGAAATTATTTGTATTGGGCTCTAATTCGTATTTGGTTTTGATATCTTCTGTCAAGTAGCTGGTAGTCAGTCCTGTTTCTATGTATAATCCTATTTTATTGTTTAAGATCCGGTAACGAATAAATAGGGGGATTTCCACGAAGCGTTGCTTTAAAACTTGTTCTTCTATTGGAAATCCAAAGTCACAGACATGGCAGAATGGTAATCCTGAAACGTCTTTTTTAGAATATGAGATCCCTGATCCAATGTCTAATTTCGGGTTGACTGTGAAGAGTCCGATAATACCTGTTGTAAAGGTGAACTCCGACGTTTCTATTTCATGGCCTGAATACCTGTCTGTTAAAATAGTAGGAGAACCGAAGTAGGTGTCCGGTGAAAATACCAGTCCTATTTTCCACCTGCCAAGTGGTAAGGGACTATCCTGGGAGAAGCTTGCGATGGTAGTAAAAACCAGTAGTAGGGTGATCAGTTTATTCATGGTGTTGTATGATAAGATTTATGTCTGGTTGTGGTAGGTGTAAATAGGTAGTAATGTCCTTTCCATTTGTACCCGGGCGGAACTTTGTTTTAAAGAAGTTCTATTTCAGCATACGCATTCAAGTGTGTCCATTCTACATATGGATGATCATTGAATTTATTTGCCCAGTGTTCTTCCATTCCATGGTCGACCTTTATAAGTAGGTTTTTGGTATCACCATTCAGGTCTTTAAGTTCCAACGTTTGCATCGTTTTCATCCAATCCTGTTGAGCGGCTATATCCATTTCAAAGAAAAATTCTGTGATAATAATAACGTTGTCAAGTTTATGAACATATGCTGATCCACCGGTAAGTCCTCTTTTATTCAAATAAGGTTTATTCTTTAGAAAATTTGTCACATAGGTTAAGCTGTCATTCGGTAGGGTAGAGTAATTGAAAAACCCTGACATTCGGTCAATCGTCACATGTTCTTCATTCATCAATTCAAATACCTGATCTATTGAGATATCGGCCTTTATTCCAACGATCACGTCTCCCGGAACAAAGTCATTATTTTTGTCAGGTAAATCACTGTCGTGGCACGAGCTAAAAATTATACTCAAAAGCGAGGTTAGAAAAATCAGCATTTTCCTCATATAATCAAGACACGTATTCTCTTCGGGACGTTGCAATAACTGGTAATGGTATAGTCTAAATAATAATCTGGTGATCGCAAAATCCGTGAAAAAAATGTGATTTAGGGAGACTAATGTCTTGTCTTAGAGATGGTAAAGAGGAAAGATTTCTTTTTTTAAGAAAGAAATCGTGAAGAGTACCCGTTCAATTTTTTTTTGTTTTTTAATCCAGTTCTACCATTTTTTGTTCGTTGGGCATGATTTGGAACACTTTGACTTTAGGAACCGGCCAATAATCATTACCTGTGGCGATCACATAATATTCTACCTTGTAGGATTCCGGCAGCAGAGGACTTACTATAATTTCTTGATTTGCATCAGGTGTAAGTTCACTTTCTGAAAATAACGGTTCATCAATTCCGGCTACATAGAGTGTTACCCTTGAAGTCCGCCCTGTTAAAGTCAGGCTGGAGTTGTTAACATCATCATCACTACAAGATCCCAAGCCTATTGAGATGGCAAGGATCAGACCAAGGATAATGGATCGGGAAATATTTTTAATGTATTTGATTTTCATGTTAGATTATTTTACATCGCTGATGAAACAATCATCTACTTGGAGAAAAGAACACTTCGTTGCTTCAATTCTTTTTTGCTTCCATTTAACGTAACAATTTCTGTGCCCGGTTTGAATGTAACGATTTGACTCAATTTTATTTTCCTACTGCCAGGCTTTTGTTAGCTACTTTTATTTACAGCTCGTTGAGCTACAAAACGATAAAGCGTATTAGTAGGGGTATTATTGTTCTCGTCCCGGCAGGTGTAGACAAGTTTAATGACATGATCATCCGTTGAGTTAACCGCTTGTTTGATGATATGTGGCCATTCCATCTTGGCAACAGCCGTTTTGGGTGGGGTACTATTGTATTTTATACCGGTGCTTAATTGCGAAATCAAAATAGCTTCCCATAGATACCGTAGTGACCTTTCGCTGTTTTCACAATAGTGTGCAATTGATGTATAGGCATGGCACGCGGTTACGGTGTGTAAGAGAGTGAAATTATCATTTTTAGCAAATTCCGTAAGGCTAAATGTTTTGATATTTTCCAATGTTAATTCCTTAGGCTGTATAACAGTTCCTGCTTTTTGAATGGTGTTATTGACTGCTTTTATTCTATCCGTAATGGTGGACAGGGATGCATTATCTGAGGCGAATGCATCTAATCTGGATCTTATATTCTTAAGGTCCTCATTATTTTTCTGATGACCATTTCCTAACTTCAAATATTCAGAAGCCCAATAGGCTAATGACACGGCAATTTCAGCCCTGCAGTCAGATTTTAAAGCATACGAAAGTCGAATTAAGGGATGAAAAGCAGCGCCTCCCACTCCTTCCATTAAAACAGGAATTACGTCTTTAAGCAATTGTTCAATAGAGACCTCATTTAGCTTGTCTGTAAAATGGTGAAAGAAGTCCTCAAAAAGATCACTCCGACCCAGGACGTTTGTTGTAAAATTGAAAGTTGTATCCTTTGGCTGGGTCTTGCGAAGGTTTAACCTGGAAGTAGCGATTGAATAATAAAGGTTTAACTGCCTTTCCGTAGCGCCCATATCATCCAATGCAACTAAGGACATAGGCACATGCGTAGAAAAACCACTTCCATATACGGGATGATACACTAGTCCTTGTTCAATGAGTGACCTACATGTTTTACTTACCATGGGATACTATTTTTGCTAATATTTCGACATGATGATTGGAGACCAGAAAGCGATAAACCTGACTTTTTCGAGCCACACCAGGTATTAGGTTTAAATGTCGTAGTGGGGTTTTAAAGACGAGCATAACCAAATTATTTTGAAACACATTCATTACAGTGGCTGTAGCTACCTTGTAACTATAAACTTTCGGTGTATTCTTCCGTTCCTTGACTCAATAGCCAGTATATATTCTCCCTGATCTAATGTTGATATGTTCATCTCTTTTCTTACCCTGCCGGTAGGATTGATCAGCTTGTCTGTATATATGTTTCTCCCTTGCAGGTCAAGCACATGGAGTTGGATGCTTTCGGATGAAGATAGGATCTCGACGGTAAAGTCAGAGAGTGCTACAGGGTTTGGATATACGATCAGATGGTCTTTTGTTAAGTCAATGGCATTTACTTTGAGGGTTACGACAGCTTTTCCATTGCCATCAAATATTAATTTTTTCGCGATTCGCTCGGAATTGACAGTTGTTGAGGTCAAATAAAGACCTTGACTTAATGACGGGATTTCCATAGTGAACCGTTCCGATTTGTAGACGATGCGTTGAGGGAGTTCAGTAAGTCTGGCTCCGGATAGTGTTAAGATTTCAAAAGCCATAGAATCTCCCTGGTAAACATCCAGTTCGATGGTTACTTGTTTTGAGAATCTAGCAGAGTCAATGGTTACCTTATAGGTGGGAGGGAGTACCGGTATTTTTTGTGCTGTCAAATTACTTGTTAAAGCTATAAAACCAAGGGTCAGAAGGAATACGGCTCTTTTCATGATGTCAGGGGTAATGTTATGACAATGAGAATCCGTCCATTTTTATTTGTGACATGAAGGCTTTCTCGCTATAAATATACTGAAAGATTAAGATGAAGCCTATAATCAGACAGGACCTTAGGCCGGTTGAATTTTTCTGACCACCATGTTGGTTTCGGGATTCTTCCTTAAGGCGGGGTAGTTGTAAAATCTATCTCAGACCTCCAATTGATACGGGTATCTACGGAAATATCTGAGATAGAAATAATAAGTAATTTTAAGCTACTACTTAGCTTAGTTAAGGTAAGATGGTGATGGTCTGTGAACTGGATATGAACCCGACATCGGTAGTTTGTATTACTCCGTGTACAGTCATTACATCAGCACCTAAAAACTCAAATCTAATCGAGTTATGAGTTCTGCTCACTTCCCGGTAACTTCCATTAGGATAGTTTCCCGAATTTGGAGCTCCAGAAACATAAAATTGCACATCACCTACAATGTTGCCATAGGCATAAGCCGTGTAGACGGCATTTTGCCCTACATGTACAGTTGCCGGTCCGGAAACTGATATGGAGGACGTTAGATTACTTGATTTAAGGGGTAAAAAAAACGTATCCATCCGAAGAACCCATCTGTTGATTTTGGTGATGGCATCTTAACTTAGCGGGTATTTTTCCAGTTGTTGGGTAAAAGTTGATAGAGGTCCTTGCGTTTGTGGGACTGCACCCTGGTCAT
>NZ_VKDC01000054.1 GCF_007097395.1 Fulvivirga sp. M361
CGCTTGATCTTCTCGGAATCGATAACATATTTTTCCCCTTCGGTATTTTTCAGATAGTAGTGGCGGGCCTTCTTTTTGAGGTCGGCAGGTTTCTTGAGCAGTAGTTCAGCTTTTCGGAGCTTTTCTTCTCGCTCTTTGCGGTCTTTTTCCGCTCGTTTTTCACTGTAAGTGGCGATGATCTTACGACCAGTATAGTTCAGGACGGTGTAGCGGACTTTGATGGGCTCCGAGGAGGTACTCATCCATTCCTGTTGATAATTGTCGAGTTGTAAGAGTGAGGACTGGATGTCTTTTGGAAGCACTTTGAGCCGCTCCCCCATGATGAACTCGTACCCTTTGTCGAGTGTAGCTTCAATATTATTGGCATTAAGCATCCCACGGTCAGCGACTAACACAATGTTATCGATCTGGTAATCCTTTTTCAAGCTCTCCACCATCTGTTCATAGGTGTGGCCTTCCCAGAGGCCTCCGTTGTAGAGCTTATAGCCGATGGGCTGTTTATAGCGGTCGATCAGCATCGCAAAGACTACTTGAGTAGTGCCGATCTTGCCGTCCTTGCTGAAGCCTTTCTGGCGCAAGCCACCTTCCTGCTCTACTTCCGACTCAAAATAGAAGGTAGTCACATCATAAAACACCACATCGAGCTTTTGGTTAAACAAGTCCCTACCGGTTTGAAAGATCGTTTGCTGGATCAACCCGCTATGATCGGCCAGGTAGTCGAGGCTCCTGTAAAGGTGCTGTAGGGAAAGTGGGGCTAAGCCCAGGTATTCTTCCTGATGAAAAAAGCTGCTACGCTTACTACAAGGATCGTTGAGCCGCTCAATAAGCAATAGTAAAACGGCATCAGTTAATGAATAGCTCAGCTTTTTCTTCTTGGTGATGCGATCAAAGATGCGGTGTAACCCATAGTAGTGAAGGACCTTTCTGTAAACCACCAAAAAACCATAATTGTAGCGGCCTTCTTCACTGACTGCTTCGCCCAACAAGTCTTTGAGGGCTCCTCCGCCAAGTTCGTACAGCCGTTGGCCCATCCGCTTGAGTGATTCCGGAGAAAAGCTATCAACACGTCCCAAGCTGTAGAGTGTCCTGGTACGAGGTTTACCGGCTTCATCCCGATAGGACTCTACGATACGGATATACTCGCCCGATGGCTTTTTATCGATAATCATACTGGGCATATAATCTATCTCTACCCTACAAAGAGATAAGATTATACTTCAAATGTCAAGTGGGTTTTCGATATACAAAATTTCCGAAATCACCCCGAAATCATTGCTTATTGAACGTATGGACACTTTTTGGAAATCAACGTGTCAAACTCGGGTGGCCAACCTTGCTAATGAATTACTTTAAAAAGCAGATATAAAACTGCGACAGAGTATTTACGCAGTACACAGCATATTGCATTAAAAAAGGCAGCTACTTCTGTTAAAATAGCTGCCTTTTTTTAGATTAATGGGTTAGTTATTAAAATTATGCCAATGCTTTTGCCATTGTTTCCCCAATATTTGCCGGAGATTCTACCACATGTAATCCACATTCCTTCATTATTTTCATTTTAGCAGCTGCCGTATCATCCTCACCGCCAATAATGGCGCCGGCATGTCCCATTCGCTTACCCTTTGGAGCAGTTTGACCTGCTATAAAACCCACAACAGGTTTAGGATTTCCTTGCTCTTTGACCCAACGTGCTGCTTCAGCCTCATAATTACCACCTATTTCTCCGATCATAACAATAGCATCAGTATCAGGGTCGTCCATGAGCAGCTGTACCGCCTGCTTAGTAGATGTACCTATTATAGGGTCGCCACCAATACCAATAGCTGTTGATATACCTAATCCCGCCTTGACAATTTGGTCAGAGGCCTCATAGGTAAGTGTACCTGATTTAGATACTATACCTATACGACCGGATTTAAATACAAACCCGGGCATTATTCCTACTTTTGCCTCACCGGGTGTAATTACTCCGGGACAGTTAGGGCCAACTAATACTATATCTTTATCTTTCAGATATTCTTTTGCCATCATCATATCCTTGGTGGGTATTCCTTCCGTAATGGCTATGATTACTTTTATTCCACCGTTAGCCGCTTCCATGATTGCGTCTGCAGCAAAAGCCGGAGGAACGAATATAATTGAAACGTTGGCACCAACTTTTTCTACTGCTTCCTCTACCGTATTGAAAACAGGTTTATCCAAATGAGTTTTTCCACCTTTGCCAGGGGTCACTCCTCCCACTACATTGGTACCATATTCGATCATCTGCCCAGCATGAAACGTACCCTCCGATCCGGTAAAACCCTGAACGATCACTTTAGAATCCTTATTGACTAAAACACTCATTATTTAGATGTAATTATTTTGCCACAAAAATAGAATAATATACGTCTTTCCCAAAGGTGGAAAATTATTGTTAAACCAGTGACACCAGGCTTCAACCCCATATCAAAGCCATTGATAAACATATACATTATAAAATGAACAAATAGTTACTGTCATAGTGTACGGAGCATGTTCGATTATGTACAATTTCAGAAAACAAATATTCATAAATATCTAATAATCAATTACTTAATTTCTTGGCACATCTATTGAATATTATTAATCAGGTCGTTTTTCAGTGAATGAAAGATCTTCGCATGAAGCGAAGGAAAACTCAAAATAAATGGCAACAATAAACGTATCGTTGCGTATGATAAACTAAGGATTATATAGTTTTTTCAAGTTTAGGTTAAGAACGAAGAGAGAAATCAAATTACTCTCTTCGTTTTTCATTTTAAGGGAGTTGGACTTTTATTCCAAATATATTGTTCACTGCCCAACATGAGATCATAGTTCCACTCACGAACATTAGACGCCCGAAATCGGTCGGTGAGATGAGTATCAAAGCTATTTCCGGCGCTTATAAGCACTTTTCAACTGGCACAACTCTTGCAAACTTAAGAGAAGACAACTTATTGAAACGCTTATGCAAACTGTAGAAACATGCTTCACACTCAGCTATTCGCAAGATCAATATGAGTATGCCAAGGAATACGTTGAGGACATGAAAAGACACCCAAGAAGGGTTTTCTGGATTGGCAATAAAGGAAAGAGCGACGAAGAACTCATTATTTCGCACATTGCCCATAAAATACTTTCAGGATTTTACAATCATTATGACCCTTCCCTATCTCGAAAGCAAATTCTAAGGATGAAAAGCAGTACTTCAAAATAAGGCGAGGAGTAAACAAATGATGAAATTCATAAAGATACGATCACACTAGATCTAATACTTTTCGTATCAACGCATCTACAATTTTACCAGGATTCTTTGAAAATTTATTTTTTACGCGGTTAGCGATAATGGCATTAGCGCTGATTATCTCATGCCCCATTAATCGCGCCATGGCATAATAACCCGCTGTTTCCATCTCAAAATTAGTCAGCCATATGCCTCCGTGGTTAAAACAGTAAAGTTTTTCCAACAGTTTAGGATACTTTAGCGCTAATCTGACTTCTCTGCCTTGAGGCGCATAAAAACCGGGGCAAGTTACGGTGTTCCCCTTCACCATCCCCTCTCCTAATTTTTCCATTAGCATCCTCGACCCTTGTACTACATAAGGTCTGAATGGAAGACCTATGTCGCATTGTAGTTTATTTCCTATCTCCAGTTCAAGTGGTTCTTGCGGCAAGTCATAAAAAGTCATTAAAGTATCCATACCGATGGCAAAATCAGATAAAAGATGAGTACCAAGCGGCAAATCTTCCTGCAATGCACCGGAGGTACCAATTCGGATGACCTTGAGTTTTCTCTTTCTTTCTTTAACCTCCCTTTTTTTCAGATCAATGTTAGCCAGAGCATCCAGTTCAGTAAGAAAGATCTCAATATTATCTGTTCCCATGCCCGTGCTGATCACGGTGATCCTTTTGCCACGATATTTACCAATGTGAGTAATGAACTCTCTACGATTCATTTCAAACTCTAAACTGTCAAAATATTGGCTCACTTTATAAACGCGACTCGGGTCACCTACCGCTATAATGGTATCAGAAAGGTGTTTAGGAAGAAGGTTTAAGTGGTATACGCTACCATCCCGGTTCAGGATGAGTTCAGACTCTGGTATTTTACCCATTTTCTAGATAACTAAAGGGCTGTAAGATAGTTATTTAACTGAGATTATAAAACTCATAACCCATCAATTAAAAGCTAATTCTTACATCAATTTTTAATTGGCTGTGCAGGGTTACCAAATACTGTCTCGCCTGCCTTGACATTACCTATTACTACTGACCCTGCTCCAATTCTCGCTCCCTTTCCAATGGTCAATCCGGAAACAATCGTGACCCCGGAACCGATAAAAGCTTCATCTCCTACCTTTACACCCGAGCCTACGATACTGCCCGTACCCACCTGTACAAAATCACCAAGCTCTGCTTCATAATCAATGACAACATTGGAATTTAAAATGCAGTGGTTGGGCACTTTAGCCTTATTCCCTACACGCACTCCCATGTTCACAAAATTACCATGACCAATGTGGGCTGAATCTGCTACGTAAGCCTGATTATGGATGGCATTGACCGGCATAACCTTCCTCTTTTTATTGAGCATACTCACAATCGTTTTTCGGTATGAATTGTCATCCACTGCTACGAAAGACTCGCATTTTTTTCCAATATACTTAAGG
This sequence comes from Fulvivirga sp. M361, assembly GCF_007097395.1. Lineage (GTDB taxonomy): Bacteria > Bacteroidota > Bacteroidia > Cytophagales > Cyclobacteriaceae > Fulvivirga. Next base: position 4,674 of record NZ_VKDC01000054.1, read on the forward strand.
AATCCATCATCATCAGTGTTGCCCAACACAACGATATTACTCATTTCTTTGCCATGTAATTCTTTGTTATCATCCAAATAGCCATATAACATTACACCATTACTCTCAAATATTTCATGTGCTGCACGCCCCATGGCATTGGCTCCAAAAATTATCACCGGGTTTTTCATATAATCCTTTTTTGCAAAGCTAATGAAACATTCTTTCCGATTGTTTTTTCAACCATGGGTTATTAACCATTACCAATAGGTATAAAAAAGGCATAAAACCTATTCTATATCTCACCAATGCACCAAAATTAGGCGCTGAAAGGGCGAGAAAACAACCCAGTATAATACAATAAGCTATTGTAGCAATAATCAGTATTGACAGTCTTCCATCAGGCTGTACCTGTTTTTGAAAAATGGACCAAGGGGCCAATACCATTAGGGCCAGACCTTCAAAACCTGGGATCAGGTAGATCAATGAAGCGTTCTCACCAATAAAAGGGCGAAAAAAAGCTGAGAAAAAAGCCAGTGGCAGGTTCTTGGTTATGGAAACAATGTCAGGCTGTAATTCTGAAAAAATGATCATTCCTCGTGGTCTCGATCTCATTATTATGGCATCATGGTTTTCCACTATCACTTCCAAAATACGTGACATGCAAAAGTTTGGATGAAGAAAGGAAACTGCAAAGAAAAGTATAAAACAGGAAAAGCAGAATATTGACAATAACCCGGCTAAATGCTCTTTTCTTAAAATTGTCTTTATATACCTGGTTACCCAGGAGGCAAAAATTACTACTATAAGCAATCCTGCGTAATAATATCGTATCTGCCAAAGTACTACGAAGAGGAGAAATACTTTTAAAAAACCGAGGAATGTGATCTTCTTAATATCCAGGAAATCATTTAGAAAAGTAAATAGAATACTGGCTATCAATGCTAGTGTCAGGCTCTCTTTGGTCAGGCCTGAGCTCCAAAACAACACTGTTGGAACACAAAACAATGCCAGTAAAACAGCCAAAAGGTTTTGGCTCCATTGGCGACTTAACAATAATGCAAGATGCCAAAGGCCAGAAAAACTGATAAGGGAAAAGTATAGTGATGTAAGCCAATAATTGTGCCCGGTAAAAAGACTAAACAGACTGACTATCTTGATAAAAAAAATGTTGGGAGACCACGTATAGCCTAAATCAATGATCCCCTGGTCAGAGGTGACCCAAAAAGTTAAGTAAGCTTTAATATCAGCACGCGCCAAGACTGCCAGTTCACCAGCTCTTTCATGGAAAACAAACGTATCGCCTCCGGGGTAGTAATAGGTATACATCAGGCCAACAGCAATACCTGCAAGGCATTTAATCAATAGCAAAGGCCAAAAATATCGTTTTATAGCACTGCCGGCAGATTTGACATAAAGTCTCCAGGACAACGCCACTAAAATGATTGTATTTATAATGATAAAGGCCACCAGTAATGTTCGCCAAGTAAATAAATCGCTTTTTCACCATTCAACGCTAACCTGAACCAACGTTGTCAGTATCTTACACTTCCTTTTTTAGGATGTCTACTCCAATGTTACATTTCAGACATCTCTTTTTAATACAAAATTGATTGTACAGCTGTATCATGCCCTGGGTATCTAATGCTGAAACGGGAATCATATGGTTATCCTTCATGATTCGGATGATCTTATTGTTTTCAGGCGACAAGGCTTGTAAAAGAGCCACCGCCTGATCTATATAGGTTTGTTCATCTCGCACCTTACCATAGGCCACTAAAATAGGTACTACAGTATTTACAACAATGTTTTCAGCACTGCCCAGGCCAAAAGAACTGACCGGTGACGTTGAACATTTATTGAATTGATAATGCTTCTTCCAATAGTCACTGGTCTCTCCCTTTCTGAAAATATCTGACAATTGTGTTTTATCTTTTATCTCCAATAATCTTGAGTGTAAACCTGTTGGATGGCATAAAACTCCGGCAAGCTGAGCAATTCGTAACGTTGGGAAATTAGCAGGCCTGAGGCGCATGAATTTCCACTGATGCCTGGAAAGTGGTTCTTTAAGCGCATATTTAACACTTAAAAAGTGATGTTCTTTTTTAAGGTTCTGAAAATAAGTATCGTCTGTTTCCCCCTCCAAAAAACCTGCCTGACCAAACAGTAAGGCCTCCACTTGCATAAGATTGTCAGTATGTTTCATTAGAAGCTTCATAGGGGTAAGCTCTGAAAGCCTGAAAAACTGATCTGCATTTGTTTTAAATCCAAAATTCTTTGATAATAATTGGTATGCTGTTTCGTCCCAATCATTTCCGTTTCTTTCCAGGACAGCAATTACATCACGTGATTTTTGGAACAATCTCTCCATACACGCTTTATCCAGCATAGCCCTTTTCTTTACTTCATCCACATCAGGCAAATGTGTTTCACAGGGTATTTTATGGCTGGAATTGACCAGCCGTTTATAACGCTGTGGTAAATATTCCGGGACCCTGCCTTTCAGGGCTATCGTAGGTATTTTTGTGCCATCTGTCCGCAACACTTGCTTATCTGCTTCCCACACTACGTGCAGTATTACATTGTCATAAGCCACATCCTGACTGTGACCATGAATATCCCAATCAGAAGCTTTCGTATGGATTTCAACATTTCCCCTCCAGTCCAGTTTATCTATTTCAATCCTGGCACCTTGAAAATCAGGGCCGGAATCTGAGTTTAATGTGCCTGTCTCTAAAATATTGACCGCCGTTCCTTCTTCAGATAATAAACCTGTTTTGTCAAAATATTGATGCTGCCAGATAAAATGTAAAAATGCTTCCTGCATCATCTGGGTAAATATTCATCCAGGTAACGTTGCATATCCTGCTGCATTTTGTGTGCTTCACGGCCGGCGGCGGCAGCAAAATCTTTTTCGGAAGAAGCATAGATGATGCTCCTGGTATTGTTTACCAGCAGGCCACACGTTTTGTTCATACCGTGCTGTGATACCGCTTTTAAATCACCTCCCTGTGCCCCTACTCCGGGTACGAGGAAAAAATGATCCGGTGCGAGGTTTCTTATCTCGGCCATTCTGTCTGCACGTGTAGCACCTACCACGTACATCAACTGTTCAGAAGAGCACCATAGCTGGCTTTTTTTAATCACTTCGGCATACAGTGGTAATTGACTATCGCCGTTTTTAATAAGCTGGAAATCCTGGCTACCCTGGTTAGATGTATGGGCCAATAATATCACCCACTTCCCATCGAACTCAAGAAATGGTGTCACAGAGTCAGCTCCCATATAAGGGGCCACGGTGATCGAATCAAAATCCATGGTCTCAAAAAAGGCCTTAGCATACAATTTTGAGGTGTTTCCTATATCGCCTCGCTTGGCATCAGCTATTGTGAAAACCTCCTTGGGTATATAGTCCAAGGTTTTGGCCAGGCTCTCCCATCCTTTTGGGCCAAGCGCTTCATAAAAAGCAATGTTTGGTTTGTAAGCCACACAATAATCTACGGTGGCATCTATGATCTGACGGTTAAATTCAAAGACCGGGTCTTTTTCTTTTAACAAAGACTTTGGTATCCGATCCATATCGGTATCCAAACCTACACACAGGTAAGAGTCTTTTTGCCGGATTTTATCAAAAAGTTGGGATTGGGTCATCTGACAAAAATAAAACTTCGTCAATGATGCTTGTACAAATAGCCGTAAAATGTTAGGCCAACTTTGGATGGTTATGCTAAAAAAATCAAACTAAAAAACACACAAATGCGCGGGCCTATAAACAGCAAAGGTCGCCCGTTGGGGCAACCTTCGTTATTTTACAATGATCTTCAGAGAGTTATTATCTCAAATCAATAATATCGACTCCCGGGTAGTTAGCAGCTTCAAATTCAAACTCACTATCCTTTGCGGTTATTTTATCATTGAAGTTACTGATCTGATAAACGTACTGGTTTCCTGATTTTTCAAACATGGTCCATCCTTTAAGGAGATGGTCCTTTTTTGCGATATACAGCTTTATTTTAAAGAATTGCGCGTCAGTATCATTAGGTACTAAATCAACCACTGAAGTAAGCTCTCCGTTTTTTGTTTCCTCTCCGATCAAAATGTATTTGTAACCATTTTTGTAAGCTTCATATATTTTTGAAGGTGTGATTTCATCCTCATCAGGATCATAGTTATCAATATTCACCTCATTTACATCAGGTAGATAAGTCCAAACCGTTGTACCGTTATTAATGACAACCTGCTCTTCAAGCTCTAATTTATACATGTCATTTTTTACAACAATCTTCCCCTTGAACTCGTCATTGATCCCGTCAGCTTCATTGATCAGAGAATTGGATATATCAGCGCTGTAGGCTTCGATAGACTTGATTCTATCGCTCATATTATCAAGCACTTTACGCGCTTTAGGGTCGTATTGAGCAAATGAGCTTTTTGCCATTACCAACAATAACAAGACCCAAAACATATATTTTCTCATGACAACAGGTTAAGTGTTATTTTTTGCAAAATGCAAAGTTAATTTAAATCATTCAATAATTGTTCCAAACTATATTCATCATGAACTAAAACTTCCCGTGCCTTACTTCCTTCAAACGGTCCTACCACTCCTGCAGCTTCTAATTGATCGATAAGTCTGCCCGCCCGGTTGTATCCTAATTTCAATTTACGTTGAATAAGTGAAGTGCTTCCTTGCTGGTGCATCACGATAAGTCTGGCTGCGTCCTCAAACAATGCGTCCCGATCAGAAAGGTCTATATCTCCTATGCCTGCCCCTTCATCTTCTCCTACATATTCAGGTAGTATATAAGCAGTTTCATACCCTCGTTGAGATCCGACGAAATCACATATTTTATCTACCTCAGGTGTATCAACAAAAGCACATTGTAGCCGGATAACATCGGAACCCTGGGAAAATAGCATATCTCCCATGCCTATCAGTTGGTCTGCTCCACCTGCATCAAGGATGGTTCTGGAATCAATTTTGGAGGTTACCCTGAAAGACAGGCGGGCCGGAAAATTGGCCTTGATCACACCGGTAATTACATTTACCGAAGGTCGTTGTGTCGCTACTACCAGGTGAATACCGATTGCCCGGGCTAACTGGGCCAGGCGTGCGATGGGTGTTTCCACTTCTTTTCCGGCAGTCATCATCAAATCCGCTAACTCGTCTATTACTAATACGATATAGGGTAAAAACTTATGACCAGCGTTAGGATTCAGCTTTCTGGAAATAAATTTCGCATTGTATTCCTTCAGGTTCCTGGCGCCGCCATCTTTCAGCAGGTCGTACCGATTATCCATTTCAATACAAAGTGAGTTTAATGTGTGTACTACTTTCTTCGTATCTGTAATAATAGCTTCCTCACTATCCGGAAGTTTAGCTAAAAAGTGACGTTCTATTTTGTTGAACAGGGTAAGCTCCACTTTTTTTGGATCCACCAATACAAATTTCAGTTGAGATGGGTGACGTTTATAGAGTAATGAGGTAAGCAATACATTAAGCCCAACTGATTTACCTTGTCCGGTAGCTCCTGCCATAAGAAGGTGAGGCATTTTCGCCAGATCTATAATATGTACCTCATTAGAAATCGTTTTTCCCAAAGCCACAGGTAACTCTTTATCACTTTTCATGAATTTTTCCGTGGAAAGTACGGACCTGATACTTACCATTTCCCTGTTTTTATTGGGTACTTCAATACCAATGGTTCCCTTACCTGGAATCGGCGCTATGATCCTGATCCCCAATGCCGCCAGACTCAGGGCTATATCATCTTCCAGATTTTTGATCTTGGATATTTTGATACCCGCGTCAGGTACGATCTCGTAAAGTGTAACTGTAGGGCCAATAGTAGCCTTAATACTGGTTATACCTATTTTAAAGTTGACCAGCGTCTCGATGATCTTGTCTTTATTTTGTTCCAGCTCTTCTTTGGTCACCTGCACTTTGGCTCCATCGTAGCTATTCAGCAGATCTATGGTAGGGTATTGATAGGCACCCAGATCAAGAGTAGGGTCATAATTTTCCTGGATACTGGCCTTCACTTCTTTTTTATCTTCCTGTACAGAGAATTCCGGCTCTTGCGACACAGGTGAGGCCTCTTCCACTTTCAGAGTGGGCTTCGGCTTCTCATTTTTAACAGGTTCTTCGGGAGGTAATGTCACATCGAGTTCCAGTTCCGGTACATTTTTTTGAACTACCGGGGGCTTCTTTTTCAGTATTAGCTCACGGTCACTTTTTTTCGGCCAGTCGTCATTTTCATCAGGATAAGTACGACTGCTATCGGGACTATGACCGTTATCCTCACCCTCCTCTACCTTTCTGATACTGTCTACGGCAGAACTCAGCCCTTTTTCAATATCTTCTACTCCCCCTTTAATGGCTCCTCGGAAGCCTAACATGGAGGTTACATTAAAGAAATAAATGACAAATACGAGAAACGAAAAGATCAGCAGCATCAATGTACCCCAGCCTACCAGTCCTTCCAGTAATACAGATAGTCGATAACCAATACCTCCACCCAGAAATCCCCATTCAGAAACTCCTTCTGCATTGTAAACAACATAACCCAATAATATGCTGACCCAAACGGTAAAGAACATTGAAAAAACAGTAGCAGAAAATGTGGCGACCAATGCACGCCTGAACACGATACGGTAACCGAGTACAAACAGCAATGGTGGCAAAAAGAATGATGCTAATCCAAACCACTCAAAAATGAAGGTATGGGAGATCATAGCGCCATAAAGTCCAAGCCAGTTCGTCACTTCTCTGCCTGATGTGATCAGCCCTGTTTCATCCACAGCCTCTACCACGCTCTGATCTGCCTTACCCGTAAACAGGTATGAAAGAAAAGATATGAACAGAAACAAACTGCATATGAAAAGAAAGAAGCCAACTGTGAGTTGAAACCGTCGATCCTTCAGAAATCCCAGGCTCAAGTTAAGTTTCTTGGTTTTCTTTGTCTTGGACTGTTTAAAATTATTGGATTTATATGTGTTTTTGGCCATAGGAACAAATGCAAAGCTAATAAAAAAATAACGCCATAACCAGTGAAAAAATATGCCTAAAGCCACTGAATTAACGACTGTAGCAAGCCTTTAAGCTAATTTAACAAAATAAAATTTAGTCTTTAACTATTTGAAAACCTGTCGATTGCCTTATTAATAGCAGTTACAAAGCCCGGACCTTGATAGACAAAGCCCGTGTACACTTGTATTAACGATGCTCCGGCCTTCATTTTATCTACCGCATCTTTGGGTGACATAATACCTCCTACGGAGATAATAGGAAACTCAGGTCCTAAACGGGTCCTAAGAAATTTTAGTATTTCCGTTGAGCGTTTTGCCAGAGGAGCGCCACTTATTCCGCCTGCACCAATGACATCTACCCGTTTTCTTGACGTACTTAGGTTTTCACGCGAAATAGTTGTGTTCGTTGCGATCAATCCATCTAAATTAACTTTACCCACAATTTCTACAATATCACCTAACTGCTCATCTGTTAAGTCAGGAGCAATTTTAAGTAAAATGGGTTTTCTTTTTTCCCTTTGCCTGTTACGCTCCTGAAGTCGTAATAGTAATTGGGTCAAAGGCTCTTTTTCCTGTAACGCTCTTAGGTTTGGGGTATTTGGAGAACTCACGTTTACCACAAAATAATCTACATAAGGAAAAAGCCCTTCAAATGTTAACTCATAATCCCGTACAGCCTCCTCATTGGGTGTGATTTTGTTTTTACCAATATTACCTCCAACCAAAACACCTGACTTTCTGGTCTTAAGTCGTCTTACAGCTGCTTCCAGGCCTTCGTTATTGAATCCCATCCTGTTGATAATAGCTTTATCCTTGGGCAATCTGAAAAGCCGTGGTCTATCATTGCCTGGCTGACCTACCGGGGTGATTGTTCCTATCTCGATAAAACCAAAGCCAAAACAAGCTAATTCATCAATAAGCCTGGCATCTTTGTCAAACCCGGCAGCCAGCCCGACCGGGTTCTTAAACTTCAGCCCGAAATATTCTCTTTCCAAAGAGTCTGACTTGTAGTCAAAGAGTGTTTTCCATAAGCTTTTGACACCTGGTAGTACAGATAAAAACTTGAGCAAAGCAAACGTAAAGTGATGTACTCGTTCCGGGTCAAACAGAAAAAAAACAGGGCGGATCAGAAATCTATACACGGTCTCTTATATGTGGCGTTGGAGATTTTTTGCAAATATAATGTTTCATTTCAGGACGTCCCCTATCAAATGACATTTAAGCGTCTTATGACCGTTATTACTTAGCTTCTGGGATGAAATTCCTGGATCACCTGTCGTAAATAATCCCTGTCAAGGTGAGTGTATATTTCTGTGGTAGTGATGGATTCATGCCCAAGCATTTCCTGCACAGCTCTCAAGTCAGCGCCACCTTCTATGAGATGTGTGGCAAAAGAATGACGAAAGGTATGGGGGCTAACATTTTTCTCAATACCTGCCGCCTTTGCCAGGTTTTTGATAATAGTAAATATCATCACACGAGTAAGTTTCCTACCTCTGCGATTCAGGAACACATAGTTTTGGTTACCCTCCTGGATCGTTAAATGTATGCGTACATCTTCAGTATATATCTTTATATATTTCAAGGCATCCTTACCTACAGGTACTAATCGTTCTTTATTGCCTTTTCCTATCACACGTAAAAAACCGATATCTTCATAGACATTTGTAAGCCTTAAGTCTACCAGTTCACTTACTCTTAAACCAGAACTGTATAACACCTCCAGCATAGCTCGATTTCGCTGTCCTTCCGGTGTAGAATGGTCAATAGCATCCAATAATCTCACTATTTCATGATAGCTCAGGGTATCCGGCAACTTTCTACCGAGCCTGGGCCCTTCAATCAGCACTGTCGGGTCTTTATCCAACAAATCATCAAACAACAGATATTTATAAAATGCTTTAATCCCACTGATGATCCTGGCTTGTGAATGCGGGGTCATGCCTAACTCATGAATGTATTCCAAAAAATCCTGGATATGGACAGGTTCTATTTGTAATGGACCAACTTGTAGATTGGACAATTCCACAAACTGTTTTAGCTTTACTACATCATGAATATAAGCTTCGACAGAGTTGTCTGACAGCGAGCGTTCCAGCCTGAGGTAGTTTTTAAATTGATTAACACCCTGGTCCCAATTCATATCCTAAACTGCGAATAATTTATGAAGATTATCATAATAAACGGCCCAAATCTCAACCTTCTGGGTAAGCGGGAGCCTGAAATATACGGAAGTCAGGATTTCGAAACATACATGAATCAGCTAAGGCTTCAGTTAGATGGCATTGAACTTGATTACTTTCAATCTAATGTAGAAGGTGAGCTGGTAGATAAGATCCAGGAGGTAGGGTTCAGTTACGATGGCATTATCCTGAATGCAGCAGCCTATACCCACACTTCTGTGGCAATATCCGACTCCATTGCGGCCATCAACTCACCCGTAATAGAAGTACATATATCAAATATTTATTCTCGTGAGAAATTCAGACATAAGAGCATTATAAGTGCCAACTGTGTAGGTATGATCAGCGGTCTCGGTCTGGAGGGTTACTTATTAGCCATTACTTATTTTATAAATAAGGACGGGATCAAATGATAAGCTTCTATCCCGGACCTTCACGTGTGGATGACCATATCCCGGAATATGTACAGGAAGCCTGTAAAAAAGGGATTGTAAGTATCAATCATCGTAGTGATGAATTTATGTCACTCTATCGCCGTACGGTTAAACTGCTAAAAAAGAAGCTCAAAATACCCGAAGATTATAATGTCATATTTTTATCATCAGCCACAGAGTGTTGGGAGGTCATTGCTCAGTCGGTAGTACAGGGATTGAGTTATCATTTTTACAATGGTGCATTTGGAGAGAAATGGTTTGAATATACCCGCAAACTTAACAATGGAGCCATAGGTTATCGCTTTGGTATGAACCTCCTGCTCAAAACAGGTGAACTGGACCTTTCGGAACAACCCGGGGTCATTTGCCTGACACAAAATGAAACCTCCAACGGCACCCAAATACAAACGAAACAATTTGAAAAGCTTCGCGCCAAATACCCGGAACATATTCTGGCAGTAGATGCTACCTCCTCTATGGCCGGCATAGAGCTGGAGTTTAAAACCGCGGATATCTGGTACGCCTCTGTTCAAAAGTGTTTCGGTTTACCGGCAGGGCTTGCCGTAATGATCTGTTCTCCAAAAGCCATAGAATGGGCCAGAACATATGATGAAAGGGATCACTATAATAGCTTACCGCGCCTTCTGGACATGATGGAAAAACATCAGACCACCTGCACTCCAAATGTGCTGGGTATTTATCTGATGATGCGGGTGATGGAATCCAGACCAAAGATATCCGTTCTTGAAAAAAGTATAATAGAGCGGTATAATAAGTATATAACACTATTGGAAGAAGTGTCACTATCCCACCTTATCTCTCAACCTGAAGCCAGATCATTTACCGTTATACCTGTAAAAGGAGACGAGGATTATATTGCAAATATCAAGTCAAAGGCTAAGAAAAAGGGTATTGTGCTGGGAAACGGATATGGGGAATACAAGGATACTACGTTTCGGATCGCTAATTTCCCTGCCATTACGAATTCGGAGGTAGAAAAGCTCACCGATTTTTTGAGAGACTTTAGTAAGTCCGGTTCTCATTAAGTGACTATTCTTTTTAGTTACTTTGCAGCATGTTTAACATCAAGGAAATTTTCTCTATAACACTCATCTTATTTTCAGTGATTGATATCATTGGGTCTGTCCCTATGGTCATAAGCCTGAGAAAAAGAGAAGGCAAGATCCATTCGGGCAGAGCCACTATTATTTCCGGGGTATTAATGATATTGTTTCTTTTCCTGGGCCAATCCATTTTAAAACTGTTTGGCCTGGATGTAGAATCATTTGCCCTGGCTGGTGCTATTATTATGTTTATTATCGCCATGGAAATGATCCTGGGTGTTACGCTATTCCGTGACGACCCTGACAGTAAGGGGTCCGGTTCTATCGTGCCATTGGCTTTTCCTTTGATCGCCGGAGCGGGCACGCTTACAACAATTTTATCCTTGCGTTCCGTATATGATTCTTTGAACATTGTTTCAGGCATTATTATCAACCTGGTATTCGTTTACATCGTATTAAAGTCCACTAACTGGCTGGAAAGGAAGCTAGGCAAATCAGGTTTTGGTGTATTGAGAAGGGTATTTGGTATTATCCTGCTGTCTATAGCTGTTAAGATTTTTAAAGAAAATTTACACTTCACCTCATGATTACAATTTATACCGACGGCGCCGCCAAAGGAAACCCAGGCAGGGGAGGCTATGGCGTGGTACTTAAGACTAAAGTGAATGGAAAGCCCTATCGAAAGGAACTGTCAGAAGGTTTTTTGAATACTACCAATAATCGTATGGAGTTATTAGCTGTAATTAAGGGACTGGAAAGCTTGAAAAAAGAAGGAACCCCGGTCACGATCTATTCTGATTCAAAGTACGTAGTAGATGCAGTAGAAAAAGGATGGTTATGGGGATGGCAGAAAAAAGGATTTAAGAACAAAGCTAATGTTGATCTATGGCAACGATTCATTCCTGCTTTCAAAAGACACCAGGTAAAATTTCAATGGGTAAAGGGGCATGCAGGCATCCCTGAAAATGAAAGATGTGATGAACTGGCAGTGGCTGCCGCTGAAAGCGGTGACCTAAAGCCTGATGTAGGATACGGAAAATAAAAAAACGCCTGGGCTGCCGTCTGCTGCCCGGGCGCTTCACTCAACATTAACCACACTTATTATCTTTGTAACTCCTTACCTGCTACTATTTCTATTATTTATTGCTTACTGTTTATAATGGCTTTACCTTGAAAAACGGTACCATCATTTAGCTTCATTTTATAGAGATAAACACCTTGTTTTTCCGGCAAGTCGGTAAACTGCAGGTTATTTAGCCCTTGCTGTACCGAACCTGTAAATGCTTTTACAGACTGGCCCTCCTGGCTGAAAAGTTCCATAGAATAATCTCCGGCACTTTTAGCATCAAATGACATATTCAGCACATCATCGGCAGGATTTGGATAGACATTTAATGCTGTATTGTTCAGTCCGCCTTCTACTCCTGTTATGGCACTTTGTCTGAAAGAAACGCCGGTCAATCTCATTTCAAATTCCGCAATCTCAGTCTCATTCCCTTTTACATCAAATACTACCATAGTGAGGTCTTCCCACGAAAGCGACTGATCGTTCAACTCCGAGAAAAACTTTTGATTGAGACTGTATGCTTTCTCTTCTTTTTCCAATGTTATAACAGCTCTTGGTTGGTCCGCCCATTCCTTGACACTTGCTTTCACCAAAGTCACTTCTACCGTGCCGGTGCCCATAGCGTTAAAGCTCAGTGTATTGTAATTTGACATATCGGCAGAGCGAAATGAAGGGCTGAAAGAACGAAATACTGCTACTGAATTCTTGACACCTCCGGCAATGTGGATATTTCTTTCCAGGCCAAAAACATCCTGATCATCAATATAGCCCGGGTCTACTGTGAAACCTGTCACTTCTTCTATAGTAGCATCATAATCTGTTCCCCAGGCACCGTCAGCCATGAAAATGACGTCCGGCATTTCGTTTTTATCATCATTCAGCGTCAAACCAAGGTCATAGACACTACCCACAGTAAATTGAACATTGTCTTTCACATCACCGCTCAGTGTGATCAACTTATCATATACCCTGGTATCTGACGTTTCGGACTCGCTTAGAAAACCTGAAGCATTCAATGATGTACTGGCGCTTTTATTGGTAATACCCAGCTTAAGTTGTCCACCTTTGAGCTCTGCTTTGTTTACAAATACACCAGGCACCTCACTTATGTCATAGGTGGTGATGGTATCCTCTACCTTAAGGAGTCTGATCACCTCTTCTACCAGTCCGAACAAGTTTTGAGTGGTGTTCGCCCATAACTGAAAATTGTAATAAGATACATCCGGTGTGTAAAAGGCCAGGTTCCAGTGGCTTTCCAGCCCAAACCCATTTTCTTCTTCTTTGATAGAGAAACTGGTGGCATATTCCAGATGACCACCGGATGTCCTCAATTTAGCAACGTGAAATTCATGCTCACCATCTATCTTATACGTTAAAATATCTTCTATGCTTGAACCGTTAAGACGATCACATACGTATTTGGTATGCTCATAGACGCCATTGTCAGATGTCATGGCCAGAACAGTAGCTACGCGTGAGTCCTGCTCAAAAACATCCACGGAAAATACCTCTTTGGCATTGGTAATATCTACCAAATGTTCCGGTGAGGTTACATATGACTCAGTATTCGGCAATACATCTAACGGAATGAACTGTTGGATAGAACCATCGGATATGCTTCGTCCGCGTGGAGATTTTCTTCCATATTGTCGGGTTCTTCCTATTTTACGCAACTCAGCCTTGTTGTCATAATCAATTCTTACCGTCTTACTTCTTTTGAACTGCACTGAGGCAATTTTTCCAGATAATCGGTTATTACTTTCAAGGCCACCATCTCCTCCTCCAGGTCCTGTAGGCTCTTCAGGGCAGCTACCAACACCTGAACAATCAGGATCGTCACAGTCTGTCAATCCATCTCCGTCATCATCGATACCATTAGTACAGTCCTCATCGGAAGTGATCAACAGACGATAATCTTCCACTTCACCCATTGACAGTACATCTCCGCTAATGTTATTCTGATCGACTAATTCTTCTGATACCAGCACACGGAGATTGATCATACCCGTAATAAAACCATTTGGAGGTGTGAGGTCCTGGACTAATGGTAAAGCACCAGATATAGCAGTATTCCCATTGATCACTTCATCAAAAAGACCGTCATCATTCCAGTCCACCCCTATGGCATAAAAGAGATTCAGGCTTTGATTGGCATTTAATCCAATGCTCGCTGTTACTACTCCATTTGTAATTCGTGTATTGACGTTTACTCCATCATCCGTATCTCCATCCGCATTAGCATTAGCCGGATCAGTGGTGTCAAAATCAACGGTGCTTCCTATCCAGACGGTAGCGTAATCAGGCAATCCATCATTACTGAGGTCCTGACGATAAGAAAGCACTCTACTTTGCGGAAGACTACTGTTATCACCATAATCGAACTCATACACTGCAGGAATATCTAAAGGGCATGAAAAGCCATCATTTTTACTTAAACCATCTATTGAACTGGATACTATCCTTGCCTCACCTGTGGCAACATCTATTCTAAGAATGCTACCCGAGGAATTATGAGATGCATACAGGTATCCATCTGAACCAGTCCATTGTGCCCCGTAACCGCCCGACGTAGGGATACCTGCACCGCTGATCGTCGCTACAGTAGATTTTGTATTGGTAGTAGTATTAAATTGTGAAAGTACCCTGTCTTTATTTACAGAATAGAAATTACCATCTTCGTTATAAGCAATATCCCAGCCAGGCAGTCCTTGCCCGGTGTAAGTCGCCACAAGCGCAGGTGTCCCGCTGATATCGATTTTCACCATATCATTTCCCACTACACCATACCACTCGCTGTTTTCGTTGATATCTCCCCGGTATACTTTTTTACTGAAAGTAATGCCCTGGTCCAGTACGAAGCCATCTTCGTCAAGGCGTATGAACCTTGTCCCGGATGCACCAAAGACTAACCCTGTATTGATATCGTATCCCAAACCATTGGCAAAATCCGAAGCTATGGCGATCTGATCGTAATCTCCTGTAACAGGATCTAACTTACCATAGACATTGGGTTGATTCTTCCCTTTTTTCTTATAAACCTGGTAAAAAGCCGGCTCACAACTGAAGGTATTAGGAACAGTAGGACAACTACTCACTACCACATCGGATGTAAGCACAGCAGGATCGAATATAGTACCCGGGGTACCAAGACTTACTGTGATATTATTTGTATTAGTACCTATTGATGAAGTGTTATCTACGGTTACATCATAAGATATTTTTACCGTTTCTCCACCTTGTAATGTTATAGAGCCCCATTGTATAGTGCCATTATCGCCAGCAACGGGTTGCTGAGCAAAACTAGACGAGCCCCCTGCATCAAAATCAATAGTATCCTGGACAAAAGTAAAGCCGGCAGGAAGTACATCCGTTATTGTTAATGTATTCGTTAAAGTAGAATTATTGGTAAAAAATGTATGGTACGTCACTAAACTTCCCTGACAGGCAAAGTCAGAACTATAGGCAATGCCTGATATACCGCATGAGACCGTAGAAGTACAATCAGGATCATCACAATCTACTAATCCATCACCGTCATCATCCAGTCCATTGTTACAAACTTCCGGGAACTCCGGTGGTGCAGCCAGCGAACAACTCATACCATCATTACTGCTATTTGGTTGCGAAGTAGCAGTAAAACCGTAAGAAAGGATTGTACCGGCATTGTCAAAAGATGCTTTATAGATGTTACCGGTGCCGTTATTGAAAAAATACGTATTTCCTGCGTTATCTGACCATACTGCACCGTATCCACCTGATGATGAAGTAGCTGAATAATCACCTATTACTTTGACAGTCCTGTTAATATGATCGAATTCATGGAGTCTTCCGGCATTCATGCCATAGAACCTGTGTGATATTGGATTGTACGCTATATCAGCACAAGTTGCAGGATTTGCCAATCCGGACAACTCTGTTATCGCAAAGTCTTGCGCCGCCGGCGGTGATACGCTTACATCAATCGTTGTCATTATCCACGATCCGCTTAATTTTCGGAACGAGTGCCAATTGCCAAGTGTATCCAAATCGCCCGTATAGCTCAGCGCATTAAATCCGCTGATAGTACCGAGATTTGTAGCACTACCTGTATTATCTACTCTCACTAAGTCACTACCGCTTATGCCGTAGATATAACCATCCTCATAATTAAACCCAGCTCCATTATAAGATATTGAAGAGCTTCCAATATCTGAATAAGTTCCAGTGGCAGGATCAAGTAATTTTAAATCCTGACCGTTCACCACCTGATATAAATTATTATCACATTGAAAGGTTTGCCCAAATACAAATGATTGCATGAAAACAAAGATCAACGCGATTGCGATTTTTAATAGCCCCTTTATCTTTCTCACCTCCATAATCTTTTATCCATTTTTAATTTCACGAGCTACAAATATTTCAAAATGTAAGCTGGAAGATGTTTTAATACGTGTTATGGAAATAAATAAAGGTTGAATGGAAGTTTTTCCCCGATTAATGGGAAACCTTAACCAGAGTTATATTGGTTATTGAAAAAATTATAAAAAATGTAAAAAGGACTTACTACCCAATTTCCTTCATATCAGATTATTAAGGGTTGTTATGGCAATGCGCCAAAAGGTATTACGTCTAAGGGTCAAGAACACTCACTACGCCCTTACAGATCGGGGAATGTATTGATCCGCACAGACAAAATTTGTCTAAAGACCACTCCGATATGAGCATAGTTGCATGATCAAATAAAATCAAAATTTTTAAAATCAGATCATTGTAGCATAGCTGTTATCCAGGCTTTTCTGGCTATTCTGTTTCCTTCTGATCCCCTTTATTGTAATACACTATTAACACCATGGCCCATCGTTTTCCAGATAGAAAGAACCGTAAATCCCTGATTACCAATACCAAACAAGTACAGAGTCAGAATACGTTCTATTTTGTACTTAATCTTTATTATCCCACACTTCCTGCAAGTAAGGTGGCCAGTTCATAATAGCCAGTTCCAGCTGAGACAGCACTACTTTCTGCACCAGTTTATCATCCAGGTTGTATGCATAGTTGTCAAGTACATAGGCAAATATTAATCGATTGTAAGGGTCAAGCCGTTCATCCTTGATCATACTGAAAATTTGAGTTTCCAACTCTTTTTTATTTTCAGCATCACTCAAAGCACGCCCTACCCTGCCTATAGAACCTTCATAGTGGTTGTCACTCACGTTTTTCACCCTTAGGCAAATACCCAATAGCAGGTCAATGGCATTAATATCC
Source organism: Fulvivirga sp. M361 (assembly GCF_007097395.1). Taxonomy (GTDB): domain Bacteria; phylum Bacteroidota; class Bacteroidia; order Cytophagales; family Cyclobacteriaceae; genus Fulvivirga. The sequence continues at coordinate 21,673 of NZ_VKDC01000054.1, forward strand.
AACTCCTCCAACTCTTTTAGATACGTCTTTCGACCTTGCCAGGCATAACTACCATCCGATACCCGTTCAAAGCGATCGTTCATTACATCCAGATGAGACCTGAGAAAGATGTCCCACCGGGCCGTTTCTGCTGCCAGTGTACTAATGCTCATGGCATGATATCTTGGGCTAAGGTCCATGCTACAGCCTCCCATTACCCTTCTGCTCCTTTTCATTTTTAAGGCGTCACTTTTTGAAAGGTACCTTTGTACATAGTATTCCAAACGTTCGTCAGAATTTCCTTTTTTTACCGCCTCATCCCGGGCATCCATCAGTTTACTTTTCCAGTAAGGCGTCATTTTATTATCCAGGGAAATTAACCTTAAACTGTCCCACATTTGATACTGCTCATGATATACATTAAACAGCGCTACACGCACTTCATCCGAAATATTTTCATCATAACCAGGATGTTCAGGTTTACCAGGATATTTTTCGGCCCATTGGATGAATACATCACCGTCAGAACCCGGAGCTACAAATTGGTAAGTCTCAGCTTTTGCTACTGGCAAAAAGACCTCTGCGGTGGTGTCTATCATACAGTCTACATACTGAACATACCGGGCATATTCATAAGGGATCTCCATGGACTGCAGGCCCTTCAGGTAGTACGCCATATCTCCATCTTTATTGATAATCCAACCATGTGCTTTATCGTGCGAGGGTTTGTATTTAAGCACCATGGAATGCTTACCACTATATCCTTGAGGTAATCCGGAATATTTAATCACTTTCCGGTCATTGTAATCCGCATACCTGAACTTAACTACCCAAGTATTGGCCTGTTGCACTGCATCAGGGTATTTCTTCAAGTAATCTCCCAGGGAGATGCCTCCGGAAACTAACTTTTCAGCTTTTTTGGAGGGTATCGAAATAATGTCAGCAAGACCCTGCTCCAGTGCATAATAAGGATGAGAAAGGTCACAGGCCCTAAATCGCAAATTAAGTGAATCAACAATACTGCCCAGTCTTTTCATAGTGGTAGTATCGTAGATCAAACCGTTAGAGTACGTCTTGAACTCATTGAACTGAGCCTGACAAATTCCAGCTATTGCAACCAATATCAGTTGAGAAATAAGCTTTTTCATAACAATCAATTTAACATCATAATAGCCACACGAGTGGATAGTCACCAGAAGGATGCCAGATTGGCCTAATTTCCATACAACCGTTAGTTTTTTTTATTATTACATACAGGAAGAAGGGTTGACTTTGAGCAGGAACTATGTCATCAATCAATAAGTTATTCCTGTTGCATCTGTACTACCAAGTTTACTACCGGAACTTCTTTTTCTATTCTTTTTTAAAGACCCTTCAACGGGTTTTAATATCTCACTGATCACAATTATCCATATATATGGAATCAACCAAATGAGTATTGAGTTTATTATCCTTTGTTTCTGAGTAAAAATGGGTGTCTTAAGGATCCGTATTTGATATTTAACCGAAAGAAATAAATACGGCAATAGCATCAAAGCCAGGAAAATATATCTCACAATAAGTTACTTTTCATTTTTAGTTTCACTTGTTTTGTTTTGGCCATTCGGTATACGACTTCATATCTTGTATTAATAAATCATAACCCTGTTTTACTGATTCCAGTGCTTTAATATCGGGCATCTCGTTTCGCTGATAATTACGCATCATAGGCTCCGTGACAAGTATTTTCATCATAATTTCCTGATCGACCAGGGTACGTTCATTAGCTTGGATCCTGGAAGATAAAGACTTGAGCCCTGCCACATTATTTTCATGGTTACGTTTTAATGTATCTACAATTGGCCTCAGCTTCTGGCTTAAGGTGGTATCATTTATCTGGCTCAAATAGTAGTCCAGCGCAGTCCAGTATTTCTGATTAGTGGCAACATAAGTGTGATACTCCTTTAAACTGTCTTTCTTGAGCTCATCCATTTTTTCAATTCTATTGACAATGGATTTCAACCTTATGTCTTTGTCCACAGCTTCATCAAATAATTTCTGTATGATGTCTGTATCATATCGTTTGCTTAAGGAGGAGAGGTTAAGATCGCCTTTCTCAACTGTTAATACCTCTGGCGTTTCTTCCTCATCTTTAATTTGCCAGTCTGCTTTATTGCATGAAACAATCGATAGTATTGCTAGTAGAAGTAACAGGAGTTTATTCATGAGCTCAATTTACTTTAGTAGTAGTTTGTCGGTCCAAATCAAAGACCTTTTTTGTAGCTTTTATTTTTCACAATGCTACTTTCTAATCTTTCTTTTGGAACCATAGATCTCTAACTCTTCCCGAAGAAACTTTGCATCCGCTGATAACATTATTGGCATCTCTGACAAATTCAACCTGCCCGAAGAACCATGCATTTGCCGAGAATACATCTTCTTTTACAGGACTTAATTCAAGATCGCTTAACCTGCGGTGTTGTACTAATAACTTTTCCCCAACTACCTTAAAATGATACTCCGTAGATAGCTCTTCACTGTAAAAACGCCCGGTGAAATCCGATAGTTTAACAGCTGTTTTATCAAAGGACTTCACTCTTGGCGCATCCATTATCTGTCCGCCCTGCGCAAGTTTAATTAATTTAATTTTTTCAGCATCTCCAGGTACAAACGTGATTTTCGCTGCTATCCCTTTAACATCAAATTCCGTTTTAGAAAGCGGGATAAGTGAAACGACCGGCTGTCCTGTTGCCTGTGCCGATAATTGACCATTTTCTTGCGTGACACTAATGATAAAACCGGGTTGTAGCTCATAATCTCCCACATAGTTGTTCAATGTATTCACGTCAACAACTATACTTTCTTTCTTATTCTCAGTCTCTTTTTTTGGTTCCGCTTTAAGATCATCTTTAAGATATATGTCTACAACATTATGCGCCATTTTCCGGGAGTTAAACGAGGCATCATTACTGAAAACGGCCACTGAAAATTTTTGATCGGGGAAACGGACCAGGAAGCTACGATATCCGGCATCAGCCCCGCCATGCTGTATTTGACTCAAACCCCTGTATTCCCCGACAAATTGACCGAGGGCCCCGCCAAAGGTCTTGCCGTTGTTTAGGACTGCCGGCGTATTCATTTTTTTAAAGATAGCTTCATTTCCAACTTTACCTGTTGAAAAATTCAGTGCCCAGCGACTTAGGTCTTCCACTGTAGTAAAAAGGCTGGTCGCTCCCACGTTAGCATAGTTCAATACACTTTTTTTATATCCGGTACTGTCCTGATAATAAGAGTATGCCCTGTTCTTTACGATTTTTTCATGGTCATCATAAAAAAGCGTATTAGACATCTCCAAAGGTTCGAAAATGTTCGCTTTCGTAAATTCAGCAAATGATTTGCCTGATACTCTTGCCACCACTTCAGCCAGCAATGTAAAACCTGTATTACAGTATACAAACTCATCACCAGGGGCAAAATTCAAGTTCTTTTGCTTTCTAACAAGCTTAAGGACGTGCTCTTTGGTAATAACGTCATCAAGACGCCAACCGGCTAAAGCCAGTAAATTCCATTGATCTCTTAAGCCACTCGTATGTGAAGCCAAATGTCTTAAAGTGATGGTTTTTCCGAAATCGGGTACTTCAGGAAGGTATTTTCTAATATCATCATCCAATGATAACTTACCTTCCTTTTCTAATATTAAAATAGAGAAAACCGTGAACTGTTTTGAAACGGAGGCAATGTGAAATATCGTTGACGGACTTATAGGAACGTCGTATTCCAAACTAGCCATACCATACCCCTTCTTATAAATTACGGAGCCATCTTTTACCACAGCCACGGCTGCCCCCGGCGTTTCGTTACTATCCCAACCTATGAAGAGCTCATCCACCTTTTCACTTAATGTAGCTGCCTTAGGTTTCAGCTTTTGAAGACTCAATGCATATTCTCCCGCAGGTTGATTTTCATTTAAATGACCTATTTCTAAAGTATATTCTCCTCCATCAACGGACGTTAACGTGATGAGTTCAGGTCCATATTTCCCATTGGGACTATCAAAGTCTGCTATTTTTTCACCTTTAGGATCATAAGTAGTAACCACTAGATCCACTCCTTGCTGTAGCACCTCAAGAAGAGCAAATTGGTTCTTTGCCAAGGTTATTTTATACTGATGTTTTTCGGTGGTCCCTATTTCAGAAGAAATAGTCTTGTCTTTGCTTACCTGTCCTTTTTGAATTTGGGCTTGCAAGCCGCCCAATTGAAAAAAGAGAAAAAGAAGTGTTGTTAATTTAATCATAGAGGGTTTCATAGTAGTGTTTTATAACCTCTAAAACCTACGTAACTTATTTGACAATGTTCAAAACCCAGTCCCATTGGTTCTCATCCACTAGTCCCCAAAATGCCCTTTTGTTCGCAAAAGAGCTTAAAAGCGTCAATGGGATGATTCAATTGATCATTATTTGCGTTGCAGGATTATGCTGAGAGGTGTTTGACCATGTAGTTGTTGTAACCAATGAGTATAGACAACGGTCATACACCCTTTAAGCCTCCGTTCTGCCTGAAGTAAATGTTCAAGTTGTTCATTTTTCAGTACAGCATATCTGAAAAATGAACAAAGTCCTCTCTAACCAATCTTAACAGCAGACTGAATATCGTTGTAAACAGCAATATTAAACCCCAATGAGTTCGTAAGAGCATTTGCTTCCCTTATGACTTCTTTATTGATTGGGCTGAGACATTGAGCAGAACAAAAAAGACCATCAGAAATAATAAGGTCCTCTGCTTAATAGGTAAGGTTTTGAAAGGCAAACCATTATTACCCAACACTGATATATTTAAGTCGCCTTACTCTTTTAGCAACGGATGTTGACGGTGCATCAAAAACCACTTCAATGATCAATTCAGGAGCGCTGATTTGTACTATATCCCCTTCAATGACTATCAAGTCCGAAAGAGCATTTAGTTCCTCCCTGTTAATTACAACTTTTAGGGTATTATGAATTAATTCCCATTTGCCGTTGTATTCGTTTCCGTTGCATTCTGTTTTATCACATTGATACTTAATCAATGCAGTCTTGTCATCATTCAATACTATAAGGTTGAAAAGACCTTCATCCGTCGTGTAAATCTCCTGACGTATCAGGCTGTTGTTTGAATCATAATCCAACTCCTCAATTTCAACCTCCCCAAGCCAGCTTGATGCATTGAGTGAATCCAGTTTACCTGGTTCATCGTCATCATCACTACACGAAGAAATCCCAAAGAAAATAATGGAGACTATAAGGGGCATCAGAATGCGATACATGCTGGTATGTATTATCGACTACACAATAATTCAATATACGAATGAATGATCAGGTTACAAAACGGAACATCTCGCAATGTTCATGTCATTCTGAGACAATTCTTAATGTAGTTCTGCAACTCACTTATGTCCAGGTCGTAACGATAAAATGCATTAAATAAATCCCAAAAACGGGTTACTAAACTATATCGGATCATAAGCGACAGATTAAATATGCTGCTGCCTTGATAGAGAAAGTACAATTTTATTTATTTTAACTCCATGAACAGATCAGACGGCAGACTCCTGAAGAATATACACCCGGGTGACCTGGTGGAAATTGTCCAAAAACATCACCAGAGAACAGGGGAACTCACAGAAGGGCTGGTGAAACGGATCCTGACAAAATCACCCAATCACTCCCATGGTATTAAAGTACAACTCGATACCGGGGAAGTAGGTCGCGTTAAGAACGTAATCATTGAAGATGAAGATTAACAGGACCTCATGCATCCTCCACTGAAATAGAAACACGGTAAATCAACTATCCGAGTTTTTTTAACTACTCCAATCTAAAAAATTACATGGGTAAATTATACTTATTACAAGGGGGTAAAACAATGAAAAAAATATTTAATATAATTTAAAATCTTTTCAATTGTCTGATTTATAGACTTTTGCCAAGTCACTTTTCAAGCGAAAAAACATTTTACACCCCCTCACAGACAGGTTTGTAACACTTCCGGCCGCTCCTTTAATTGATTAAATTGTGTAACACGATTAAATCAACTATACACCTAATTTTTATTACAATGAACAGAACTATACCATGGGCAATACCTTTATTATTATTACTGTTATGCGCTCCTTCGTTTTCGCAAACAGTGACCATCAATCACAAAGTTCAGCGATATGTTGGAGCAGTCTCCCAACTGGACCGATCGCGTTTTTTTAATTTTCACTCCAATGCAAGCGACGCAGATGCCACAGCATTTCAAAACCAGTACAATGTGGGGAAAGGGCGTCAGTTTTATACCCCATTTGCCGTAGCTTATGGACAAAACAACAATACGGCTGGCATCTACCCTGCTTTGCAAGGGGGAAATCCGGCAGTTAAAAGTACGAACAGAGTAGTCGCTACGGACCATCCGTACAAAGTTTTTAAAAATGGAATCAATGCCACTGCAGCAGCAAACTGGGCCGCTGATTACTATAAAAATGCAAGTGGAGCGATCCCTGAATTTTTCGAACCCATGAATGAGCCTTTTGTTCATGCAGGAGATTTTTATTCCGGTGGGTTTAACGCTGCGCAGGAGGCAAGTATGCGATTACAAATGTCACAACTTTACAATGCTATTGCTGCGAAAATACGTGATACACCGGCATTGGCTAACATGAAGATGGTGGGGTACTCTTCGGCCTACCCTGAACTGGAACGTAATGACTTCGGGCATTGGAATACCAACCAGAAGTTGTTTATGGATGAAGCCGGGGCAAATATGGATTGCTTTTCCACACACTTGTACGATGGCATCAACGTTACCGGTCAGGACACCCGAAGGTCCGGGAGTAATTCAGAGGCCATTTTAGATCTTATTGAAACCTACAGTTACGCCAAATGGGGTGTAGTAAAGCCTCATGCTATTACAGAGTACGGCGCTATAGAGACAGGATATGGTCCCGGCTATAGTGATATAGCAAGTGTTCAATCCGTTCGGTCCATTAATCACATGCTATTCAACCTGCTGGATAGGGAAGATAAAATGGCTATTTCCATTCCTTTTATTACTGATAAATCCACCTGGCACATCAATGCAGCAAATAATTATCAACCTTATGGCGCAGCGCTATGGAAACCATCCAATATTGGACAGCCTAACCCCACCGGATGGGTTTTTACTCCACGAATAAATTTTTATGAATTGTGGAAGGACGTTAAAGGAAGACGTGTATTGGCCAATTCAAACAATCCTGACATTCAAATCCAGGCATTTGTTGATGGTAATAAACTATTTGTAGCCATCAATAACCTGGATGACGCCTCCAATACGATCAACCTTAATTTCGCCTCCGCCCTGGCCGGATTTCAAAATGTAAGGATAAAATCATTAAAAATATACGATCAGGCTGCCCCGGTATTGAGCGATAATGTACAAACTACAGCACCTGCCAGCCTCACGCTGATTGCCGGTGAAACAGCCATTTTAGAATATACATTCGCAAGCAATGTCACTTTCGATAATGTAATCAGGGGAAAGAAGTATTATACTTCTAAGCACCTTCAGAATATTTCTGCTAATACACCCATTTCTTTTACATTTAATAATGTAACTACAGGATCAGGTTTTGCAAAATTAAGGATGGGCATAGGTCGCAAACATAATCGGTCCAAAGCGCCCATTGTAAAAGTAAATGGCACTACAGTGGCTGTGCCTGGCAACTGGAAGGGTTATGATCAGGCCAATAGAACGGATTTTTTCGGCGCAATAGAAATACCTGTACCTGCCAACCTGGTCCAGGCAAACAACACGGTAACCGTTGAATTTCCTGATACAGGTGGAAAACTCAGCTCTTTGGTTTTGGAGATGCAAAAGTATGACACAGCCCCGGCGGGGCAGGGTCCGTATGCAGGTAATGTAGGCGCTATCCCTGGCACCATAGAATCAGAAAATTATGATACAGGAGGTCAGGGAGTCGCCTACAACGATACCGACACCGGCAACAGTGGCGGACAATATCGCACCTCCGAAGGAGTCGATATTACCACAGCCAGTGAAGGTGGGCATGCGGTTGGCTGGACGGTAGCAGGAGAATGGCTGGAATATACCGTAAATGTAGCCAGTGCCGGAGATTACAGGGCTGACATTCGCTATGCAGCAGGCACCAGTACCACCGGGCAAATCTACCTTGCCTTTGACGGTACTAACCAATCCGGCACTGTGGATCTTGCCCCTACCGGCGGGTGGCAAACGTGGGCTACTGTTTCTAAAAACGTTACCTTATCGGCAGGGCAGCAGGTAATGCGGGTTTTTGTACAAACCGCCGGTATTAACCTTAACAAGATCACGTTTGCTTCGATTGCTCCTGTCAATGAAACGGTGACTGTCAACAGTCCGCCAACCTCCATCGTCAGTAATACCTCTTTGACCTTTTCCATTAACTATCAGGCGGTATCTGCACGTGATGTAGTAGTAGAATTCTGGTCGTCAACCTCCTGGCTGGGACAAACCCGGCAACCTGTTACAGCAGGTACGGGAAACATTTCTGTCACCGTCAACTTACCCTCAGCACCACCTGCCGGCACAGGATATATCATCAAGTCAAGCATTCGTCCCACCGGTGGAGACTGGACTACCGCCATTAATACTGATAATGTCAACAATATCACTGTAACGGCTTCATCCGGCCAGACACCTTTTGGTGGTACAGCGCGTACCGTACCGGGAAGAGTAGAAGCGGAAGACTATGATGAAGGAGGGCAGGGAGTTGCCTACAGTGATACCAATACAGCCAATGACGGCGGGCAATACCGGACAGATGGCGTAGACATTCAGACCACCGGAGATACAGACGGCAACTACAATGTGGGCTGGACCAATACCTCAGAATGGATGGAATACACCATCAATTTCAGCACCACCCAGGATTATGACTTTTTCCCTCGTGTTGCCTCTCCTGCCAGCACCGCTAAATTCAGGATACTTATTGATGGTGTAGACAAAACGGGTGAGCTTGCCGTACCCAATACAGGTGGCTATCAGACTTATCAGACCATGCATATACGTAACATTAATGTAACAGCAGGCATACATGTGGTACGTTTAGAGATAATTGCAGGTGGATTCAACCTGAATTATTGGGCGGCCTGGGCTTCTCCTCCTCCAGCAGCAAGAGTAGCTAGAGTCTGTCTATAAAGTGAGTTTTTTGCGCATTCCTAAGGTCAAAATTTGAGAGTATGTTGCTGGCTGAGCCAATTTGTTGGGTGCCGTTTGCTAAAGCTTTTACTGATATTTCAAAAGTGC
>NZ_VKDC01000055.1 GCF_007097395.1 Fulvivirga sp. M361
TTATCTTTAAGCATAAGGGTTGTTTTTGGGATTAGATATATTGAAAATCACAACTTTAATATACCCAAAAACAGCCTTTTTTCATAAACTAAATAATGCCTCACTTATCCGATATTCACGTTAATTAATAGAAAACCATCTGCCCGGTCTGTCATAATCTTTTTCCTGACCTTAGTTATGGCCTGTGAAAAACGTTCGGGAGAGACAGGTTTTATTAGATAATCCAGCGCATGGACTTCAAAGCCTTCTACTGGATATTCCGGATAAGCAGTAATGAATATAATAAAGGGCAATGGATTCAGGTTTTTTATCATGTTTAGTCCCGATAACTTAGGCATATTGATATCCAGAAATAAGACTTCTATTTGATGGGTATTGATTAACTGAATTGTTTCAACTGCGTTTTTGGCCTCCGCAATTATTTCAAAATCATCAAATTCATCAAGATATCTGCGAATAATCTCCCTTGATATAGGTTCATCATCAACAATTAAGCATTTGATTTTCATAACAACTTTAATTCAAGTTGTACCGAAAACTCTTTTGAGTCACTCGATATCCGGAGGTCATGTCGATTGGCATATAGTAACGTTAGCCTTCTTTTTACATTTTCCAGGCCTATCCCCTTGTATTGTTTGTTCTTGACTTCGTCATTATGACCTATGCTATTCTTGGCGATAAACTGAAGATTGCCATCCGCTACTTTGAGGTCAAAATGTGCGTAACCCTTCCCGTTTTCGACTCCAAAACCATGTTTAAAAGCATTTTCTACAAACGGAATGAGTATAAAGGGACTGAGGTGAGTGTTGTCTACCTCACCGGTGATAATAAAAGCGATGTCTGCCTCTTCAGATAAACGGATTTGATGTAGACTAATATAATCCCTTATGTATAAGATTTCAGTTGAAAGTGGAATGATGTCCTTTTGTGTCTCGTAAAGTGCATGTTTTAAAATATTTCCTAATCGAATGATGTACGTAGGAATTTCTTTTGACTCACGCAGAGATAATCCATAAAGACTATTCAGCGTGTTTAGTAAGAAATGAGGGTTTATCTGAAATCGTAGATGACTTAATTCTGTATCTGTTTTCTCTTTTTCCAACTGTTGCAACCGAAACCAGCTTTTTGATAATTTGAAGAGTGTCGTGACAAGAAGGTAAGACGAAAAAATGACGATTAGTATCCATGCGTCTGTAAAAGAAACAATATAGTATTTCCAGGGTATCACAGGTATCACCAGCTCGAATATGATTTTGTGTAATACCCATGTCACGGCAATCAGGGTTATACAGGAAACAATGTAAATGGGTATTTTTTTTTTCGTAAGAAACCTGGGTATTAAAACCAGGAGATTAATGTATACAAGAAAAAAGAGACAGAGGTGAAAACTTATGGAATAGATAAAGTCTATTTCCTTAAGAGTATTTGAAATAGAAAAATAGGAGCCAATAAAGTAAATTGAAATTAACCAAAAGATCAATGGTCCCGGTAACTGATGATATAGAAACCCCTTAAACCTTTCAATCATAACATGCGGATATATACTTCTTCATGTCCGTACACTGAGGGGTCTTTTGAGTAGTTTTCTAAGAATTTTTGTGTTTCAGGTGTTTTGGCTGTAATGAGTACTTCGTCATTCACTATTTCATGTCTTAATCGTATACGATTACTTTTGAACAACTTGTTGAGTTTGTCTAAGTTAAACTGTTTTAAAGTTAAAGAGTTGGCCTCCAGCCGGATTTGCATTACAGAATGAACGGGAAATAGATTGTCGATCAGTATTACCTCTCCCTGTATCTGGTGAACACCTTTCTCAAGCCATGGATAGAGATCCATATAAGTAGATTCTTTCACCCGAAATAGATATACTAAATAAACCAGTGTGGCATCATCGTCCTTAAAAGTCATTTTGTAACCTTTAGGTGAGGCTGAGTCAGGGGCTTTTTGATTTACATCCGGGGTATCTTTTAAACTGCTGATGTTTAAGTCATTTGAGATATCGTCTTGGCCATAAAAGGGTTCCAATATCATTACTGAACTATCTTCACTTAACCATTTTCCATTAATTTCAGGATGATAGACAATAGTCTCCTCTGAGTAAAAAGGGAACAGTGAATATACGCATGAGCTGAGCGCCAAGGCGATCATGGGTAGCATTAGTCTTGAATACTTCATTTTATTGATCAGTTATATTTGTAAAGCGAATAAGACGCGATGATCATGAATCACAAAATATAATCGACAAACAAGTTATTTATAAGGGTGAATAAGGCTTATCGGGTACCTGATTATCTCATGAGGTGTAATAATCATTGTTAATACTTTTTTAACCTTTTCATTCAAATGCTGTGACATTCGGCGAATTATACTAGCTTTGCCATGTAAAAGTTCTTAATTGATCTTATCAAGAAAGGTAGAGGGAAATGGCCCGTTGAAACCTTAGCAACCCTCCGGATCGTTTGTGACAACAATTCGGAAAGGTGCTACATCCATCCTGCATAGAGCAGGAAAGATAAGTCCGAAAGCTAAATTTTTTACTAAAAAATAGATAGCTCCTCTGATTTATCAGGGGAGCTTTTTTTGTGGAATAATAAGTATTAAATATAGATGTCAAGTCCTGTATATCTTAAGTTAAGTGGTTTAGAACCTCTGGTGGTGACACCTGAAACCAATTTTATCAATATTGGAGAACGAACGAATGTTACTGGGTCCAGGAAGTTTTTAAGACTGATCAAAGAGGGGAACCTGGAAGAGGCGCTGGAAATAGCACGTGACCAGGTGGAGGGGGGAGCCCAGATCATAGATGTAAACATGGACGAAGGGATGCTCGATGGTGTCGAAGCTATGGTGAACTTTTTGAATCTCATGGCTTCAGAACCAGAAATAGCACGTATTCCTGTGATGATAGATTCATCTAAATGGGAGATCATTGAAGCTGGGTTAAAATGTATTCAGGGAAAGGGGGTAGTGAATTCAATAAGCCTCAAATCAGGGGAAGAAGAATTCATTCGCCAGGCGAGGATCATCAAAAGGTATGGCGCGGCTGTGGTGGTGATGGCTTTTGATGAAGAAGGCCAGGCAGACTCTTATGAACGGCGGATCGAAATATGCGAACGTTCCTATAGAATATTAGTGGATACAGTTCGTTTTCCACCCCAGGATATCATTTTTGATCCTAATATTTTCCCTGTAGCCACTGGGATGGAAGAGCACAGAACGAATGCTTTAGACTTTTTCAGTGCGACAAAATGGATCCGTGAAAATCTTCCCGGCGCTCATGTTAGTGGTGGAGTAAGCAATGTTTCATTTTCTTTTAGAGGGAATAATGCTGTTCGGGAAGCTATGCACTCAGCTTTCCTTTATCACGGTATACGGCACGGGATGGACATGGGAATCGTAAATCCCACCATGCTGGAAGTATATGACGAAATTCCCAAGGACCTCCTGGAGCATGTAGAAGATGTATTACTGGACCGCCGCGACGATGCTACAGAAAGATTACTTGATTTTGCAGAAACTTTCAAAGGTGAGACTAAAACAAGGCAAAAAGATGATACCTGGCGACAAGGTACTGTTGAAGAGCGTCTCTCTCATGCATTGGTGAAGGGAATAGTAGATCATATCACTGAAGATACCGAAGAAGCACGGCAAAAATACGATCGACCATTGCATGTTATTGAAGGACCTCTTATGGCTGGGATGAATGTAGTCGGTGATCTGTTCGGTGCTGGTAAGATGTTCTTGCCACAAGTGGTTAAGAGTGCACGGGTAATGAAGAAAGCTGTGGCGTACCTGGAACCTTATCTTGAAGAAGAAAAAAAACAAAACAAAACCAGTACAGCTGCCTCTAAGGTGCTTTTGGCTACGGTTAAAGGAGATGTGCACGACATAGGAAAGAACATTGTCGGAGTAGTTTTAGCCTGCAATAACTATGAGATAATTGATCTCGGAGTAATGGTACCTGCCGAAAAGATACTGGATGCAGCAGAGAAAGAAGATGTGGTGGCGATTGGTTTAAGTGGTTTGATCACCCCATCGTTGGATGAAATGGTCTACGTGGCGAAGGAGATGGAAAGAAGGAACATGAAAATGCCCTTGCTGATAGGAGGAGCGACTACTTCCAGAATACACACAGCTGTAAAAATCGATCCTAATTATACAGGTGCAGTAGTACATGTCCTGGATGCATCGAGAAGTGTGCCGGTGGTGGGGGAGCTTATTGGTGAACAAACCGGGAAACAATTTCATGAGAACATAAAAGAAGAATATGAAGGGGTAAGGCTGAATCATGCCAGCCGTACGACAGAGAAAAAGTACGTGACATTGAAACAAGCTCAAGAAAACAAAATATTAATTAACTGGAAAGATTATAACCCACCAAAACCAAATAGACCAGGGATCCATGTCTATGATAATTATCCACTGGAAGAAATCAGAGAATACATAGACTGGACGCCATTTTTCCAAACCTGGATGCTAAAAGGGAAATTTCCCAGGATTCTTGAAGATAAGGTGATAGGAACAGAAGCAACAAAACTCTTCAATGATGCCAATGCGATGCTGGACGAAGTGATCGCTAACCAGTCACTAAAAAGCAAAGCAGTAGTAGGCCTTTTCAACGCCAATGCACATGGAGATGATGTCACTGTCCAAACAGATAGCGGTGCGGTAGATTTTCACTTTTTGAGGCAACAGGGCAAAAAGGGGAAAGATATCGCCAATGCCTCACTGGCGGACTTCATTGCACCGGAAAATAGTGGCTTGGAAGATTATATCGGAGGATTTGCAGTTACTACCGGTATTGGTATAGAGGCGCTCATAGAAAAATATGAAGCGGATCATGATGATTACAAAAGTATTATGGTGAAGGCCGTAGCAGACCGGCTGGCTGAGGCTTTTGCTGAGCTGGTACATGAAAAAGTCAGGAAAGAGCTATGGGGATACGCCGAAGAGGAAGGCTTAAGTAATACTGAACTGATCGGTGAAAAATACGTAGGTATACGTCCTGCACCGGGGTATCCGGCATGTCCTGACCATACGGAGAAAGAGATACTCTTTAATCTATTGGAAGCAGAGAAGAATACAGGTATTTCTTTGACCGAATCTTATGCTATGTACCCGGCATCTTCGGTCAGCGGGTTTTATTTTTCCCACCCTCAGTCCAGGTACTTCGGTTTAGGTAAAATTGAAAAAGACCAGGTAAAGGATTATGCCAAAAGAAAGAGAATGCCATTGGAGCTCATGGAAAAATGGCTGGCTCCTAATTTGTCTTATGATATTTAATGGCCCTAAGGATACTTAAAATTACAAGTGAACATAGAAAACAATGAAAGTAACTGAACATATAGCAAAAGCAAAAAAGACCTTATTTTCTTTCGAAATACTTCCACCACTCAAAGGTGAAAATGTAAAGGACCTTTTTGGTCACATTGATCCGTTGATGGAGTTTAAGCCACCGTTTATAGATGTCACTTACCATAGGGAAGAGTATGTTTACAAAAAACGTGAGAATGGCTTGCTGGAAAAAAAATCAACCAGGAAGAGACCAGGAACGGTTGGGATATGCGCCGCTATTAAAAACAGGTATAATGTAGATGCCGTACCCCACATCATTTGTGGTGGTTTTACTAAAGAAGAAACAGAAAATGCGCTTATCGACCTTGATTTCCTGGGGATAGATAATGTGCTGGTACTACAGGGAGATGCCATTAAAACAGAACCTGCCTTTGTGCCGGAGCCTGATGGTCATCGCTATGCTTCAGACCTGCTGGAGCAGGTGGTGGAAATGAATAATGGAAGATACCTGGACGAAGAAATCCAAAAGCCAACACCCACCGATTTTTGCATTGGGGTAGCAGGATATCCCGAAAAACACTTTGGAGCTCCCAACCTGAAGACCGATATGAAATATGTGAAAATGAAAGTAGATATGGGAGCGGAATACATTGTTACGCAAATGTTTTTCGACAACCAGAAGTACTTTGAATTTGTGGACCTGTGCAGGTCAATGGATATTAAAGTGCCCATCATTCCGGGGTTAAAGCCAATTACCACGAAGCGCCAAACGACTGTTTTACCAAGAGTTTTTCATATTGACCTTCCTGAAGATCTGGCAGATGCAGTGGATGGCGCTAAAGATAATGCGGCAGCGAAGCAAATAGGGGTGGAGTGGTGTGTACAACAATCGAAAGAGCTAATGGATAAAGGAGTGCCGGTGTTGCATTATTATTCAATGGGTAAGTCAGACCCCATTTACAAAATCGCCAAAGCTTTATATTGAGAATAGGTGACTTTAACGGCTACCTCTTTTAAGAAATATAAAGTCACCTCCTTCATCTCCTACCTGGCCAATAGGGCCATATTGAGGTACCTGGCCATTTGGACTGTTGTTAATAACAGCCACTTTGAAAGATTGAAATAACTGCTCGGCAGATAATAACGGATGCGTATTGCGTGCTAAGTTCTTGTTAAGGTACTGTATAAATACACTTTTATCCGGAACCGTTTTAAGCGCACCGCTGGTCATGGCCCGTCTGCTGGGGAGTTTGTACATTTCTAAAATAGCTTTGGAATTGTTAAAAACAGCCCTTTCTTTAAAGATGCTTCCACTGAAACAGGCATCTGTGATAAGCAGGGTGTGTTTGGAATCAATGCCTCCGACATAATCACGAATAGTGCTGTTAGATAACCACTGCGCTTTGGAATCTAATGTTGCATCACTAGGCAGCCAAAACCCTTGCTGTAGACGTTCATCCCAAATGCCATGTCCGGCATAGAATATTAACAAATTGTCACGTTCCTTGACTTTAGAGGCTAATTCGTCGAAAGCCGTGATGATTTCAGAGCGGTTCGGGTTATGAAGTAACAAAGTGTTCTCTTTTTCAAAGGTGTAATGCTCATTCAGCGTTTTTGACAAGCTAACAGCATCATGTGCAGGATTGTCAAGGTCTTGTATGTCAGGGCTGTTATAATCTTCTACCGCTATGATCAGAGCGTAATACTTTCTGTCTGCCAGTGCATTTACAAGTTCAGTGCCTTCAAAATCATCTTTATGGATACTTTGTAACATTTGAGGAGAGGTGCCGCTTTGAGCTACGGGCTCAGCGACCATTAGTTCTTTTTTATGAAAAAGATCTACCCTGCCTGCAACACCGGGAGGACAGGTGGTCAGTTCCATAGTACCTTTCCATCGACCATTGATCGTTGCCATTGAACCACTGTTACTATAGGTAAACTCAGCTTTGCTTAAACAGCCTTTTCCTACCTTGTAAACATATTCAACACCTTTTAAGAATATTTTTTGACCTTTTATTTCACCTACTAATCTGAATTTGGAAGAGTCAGACCCGTTTTTGGTAGTGCCAAAACCGATCACACTATTCCCTTCCTGGTGCAATTCATACTCAGTGAATATCTGTGTCCCCAAAAAGTAGGAATTGCCCGTCCACTTCCCGGAAATGTCCACCTCCTGGGCCTTAACAAAACTCAAGCATAAGAGGATAAAAAAAGGCGTCAGCGATAAGTTTTTCATGGTAAGTTGGTTGTGCTTGGTAATGAATAGGTTAAGTTAAAAAATGGTAACCTTAAAGCCAATCTATTGCTGACAAAAAGTCTGCATTCATTTCAATGTAATGACTAATTGACGTGATTTTGCCTGAGGTACAGTGATTGCTCCCCTTAGACAAAATTGGAGGGACATTATGAGATACGATAAAGATAAAAATTGGGTAGAAATGGTTTTGCGTAATGCAGATGTTATGAATACGCTCAATGGAGGCATGAGCCAGGCCAAAGTCAGTATCAGGAAAGAAGAGGACCATTTTTTAATTACAACTACGGCTCCCGGAGTAAATCCTGATTTGTTCAAAGTCGAAGTCGTTGGTCAAAATATTTTATTATACCATATGGTTCAATTTAATTCCTCAAACAACGGACTGGCCATTCCAAGGGTTTTGACAAGCATACCGATCTCTATGGAAATGGATTATGAAAAGATTACAGCACAAGTAGAAAATGGCCTGTTGAAGGTTATAGTGCCTTTTAATGAACCGTTCAATGGCTACCATAAGCCAATTGACATTAAGAGGGCTTGAGAACAGAACAAACTTCGGTATAATTAAGGGGATCCCTGGTAAAAACCGGGTCCCCTTTTAGATCAATTGGTGAACTCTTGAAGCTCAGCGCTTGACAATTTAAAGATGCTGAACCGATCAAACCGGCCGGCTATGGCTGTACTGCCTAACACTACCAATCCGCCATCCTCGGTTGCATTGAACGAGGCCAGCTCGTATGGGTTAGAAAAACCAAGGTATTTTGTGCCTAAAAGCTCACCAGTATCAGGGGAATAAGCCATTAATATAATTTGACCAGACCTTGTGTCACCACCATATATAAGTACTAGACGTTCATTCACTGTAATTCTTTTCAATACTAAACGAGCATCGGGTACCAATTCAGGAAAAGGGTTTCCAACTAAGTCATTAGCAATACCTATTTTATTTGCAATATCGATATCGGCATTTGGCAATATATAGGTATCTCCAAATCGGTTGAACCTGCTGACAGCAAAACGATTTCCTGTCAAATGTATCGCAGTGCTAACACCATCATCTTCACGTTGTCCTTGTAGTACACCAGTAGGGTCATTATCCGAAATTAGGTTTGTAAATACCATTGATATGGTAAACCTGTAAAAGCCATTAAAAAAGTATAGTCCCGTTTCCGTTTTTCCTGTAAAAAAAGGAAGTTTTCGCCCCGTGCGTGTAAAGTGTTCAAAAATTGGCAGATCTATACCATCTCCATCACCTATAGCAAACTTTGTTGGTTCAGAAATAATTATAGGATCGGCCAGAGCTATAGTCGATATTTCAGTATTTCTATCACCATGGTTGTAGCTTTGCAATATAATCTCATTATTTACATTACTTGCAAACATTGGCCGTGTCACATTTAATTCTATAGAATCAGTCAAATTCCCGTTATCATCTAATTCAAAGAGTAATGCCTGATAGCTGATATCTCGCATAGCAGCAAAGTAGAAAGAACCATTTATACTCATCAAACTTTTGGCAGGGCTGATGTACTGGGTGGACAGGTTTTGTTCCGATAGAAACTCACCGTTTTCGTCTACCTTCATTACATATACCCCAGTGAAATCCGAATCCTCAATCCTTGTACTGCCGAGTACCAGGTAACCGCCGTCAGCAGTCTGTTGAATATCTACAGGGACGAAAGAAGAATTAAAGGTATTGTTATCGTAAATCTTCAAAAATGATTGAGTGGGGTCCACGTCGTTGTCGGAAATGTCACACGATGCAAGCCCCACGCAAAGTAGTGTGAGAAGAAAAAAGTTTTTCATTTCAGTTTTAATTAACAGCGTCAAAGCTTTTGGAGTTTTTTGTGATGTACCTCAAAGGGAATAATATGCCCAGTGAAGCGGCTACATTCTGAAGTTTAATGTCGTCAAGTGCATCTCCTATTCCTGACAACTGGTTTTCTGAAAATCGATTTTCAGCATTTGTGATATTATTGAGTCCATAACGATAGGTAATATCAAACACTATCCTACTATTATAAACATCATAAGTGAAGCCAAGGCCCCCGGATACACCCAGTGAGCTTTTAAGGAAAAGGTCTTCCGCTCCGATAATGAGCTTTTCGTTCTCAAACGGGCCATTGCCACCACTGGCAAAATCAGCTCCGGAAACTTCCACAGATTTATTGGCGCTGGTAAGAATGGCATAGTATCCGCCAAGTTGTAAAAACGGGCGTAAGCGGGTTTGCGTCAGGTCATACTTTATAAATAGTGGGAACTCGATATAGTCAAGCTGATGATCTTGCTCATATTTCAATTCTACCCTGTTATTGGCATCATTTGGATCTTCCCAAAGGAATTCATTCGAGTATATAAAACGTTGACGTCTGTAATTAGGCTGGAAGCTGAAAGAAAACCTTTGATGAAAATAGGTTATCTCGATGCCGGCATGTCCGCCTAATTTTTCAAAAGAACCATATTTTTTTTCGTTTTCTTCTTCCTGATAATTGATGGGACTGAACGCAGAGAAACGCTCATCTGGCGTAGCCTCTGTGAGGTTAGCACCGGCTCTGAACCCTAACCACCATTGTGATTTTGAGAAGGGATCATCTTTGGGCTTACGAGGGTTATAGGTGTTCTTCTTCTTTCGCTTCTTGGCATTGTATTGCCCCATCACCTGGTGTGGTGTGATACATACAATGGAGAGTAAGATCACACCAAAGTACAAGTAGTTGAATTTCATTAATTACGGATTATTAGTTTTTTACTTTCGTTGAGCAGTCCTGATTCTATTTTGTAGAAATAGAGTCCTGCCTTGATACCGGAAAGGTTCACTTTAATACTGTGCTCCCCCTGACTTTTTCTCTCGTTTAAAACGGATTTCACCATTTTTCCATTTTGGTCAAAAATAGTAAGCTTGACATGATTCTCCGTATTAATGTAGAAAGAGATCACGGTTTCCTCTACCGCCGGATTAGGGTAGGCATTATAAAGATTGAAACGGTCTTTGAAAAAACCTTCGGTACTGGTGATCTGATCTTTGGTCAATGAAAGTGCCTCAAAATTCCCCCCGTCAGGATTAGCTCCGTCAGTAAAGTTGCCGAAAAGAATATCTTGCTCGACAACATTTCTGTCAACTTCAAACCAGTCTTGAAGAATGCTTGCATACACCTGTCGATAGTCAAAATTCATCCCCACATTGGCTTTTGAAAGGTCCGGGGTAGTACCCAAAATCCCGGGTTTTACTCCTTTTCCAAAAATCATCATAGGTGCGCCTGTGCCATGGTCAGTCCCAAAACTACCATTGGACTGGATTCTTCTGCCAAATTCTGAGGTAGTGATGGTCAACACACGGTCTTCCAAACCTCTTTCTCTTAAATCATTTTGAAAAGCTTGCATGGCAGAAGATATATGATACATTTTGGCAGCATGTCCACCTAATGTCGGGTCATAACTTTCTACCTGGTTGGCATGCGTATCAAATCCGCCCATCCTCAATAAAAATACCTTGGTTTTCACACCTTGGCCTGCGCCGCCGCCATCCAGAAGTTTGGCAACATTTATCAACTGACCGGACAATGGGTTTCCTAATAATCCGGTTGGCGCGGCAAAAGGGTAAGTCACGGGATAAGTGACTTTGGTCTCACCGGCATTATCAAATACTGTAGCTAACCTCTGCGCGTATTCATCCGTTTTATCTTCTAAGCTTAGTATCCAGTTTAATTCCTTAACGTATGGAGAATCATCTAAGATAGTCTCCGGAGGTATTCCCTTAGGGTCCACCTGACGGTTGTCTTCAAAGCCTTCAAGTGCATTGACGTCTCTGAGTAAGTCAATTGGTGAGCCTCCCAAAGAAATGGACAAAGGAATATTGCCTTTTTGATGGAATACCAGAGAAACATCTGTTCCCATTTCAATGGCCAATGGGTCTAGCATTTCGCTGTTGGGGAAATCCTCAGGATATTGTCCGATATCCTTGTAGGCATCTTGAAGGTATCGTCCCACCCAACCGGAGGAATAATAATCTTCAAACCCACCTCCCATGTGCCAGATGTCCCTTCCTCTGAAGTGAGAACCGTTGTTATTAGGATAGGATACTCCCTGTACCAGCGCCATTCGCCCTCTGTCATACAAATCTTTAGCGCCTATCATATCAGGATGCAACCCAACCTTATAATCGGATTCCTTAGTATTGTCAAGCTCTATCAGTTTCCTGACAGAGTTTCGGGCCGGAATGGCAATGTTTGGGCGATGAAAGTAGTATTCGTCATACTTGTCTACGGGTATCACCATGTTTAATCCGTCGTTACCGCCATGCAATTGTAAAATGATCAGCACTCTGTCATTAACACTTTGTTCAGCCAGACGGAGGAAAGGGCTGTTTTCGGCCATTACTTTTACCGGAACATTATTCAAGGCAAGTGATGCTCCTGCAACTGCGGGTATTTTCTTTAAAAAACTTCTACGTCTCATAATCTTCTAAAAAAGTTGATATTCAGGTGATTGCATCATTGCGTTGAAAAGACTGGTCAGTCTCGTGCTGGCCTCTAAATAATTAGAAGATTGCTCGAAAAGGTCTACCCATCCGGCAACAGCCATATCAATCTCGGAATCGTAATCTGTAAAGCCCAAAAAGGCCTGGATAAAATATTTCATCCTTAAAGGCGTAAGTTCTCCGCCGTCCGAATCATAACTCAGGTTTTCGGCTCTTGGGAATAAGTAAGGAGCAAGCTGAATGATGACTTGCCTGGCATCGTTTCCTACTGCCGTGAAATTTTGCTCGATAAAAACTCGCGGATCTATCAATAAAGCATCATCCATACCCATAAATAATTCTCGCACGAATTTATATCGTTGAGTAAGCCAGTGGGTGGATATCCAGTTTCGATTGTACCTCGGGTATTGATGGTAGGCGCCATAACCTGCTACCTCAAAGGGTTCATAAAGGTCCATACCCATGTCATTTGCCGAATTCAACAGGTTTCCTGTAAATTCATAAAATGCTTCAGCGTCTGTTTCCATATCTGGAACAGGGATCTCTAAAAAGTTGATCGTTCCTGTGATCAGATCTATAGGTGACTTTATGATACCTCCAAACTTATCGTCCTGAACTCCGCCGGCCGCGTCATAGAAATGCTGACTTTTGAATAGCTCCTCCAGGACAGGTTGTAACTGGTAGTTACTGTCTCTGAACGTTTGAGCCATTTCTGTAATAATGGTATTTTCCAAGTCAATATCCACATTGTAGTATACATAGAAACGATATAGCTTTCTACATAGATGTTGTGCCGTTTCTTCCTGTGCAAAGATCATTTCTATCATCCGATCGATCTCATCTAAAGCACTTTCTTCTGTTTGATTAGCTCCATTCAACAAAAGCGGATCAGGAGCAATGGCGGTATTGTCAAAATAATCTGTAAATGTCTTCGTATCTTCTGAATGTTGATTTGCATTTAAAGGAGTACCTCGTACCATGCCACGAGGTAAACCGGTAGACTCATCTATTGTAGCAAAATCATTATCGTTGATCCACCCGGAAAGTACTTTGGCGGCCTGGCGAACATCTTCTTCTGTGTAAAAAAAGTAATCTTCATCATTTGCAGGTACCCGGTTGACGTTTGCTAATTCCAGTCCACGCCCAATGGTGTAGAGCTCGAACATCTCGCGGCCAAAGTTTTCATTAACATTTCCTTTGGAGTTATCACGACCATCCAGGAAAGTAAGCATGGCATTGTCAACACATACTTTCTTGGTGAGCTCTTTGAAGTCTATGGTAAATTCCGCTTTGGCGGGATCTTCGGCCAGAAATCTATCAAAAGCGAATAATCGGAAAAGCGCATTTTGGTAGTAAAGGGCCCTGCTATTATTTACAGTATCTACTTTAGTAGTAAAATACGTATGAAGAAAGAATGTGATCTTTTCGCGTGTGGAATAGCTTAACCGTTGATTATTGGGTACAGGTGTTGGGTTAAGCATTTGGCCTAGTAACCATCTTTTAAAGTAACCCTGCCGTTCGCGTTCATCTCCATCTGGTCCCGTGGTGATCCATTCCGTTCCAATTTCCGGGTCTATGGGTAATACTGGTTCAGGTAAATTAGCATCGAATAATTGCGTAACCGCTTGTTCTGCGGATAACCCAACTAAACTATCGATGTTGGCTTTACTAGCGCCGAATGTAGCTCTTCTGACCAGATGAGCGGCCTTCTTTATGTCTAGTGTGCCAACAAGCTGTTGTAGAGGCATAATAATCCTAATTAATCAAGTTTGAATGTAATCAATTACGAATGATTAATGTAAAATGACCACACTTGAGTAACCGATTTTATCGACCAACGTATGTTTTTGTCTTTGAAACGTTTGATTCTTACTTTTGATTAAAAATGAAGATCATAGAATGTCCACGGGATGCCATGCAGGGTTTAAAGGATTTTATACCTGGTAAACGTAAGGCAAAATATATCAATCAGTTACTAAAAGTGGGCTTCGACACCATAGACTTTGGGAGTTTCGTTTCACCCAAAGTGATCCCTCAGATGCAGGACACTGCAGAGGTTTTGAAATTGCTGGACCTGTCAAATACAACATCAAAGCTTTTGGCCATCGTGGCGAATGTAAGAGGGGCCGAAGAAGCAGTCAGATATGATGAGATTTCTTACCTCGGTTTTCCCTTTTCTATCTCGGAGACCTTTCAGCAGCGTAATACCAATAAATCTATTGTTGAAGCCCTGAATGTACTGGATGAGATACAGCAATTATGTGTGAAACATGATAAACAGTTGGTATCTTATATATCCATGGGGTTTGGGAATCCCTATAATGACCCTTATGACGCTGATGTAGTGAGTAAATTCACTGAAATACTGGTATCACTGGGCATATCCATTATTTCATTGGCTGATACCATTGGCGTTTCTGATACAGACAATATCGCCTATTTGTATACACATCTTATACAAGATCATCCTGAAGTAGAATTTGGAGCGCACCTTCATTCTCACCCAGCCACTGCAATAGACAAAATTGAAGCAGCATATCATGCAGGTTGCAGAAGGTTTGATGGTGCCATCAGGGGGTATGGCGGTTGCCCCATGGCTAAGGATGATTTGGTCGGTAACATTGCTACAGAGCTTATGCTGTCTCACTTTGAGAATAAAATTCCAACATTGGGAATAAATAGAGAGGCATTTCAAGATTCAATGGCAGCCTCAACGGCTATTTTTGGTTAAAAACGCGCTTTTCTTCTTTTTCATTTAATTGGCATTCTTTTGGCAAACCGTTTTCGTGTGTATGTGCAATTAGAAATATAATGAGATGGTGAAGTTGGCAGGTTCTTTGTTTTTTGTGATTTTATTCAGTGCAGCGCAAGCCCAGCAAACGGCAGAGGAGCTTACCAGGAAAGGAAAGACCTTGTACGAGCACATGGAGTTTATGGAGGCCATCATAAATTTGAACAAGGCTATCGAAATAGATGCGGAGTATTTCAGAGCATATTATTTACGAGGCAAAGTGAAAGAGAACTTTGACGATATACATGGTGCGATGAAAGATTACAGTATGGCTATCGAGAAGAATAACACCTTTGCCCAAGGTTATTACGCCAGAGGCAATATAAAATTTAAACTTCAGGATTATTATGGTGCCATTGCAGATTTCAGTGAAACCATAAATCAGGACGCTAATAATTTAGATGCATACTTTAAGCGTGGTCAGGCAAAGCAAAAACTGGAAGCTTACCAGGATGCTATAAGTGACTGTTCAAAGATAATAGAGATAAAACCAAGTAATAGAGATGCTTATTTCCTTCGTGGGATGTTGAGGTTGGATTTTGGACAAGTGAAGGATGGGTGTCTTGATCTTAGTAAAGCAGGTGAACTGGGAGACCTCAAAGCTTACGAAATGATAAGAGAAAAGTGCAACAAACCTATTTACAATAACTCGATAGGGGAGTAGTTTTTTTTAACTGGTAGAGTAGTGATTTTTTAAACTGAGCTATGTATATTTTTTGTGAGTAAAAAAGGCTATGAATTGAGGTTTTCATGGTGGGGTTCCGAAAGCGATTTCGGGACCCTTTTTTTTTGAATAAAGTTTCAATAAGGAATGAGAATACGGTCCATCAAGAAGTTCTTATCTGATAAACAGCTTATTACATTGAGGGTTTTATCGAACATGACTCCATGACCATGCATAAATAACTATTCAATGATCATTAACTAATGCTGGTGTTTGCCCAATTTTGCTTTGACACACAAAATTAAAATGTGGTTCTATGGATATAATATACGGAATAGACTTACTAGGTACACTAGTGTTTGCAATAAGTGGTGTTCTGGCAGCAATTGAAAAAAAATTTGATTTAGTCGGCTCATTTATACTTGGGTTTGTTACCGCTGTTGGTGGTGGTACTTTGAGGGACGTTCTCATAGGTGTTACGCCGGTGAGCTGGATGCAGGACCTAAACTATTTTTTTGTCATTTTAGCAGCACTACCCATATGTTACCTGGGGAGAAGTAAAATTGCCCGGTTGAGAAAGAGTTTTTTTCTGTTTGATACGATCGGAATAGCACTATTTACCGTACTGGGATTGCAAAAGACCTTAGGTATCGGATTGTCTCCGGTTATTGGGATATTAATGGGGGTAGTATCTGCAGTATTTGGAGGGATCATAAGAGATGTGCTTTCAAATGAAGTCCCTCTTATATTTCGAAGAGAGATCTATGCAGCTGCTTGCTTTGTCGGTGCCTTATTGTATTACGTTTCCGGTTTATTTTCCCCATGGGAGGAATTTAATCTTATTTTTTCAATGACAGTGGTTATCATAATACGCTACCTTTCTGTGAAGAAAAAATGGACTTTGAACGTTAAACCACTCTCTTAAGTCATGGGTTGCAGGACTCGAACCTGCGTCGACTTGTTTACTTCATTAGTGTCATTTTGAGGCCTTAAGAATTGCTCATTTAGCAATATCGATTGCCTTGACAATAAAAGTGAATGAATAAATTTAACGTCTCAGGAAACTAACCATTTTCATTTGCTCAAAAAATGTTCTTTTTACTTCAAGCTGTAGGTGATCTTATTTCCTGAAAATTCAGCATAAATAACTTCGGCTATCCCATTCACATAATTGAAAGATTTACCAGATCTTTCCAATTTCACATTTTGAGGTTTTAAAATCTCAAAATTCACTTCTTTTCCTTCAAGATTGAGAGAAACATTGGAATCGGCCAGGTTGACTTTAACCGTTTCTTTACCGTCAAAAACCAACATGGGCCAATTGATCCGCTTTTTACCTTTAATTCCTTTGAATTCGTTGGTAACGGTAATCGTACCGTCAGCGATTAAATAGGTTTCAATAATGATAATATGGTCAGATATCCCATCGATATCATCTAAATTAAAAGTTACCCTGAATTTGACTGCATTCGGATTTTCTTCTAAAACTTCAACGGTTGGTTCCGGGCTCAACAGTCCTGCCAGAGAGATCCACGAGCCGTCTGAAGATTGCCATGAAGGGCCCGTAGCTATGTTTATCCCTTCGCCGCTAAAGTATGAAGCAAGTCCGTTGGATGGCCCTAATTGTGGGTTTGAGCCTTTTATATGTGCCCGTATAAGACCTGTGGGGTTATATTTTTTATCACCCTTCGTGTCATATTCTAAATAAGTACCATTGGCATTAGCAAAAATTTTATGAAAAGGTTTAAGTATTGGAATGACAAAACCTCCTATGTCCGCCGGGCTGGGAAATTCTTCTATGGCATCATCTGCATATTGCCAGGCCTGTGCCAGCATAGACGTTGCCAACATGTTGTAACACGTATGTACCGAATACTTCTCATAGCCATGCTTTTTCTCAATAGGATAACGATTCTTTACGATATACCCTGAGCCATCTTCCCTCACCCATTGATGAATAGATTTAAGGGACAACATTGCGGCTCTTTTAAATGCGCCGGCTTCTTTTTTACGACCAGATTTTGCATAAGCAGATGCATAAATTTCAAAAACCACACATTGCTCTGCTTCATTCCAAATGTGATGACTACTTCTATATCCGGTAGGTAATTCACCGAAGGGAGATTGTATAAAAAGCGATGTCCAGGCCCCCTTCCATAAGATGTCTTTCAATCCATCCGTTTGTTTTCCCGCGTAACCCATTTGTAACATGCCGGATAAGTAGTGTCTGGGGAAAAGGTCATAGGGTAAAGGGTTTCCATATTCATTGTACATACCTAACACTGTAAAATTCAGGTTTTGTCCTTCAAGCATTCTGTCCACATAGTCCATAGATGTAAACCCATTCCTGGCCCTCAAAAACTCACCCGCAGTATTCACCAGGCCCCAGTTGCCTTCCAGTTTGCCAAAGGCCATATATAGTTTATCAGGTTGTATTGCTTCAATATGTGATTTCCATGAATCTATTCTATCCTGAGCTGCTACTGAAAGAAATTGCTCGTAAGCCAAGAGTGCAGGCCATGTGAAAAAATCGCCATGATTACCCGGAGCTGTAGCCTCTTTCATGTCAGACAGGGCTACATCAAGGGCCTTCATACCACTTTCAATTAGTGCTTTGTCCGTTACATAACCTGAAGAAGCCAATACCGCCACACTATGGGCGTAGCATGGGGTAGAATAATACTTTTCAACGTTTTCAACCGGATCTATGATACGGCCATGGCTATTTTGATATTTCAACATGGCGCGTACCTGTCCTTCAATGATTTTTAAATAGTCGTTTTTTTTGTGATGAGAACGTTCAAAATTGACCATCTTTTCTTGGTCCTCTAAAAAAAGATTGACCTTGTTAAAAAGGGGATGGTGATCAGGTTTGAGAACCTGATGGTTTAGTACTTCGGCGGGGATCGGTGAAGTTTTACTCTGCTCGTGAAACCTATCTGAAAAATCACAGCCTGAGATAGCTAGTGTGATTGTCAAAAACAGGCTTTGCTTCACTTTACTCATTTCAATGTATTTTGAATACCAAAATATTATTTTCTTCTTGTCGATAAATTAAGATGAGCAGATTACAATTTCAATGGTTTGATCTCTTTGATTGAAACCTTAAGAATAATCCAGTTTATTAAGTAAACCGACGAAGCCACCAAAAAAATCAGGAAATAACTCTTAGTCGTATCCAGTAGCATACCGACAAAAGACGCTGACAACGCTCCTCCAATTGCTCCTAAGAAGCCACTAAGTCCCATCATGGAGCCGACCGCTTTTTTAGGATAGATATCAGATACTACGGTGAAAATATTGGAGGCCCAGCCCTGATGTCCTGCTGCAGCCAATGAGATAAGTCCGACAGCAGCCCATAGATTTGTCATTTGAGAGACCAGCATCACGGGCAAAATCATTAGAGCACATAACAATATGGTTGTTTTACGAGCATAGTCAATGCTCTTTCCTCTTTTGATGAAATTTGACGATATCCAACCCCCGCCAATTCCACCAATACTTGAAATGGCATAGATAGTGATTAACGGTAAGACCACCTCCTTTATGTTGACTCCGTGTGTTTTGCTTAAAAAATCTGGTATCCAAAAAAGAAAGAACCACCAGACCCAATCGGAAATAAAACGTGTGCTACAGATGGCAACAGTTTGTTTGTACTTGAGTAGCTCGACCCATTTGATTGGTTTTTCCTCACTTTTTTCAATATCGTCCTGAGCGATATATTCTAGTTCTTTTGATGTAATTTTAGGATGCTTTTCAGGGACCTGATAGTATTTTAACCAAAAAATAACCCAAACAAAGCCTAACGCCCCGGTAAAAATAAAAGCCCATTGCCAGCTAAAGGAAATGGTGATCCATGTGACCATAATCGGAGCTAAAATGGCCCCAACGGTAGAACCGGAATTGAATAGTCCGGCAGCCAAAGCACGTTCTTTTTTGGGAAACCATTCTGCCACCCCTTTAACTGCAGCCGGAAAATTCGCAGACTCGCCGATGCCCAGGACAAAGCGAACTGCGGCAAAGCTGAAAACACTTCGCGCAGCGGCGTGGGCCATTCCGGCAATGCTCCAAACAACAATTGCCCATACGTAACCTATGCGAGTACCGTATTTATCAATGAACCGGCCTGTAGTCACCAAACCGATTGCATAGGCAATTTGAAAAGCTGTAACTATGTAACCATAATCAGCTTCATCCCAACTTAGATCATTGGCAATAAAAGGCTTTAGAATGCCAATGATTTGCCGGTCTATATAATTGATAGTAGTAGCAAAAAATATTAAGGTCAAAATTTGCCACCTGACTTTGCCGTTTGGTTGCATGGTTAATTCGTTTTCGTATTCATTCTCATTGCGGGCCTCTCAAATTCTTTCTTTGTTTTTATCATTTTTTCTATTGGGTCAGAGCTGCCTGACACAGTTTGTATGATTATCTAAGTTCCAGAGGGTGCACCACATCCATATCAGTAAAGTCCAGGTTTTCGCCTGCCATACCCCAAACAAAACTGTAGTTTGAAGTCCCGGAAGCACAGTGAATGGACCATGGAGGAGATATTACGGCCTGACGGTTGGTCATCCAAATGTGGCGTGTTTCTTTTGGCTCACCCATAAAATGGCTTATGGCTTGATTGTCAGGTAAGTCTATGTACAGATAAACCTCCATTCTACGGTTATGGGTATGTGGGGGCATAGTGTTCCAAACGCTGCCTGTTTTTAGTGATGTAATTCCCATCTGTAACTGACATGACCTTATGCCTGAGGCCACAATATATTGTATGATTTGCCTTTCATTTGCCTCTTCCGGTTTCCCCAGATTTAACATAATAGTATCTTTTAATCTTATTTTTGTTGTCGGGAAAGACTGATGAGCAGGAGTGGAGTTGATATAAAGCACAGCTGAGTTTGTGGAAGACTTACTTTTAAAAGTGATGGAGGAAGCTCCCATACCGATGTACAGCCCTTCTTTATTACTTAATTCATAATCTTCGTCATCTACCGTAACGGTGCCTTCTCCGCCAATATTTATAATACCTACCTCTCGTCTGTCACAAAAGTGGTTCGATTTTAAAGGATCAATGGTATGCAGTGGCAATGGTTTTTCCGAAGGCATTGCCCCACCGGCAACAAATCGATCATACATCGAGTAGGTCAACAATATTTTGTTCTTTTCGAAGATCTTCTCTATTAAAAAATGTTGTCTTAGCTGGTTTGTGTCATACCTTTTTACATCGTCAGGGTGTGACGCATGCCTTTCCTCGTAATTAATTTCAGTCATCTTGATGCTATGGGTTGTTTCTGTTCATTTTATACATTTCACTGGCTGCTAATAGAAATGTGCCTGAGACATATTCATGAGAATCGTCTTTTGATAATTGTACGGGACGGTCACCTACTTTCTGTCCCCATTGCAGCTTACCTTCGGCGCTGATCTCGTCTGTGACAGATTTCCATGCTTTTTTTACTACCGGAAGGTATTCCTCGCTGGACAAAATGCCATTATTGATGCCATAAGCCAAGCCGTAAATAAAGAAACTCGTTCCACTGGTTTCCTTAAATGGAGCATATTCGGGGTCTGCAAGATTAGGATACCAGAATCCCTCTTCGGATTGACATTTCTTTAAGGCCTTGGCCATATTTTTAAGCAACTGCTCATACCTCTTGTAACTTGCATGTTCCATGGTGAGGTATTCCAATATGCGTGCTATACCGGCGAAGGCCCAACCGTTTCCTCTTGACCAAATGACTTTTTTCCCCGCAGCAGTGACTTGTTCATTTCCTTTCCATTTAGGATTGTTTTTACGTTCTTCCATGGCTTCCGGGAAAAAGCGTTTATCACGATAGAACAAATTTTCATCGGTGTCATATAATTTGCCGTATACGTCCCAGAAGCAGGCTTCCATCCACTGCAGGTATTTATCATTTCCTGTAATGGAGTGTAGCATTGCTAATGTTGGAGGGCCTGTGAATAAGCCGTCTACATAGCGCCTTTCCTCTTCATAGTACCACTCACCGGGGTTGGATACAGGGTTCTTTATTTCAGGGTTTTCCAGGTGTTCGATGATAAATCTTATTTTCTTCTTTTCCTTTTTTACCATATAAGATTGCAACATTGTTTGCCCAATGGTAAGTAAATTCACTCCGCTTGCTTCATGTTTTGGAGGCAGGGTAGGTAAGGTCCAGTTTAACGTCTCACATAGCGCATCACTCTGTTTTAAAAATGCCTGATCTTCTGTGGCTAAATAGCAGGCCATTACCCCTGCATAATATGTTCCGCGTATCCAGTTATCATCATATTCTTTCCATGGGTGGTTTAATTGATAACTATTCACTTTATCCATAAGCTTCTTAATATGGTCTTTTTCAAAAATGGACTGTGCCTGTAAGCTCAGACTAATGGAAGGAATTATAAATAATGCTAATAGTGCTTTTTTCATAAGTGATCTGAATTCATTGGTTATCGATAGGTCTATTCTTTCTTACTACGGTATAATGTGCTCATTATTATTGCCTTGATTTTCTTCCGCTTGATTCATGTATTCATTCATGTTTCTTTAAACAGAAGCAGAAAACAAGCGTATGAATACTACTTTTTATTTCTGCAATTGGCCGGTAGTACTATTAGCTCTAATTTTTGCCGTTCAAATAAACGTTGGAAAGAAGGCTGCATCTTTACTTTATATAAGCAATCTCACATTTATAAAGCTTTTAGAGTGTACAGATTTTGATGTATTATGTATGAATATTATCGTGGACAGAGTTTTAGGTCAGGTATATGATAATATTTGCATAATTGATGGTGGCAGAGATCTTTTGAAACACTAATAATGTACTATAGCATTGGTTTTGCGATATTGGTTAGGAGATATTCCTTTTACCCTTTTGAATATCTGGGAAAAAGCCGAAGGGTTATTGAACCCGGATTCATAACAGATCTGTGTGATCCCGAGATCACTTTCCAAAAGCATTTTACCCGCAAACTCTACCCGGATGTCATAAAGGAATTCATTGTAACTTTTCTTGACTGTATTTTTGAAATAACGGCAAAATGCGCTTTTTGATAAATTGGCTACTTCGGCAATTTCAGTAAGACTTATGTTTTCTTTAAAATTTAACATAGTATGCTGAATAACCTTGTTCATTCTATCTTTCTCTTTGGGGTTGGAAGATTTATGAAGATCAAAATCGGATAATATATAAATATCTTCGGATTTGGATATTAAACTCAAAATCTGGATCAGTGATGCAATCTGTTCTAATGAGGTTTGATCCAGCATTTTATATAAGATCGTACTGATTACCCTGTTGGTATCTCCTTTAATACGAAGACCTCCTGACGCTTCTTCCAGCACCTTGTTAATAGGATATGCATCCGGAATTCTAAGAAAATCCTCTCCTGCAAAGTCAGGGTAAAACTTTACGACGATTGCCTTTGTCAACAACTTACAATCCTCTTCATAAAACACGTCATCACTCATCCAAACATGCGTGAGTTCTTCGCCTACTAAAACCATATCACCTTTTTTATAAGATTTAATGCTGCTACCAACATATCTTGTTCCATACCCTTCGATGATGTAAGCTAATTCCAGTTCCTTATGATAATGAAGAGGATTGGGAAAATGAGGAGCTTCATAATACCACGCTGAAATGGCGGAACCGGACGGTCGATCAGAAGATAAAAACTTTGGCTTTGGCATTATATGAATTTTAGCAAAAAAAACTTAGATACATAATTTTTTGCAAAAATTCATAAGAATCTGGGCAATATCCAACTATTTTGATATGCTTAATTTTATTCTTTTTGAAGTATAAATCAAATATCTATGAGACATTATCATTTTGTATTACCTGCACTGTTGTATTTTATTACTCAAATGTTCTCATGTGGCCCGGGCGATTCAACCTATACCATCGCCGTATCTAATGGTATCGGTGTTACAAGGCAGGCTGAGACCATTGAAATTCCATTAGAAAGCGTTGTCGATTTTTCTAAAGAACAATACAGGTATTTGGCAATTGAAGATGATAGTGGCCGTAAAATAGCGACTCAGCTTATAGATACTGATCAGGATTCAATAAATGACCTCCTGATCTTTCAGGCTGATTTTGAGGCAAGACAGACTAAAGAATTCAGGTTAACCGGTGGAAAGACTGCTATAACGGAGATAGAACGGCAAAAACGGACCTTTTGCAGGATGGTTCCGGAGAGAATGGATGATTTTGCCTGGGAAAACGATAAGGTGGCTTTTAGAACGTACGGTCCCAGGTGCCAGGAATTATATGAGCAAGGGAATCCGGCAGGGTTGATTTCCAGTGGGATGGATTGTTGGACAAAAAGCGTGGATTATCCCATTATAGATAAATGGTATCGTGAAGATAAAAATGGTAAATCGTATCATGAGGATCATGGAGAAGGTCTTGACGCTTATCATGTAGGTACTACCAGAGGCTGCGGAGGAACTGCTTTGGTACAGGAGAATAGCTATGTGCTGAGCGAAAATTTCATTACCTCGAGAGTACTGGCTAACGGCCCCATCAGAAGCATATTTGAGTTGGAGTACTCACCGGTTCAAATAGGTGAGAATACAGTGACTGAAAGAAAAAGAATAACCCTTGACCTTGGCTCTAACTTGTACTATTGCGAGGTATCTTACATTTCCGGGAAACCGCTGGATTCAGCGGCAGTGGGCATTGCCTTACACCAGAGTAATGGAAAAATAGCTTCAAATATAGAAGAAGGATGGGTAACGTATTGGGAACCTTTTATGGATTCTTATCTGGGCATTGCTGTACTGGCAGGTCCTGAATCGCTGACAAGCCTGTCAGCTAAAGACACACTTCATCAAGACGAAAGCCGTAATAATATATGGGCCCATATGAAGGTCGAAGAAAATAATTTTAGCTATTGGGCGGGTTTTGGATGGCAAAAAAGGGGAGAGTTCGGCTCTTCCCGGGATTGGGAAAGCCATTTGGGAAAAGAAGCTTCAAAAAAGCACAACCCTGTAGAAGTTAAAATTAACAAAGACTAAATTTTCTATGTGGAAGTCAGACGAAGAACTATTTGATATAGCCAGGAATGAGCTTTTTATTGCTTTAGTGGGAGATATTTTAGACCAGTTGGGATATCAGCATCAATTTCTGGCACCTCGCATTAAGCCTGTACGGAAAGACATGGTCGTTGTTGGTAGAGCAATGACGGTGTTGGAAGCAGATGTATTCAGCGAGTCTACGGCCGGGAGTAATAATGC
This sequence comes from Fulvivirga sp. M361, assembly GCF_007097395.1. Taxonomy (GTDB): domain Bacteria; phylum Bacteroidota; class Bacteroidia; order Cytophagales; family Cyclobacteriaceae; genus Fulvivirga. The sequence goes on from NZ_VKDC01000055.1 coordinate 24,732, forward strand.
TCTTATGGAGAAACCTTTTGGTCTTATGTTTGAAGCTTTAGATAGTTTAAAGGCCAATGAAGTATATATCTGTACCGGAGCTTCCTCTCCTTATGCGCTGTGGGGTGGCTTAATGAGTACGCGTGCGATAAAGTTAAAAGCGGCAGGTGCCGTAGTAAATGGTTACTCCAGGGATACGAACGAACTGGAAAAACTAAATTTTCCAACTTTTTCTGCCGGTACTTATGCCCAGGACCAGGGGCCAAGGGGTAAGGTGATAGATTATGGTATTGCCATCGAAATAGATGCCATCAGAATAAACCCTGGTGATATTGTGTATGGTGACCGGGACGGAGTGCTCATCATTCCCAGAGAAATTGAAAAGGAAGCTTTTGAAGGTGCCATAGAGAAGGCAAGAGGAGAACAGCTGGTAAAGAGAGCGTTAGAGGGGGGGATGAGTACGGTAGAAGCTTTTAAAAAGTTTGGTATTATGTAGGCTTCTGCTAGCTTCTAAATAGTTTTGTGTATTTGGTATTAAGCAACAACTGTAAGGTACATACTTTTCAGATTCGAGCCCGGTCAAGTTATCACTACGCGCAATGAAGATATCTTCCGGTCCCCGAGCTTTTACATAGGTAAAGAGGTTCATCCAGAAGGCTGCACTCTAGGTTTCATGCAGCTACATGCCTAATACCTCTTTATAGCCTTGATTTTTCAGGCCGATCATCAGATAGATGGTTTTATTGATCACTTTGTCGTCTTGACGGACTTTAAACGATATTCCATCCATACAATAAAGTTTCAAGCGCATTTCTGCAGGTAGTCAATCACATTGTATTTTTTCCAAAAAGTGTTTCTTATTATGGCCTTTTAAATGGGAAAGATTTTAGGCTTTTGGGAAAGGCGACCAATGAAAGCCCACTTAGTCCTGATTTCAAAATCAATGATATTCAATATTTTAACTCAGAATTCAATCCCGCCAAAATCAAATACCTGAAAGTACTCACCGACAGCATGGAAACCCAGCCCGTATGGTACCATGGTACCATACGGGCTGGGTAGTTGGATATTTGTGGAGGAGATTATCGTGGAATGATTTGATAGTAAAACTCAAAATTTAGATCTCTCGTTTTCAACGTATAACAATTCGGAATATCTTCTTTTTCTAATGTTGTTCATGATATCGGATATTAGCAATACAGTTGGATATTTTCAGGAAACCAAAAGTGAAAGCCTTATTCAAAAGTGGTGAGGATGACCGGTTGATACAAGTCGAAGAATCTTAACATTTGCCACTCCAGGTGGTATTAAAAGAAAAAGTATAACATACGACGGGAAAACATAAGTGAAGTAATTACAGCACGCATCAGCGATGGTATTGACTATGCTTCTGAATTTTTAATTGCATACAGTTATGATGAGGTGAAGAATCTCCGGTATGGCATACTAACCCACCAACTGGGGCTCGAGCCGATATATATTGAAGTAGACAATAGACTTTCTCCTACAATAGATCTTCATATATTTAATAATTTTCCCTTCGCATGGATGAGTCATAATAACCTGACCAATGCCGCACAAAGCCCTGGCTTTCCAGCAATGATTATATTATAAATGATAGTTTTTATCAGGCTTTGTGATGCTGCAAATAGCAGCAACTTCACGCTGAAGATCTTTATTTGGCAACGTCATTGAGTGGCTACTCAGAATTAAAAGGAGGTATTTTTAGGTAATGTGCCTTTCAAGGTCAGAAATATCTCAACTACAAAGAATATTTGATGTTTAAAGATATTTCTTGTACCTGTTCAATAGAAGATTTTGAAAATATTAGCCGGAATTTGTAAAACAAATTTTGCCTTTTATGTGAATTATGCAATAAAAATTCGGTTTTAATGAAAGAACCAAATATTATTACCTGCACGTAGGGTTTGGCAGAATTTTTGAAATTATTTATCCATTTTAAAAGAAACACCCTCATAAATAACATCTGGGAATGGAACTTGACGGTTACATATTGTTACCAGGAAGTGATTAATATATAATATTAGAGGGGAATAATTTTTTAAATATTGTGATAATGACTCTTTAATTATAGTTGACTATTGATGTCAAATTGTATGATTTTTTCAAAATTACAAATGGATCATACGGCGTTTTAAGACAGCTAAATACTTTTTAATGATAAGCTGACGTAAAACCATAAGACTTTTTTAGTGTAAACATGCAATTTAAAATATGTGATTAATAGAAATATTAAATCAAATCTTAAATTAAAATAATTTCTATTAATATAACCAGTCATTTTAATATCAAATTGTGTGATTTTTTCAGAGTTACAAATGGATCATACGACGTTTTAAGACAGCTAAAAACTTTTTTAATAATTAAGCTGACGTAAAATGACGTAGGCCATAAGATTTTTTTAGTGTAAACATGCAATTTAAAATATGAGATTAATGGATTTGTTCAATTAAATCCTGAATTGTAATAGTTTCCATTAATATAACTAGTCATTTTGATATTGAGTTGTATCATTTTTTAAAAATCACAAACGGATCATACGACGTTTTAAGACAGCCAAAAATATTTTTTAATAATTAAGCTGACATAAAACGAAGCAGAACCAGGAGATATTTTTATGTAAACATACGGTTTAAATAATGGGGCTATCAGGATGCTATTTAGGTTTTATATTCTGATTTTCTTTAAAATATATTTGGCATATGAGTGATTTCTACCAAAAAATTATAATATTCTTCTTAGTCTTTCTGCCTGCCATTGCGGTTCATGGACAAGGTTTCGTCACCACCTGGCAAACCACTACACCTAATGAACAAATTACAATACCAATAACCGGATTTGGTTTCAATTACACAGTAGATTGGGGGGATGGTAGTATAGATACCAATGTAACGGATAATATCTCGCATACTTATGCGTCAGCGGGCAATCATACGGTAACAATTACCGGTGATTTCCCACGTATCCATTTTGATGATGTAGCCGTTGATAAGGACAAGATTCTCGAGATAAATCAATGGGGGGCTATTGCATGGACCAGCATGGAAGGGGCATTCCATGGTTGTACCAACCTGACTGTACCGGCAACCGATGCGCCCGATCTGAGTGGGGTAGTTTCTATGATCAGTATGTTTGAAAAATGTGAGGCTTTTAATGAACCGGTAAATCACTGGGATGTAAGTAACATTGCTGACATGACCGGCTTGTTTAGGAGCGCCTCGTCATTTAATCAGCCATTGGATAACTGGGATGTAGGAAACGTCATATTGATGGATTGGATGTTTCATGAAGCCGGATCTTTTAACCAGGATATAGGGGGCTGGAATGTGGGGAGCGTGACGAATATGCAAGACATGTTTCATGAAGCCGGATCTTTTAACCAGGATATAGGGGGCTGGAATGTGGGGAACGTGACGAATATGCAACACATGTTTCATGAAGCCGGATCTTTTAACCAGGATATAGGGGGCTGGAATGTGGGAAATGTGACAGAAATGGGATCCATGTTTCAGAATGCGACAATTTTCAATCAGAACCTTGAAGCCTGGGATGTGAGTAATGTAGTTGCAATGGATGCAATGTTTGCCTTTGCCCGATCTTTTAATCAACCATTGAATGGGTGGAATGTGAGCAATGTTACTGATATGGGAGGTATGTTTTCCAATACCCGAGATTTCAACCAGGATATTGGAGCCTGGAATGTGAGCAATGTTACTGTTATGGGAGGTATGTTTGCCGTTGCCGAATCTTTCAACCAGGATATTGGAGCCTGGAATGTGGGCAATGTTACTGATATGGGAGGTATGTTTACCAATGCCCGAGATTTCAACCAGGATATTGGAGCCTGGAATGTGAGCAGTGTTACTGATATGGGAGGTATGTTTACCAATGCCCGAGATTTCAACCAGGATATTGAAGCCTGGAATGTGAGCAATGTTACAAATATGAGGAGTATGTTTTCGAACGCCTCAGGTTTTAATCAACCACTGAATGCATGGGACGTTAGCCTTGTCACAAATATGGATAACATGTTTGAAGATGCCAGTTCATTTAATCAGTATTTAGGCAGTTGGACATCCAATGCTATAAATAGGAATAACATGTTCATCAACAGTGGTATGGATTGTAATAAATATTCGGCTACCCTCATCGGCTGGGAAACCAACACTAGTGCAAATAATGTAATACTGGATGCAGATGGTCTTCAATATGGTACCAATGTAGCTGATGTTGTTAATGAATTAGTGAACAATCGCAGTTGGACAATCAATGGACATACCCCATCAGCCGGTGAGTGTAGACTTTTTGAAATTGATGCCATCGCTAATGCCAATGTCAATGAAAATTCGGTCTATACTTCGGTGACCCCTAACCTTAGTGGTGATACGCCAATAGGCAATGTGACCTATACCATCAGCGGCGGGGCAGATGCGGCAGACTTTACGATCAACGGCACTACCGGTGTGGTCAGCATGGTAGGCAGAGACTTTGAAAGCCCTGCGGATGCCAATACTGACAATGTATATGAAATTGAAATCACGGCTACCGATAATGATAACAACTCGGATACGGAAACCTGGACGGTAACCGTAACCGACCAGATAGAAGTCGCCAACTTTACCATTG
>NZ_VKDC01000056.1 GCF_007097395.1 Fulvivirga sp. M361
AAATGCCGTATTTTTATCCCTCATATTTGGGTGTCGTATAAGGTGTGCTTTTTGTTTCTAACTATCTCAAAAATAACACCTTACACCCAAATTATTCACCTACTAATGAATTTTCCGGGTTAAGAAAACGACTGCCCGCTTTGAATGAAAGGATTTGGAATACTGAGGGCAATGTTCCTTATGAAGTATTCATTCGGAAGCTTGACCAAACCGATGGAAAATTATCCATACTGGTAGGTGATCATGAACAAGATAGCCTGTTATACGACCATAATTATGTGGCGCCTGATGAGCATTAACCGTCAAATAAATTGACAACTCTTTTTGTATCAAAAGAAATTGATTTGTGCACTCTAATACTACTCTCCCCTACCCTTTTGAATTTTCAATATTTTGTTTGGCGATTTATAGGCAAACGTGTAAAATTGCAAACCCAAAACAACGATGAATATACTGATTTAGTCATCGGAGTTAGGGCCCTTAGCTCAGTTGGTTAGAGCACCTGACTCATAATCAGGTGGCCGCTGGTTCGAGCCCAGCAGGGCCCACGAAAAAACCCGCTTAAAGCGGGTTTTTTGGTTTTAAAGATTTTCAACGATTTTAAATCCTCTACCCATAAATGTTTTTTGTTGCTTATAATGGCACTTTTGTCCCCCAATGTTCAACTCAAAAGCAAATTGCAGAACTGACAAAATAAAGAAAACAGGAAAAGCACCTACTTTTTTCCTTTGATGAATATTTTGTTTTTTTCACCTCTGAATTTCCAGAATTTTTCTGGGTTTGAAGCACTCTTAGCAGAACTTCTTTACAGAGATGTTGGAACCCTTGACTTCTGAGTTTCAGTTTGCGAACCTGTTTACCTGACAGATTAATAGGAAATTCCGGGTATTCATCCAATGCTCTTTTCCTTTCCTGTCATTTTTTCATCTGTTTCTTATAAAGAACAATACCTATGCCCATCACCAGAAGCAATCCGAGTCCAAAAGCTATCACAGTTATCGCTCTACTTTCCCGAAACGCAATTGGACTACTGTCTCCAATGGTAATAAAAGAAGCCCAGTAATATGGATGAGAGTACACCGGATGGCCACTGTTGTTAAGGTAATGAAGTTGTGCATTTCTGAGTGACGCATCTACGGACAGACCATCGGCGAGGTATTCGTAAAACTGAACCATGATGGTGGAGGAGGCCAAATCCGATACATTCCACAGGCTGATGGTTTGCGTAGGGCATCCTGCATACATAAAGGCGCGAGACAAGCTCATAACCCCTTCTCCTTTTTTGATCTGTCCCCTGCCCGTATTGCAAGCACTCAGCACAGCCATCCGGTTGGGTAGTTGCATGCTGTAAATATCAGATGCATAGAGTAAATAATCCGTTTCCGGATTGTTTGAGCCAGTTGTGTCACGTTCTGTTCTCGTTTCTGTATAGGGAGAAAATACCAGACACGAATTCAATGGTTCCTGATCGTCCAGCAAGGCATGCATAGCCAGGTGGACGACGGAATATTCCGGGGCCTTTTCCCGAAACCTGCTCGCTGTGGCTTCTGCCCCCAGCCAGGCATCTCCATCCATGATCTCAGCGATCTCCTGAACCTCTTTTTCAGCACCGGGAAGTTGCACCTCTCCCGCACGGACCAGGCTGGCCAGCATGTCAGGCCAGCGTTCTTCTTTACCAGGTAAGGAGTCATAGGCAGGAGCAAACCCTCCGAAGGCGTAACGCGCATGGTGATTAGCTTCTGATGTCTGTTTGATGGACTCCACCCACAGGTTGGCAGAAGCTGCGTAATGCAGGTCATAATCCTTGATGACATACGGTAGTTGAGAGAACCTGCTGACAGTTTCGTTCGAAGGTCCAGGCTTCACAAGCGTACCAAAGTTAAGTTGTGCCAGTTCACCATCCGGTACGATGACCAGCGACTGAATATCAGCAGGTAAATGCGAAAGTGGTTTGTCTAATAAAAGACGATACAGTTCTGTTGCCAACTCATTATAAGCCAACACATCCAGCATGTCCGGATCCGGTGGGGCCTGGAGTTGGTGTTGAAAGGTGTTTAATCTGCTGTCCAAAGAATCAGTAAGTGAAAGGGTATCTAACCAAAGTTCTTGATGGGTCAAAGTAAAAACGAACAAGGATTTATCATTCAAGAAGTACTCAATCAGGGCTTTATCCGGACCAAGCTCCTTTTGTACCTCTTCCGGAGGGGCGATCTTTTCCTGGTATTTGAGTTGGTAATAGTCGGGGTGGCTTTCTTTCAGGTAATCCATTAACTCCTGGTGACTGGTGATCACCTGATGGAGTTGCTCTTGATAATCCAATTTTCGCAGACTGTCATTGGTACTAGCAACCAATTGTCGAAACCGGTGTTGTTCTTTTTTTAAGTTTCGTTCGCTCTCCAATAAGGCTTTGGGAATAGTGCTGTTTATATGGTTGGTCCGCCCCTTGAGATCGCTGAAAAGTACCATGCCTTTGTTCCGTTCACTGAAGTAAAATGCGTGGTGTAGTAAAGAGTCCCCTTCCTGATGGTTTTCCAGACAAAGGGTGATAGCTCGCTCATATACGTTTGTTGCGGTTGTACCTAATCGGATTTTATCGTTTTCCAGGTAATTTGATTGACGTAATTGGCGGATGAGTTGGTCACATTGTCGAAGCATTTTTATAATGGTTGACGGATCCGTGCCCAGCTTGGATAGAACCTGTGCCTTACCAATCATTGACGCAAGTAAAAAGTCTCCATCGTAATAGTTTTCCGGGTCAATGAACGATGCGTTCAGTTTTCTCTGTTTATTAGTCATATTACCAGCAATGGCCAGTTCATAAGCTTGAATCGATTGCTTCCAGTCTAATTTGGTAAAGTAGGCTTTCCCAAGGGCATTATAATAATTACTGATATCAGGTGATTTAAAGCCATACATCTCTTCTTGTACCTGAACGGCCAAATGAAAGTAATGCAAGGCACTGTCCAGCAGGCCTGAATTGTCATGTCCCCCCACCGTTTTAAAATTTAATAACGTTGCATTGTAGTAGGTTCCTCCGAGGTTAAAGTAATATTCTGCCAGTGTAGGATTTTGCTTACTAAAAGCACGAATTTCATTCCCTTTTTTTAAGTAATGAATCGCTGAATCAAACTGGTCATTCATTTCATAAAACTCTCCGATTCTACTATATAAATATCCCGTTATGTTATGCTCTTCCCCTAAATGATTTAAAGAAATGGTTAATGCTTTTTGGAAGTAATCGAATGCTTCTTGTGCACGGAACGATACTTTCTGACGCATGCAAGATGTTCCAAGTGCCATATAGCAAGTTACAATATCAGGGTGATCTGGCCCCAGATGATCCAGGTGGATCTTCAATGCTCGCCTGGCGTACGTCTCAGCAAAAACAAATTGTCGTTTCATTAAATACAAATGCGCCATTTTCAAATAATAAGTCCCGAAACGGAGATTATTTTCTCCATCAGATATTTTTTTTATCAGCTTAAAAGTTTCGTTTTGGTAACTTAAGGCACTATCATAATCCTTGAGTTCCTGATATAATGATACTATGTTAGAATAAATGGTCAGTATTCGGTCAATTGAAGGGTTTTTCATGGCCAGAACCATTTGCAAAGCCTCATGGTAATACTCCAGTGCGCAATCTGGTGTCTCGAGTTTACCTGCTACTATTCCCAGTCTGCTTAAGGTTGATACTAACTGTAATTGCAGATTTTCATTGATTTCCTGACACTTTTGAATATTCAGACTTCTGGAAAAGTAATCTCTGGCCCTTAGCCATTGACCTTTCCGAAAATAGACTATTCCTATTCTTCCTAATGTTTTAGCAACTGTCGGGCTATCCTGTCCAAAAGCAAGCATCTGAATGGCTAATGACTTTTCATAATAATCCATCGCATGATCAAGTTCTCCAAGCCTTGAAAAGGAATCCGCAATTCCCAGAAAGGATTTTGCAATAGAAGGATGCTGGCCTGGCAGATGTCTTTGAAAAAGGGCCAGTGCTTTTTTATGATGACGTTGTGCTTCTGCATAATTTCTAAGGCGTTCATAGTTATTTCCCAGAGATATATGGGTCATTCCCCGAAGTATGTCCATGGCACCACTATCAGGTAAATGATCGGAAAGGTCCAATACCTGATGAAGTAAGCTATCTGCATGTTGATATTGTTCCATTCTCAAATAGGTATCCCCCAGCAGGTAATACGACCTGATAACGGTTGGGTGTCGATCCCCATAGGTCTGAATAAATCCTGCCAGGGCTTTTTCCTGCTCATGTACAGCCCGGTCAAACTCCCTCTCTTTATTGTACAGAAGTGCCAGAGCTTGCCGGATATGTGCCTGAAGCACGTTTTCGTAACCTGCACAACACGTGATGGAATCCTGCAATCCGATTAACTGTGCCTTTGCCAAAGAAGGCTCTCTCAACAATCCGGTCATTAACGAGGCTCCGGTTTGGGCCAAAATCGCCTCTTTACATCCTCCGTTTTTCGTATGATAGGCCCATGCCTCCCGGTAATAATGCAAGGCACTGTTGTAAGCTTCCGCCTGATAAAGGGAATCTGCTTTGAGTAGCTTATTCATTCCAGCCTCACTTCCCGAATCGGTTGGTTGACTAAAAGCAGATAGACTGAAAAATAGAATAAACGGTATGAAAAAAATGTGGACGCACCTAGATGTCAGCCAGCCAAAATAAAAAGAGTGTTCAGAGAGTTTCATAGTTGGTTATAGTTAAATGGATACAACAACAAATACTTTTACAGAGGGCGGGTCTAAGGTGGAGCACGCTAACTGTGCATGAATCTGGGTGATAATGCTGACCTAGCTACCCAAATACATGTTCCGATCTTTGGAGATGTCTATTTAAATAAGGGAATTCACTGCAAAGGTAGTGATGTATTGGTTATCCTGTCGACCTAAGTTAATTGAAAAGCCAGTTTTTTATCAGGAAGCCCGGAGCATCTATGGCTTCAAGCAAGTCCTTTGATCTTTTTTCGTAGCTTTCGTCATACGGGGCTTTATTTATCTCGACCAACAACGCTCTGGCCTTTTTGATCTCTCCTTTGTGCAGCCAAATGATGACCATGTTCCATTGGGTGACAGGGTCATTCGGAAGGAATGTTTGAGGGATCTGATTGTAATAATGTAGTGCGCTATCAGGTTGCTCACGGGTCAGGTAGATGTCTCCCAGCATAGCCGGATATGCTCCACTCGATTTGTTTTTTGTCCACCCTGTTTTGAGGAGGTTAAGGGCTTTTTCTATATCACCCTTTACATAGCTGACAACTGCCTGATTGATAAGATTCATAGTATCTGTTTCATGACTGATCGCATCCCTTTCGGCTTGCAATCGATAAAGAAGTACGTGTTTTTTGGTTAGCTCGTATATATCAGAGGTACTTCGTAGCCATACTGTCATACCGATACCCGCTACCAATAGAACGGATGCGGCCCATTTAAGTGGTGCCCCGGGCCTCTTCTTCATACGTACTTGCCTGCCGGCAGGCTGACTTGTTATGCCGGTTTCCTTAAGTTCTCCACTGACTTTCAGCATCGCTTTTAAGGTTATGCCAGCTTTGACATCCGCTACAAATGCAGGATCATTGGCCCATTTTTCTTTAAATGTGATCAGTTCCTCTTCGCTCAGGCTTTTGTCGAGGAATTTCTGGATGAGTTCGTCTTGTTCAATCATTATCAGGGGTTGACAGGGAGTGAAACCATTTTTTCCAGTACTTCAGGCAACGGCTCAATTGTGTTTTGCAGCTATCTGGTGTGATTTGCAGCTTTTGAGCAATTTCTTTATGAGAAAATTCCATAACATACTTTAAGTTAATCAACTGTTGGCAGTTATCCTCCAGTAGGCAAAAAGCCCTTCTGGCTTGAGAAACTTGTGTGGTCTCATCATACTCAAATGCCCGAATGTGATATTCCAGATATAATTGATGATCCAGTATGGCTATGGTCTCATTGACCAGCGATACAAACCGGGGTTTTCGGGCATGGTGACGTGAAAGATTGGCCCCGATCTTTTGAGCAACGGATTTCAGGTAATATTTGGTTATTTCTTTGATCCGCTTCTGGCTCAGGTGTTCTAATGAAAGCAGGTAAGCATCGTTAAAGATAGTCTGAGCATCCTCCTTGCTCCAATGATATCGGCTTTGTAAAAACCGAATGACCTCTTTACTGTATTTTCCAAAATTCCGGGGGATATCTCGCACCTTAGTAGCAGACGTTGGGTTTTTCGCCATTTTCACTTTTTTACTTGTATACAGGTCTCATTTCATATATCTGGTGATCGTTTGGGTACAAAATGAGAGCAGCACACTCAATGAAACCTTCGGTGTACGAATCACAAGTTTTGACAGTTTAGTTCTTGTTTTTTTAAGAAGCAAATTAAGCCAAAAGAATAGAAATTAATGGTATCCGTCACAAGATTCTGCCATTGAATAAAATTGCTCCAAATTGTCCGTGTACCACCAGGTAGCCCTGTCAGTAAGCAACTATTTGATCTTCAGATAGCGAGCGGGTTTTTAACGAGTTTTTTCATTCAACTGCTTACGTCTCCCTTAACTAAACACATTTAGTAAGTAAGGAAGTTAAAGGTTGGCATGTGTTTAAACTTCAGGAATGTCACTAAAAATTGCATACCCCCGAAAACCATTTTTACAGTCTTACGCATGAGTTTCGCACATCGCTAAGTTTGATCCTTGGGCCGACGGAGCAAATCCTTAAGCAGGAGGAATTAGATGAAAACTACACACGTAAACAAGTTCGTCTGATCAGACAGAACAGCCGGAAGTTTCTGCTGTTGGTCAATCAGGTGATGGACGCATACAAATTAGGGCACAAAAAAATGTCCTTGGAAAAGTATCGGGGTGATGTGACAGATTTCATCGCCGCTATTGTGGGGCGTTTTCGGGAGATGACCCGGCAAAAACACATTCGACTTAACTTTGATAGCCAGTTACCAGTTGCAGATTACCTGTTTGATCGGGGTAAACTGGACAAGGTGCTTTTCAACCTGCTCTCCAATGCCGTAAAGTTCACCCCGGATGGCGGTAAGATACAGGTGACTGTTTCCCCTCATCAAAATTCAGAGGGTAGGCAAGGGATCACCCTCACCGTGGAGGACACAGGGCCTGGAATTGATCCGGAAGTGCTTCCCCATATTTTTGACGGACTTTATCCACTAGCTTTTTCTACCAACAAGTACGAAGGGACCGGTATAGGACTGGCTCTAACGAGGGGACTGGTCGAATTTATGGAGGGAAAAATTGAAGTGGAAAGTGAAGTTGGAAAAGGAACGTATATCCGTATTTTCCTACCTGTTCAACCGGTTGCATCAAACATTTCCGAAACGGAGGAAGAACGGCCACCTCCTCATCAGCCACTCAGAGAATCAGAAGATACAATGGAAACAGCACCCCACATTGACAGGCAGTCTGACCGGCCTGTCGTTCAGGTGATCACCGGTCATGCAGATTTAAGGGCATTTGTCTGCGCTGAGCTGTCACTAATGTATCAGGTACTTACAGAGCAGGATGGTGCGGAGGGGATTGTTCAGACGCTGAAATACGTTCCTGACCTGATCATCTGTGATGCGATGATCCCGGAAGTGGACGGGTTTCAGGTGTGTGATACACTCAAAAGTCACCCGAAGACCAATCATATCCCCATTTTACTACTGACTGATCCTGATGAATTGAAAGATCACTTAAAAGGGCTCAAAAAAGGAGCTGATGCCTGCTTAAATAAACCCTTTAGCATTGAAGAACTGACCTTGTGGACCCAACAACTGATTGCCAACCGAAAACTATTGACGGAAAAGTACAAAGGAAAGTATGAAAAAACAGATGATGCAGACCTGTGGCCAGCTGCTAATCGCGATACGAGTCAACAACTGATCAGTCAATTACACGCCTTTATTGAAAAAGAACTGGACAACCATGAACTGGATGTAGAAGCACTTGCCAGAGAGATGGGCATGAGCCACAGTCAATTGTATCGAAAAGTGAAAGCCATCACTAATTTATCTCTTACTGGATTCGTTAGAGAATATCGCCTCCGGCGAGCCATGGAGTTCTTAAAAGAAGGACAACACAACGTCACTGAAGTAGCTTACCGGACTGGGTTCAGCAATCGTCGGTACTTCCACAAAGTATTTGTCAAAAAGTATGGGCAAGCGCCTAGTGCGATTAGAACAGGAATTCGCAAAATAGGTAGGACCTATTGAGAGACAATAAAAACTAACCACTTAAATATTTCAATTAAGAGTTTTGAAACGATGAGTTTTTCAATTGATGCAAGATTTCCATGCAAATAGTGCTAATTACTTGCAAAGCCCAGGTAGACCCAAATCTGGAAACCTCCTCAGGGTCCCGCCGAATAAAGAGACCTTTTTGACCGACAATCAGACCTGACGGCAAGGATGAGTAGACCTTTTTGACCAATAAGGACCTACTGCTCACCTTCCAACCATTCAACTTTGTATCAAGGCTTTTGGGACACATAGCTCAGTGACCTGTAGAAAACAATCATACAGCCGAAATGAAGGGCAACGTGGCGGAGCTGCGTCGTCCATTCAAAAATTCGCTGTAAAGGACGTGGCGGAGCTATGTCTTTCATTGAGATGTTCCCTTTTGGATACATTCGAAAACCATATTGGCAACTTTACGAAAGAGATTCTAACGTCACTCAGTTTGATACTTGGTCCGGCAGAGCAGATCCTAAGGCAAACCAGACTAGATGAAAGCTACACACGCAAGCAGGTTTACCTGATCAAACATACGAGTCAAAAACTTTTGCAACAGGCCAATGAACTGCTGAACATATCCAAATTGGGTCATGATCCATTGCCACCAGAGCAGCACCGAGGGGACCTTACAGATTTCATCGCCTGTATTACCACACGTTTCCGTGAGGCGGCTCGTCACAAGCATATCCGACTGAATCTGGACAGTCAGCTACCTGTAGCAGATTACCTTTTTGACAGAAACAAAATCGATCAGATCCTTTCCAACTTGCTGATCCAGTTCATAAGAAGGACACTCGAAGGAGGAAAGATCCATTTAAAGCTAGCCACATGTGAAAACTCAGAAGGTGCACCTGGCACACGCATCACCATCCAAGGAATACCTACTGGTGGGCAGTCAAACCCTTTGGATGGCTCCACTCCTATTCATCGCTATGAAGACCTGTCGATCAAGCAGGATATAACCAAGAAATTAGTAGAATTCATGAACGGTTCAGTTGAAATGGTCGGTGATATTGACAATGGAATGAAAGCAATCTTGTTCCTTCCTCTTCAGCCTGCTACTCAAAACATACTCAAAAAGGATCCCGTCCCTTCTCTTTCATTTAATGACCGGGAAGAGGATCACCAACCACTTACGGATCGAAGATCTGACCGACCCGTCGTTCAGGTGATTGCAGGCCATGCAGGACTAAAAGCCTTTTTATATGACGAGTTATCATTCAACTACCAAGTCTTGCTCGCAGGAGATGGTGACGAGGGGGTCTTGCAGGCGATAGAATACCTTCCTGACCTGATCATCAGTGAGGTTGCAATTCAGGAGAAGGATGGTTTCGATGTATGTGATATCCTGAAACGGCACCCGATGACCAACCACATCCCGGTAGTACTTCTCAATGACCGATTGGAGCTAAAAAATCGTTTGAAAGGTTTTCAAAAAGGAGCAGACGCTTACCTGACCCAACCTTTTAGCGTCGAAGAGCTCGTATTGCGGATCCAGCAATTGATCGCCACCCGAAAACTATTGGAAGAAAAATATAAAGGAGGAGTTGCTAATTCAGATAAAACTCTTGAAACACCATATGAAGACCCTGATCAAAAGTTAGTGAATCAACTACATGCCTTTATTGAAAAAGAACTGGATAATGAAAGACTCAATGCCGAGCAGCTCGCTCAGGAGGCGGGGATGAGTCATAGTCAATTGTACCGAAAAGTCAAGGCTTTAACCAATCTGTCCATAGCCAGCTTCGTACGGGAGTATCGTCTCCGGCGAGCCATGGAATTGCTGTGTGAAGGTCACTACAATGTGACAGAAGTCGCTTATCATACTGGTTTTAGCAACCGCCGCTATTTTCATAAGGTATTTGTCAAGAAATATGGACAAGCACCTAGCGGGATCAGAAAAGACACCCATAGAGCAGTAGATACAAACTAAAAAAACTTCGCAGGGTCCCATCGAATAAAGAGACCTTTTTGACCGAAAAGAAGACTTTTTAAAGCAAGTAAGTAGACCCTTTTGACGAATAAGAACCTGTTATTCACCTCCCAACTGATCACCTTTGTATCAAGGTTATTCAATAATGAAAACCTTAATCAAACAAATGACGCAGCCAAAAAAACCAGTGTACGGGATGTGGCGGAGCTGTGTTAATCAACTTACAAATGGTGTACGAGACGTGGCGGAGCTGTATTCGTACATGAAAAATTAAACTAAACTACCATCGAAATGATCACGGAACCAAAATGGAATGTAGTGTATACGTACCCCAATGCAGAAAAACAACTACATATTCGGTTGTTAGATAAAGGAGTAGAATCCTACCTCCCACTATACAAAGAAGTTCGTCATTTAAGTAATCGCAAGAGAATCCTGGAGGTCCCCCTTTTCACTTCGTACCTGTTTACCAAAGTGAACAATGTAACCATTGATAAGGTACGTTTTTCCAAAGGCTTTGCCAGCTTCATTCAGTTTGAAGGCAAATATGCTACGATCCCCGACGAGCATATACAAACTATACAAATAATCATGGAAAACAATATCCCTTATGCGCTATGCACCGATAGCAGCGCCAAGTCAGGTGACTATGTAGAAATCACTACTGGTGCCTTGAAAGGAAAAAGAGGGTATGTCACCCATACCAAAGGCAACTTTCATGTCCTCATGGAGATAGATCACACGGGATATGCCTTGGGTGTGGAGATAGATAGACGGTGTATTTCGGTACTGAAAACGAAGTCAACGCTGTCATAAGACGGGCGTGCTGCTCATTTCAGACAAATGGAAATTTTCAGTAGCATCGTTACTGTAAAAAACGTCCAAAGAAATTCTCAGCTCCTCGTCACGCAAGTGTACGCCAGAAAAAAAGTGCTCACCTTGAAGAACTACAAGTTCTCCGCCTAGAGAGAACAGGTAACATATGACTGTTGCACAACCTACATTTTGATTACTTGTATTTTTATGAGAATTTCCGATCGAGGTGATCGTCACCAAAGTCGAGGTGGTCATTAACAAAGTCGAGGTGATGGTCAACTATCCCTGGTTTTTGAGTTTTTGCCTGAAGTGAGTGTCATACCCGCAGCTTAAACAAGACGGGTTGTGCAACATTCACAACATGCCCGCCCTGGGAAAATAAAAATTTTAGATCAGCATTAGCTTGGCAACAGCACTCTGGAAAAGCGCTTCTCCAGGGAGAGCGGTTTAGCATCACAAATCCAACTAACATCAAAAAGAAAATTAATGAGACGGCTTGTGATAATTAGCTAGAAGAATTTACCCATCGGAAAGTCCGGTGGTCTTTTTAAAAACAGTTACAGGCAATAAGAAAACCTGTACAAAATTAAACTTTAGAATAATATGCCAACAATTACTCAATTTATGCACGGCAGACGTTGGACGTTAGGCCCTGCACCCGATTATTACTTTCCCGGCAGGAATCACCCTCACCTTCATCTGAGAGTGAGAAATGGTCTTACTATCGTTAATAATGAACGAGAAGTTAGAGAAGAAATCACATTTTTAGGTATAACCTTAGGTGGCAGAAGAGGAAATGTACAAATCTATCCAACACCAAATCCATGGCCAGGTGGAAATGATGTTGAAAGAGCTGAAAGTGAGGAAGCTTGGAAGGATAGAATAAGCCAAGCATTGATACGTTACTTTCCCAATGGCGTGGAACGCATATCTATTTTAGGCGAAATAAACACTTTGACCGGATTAGGGATAGATACAGATGTCTAACGGTTATTTCCTTTCCAAATACCCAAAGTTACGCATAGAGGGCTCTCTCTGAGTCTGAATAAATACAAACACAAGTTGTTGGAATGACCCGGAACGGGATACTGACAAAACGCTATTCCTAACAGTATTGCCAGTATCTGGCACCACTGGAAGAGAGCAGGAAATCAACAATGACCGCTTTCTTTCCTTACACAACTTCCAAAATCTTATTAAGCAATCTTTTCAAGGCTTTACAAATTAAAAAGGGCGGCACTTTCAGGCGTACCTGGAATACACTATTCCCAAAACAAGCTATACGGACCTGATCATAGCCGCTAAGCCTTAAAGGTTGATCTCTATAAAAAGTGGAGCAGAACCCACGGTAATAAACGGCCTTTTCTGTGAGGTGAAACATAGAAGGCGGAAACCGAAAAGCCTTATGAGTAGGAAAATTAAACACTAAATACAATGATTAATTCTGTTATTAATGACAAAAGAATAACCACACTAGAAGATGGTGGAAGTTCAAAGCTTAATGAATTTAATTTTGTTTCTAAAGAGCTTAATGAGAAATTAATTCGTTCTCAAAAATCTAATAGGGCTTTTGCAGCGGCATCAGCTAACCCAGATGGCGATTCTGAGCAAGAAGTTCATTTCAGACTAAACCAAACTGGAAATATATTCTATTCTACCACAAGTGAATCTATCCAGGGAGAAACAAAAGATCTGTTTGATAGTGTTACAGTACTTTTTTCTGCAATGACTAAAGCTCTTTCTGACAAAGGAAAAAATCTATTTGATTACGATTCATGGGGACAACTCATAAGAAGCAGTGGATTTTTCGTAGAAGTTCAAAAGTTTCAAAAAACATTAGAAATAAAAAGCAGTTCATTAAGCATTGACACTCAAGTTGTTCAAGCTCTTCTGCCAGGATTACAATCCGGCAGCTCAATGGATATAGCCAAAAGTGTTTTAAATGCTTTGAACGGAGAATACAACAGTGGAAGTACTAACGAATCTACAAAGCTTTGTCATCTACTTTTTATTTGCGAGGAAATTTTTGGTGCGCCAAGTGTGACTGTAAGATTATTTTATGCAACTCAAGAAAGTCATACGAGCATTACTTCTTCCCCATGTCATAGAAGAACGTCTACCTCATTTGAACAATTGCAAGAAGCAGATACATTTCTTTTTGTCTCTCCTGAAACAATAGCAAGATTTGCTTCACAATTTGGTGAGGATCCTGAAGCTTATACAATACTTATTGAAAAATTAAAAGGATACATAAACGAACAACCTAAATAGAGTTAAAATAAGTAGAAACCAAAAGCTAAGGAACTTATGATTCCTTAGCTCTTTTTAGTAATACAAAAACGCACCACAACACTAAATAAAGCCAATGCTTGCTCCTACTCCATTACAAAAACTCACTTTGAAAACTAAAAATCTACATTCGCATAAAGACTACTGTAAAGCACTGTCTTTATTTTAACCGTCATAGCTAATTGAAGAATAACAATGATTAAAGACTAATTTGAAATGTTTGAAACATGTATGAACATGAGATAAAATGGAGAGAGGATAAAAAAAGAAATCTTGGTAATTCTGTTTCTCAAAAAAACAGTTATGTGAAGCAAGATTTTGGTTTTGTAGAGAAACGAAAAGAATCAATACAGCAAAGTTCAATAAGTAATTCAGGTAAGTTCATTGAGGAAAGAGATTATAATGGCGTTATCCATAATGTAACCATTCAATGTATTGATATGACTAAGGACATTGATTACGAGAGTGGATTAATTAGATTTAAGTACTGCTGATTTTAATGTTTCAGATTTAGATGAAGTCAAGAAGGTAATACCAAAAGTTTATAAAGGAAGTTTCGATTCGGATACACATATCGACTCTATAACGATGAAGTATTTACTTGTTGGCTTGCAAAACCCTGGTTTAACTCCCTTCTCTTTGAGACGGTGCATTGGTCCATTCCAGACGAGGATGCAGGGTTCTGCTCATCAGGCTCTAGGGAAAAGAACAATGGTATATTCCCGCTAATTCCTACTGCCATATTGATCGCAAAAGAAATAACGGTTGACGCATTATGGCATAAAGAAGATCAGAAAGTTTTAGACAGTCATTGTGTGGTAGAAAAACCCTTTATCGCTTGGTCCATTCTCTGTCTCCGGACCGGAAACCAATACTATTCAGATCATAGGCTGGATAAGTGAGTTAACTCCATTTTCCCCGAGCATATCGGACCTTGAAAGTAATTCTGAATCTATATAAATGACCTATTAAAACAGAAGCGTGTTCCTGATCCGATATAGTCTACGCCAGATCATCCTAACCACCTCTCCTTATAGGTGCGCTTCGTTTTTCATCCACGGCTACAGAAAGGATTAAAAGATAGCGGCATATCTTCAAAAGATACGTCGTCCTTAAACCCAGGTGTTAAGAGTGAAAGTTGGACTGGTGAGTGAAGAATCAAGAGGATGGCTGCTTACAAACTTCAGTGGTGGATCCGAAGCAACAAATTCCCATATAAAAACTTAGAGTAAATAAATAATATGATAAGAGATACACGGAATAATATTTCCATCCATAAGAAAGATATAAAAAGCAGTGAATGTTCAGAAGCCTTACCGGAAAGCTTACGCAAAGCCCTGGAATACCTCTCTGATCTGGATCTTTCAGAGGTGAGGGTTTACTATAACTCACTAAAACCGGCAGATGTCAATGCATGGGCCTATGCCTGTGACGGAATCATTTACTTATCCGCCGGGAAAGAACACCTATTGCCCCATGAAAGCTGGCACATTGTACAGCAATGGCAAGGACGGGTTACACCTACCAACACGGTAAATGGGGTGTACATCAATGATGAGCAGGAACTGGAAAAAGAGGCAGACATCATGGGAGATCTAGCCTTGAAGATGGCCAGTGCATTGAACGAAGGATACATTCGCTTTTTTGATTCTACCCACTCAAAACCACTACCAGAACCAGCTTAGTAACAACTGACTTAACCCGAAAATTCCATTACGCTAAATCCTCTTGGGGTTAATGAATGATATCGTTTTACCAAGCTCGCAACATTACTGAAAGAAGGTAAACCCGCTGAGGAACTATGAGTAAAAATGTAAACCTAATTACAGAACCCTAAAAATATGAACGATAAAAGATAAAATTAAACTTTAGAACAGCAACATAAAGCAGGACCAAATCCTAACCTGTCTACTTCAAACAGGATTATAGTAATCTCTGTAAAGTACAACTAGGAATAATGATGTATAGTGTAAACTATTATTAACATTAACTGAAAATCTGTTAACCCTTTTCAGCAGGGCACAATGGGCCTTAAAGAGCATATGATAGCTTTTTTCGGCTTTGCAAAACCAGTGTTAGGGTTTACAAATACCCAGTGTTAATGCTACTAGTATTAGTATACGCGGATGGTTTAACGGTGAAAAAACTGTGACCTAATAATAAAGAAAAATTTAAAAATATTTAAGATATGTACATAGAATTAGAAAACCAGAAAGGCGGAAAATGTAGATCCATAGCCAATTCTGTTGCTTAGAAAACAAGTAAAGGGAAGCAAGGAATTGGGTATGTTAGAAATCAAAAAGGGTCAATTAATAGAACAAACAACAACACGTAAATCAGAAAAGCATGGTGAGGGTTATTCAAAAAATGATCTAGCCAACGAATGAAGATGACCGAAATTAAAAAGTACACAAAAAGAACAATTACAAAACGAATAATGAAAATGATGAAAAATGTGAAAATATTTCATGAGACTAAGCAAATAAAACAAAGAAACAGTCTGGAAATGCATATTACCTGTAAGGGACCTGCTGTTGTGGATAAAAACGTGGTGCAAAGAGCAGTTGGGTTTGAAGCTGAAGCACTTAAAGATTATTGGAATGTACAAGGGAAGCGCAAAAACGACAAAAGTTTTAGTCAGATAAAAGATACTAAGGAGGCATTGGGTTCAATCGACAAATTGGAAGTTCAAAGTGATAATGGCAATCTGGAACTTGTGACCAAGCCATTGCAAACGGAAGAGGAGGTAACCAAAACATTTAATCAAATGGAAGACACCTTAAATCAACTTGCTGGTAGTTCTCCAGCAATAATCGATTCTTTACCAAAACAAAGTATGGGACTTCAATGGACCAGTAAAAAGGATTATGTAACGTATAAATTTAAGGCGGTTTCAAAAGCAGATGGGAGAGCTGATAGTGTCAAGTTTATTCCACAGGCTACAATTGATATACCCTTCGACAGTTTTGAAAGTTATATAGCTCTATTCAACAATGAGGAATATGCAAAAGTGTTAGGTAAGCAGTTCACACAAACGGCGGATTTTCTGAAAGCTACAAATCTCGGACAATTCATTCCAGGTATTGTTTTAAATGATTTAGCAGCGAAAGGATTTTTAAAGATGGTCTTAATGGCTATAAAGGATGCGAGTTTGTTTCCGGGGGGAGATGATCCCAAATATGGCTTCCCTACCATGCCACGGAATCGGTTTAGTGAAATGTATGAAAAAGTAAAAATTGACAATAATGTCTGGGATACTTTTAAAAAACAGGTCGTAGACTATTATCGTCGGCAAAGACAAGATTTACTATTTCCGAAAGGGTATTTAGGGGAAGATAATAAGGATGAGAGAGGACCTACTATCGTGCAATGGCTCAACTCAATCGATCGCCCAATATATATGGAAGACGATTACGCTCAAGGACAAAGTAAAGAGAGAAAATCGGACCTTCTTTCTCCACCTCCCGGGCAGCGTACAAAACTGGAAGGCTTAGGAGCTTACGATATGGCCGGAGATGTTCCTTTCTTCGAATTAAGGGATTTTATGAGTCATAGCGATGACGAAAAGCCTTTAATAGGCGAGATTTACCGAGCAGCTCTGATTACAATAAAGTTAGAACAATCTTCATATAGATCAATTTAATGCGTAAACCATTACTAGTAAGGGTAATAAGGTGGCACTAAAGATACGCGATAGTTCTGGTACCAGATACAGGACACGGGACATTCGTATGTGAACATGGTGGTGTTACGTAAATCTTAACTCAGCATATAGTATAATATCTATGTGCACATTGTAGTAAAAAGAGGGCGGTACCGGCCATAAGTGCTTTTGATTACCTATACACTAAATGAAGTTAGAATAGGATGGAGGAGTTAGTAATCTCTTCCATCTACCTTTTAACATACCCTTTGGAGCTTATTGAAGCACTAAAACAAGGACGGTTAACCACCTAATCAAAAAAATGGATGGAGCATAGAACACATACTTTCAGGTGAAAGGAGCAAATTCCATTATGTAACGTAATCAACTCCATGAGACCTGATCTCAAGATGAATATAGCCAAACCTCTGCCACAAACTGAATCTACCGCTACAGACACTGCACTGGAGTTTATCTGGTCACAGTTCAAGATCTGGGACATCACTGCCACAAGACAAAAGCAGAAGATTTTCAACTGGCAGTTACGGGTGCTTATCCTGATCATCCTGGGATCATTCACTGCCCTTCTTAGTGATTCATTGATTGAGTGGGGATTACCGTCCCTGGCCAGAGTAAGCATTATTGTCACTACTTTAACCGTTGCGCTCTGCAGTTTTGCAAATAACCAGATACTAACCCATGATGGCGAAACAAGTTGGGTACGCGCACGGGCCGTGGCCGAGATGTTTAAGTCAGAAGCCTGCCTATATCAGCTAAAAGCAGCTCCATACAATAGTGAAAACCCGGAGGTGCTGTTGTTTGACCGCTCAAAATCGTTCATAAATACAGTGAAGGACCTGACTCCGGAGGTGGTACCGGATGACGTATTAACGGACAAACCAGTTCCAATCCACATGACCTTTGAGCGTTACCTTGAAGAGCGAGTAAAGGGCCAGCTCTCTTACTTCCAACAAAAAGCGAAGCATTATAACCGGTTGATCAAAAAAATGAAAAACCTGGGTTTATTTTTGGGGTTCATTGGGGCCGTTATGGGAACAATCAGTGCCCATGGTTTGGATCAATTATCTATATGGATCGCCTTTCTAAACAGCACTACCGCCTCTATGACTTCTTTTCATGCATCCCGCAAATATCTACAGCTTCTCACCTCATACCGAAATACGGCACATCAACTCACCCGGCTTTTACATGGAATCCAACAAATCCCGGCTTACGACTCAGATGCACAAAGAGCTTTTGTCATTTCCTGTGAAAAGGTCCTTTCTGCCGAGAGCAAAACCTGGATCGGTGAATTTTCTGAATAAACCCTACTTCTTGGTAGTGTTTTTTTTCACACTTAAACTCAATTGATTTTTTAAACACGAAAAAATAGGGTAACAGGGTGCCATAAATGGACCGGAGTAATAGGTATTCCATGAAGCTAAAGCTGAATAAATCGGGAATACTATCAACGAATGCCCCCTAAAACCGGCAAATGAGTTTAAGAAGGAAACATGATTGGCCCGGCTCCGATGACATTTCCTCCCTATCCATGAGTTTCTAAGAAACGGATCGAGTCACGAACGGAAACCAACTCAGTATGAAATTTGAAAAAGACCTGTTGATCAGTTATGCCCATATCGATAATGAAGTATTTATTGAAGGGGAAAAAGGCTGGATCACTGCTTTTCACCGGTCATTGGAAATACGCCTGGCACAGTTGATTGGACGCAAGCCCATCATTTGGCGTGACGCAAAGTTGCAAGGCAATGATGATTTTAGCCAGGAGATTTTGGATCAATTCCCTAACATAGCGCTACTGGTCTCCATTGTCTCTCCACGTTATGTCAGGTCTGATTGGTGCGTCAAAGAAGTGCAGGAGTTTAGCCAGGTGGCCCGTTCCGGCCTGGGAATGAAAATAGACAATAAATCCAGGGTGTTTAAAGTTGTTAAAACCCCAGTCCCATTGGAAGAGCACCCCGAAGTGATTCGTGACCTGTTGGGGTATGAGTTTTTTCATGTGGATATACAGACCGGAAAGACTAAAGAATTTAGCAAGCATTTTGGCCCGGAAAGTGAACGTGCCTACTGGGTCAAACTTGATGACATGGCCCATGACATGGCTGAACTGATCCGGACGCTGGAAAAACTAGCCACAGATAGACCTGGTCTCCATTCTACTACTTGCAAAAGTGACCAATCCACGTCTCCTACCCCACGGGAAGACGTACCCATTACCGTTTACCTGGCAGAAACCAGTTATGACCTGAATTCTTATAGAGAACAAATAAAGCGTGAACTGCTAGCCCATGGCTGTAGGGTGTTGCCGGACCAACAACTTTCTTTGTTTGCTCCGGAATTTACAGAAAAGATCCGGCACATGATGGATGAGTGTGAACTGTCCATTCACTTAATTGGCAGCGAATACGGTTTGGTACCGGAGGGCACGGACAAAGCCCGCAGTGTGTTGCAAAATGAGGTTGCTGCTCAAAAAAGCAGTAAACAAAAAGAGTTCCAACGCCTAATCTGGATACCGACAAGCCTAAGTGTAGCAGATGAGCGCCAAAGACGTTTTTTAGAATTGATCAAAAATGACGCCTTTACTCAACAGGGGGCAGAAGTACTGGAAACTTCATTGGCCGAGTTGACTTTTGCCATCCATGATCACCTGGCTGCCGGGAAAAATCAACGCCAAGACACCCTTCAAACCAATCATAAAAAACAAGCCAAAAGCATTTACCTCATCTGTGATCAGCAGGATATGGAAGCCATAGCAGTATTGGAAAATTTTCTTTTTGATCAGGGTTTTGATGTGATCACCCCAGTATTTGAAGGCGATGAAGTGATGATCCGGATTGATCATCAGGAGAACCTGAAGACCTGTGATGCAGTAATCTTGTACTACGGCCAGGGGAGTGAGTTATGGTTACGGGCTAAAATGCGGGAGCTCATCAAAATAGTGGGATATGGGCGGGATACCCCGTTACTTCAAAGAGCGATCTATCTTGTGGGCTCTGAGGAACCTGGAAAAAAACGTTTTAGGGTACAAGGAATTCCCGTCATCTATGAAAAGGAAGCTTTTTCTCCGGCCTTGTTTCACGATTTCATAAAGCAACTAAGAGTAAGCGAATTGGAATGACTACCACGGAAACCCTATTCAATCCTTTTCCCGGTTTGCGTTCTTTTGAAGAGGGTGAGGAACATCTCTTTTTCGGAAGAGAAACTCAGATTGATGAGTTACTAAACAAACTAGGTTCCAATCACTTTTTGGCTGTTGTAGGCTCTTCCGGAAGTGGTAAATCTTCATTGGTAAAATCCGGACTGCTTGCCGGGCTGAACGGTGGTTACATGGTTTCTTTCGGGTCTGCCTGGAACCGAAAGATATTCAGACCGGGAAGAGATCCTATAGGGAACATGGCTAAGGCCCTTTCCAAAATAGAAACCCTGGAAGGAGAGGACGAAGCTGCTTCTGAATATGCTTCCATGATAGAAGCTACGCTTAGAAGAAGCCGAAGAGGACTGCTAGAAGTAAGGGAACAATCCAATTTCAACCCTTCTGAAAACTTACTACTGGTTGTGGATCAGTTTGAAGAGATATTTCGCTATCAGAACTATAAGAAAGCAGGTAAAGATGAAGATATTCTCTTTATCAACCTACTCTTATTTGCCTGTCAACAAAAAGAGGCTCGTATCTTCATTGTGTTGACCATGCGTTCTGACTTTATGGGGCAATGCACAAGATTCAGAGGATTACCCGAAGCTATCAACCAAAGTCTGTTCTTAGTTCCAAGGATGACACGTGAACAAAGAAAGGCGGCCATCACTGGCCCCATAGCTGTAGGCGGGGGAACCATTACTCCCCGCTTGGTTACCCGTTTATTGAATGACATGGGCGATAACCCGGATCAATTACCCATCCTGCAACATGCGTTGATGCGATCCTGGGATTACTGGGAAAAATCTACACATGGGGATAGTTCTATGGATATTCCACACTATGAAGCCATTGGCACTATGCAGGAAGCACTGTCCCTACATGCAGAAGAAGCCTTTGCAGAACTACCAGACAATGAGCACAGGAGAGTTACCTCCACTATTTTCAAGGCCCTGACTGAGCGGGGCGAAGCAGATCAGGGAATCAGAAGACCTGTTCGGGTAGAGGAGCTTTGTCAACTGACAGAGGCACCACAGGAGGTTATCATTGGGATCATCAATCTGTTTAGAACCAGTGGACGCTCTTTTTTAATGCCGCCATCAGATGTCCGCATTACTGCTAATACCGTTATTGATATTTCCCATGAAAGCCTGATGCGTATTTGGGTAAGGTTGACCCAATGGGTGAGAGAGGAGAAACAGGCTTCAGAAACCTACCTGAGATTATCAGGAGCCGCCGCTCTTTACCAGGCAGGGAAAGTAGACCCGTGGCGAGGGCCTGAGTTAGAGCTTGCCATCAAGTGGAAAGAAGAAGCACAACATGGCCGGTTTTGGGCTCAACGTTATGATCCCGCTTATGAGCGAGCCATCAATTTTCTAGCGCTTAGCGAAAAACAACGAGATCTTAAAATTGCTGAAAAAGAGCAAATTCAGCAGCTTCGATTGAAAAGGGTGCGCATGGTTGCCATTTTCATTGGGAGTGCTGCTATCTGTGCAATGGCTCTTTCTTTTATAGCCCATAATCAGAAGTTAAGAGCGGATCAGCAACGAACTATTGCCGAACAACAGACAGAAATTGCTGAGAAAAACCTGGCAGAGGCCGACCGGCAAAGAGAAATAGCCGAGGCACAAAGATTGATCGCAGAAAATAACGAAGCAGAAGCCAGAAAACAAAAAAAACAGGCAGAAACCCAGCAAAGGTATGCGGTAATGGCCAGGAATGAAGCAGAAATACAACGAACCATTGCCACCAGGAAGCGTAAATTGGCAATTTCGGCTAAAAACGAAGCGGAAGCGCAACGCGTCATTGCCCAAGCACAGCGGGAGCAGGCCCTGAAAGCAAAAGAAGAGGCGGATAGCCAGCGCAAAGATGTACAAAAGCTACGTAACCTGGCAGAAGCCAGAAATAGGGCGTATCAGGCACAGCACCTGCTGATGGAAGGAAAAAGCATGGAAAGTGCAACATTGGCCATCACATCTTTTCAAATGAATCGTGACAATAATGGCACTTCCCACAATAATGAAGTGTATCAGGCACTGAACGGTGCACTCTATGCCCTGGCCCCAACACACTATCAATATAAACTGCACCAGCATGAAGTACATCAACTGGTGGCTCATCCCTTCAAACAGGAGCTTGCCTCTGTTGATAATGGGGGAAAAGTCCACATCATTCATTTCGGCAATTCAAAAGCACTTCAATCAAAGTTGGTGCTTTCCACCAGCCAAAAGCTAAGGACCGTATGTTATAGTCCTGATGGAGCATACCTGATCACCGGTGGACACAATGGAATGGTCAATGTTTGGGAAACAGCCTCTTTGGCGCATAATCAGCCTCCTATACACTCCATTACCTTACATAGTTCCATCAATGCGCTGGCTTTCGTACAACTCAATCAGGAATGGCACCCGGTTTTGGGAACCGCTGACTCGCTATTCATCGGTCGGATCTACCGTAACGTACTGACAATTATGGATAGAATACCCCTTCCTTCTTTGGGTCAAATAGTGGTAAACCCACAAGGAACACAACTCTTGGTGAGTAGTGGTCACCAACTCTTCCGGTTCTGTTACGCTGCAGAGGATTCCATGATCGGGCCAATAGCATCTACCCTGTTACTCAACAATGAAATAACTGCCATAGCGGTACATGAAGATTATGTAGCCGTTGGTCAGAAAGATGGGAAACTGGCCATTTTTCAATTGCAGCACCCCAACCAGCCTCCGTCCTATTTTACCTTACATCAATCTGCCATTAGCAGCCTTAGTTTTAACTGTTTGCCGGATCAATTACAATTGGCATCCACCAGTCTTGATCATTCAGCAAAGCTCCTCAATGTAGAGGGGCTACTCAGTCAAAAACTGAACGAGAATCAAATTTTACTTAAGGGTCATAAAGGATGGATACGAACGGGAAGTGTGAGCAGTGATGGCAATTATTTTTTTACCGGTGGTAGGGACCGCCAGGTGAAAGTATGGCATACAGATCAGGAGAATATGGCCGGAAACCTTCAAAAATTTACTAGCCAAGCTCCTATCAATAAGCTACTTGAAAACTAATGCGCTCTATGAAAAAAAATCATATAACTTTCCTGGTTAAGTGGATTAAACGGTTTTTCGGGTCTCCCCGGGTAATCCTCTTTAACATATTATGGTGCCTGTTAATTACCTCACTGGAAGCCCAACAGGTTTGTGGTGAAGAAACGATCCACAAGGCATTACAACATTATGAAGAAGGGCGTTTTGAATCTTCCATTGAGTTATTAGTACCTTGTCTTGAGCAAAAAGGATTGGATAGGCGATCCCTAAAGGCGATTCACCGAATAGTGGCTAACTCCTACCTGGCCATGGATCATTATAAAGATGCAGAAAAAGTAATTTTGCAATTGTTGGAAATGGTTCCGGATTTTGAACCTGGTTTTGAGGATGACCCTGAGCTGACCACAATGGTTACCCAACTTAAAAACAACTTATCTTCTAACCGGGTAACCTCCGTATCCAAAAGCAGTGAGAAACTTTCCAAAGCACCTGCTACCGTTATGGTCATTACGTCAGAGGATATTCGTAACCGAGGCTACATTGATCTGGAAGCACTTTTTAATGACCTTCCGGGTTTTGATGTCTCGCGAACCTACGGAGCAACTTACTCTAACATTTATCAGAGGGGGTATCGCTCCAATAATACCGACCGGACTCTTTTCCTGCTGGATGACATGGAGGAGAACGACTTCTGGGGAAGCTTTCCATACTGGGCGAGACAATACCCCACTAACAATGTAGAGCGAGTAGAAATTGTTTATGGACCGGCTTCTACCATGTATGGGGCCAATGCCTTTTTAGGAGTTGTCAATGTCATCACCAAGGATCCTTTTGAAGGGCTTACCGATGAGTCTCCTACGTCACTCTTTACAGAAGTTGGGTCTGGGAGCAACCGCACTCGTTTCGTAGAAGCAGGCCTTAATACAAAGAGAAAGTCTATTTTTCTATCGGCAACGGTTAGGGGGTACTTTTCTGACGAGCATGACTTATCCGGATATCCTGATTACAATTATGCTGCAGATGACTACACCCCTGACCAGTACCAGGGTCTAAACTTAAATGATCTTGAAGAAGTGGCAGATTTTGTAAGAAAAAATGGTGCGGAAGATCAGAAGTTTTACACAGTATCCACTCATCAGGATTCCATCACGCTGACACGGGCAGGAGCTGAAGCGGCTTCCCGGCTTGATAGTGCGTTTATCGCCAACCAGAATTTAGAGTACAACAATCTTCTTGAACATTTATACCTGAATGTAAAACTAAAAACAGGTGACTTCTTAATGGGTTACCAAAACTGGAAAAGCTGGCATGGCTCTACCAACTATGGCACTGATAATGCTCGCCCTCCGGCCAATAGAGATAAGAATATCAGTGTCTGGCAACCGCGACAATCCATACTCTACATCAACTATGAAAAGGACTTGAATGATGACATTTCCATTAGCAACGTTGCCCAATACCGAATCACTAAGGTCAATGACAAATCCAATATCATTAGCCTCAGAAACTACCGAAATGGTTCACTGAATCTTAGTAGTTTAATAGAACAAGTGAACCCTTATTGGGACATTGCTTTTTTTTACCAAAAATCTGCCCAGTTCAGAAATGAGTTCAGGTTTAATTACTCAGCTTCCAAAGCACTACAGATTGTGGGTGGATTGGAGGTAAAGAATAGTACAATCCAGGGTGATTACAATCGGATTCCCGCGGATACTTCCGATTTAAAAACATTTAAAAAATCAAAATCCAATAGAGAGGATAGTATCAACTATTTTGTACAACGCAATTTGGGTACATATGTGCAACTAACCAATAATTTTGGAGACATAGTCAGGCTTACTTTGGGAGGTAGGCTAGACTACAATCAGGTACGGGATCAACTTGCTTATGCACCGGTCTTCAATCCACGCATAGCGCTTGTTATCACCCCAATGAAAGAAGAAGCTTTTGTGTTGAAAGGAATTTATGCTACTGCCTATCAGGTTGCCTCTGTTCGTGACAAGTACTCAACTGCACCTACACGTTTATTACCCAATCCTGATCTCCAACCTGAGCGGGTTAAAAATTTTGAGTTCGGTGTCAGTTATCAAAAAGCAGGTATTCAGATAGATGCTACGGGTTATCATTCGGTGTATAGTAATGTGATTGGTCAAGTACAGGTTGGTTCAACAGGTCAAAACCAAAATATAGGAGAACGGGAAGTTTTTGGCCTTCAATCCGCATTTTCTTACCAGTTAGGTAGCTCACATCTACTCCATTGCGATCTTTATGCCAACTACAATTATACCCAGCCCTGGGATTACAAGCTTGATCGTGCTAAAAAACGGATCAATTCATCTAAGACAAAAGTAGGGGATATTTCCAGTCACCGCTTTAATCTTGGTATCAATGCACTCTTTTCCCAAAAAATTAACCTCAACCTAAGAATGAATTACGTTGGAGCAAGGAAGGTTGGTGAAGGCACGACTGTGCCGCATAATCCGCAAGAAAATGACCAATTCGATGCCTACATGGTCTTAAATGGGGCCATTACCTACCGAAAACTCCTGCCTGGTCTGGATGTACAGCTTGTGGTGAACAATTTATTGGACAAAGAATATTTCCACCCGGGTATAAGAAGTGCTGATGGCATCACTCAAGCTTTCCGTACACCGCAAAAGGGTATCAACTACTTAATAACGCTCACTTATAACACCGGCTTTGTAAAGTCAAAAAATCAATAACGAAAGTTAATTCCCATAACCACACATTCAAAACACACACTTGATAACAAGTTTATGGGATCAAACAGAGATAAGGCCTGTCATGCCCAAAGAAACCATGACCAGGTAAAAACTATTAAACAAATCATGGACAATTTCTTAAGAGTAAGACCAAAAAAACCAATATGGAAAATGCATATGATAAGCGAATTGTGACCTATGAAAAGATTACCAGCTTTTCTGAGGAGATGTTTTCAAAGATGGAAGAGATTGTCCATCCTCAAGAAGGGCAGTATATTCTAGACGTTGGCGCTGGATACGGTGCGGTTACCCAAGCCATTTTTAAACGAAACTCCGGGGCTAACATTTACTACTCTCTGTTGGAAAAAAGCACTGTACAACTAGATAGGGCCAGGGAAGCAATCAGAAAATTGACCGATGAAGATATTAGAGAGAAGTATTTTCGCTTTTTTAATTGCCCAATGACCGATACTCCTTTCCCAAAACATTATTTTGACACGATCATAGGTAAGATGATTTTGCATGAGCTTCCCTCTGCGGAGCAAAGTATTGCCGTATCAGAGATGTACCGTATTTTAAAACCGGGCGGAACCTTTTACTTATGGCAGACTATTTTAGATGAAACAACAGTCACTTTTTTTGGAAATCTGATGCGGAAAAAAGACGAGTTAGCCGGTTATGATTCCATGACCCGTGATCGGCATTTTGTTAAGGAACGTACTTTTTACTCACTGTTCCAACAGGCAGGTTTTGGCACATGGAAGAAAGAACAAACGTTTGAATACCAACTAAATAGTCGTTATCGCCTGGCGTCCGAGTTCAATAATGATGAAGACAAACTTCAACAGTGGCATCAATACATTCTGGAAATGGTGAACGAGCGTGGTGCAAACTTTGCTAACCGTATTAAATTTTCCATAAAAGACGGAAATGTCAGTCTATCCTTTAAACAGGGCATCTTTTCAGCCACTAAATGAAAATCCCACTTTCCGTATTTTTCTACTGACAGCAGTACCACCGCCTATAGAGGGGCTATACTTGTAATTTCATACCACTTTCAAGCCAGGAAGGTTTATTGCGTCTAAATGACATGATGCTGGTTTTCAACAATTTTCATTAAAGCAGAACTTCTAATTACATAAAAGGTCCGGAAACTCCTGCATGGGTAATGCCGCACCGTGAGCTAAAACAAGACTTCATTATAAAATTTTAAGTAGGAGCATGTTTGAAATTCTCAAAATTGGCCGCTGGGCCGGCATTCCGGGCGCAGGCTTGCTCAAAACTCAAAATTTAAACATGCTCTAAAAAAATCTTTCTATATGAAAAAAACAGCCAAAACCTTTGAGCAAGGTGAAATAGTATGCAAGATCGCTACCGGAGAGTCATTTACGGTACTTCATATTTCCAATGGTACAATCACCCTTTCTAATACCCGCGGATCAGTCTGTATACCTACCTGCAGGGGGTATGAATACAAAGTATTATCCCCGAGGAAACTCCAGAAGAATATAAAGCTTAAGTAATGCTGGACTAACCTGTGCTTACTTACCTTCAACAATTTGATTTATCCAATCGCTATCAGGTAAACGTAATACATTACGAGTCTTTTTTAGGACGCTTTAGCAGCCTGCATACTCATTTTTAACCACATAGAAGTTATTACACTTCCTCTTAACCCATACCATTTCATTTTATATTCTCAGTGTTAGTTATCTATTTTATAAAACTTATTATACTGTCAAATATTTTGCGTAAAAACTTGATAAATGAATAACTCTTGACCTCCTCTGACCTTTTTCGATTTTTATCTGCCGTATTAATAAACTTCCTACTCCTAATTACCACTCCCGGGTAATCCTTCGACAATTTCCGTATTGAGGAGGTCAAGGAGGTCAACAGATCTCTTTTCAAATAAGTTATCTTCAGAATCTTCCTAGACAATAGTAATTGATGCTTTCAAAATCTGTGGTACACGGTTAATTTTACTAACCACTTCGAATCCATCTAAAGGAATGTCATTATACTCGTCAGCTTCTGAAGCAATGCCCCAGCTTAACTCGTAATAGAGTTTTTTCCTGTTTTGAAGACTTTCAAGTAATAGCAAACACCCCCCAATACCCTCTTTTCCTTCCCTGTCATTTTTTCATCTGTTTCTTATAAAGAACAATACCTATGCCCATCACCAAAAGCAATCCGAGTCCAAAAGCTATCACAGTTATCGCTCTACTTTCCCGAAACGCAATTGGACTACTGTCTCCAATGGTAATAAAAGAAGCCCAGTAATATGGATGAGAGTACACCGGATGGCCACTGTTGTTAAGGTAATGAAGTTGTGCATTTCTGAGTGACGCATCTACGGACAGACCATCGGCGAGGTATTCGTAAAACTGAACCATAATGGTGGAGGAGGCCAAATCCGATACATTCCACAGGCTGATGGTTTGCGTAGGACATCCTGCATACATAAAGGCGCGAGACAAGCTCATAACCCCTTCTCCTTTTTTGATCTGTCCCCTACCCGTATTGCAAGCACTCAGCACAGCCATCCGGTTGGGTAATTGCATGCTGTAAATATCAGATGCGTAGAGTAAATAATCCGTTTTCGAATTGTTTGAGCCAGTTGTGTCACGTTCTGTTCTTGTTTCTGTGGAAGGAGAGAATACCAGACACGAATTCAATGATTCCTGATCGTCCAGCAGGGCATGCATAGTCAGTTGGACGACGGAATATTCCGGGGCCTTTTCCCGAAACCTGCTCGCTGTGGCCTCTGCCCCCAGCCAGGCATCTCCATCCATGATCTCAGCGATCTCCTGAACCTCTTTTTCAGCACCGGGAAGTTGCACCTCTCCCGCACGGACCAGGCTGGCCAGCATGTCAGGCCAGCGTTCTTCTTTACCAGGTAAGGAATCATAGGCAGGAGCAAACCCTCCGAAGGCATAACGCGCATGGTTATTAGCTTCTGATGTCTGTTTGATGGACTCCACCCACAGGTTGGCAGAAGCTGCGTAATGCAGGTCATAATCCTTGATGACATACGGTAGTTGAGAGAACCTGCTGACAGTTTCGTTCGAAGGTCCTGGCTTCACAAGCGTACCAAAGTTAAGTTGTGCCAGTTTACCATCCGGTACGATGACCAGCGACTGAATATCAGCGGGCAAATTCGAAAGTGGCTTTTCTAATAAGAGGCGATACAGTTCTGTTGCCAACTCATTATAAGCCAACACATCCAGCATGTCCGGATCCGGTGGGGCCTGGAGTTGGTTTTGAAAGGTGTTTAATCTGCTGTCCAAAGAATCAGTAAGTGAAAGGGTGTCTAACCAAAGTTCTTGGTGGGTCAGGGTAAAAACGAACAAGGATTTACCATCCAGGAAGTACTCAATCAGGGCTTTATCCGGACCAAGCTCCTTTTGTACCTCTTCCGGAGGGGCGATCTTTTCCTGTGATTATTATTTGCCATCATAAATTGTTAGGACACCTTTAATCCTAAGTTTAAATTGGTTAATCTTTAATAATGGGATGATCGATTTATCTGAGAAAAGAATTTAATAGAATACCAATTCATATAGTATAACACCCATAAGTTAAAACTAGATTACTCGTATTTTGAAATTTCTACTTCTAAGGGACCTAAATTTAGATAAAGCCTTAAAAAGGGCATCATTAACGGATTAAGAGGGGTTAAATAGATAAAGCCAGAACCTGGAAAATCTTAGCTTGTTGAATTTATTACAGGCAACCAACGTTTGGGATCTTACAATAATGATGGACATTTGCCTCTTGAATCTGTTGAATTCGAATTTTCGAAGGTAATATTTCAACCGCAGAACCTGCAGCAAGCTTAATTCTCAAACCATGAATTTCTTTAAAAAGTGTTTATTTATTTGCCTGTTACTATTTAGTCAAACATTACTATGGGCCCAGGAAACAATTTCAAAAATCGAAGTCCGTGGCAATGAATTTGTAGATGAGTCGGGACAGGTAATCGTTTTTAGAGGCTACAGTTCCAGTGACCCGGATAAGCTTGAAACTGAGAAGAAATGGAATAAGCGATATTTTGCCGAACTAAAGAACTGGGGGGCCAACATCGTCAGGTTTCCCGTACATCCGAAAGCCTGGAGAGAAAGAGGGAAGGAAAATTATTTGGCCCTATTAGACGATGGCATAAAATGGGCAGAGGAATATGGACTGTATGTCATTATCGATTGGCATAGTATAGGTAACCTAAAAACCGGACTATATCTGTCAGATATGTATTACACAGATAAAAACGAAACATTTAATTTTTGGAAAATAATAGTCGAACGATATGGTAAGAATCCAATCGTTGCTTTTTATGAGCTGTTCAATGAGCCAACTACGAATGAAAACAGGTTTGGTCGTTTATCATGGAATGAGTGGAAAACCATAATGGAAGAAATCATTATTGTGGTTAGGGCCAATGGTGGGGAGGGCATTCCATTGGTAGCAGGGTTCAACTGGGCTTACGACCTTACTCCCGTCAAATACAAGCCGATTGAAGCAGAAGGAATAGCTTATGTGAGCCATCCCTACCCGCAAAAAAGGGAAAAACCCTGGGAAGAAAAATGGACGGCAGATTGGGGTTTTGTTAAAGAAAACTATCCATTAATACTCACTGAAATGGGTTATTGTGGCCCAAATGACCCGGGAGCACATGTTCCTGTCATAAGCGACGAATCCTATGGTATCGCCATTACTGATTACAGCGACCGGCGTAACATCTCCTATATTGTTTGGGTGTTTGACAGCCAATGGTCACCCAGACTGTACATTGATAACAAATTTACACCTTCGGGTAGCGGGAGATTTTTTAAGCAAAAACTGAACACTTATAAGTGAACCACAAAGTAGCATGTGTAATAATGTAAGAGTACCGTCCGGCTATATTGAAAAAGGAATTAAACTTACCTGTTGACCGTGTCCTTAGAACATCTTAATCCATCAAGGCTTCTTAAAGCACAATGTTTTTAAGAATTGGCACCTAATCCATAATCTATTGTGGCTTTTTTTTTGTTGCTGAAGCGATCTTAATTCCCAAAATCCCAAAACCCATTGTCAAAGACATAAATATTCCCATGTAGTTCAGCAAAAAAAGGATAACAGTAAGCTGTATGGTCAGGGAGGAAGAGCTTTGGATCACTTTATATACATCATCCCGTCCCCATGCTTCTACCAATTTCATATGACTGCCATGCATTTGGAGGCCTTCTTGCAACTCCCCATTCGGCCAAATTGGAAAGAGAAGATCAGCAGTATGTGGGATCTCTTCGACATAATAACCATAAAGGAAAAGGTATGAAACAAACATGAGTACAAAAGTGATCCCCAGGATAACGGCATATTTTGTAATTCGTTGGGAGGGTAATCGCTTGATCTTTTGTTTATTGACCCATAACATCAAAAGGGTCAGTGCACATACGGACTCTATAGAGGCTCCAAAAACCACCTGTGAAGCTCCGGGAGGAACTCCCAGCTTGGTAATCAGTATGGTCATCCCTGGTATTAAGGCAAAAGTTGCCGAAATACCTGAAAATACATTGCCTAGTTCTTTCATTTAGAATTGTACACTTACGGACTGCACAGGCTCTACCGATTGGGGTAGCGGTCGATGGGTAATCGTTTTAAACCTGCCGTTTGCATGAAAAATAATCTTAAAAACCGTTTGATCAATACGCACAAACGTATCCGTAACAGAAGTATTTACCTTGTAGAGTTCCATATCTTCAATACTTCGCTCCAGCTTGGTATCGCTGAAAAGTTTATCCCATACCCGAATAGGCACCATGTACACTTCTGCACCCTTAGGATCTGACCTGATTTCAAGCTTGATCACGCTCAGGTCTACCCCTCCATAGGGGATTTTCAACGTTCTTTTATCTTTTGCCCTTAACCAGTTCCACATGCTATAGGAATTCTTGGCTATCCCCGTACACTCCAGTTCATCTATACTTGTTGAAATCTCGGCAGGCACATCTGCCTTGATCAGGTACCTGGTATCCGAATCCTGTTGTAATGGCCGGATCCAACCCGACTGCCAATCTATATCAGAACCTTCCGGGGTTTTGAGTGTAAAAGCTACAATTTTATAGTTGCTCAAGGTTTCACTTTCCACATGCATAAAAAAGGAAACCATCCGGGAAGTATCTATCTGACCCGATGCAGACAGACTTGAAGCAATTAGTAAGTATAAAAACATACTCACCCTTTTCATCAGATATTCACTCATTTCTTTTGGCATTTTCTTCACTACAAGCATAGAATACGTCTTTATTGTATATAGGTGTTTGAGTGACATTTACTATTCCTGAACTTTTTCATTGTTGATATGCATTCAATGTAAAGAAAAACGACATGAAATTATCCTACCATTGCAAATTCGGCAAATATCTTTAATACCCGGGCTTTGTCAGGAAGTTGATAATGTCAAACTACTAAATAAAATGCATACAAATTGAAGTTATCCTAAAAGTTATACATGATCTTATAGCACTGAAAAAGTCTTTTTTGATTAAAAAAAGAGGATAAATTCATTTCAAAACACTGACTATAAGGGTAATGCAGAGCGAAAGTGTCTTGGTAATAACGTAATGCGTTTTGATATTTCTTCTTTGAAAACCCACATGAGTAAGGTCAGTAAAAAAAAGCAACAAAGTATAAAATAACGGATACTACGTTTTCTATTTCTGTTCATCCAGATTAGATTTTCAATTGTTTTCTTTAGGTAAATTAATGTTGATGCCTTAAAGAAAGGATCACATGAGCTATTTTCGATAACAGAGAGATCAGTCCCGGACTACTGTAAAACCTTGTAAGCCTAAAATTTTATTAATCCCACCATCCCGACTTCGGGCTATATGGGTAGCCATTCAAAAACACTTATTCCAAGTGGTAAATCCATATTTGATACCCAGCCTGCTCTTTGATGAGTAAATTTCCGTTTACGGAAACGTCGATAGAGGATTCCTCCTGATGATGACGGGATAGTATGTAGGTGTCTGATTTTTTTATACTTGTATTTCGTTTCATATTTATATTGCTCTGAAAAATATCAAACGCTGGGGCATTTGTATTTTGTAGTTTAAACCCGGATCATGCCTTATTGAAAATGATTAATCGGCTCAAACATAACGAGGGAAAGTGAGATTCAGCAACCCTTTAGCCATATGTAGATACCCTACAGAATTACGACAACATCATTTCCAACCCAGAATAAGGCATTTTAAAAGTGGGCTTAAGTAATAAGAATTCGTTTTTATCGTTTCATACCTCCGATTGGATCGAAGCGTTTTCTGCAAATCCAACGATATCCATGTTGTCCGGATCCATGCCAAGCTTTTTCTTTACTCTTCGTTTCGCTTGCTCAACCGCACGTCTGGAGACATTTAGAATAATTGCGATTTCTTTATTTGACAGCTTCATTTTTAAGAAGGCCAATAGCTTATGATCGTTTGAGGTGAGATGAGGAAAATTGCGTTCTAGTTTTGAGAAAAAGTCCGGATGTACATTCTCAAAATGTATCTTGATACCTTTCCAATAGTTCTCGGGTTGCTTCAGATTATCCAGCTCTCTGATGACATATTCCCAGGGGTTGTTTCCAGTACGAACGTCCATCTTTATTTTATCAATAACCTCCGTAAGCTTATCATTGAAATTAAGTAGTTGAATGGAAGTTGTCGTAAGTGATCGCGCTTTTTGATTGACATCTTTCTCAAGTTGTTTACGTATGGCTTCTTCCATATTAAGCTTTTCTTTCTGCATTTCATTTTGATACCTCACCTGGTGCATAGCCCGTTTTGAAACTCTTAATTTATAGGCCACGGCAAATGAAAAAACAACCACTTCTATCATCTGAAGCGTATAGCCAGTATGGATCATCACATTGGTTGAAACCCATCCCATGAGATTGGCCACATAGAAAAAGCCTATTGTACAAATAATAAAATTCGCTATTAAAAGAAAACGAGCACTGGGTATACTGACAGATAACCGCATAGAACAATACCAGGTGATCAGAAAAGAGAGAGTACCGATCACAATTGTGAGGTAGAGGCTAATTGTATAGTAAGATAAAACAAGGCATACGAAGATGATCAAATACGCCCAGGGGACCCATTTCAAAACCCTGTATATTACAGGCATATTGATTTTGAGGTCGAGGCATTTGAGGGAAAATAACAAGTAACAAAGAAAGATACCTGAAAAGCATATATACTGTACGTTTCGAATCCAATCTTCTGTCTGTAATAACCTCGTCTCCAGATGAGCATCTGTAAGGAAAAGACAAGTCAGGACAGTGGCAATATTGTAGAGAGAAAACAGAAAGTACTCTCGATAAAGTGTAATGAACGAAATACAAAGGTTATAAACAAACATAACGAAGATCACACCCAGAAAGAAATAAGTTAAACGCCTGCGTAGTTTATATGTATTTTCATACCCTGACTGCATATAGAGTTTGATACAGTCGGGCAGGGCATAATCCATTAGATGGCGTGAATTTTTGGTGACTGACTTTAATCTATACAAATACTTTTGCGTGGATCCGGCCGGAATGGAATGACGTATAATTAAGCCCCAATCCAACACGGGGCGATCATCAAAAGGCATCAAATAGCCCGATGAAGTGACCCGTTCTGGTTGACCATTAAGAATTTGATAAAGTTCTACGTAATCAGTCATTTTACCATTCAGGTAAAAAGTATTGGGGCGGTCGGTATTGTTCTTAATAGAAAAACAGACCCAGACTTCTTTCTCATCACGCGTGATAGATACATTTTCCCAGGATAAAAAACGATCTTTTGTTTCCCATGCATCCTGTGCTGTAATATGTTTTTCATAGACAGGTAAGAAAAGTGCTTGATCATTCAGGCAATAGAGTTCTGTCGAATGATCAAGCAAGACCGGGTTAACTGTCCCCCGGCTAATTGAATTGGGGCCTTCTAAGGAGTCGGAAATTGGAATTTCAACACCAGAAGCGCTAAATGTAGTTGTTGTAAGCACCCCGAGTAGAAGATAAATTACCACCCTAAACGTCATGAGTAGTGTAGTAATGCCATCATAAGCACAACCTATTTAAGTTTCTCATTATCAAAATGTAAGGTGCAAGAATCCTGAAAAATACATCAGGATTTACCGTAATGGCAATGCTAAGTTATCGATCAGAATGCCATTTTTTTATGACCGAAAGTTAAAAAGAAATAGGATTTGTCTCAAACTAAAACACCCTTCACACTCACAGATGTATGAAATGTTTGGGTTGACGGGTAGAAATTCCCATCCGGTGGTCAATCAATCTTCAAGCGGGTACCACATGCTGCACTAATGCATGCCTGTCGTTCATTTTTACTGACAGTAAGTAACATCGCGTTGGTACTATTTACACAATGTAAGTCGCAATGCTCCTCTTCATCAGGACGTTCATTATCTTCAACTCCGTTATACACGAAGGTAATTCGTACCGGTGGTCTTTACCGGCATAAAAATCATTGTAATGCTCATAAAGACTTCCAGACACAGCCATTTGGCTCATGTCTGATTTTGAGATTGGCGAACTTAAAGGCGGCATCAGGGCAAAGTGGTATAAAATCCATCATTATTAGTGCAGCGCCCTTAGTAATTTCTTACTATCCATATATTCAAAATAACGTTTCTTTACATTAAATGCTTCATCAAGAATAATCATGGTAGGTGGTGCAAACTGACCATTGCGTTGGGCCAGTACCTCAGCTAGTTGATGTATGGCATTTCGTTTTTTCCCGGCCTGTGCATTCACAAATGGTTGCCCGTCAAAATAAACTGTATCTGTCCTTTCAGCATCCATACGTACGGCATAGTACTCTTTGTTCAACAGATCGATCACTTCAGATTTGGTAAAAACCACTTTATCCATTTTGCGACAGTAGGTACACCACTCTGTGTAAAAGTCTATGAATACCTTTTTAGGTTGTATTGCCAGTGAATCATCCAGCTGATCAAAAGAAAGCCAGCGCACCGCGTCCTTCTCCTGCGCACTCGTCTTAACACACATTAGAAGGAATACCGTCAGGAAACAGAGGCAACTTCTAAGAATAAAAGGATTATGGTGCATCAATGTAAATTACCGATTTTTACGGACACAAAAATAGAACGAGGGGCAGCCGGACCGTAGATATAATCCGAATCTCTGCCAGCTCCTGAATCAAAATCATCCTGATAACTATTAAATATATTTTTCACACCTCCACTTAGCTCAAGGTGAAAGTTTTCCCTGACATCAAAGTGATAAGAAGCTTTAATATTCATATCCAGGAAAGGGTCAGATTCAATCAGATCCAGGAAACCCAATTCATTCACTACGCGAGGAACGATCATAGCGCCGGTGTAAGTTCCTGTAAAATCGAACCTGAATGCTTCGGTAACGTTCCAGTTAGAAGTAAAATACCCGTATAGGTTAGGGTTCCTGGTGAATTCATCAACGACTACAACGGATTCTCCGTCCGGCTCACCTTCCGGTTCAAACAATATCTGTTCTTCATCGAATAAAGCCCGCTGGGCTGTTCCTCCAAGTTGGAAGGAAAACTTCCTGGAAGGTGAAAAACCTGTTTCGAAATTCACACCAGAAACGGAAGCTCCGGAACCATTTCTAACTTCTTCCAGGATAGAGCCATTGGGCAGTACAGACCCCGTACTTACCTGCACAAAAGGGTCAACCAATTGGGTGTAAAAACCTTCTATAAGAAAGTTAGTTTGGGTCAACCCAAAATCACGCGTGAGGCTTAATGAGGCCGT
The DNA here is from genome assembly GCF_007097395.1 of Fulvivirga sp. M361. Lineage (GTDB taxonomy): Bacteria > Bacteroidota > Bacteroidia > Cytophagales > Cyclobacteriaceae > Fulvivirga. Next base: position 36,630 of record NZ_VKDC01000056.1, read on the forward strand.
ATACGCATTGGATGTCTCTTTGTCAAGACCATCAGAAAGGATGACAAACTGAGGTTCTCCACCTACCGAAGAAATGTGAAGGTCTTCATTGAAGGCCTGTGGCGCACGGAAACCACGAGCATAACCACCGCGGAATTGCATGTTATCCGTTAACTGATAAAGTAGCGTGACCCTGGGGCTGAAAACGCCCAGGTTTACGTCGGAGGAGCGTTCGATCTCTCCCACCCGGTACTCTCCGTCCACATGGGTTGCATCGTATCTGGCTCCAAGAAGTGCCGTCAGGCGGGTGGTTGGTTTCCATTCATACTGACCGTAAAAACCAAATGTGTTGACACGTTGGTCTACCAGGCGATTGTAGCCGGCTATTTCATCTTCTGTATCATTAAACTGATTTTCGATGCCAAAAGTAAAAACATCATTATTATCCATACTTCTGGTATATTGTACTCCCGTCACAATAGCGATATCGTCTGTATTACCGTAGGCATTGATGGCCAGCAAACTGTCTTCAGGAGTTCTGCCTCCACCTAAGCCACCATAAAAACTACCTCGATTTGTGACTTGAGCAGAAGAATAGACTGAAAACTTATCATGCTGATTTTCTGACCAGAAGTCATACGTCATTCCTGCAAAGGTTGTATTATGGTCCAGTTCTTCGGTAATATCTGTGAAGTGCGGGGCCAACTCTAAACGATCTCCTCCCCTGCGGTATTCCTGGATGGAACTGAAATCAAGCGAGAGCTTACTTCTATCCGTAGGTTTCAAAAATGCTTTGGCCCCTAACACATTGTTTTCAAGGTTTACCAGCTCTGTGAACCCGTCCCCATTGGCATCATAGCTGTCACGGTCCCTGAACATCCCATAGAAAGTAACGCCGCTGTTGAGGTCTTCACTTACAATGGAACCATTGAAATTGACTGTATGGTCTACTGCATCCCCATCGATGACAGCAAAGTTTGAGCCGATCTGCCAGGCATTTTCCACAGGCTCCCTGGTAATAATATTGATGGTGCCGGCTATGGCATTGGATCCGTAAAGTGCCGAACCCCCACTTCGGACCACCTCCACTTTTTCTACAATATTAGTAGGGATCTGGTCCAGGCCATATACACTATTTAAAGCGCTAAAAACAGCCCGGCTATTGACTAAAATTTGGGAGTAGGCGCCTTCCAGCCCATTGAGCCTCACCTGGGTAAAACCACAATTCTGACAGTTGGTCTCCACACGGACACCTGGTTGGTAATTTAATCCTTCCGATACCGCAATAGACTGGGTAGCCGCCAGAATCTTGTTACTCAGCACATTCACTACCACCGGGGCTTCTGTTCGGTCCAGTTCATACCGGGTACTACTAACTACCACCTCCTCCAGATTGAGTAGATCTTCCTTTAAAGTAATTTCAACAGTGTTATCGCTACCAGCCTGGACATCCAGTGATGTAGTGAGAGTGCGATAACCAACGGAACTTACTTTTAAAGAGATAGTACCGACAGGTACGTCTTCAATTTTAAACACTCCGGACTCATCTGTAATATCTCCCAACGAGGACTTTGATATCGAAACAGTGGCATATTCAAGAGGTTTACCATTTGAAATGACCTTTCCGGAAATGCTTCCTGTATGTGCCGTTAAGGTAGTCGATATGCAGAGCATCAAACTACCTAATGCAAATTGTATCCATTTATTCATGCATGTAGTATTAATACAAGTCTTATTCTATAATTAGGTTAGCAAAATTAACAAGTTAGATTAATCTAACAAATAAAATTTAGAATACTTTTTATCTTTAGGGTCAACTTTTAATTATGGCTACACCCACCGAGGAGAATTATTTGAAGGCGCTATTTCAGTTATCATCAGAAAGTGGTGAGGTAAGTGTCTCGGCGCTTAGCGCTGTTCTAAATGTAAGTAAGCCTACAGCTAACAGTATGGTTAAAAACCTGAAAGAGCAAGGGTTAGTGGTATATGAAAAATACAGGCCGTTACTATTAACTGACCAAGGCAGAAAAGCGGCAGCGCTCGTTATACGTAAGCATAGGCTTACCGAGATGTTCCTGGTAGAAAAAATGGGATTTGGCTGGGACGAGGTGCATGAGATAGCTGAACAAGTGGAACATATTAAATCCCCCGCTTTTTTTGATCGTATGAATGAATTGATGGACTACCCTACCGAAGACCCGCATGGTTCGCCCATACCTGACAAAGAAGGAAAGATCATCCAGCAACACTACAAGCGTCTCAGTGACTGTAAAACCGGTGATCACGTCAAGTTGACGGCATTAAGACAGTCCTCAAAAGAGTTTTTAACATTTTTAGATGATCGGGGTTTGAGTCTGGGAACAACAGTAACAATAGAAGTAACAGAACCTTTTGATAAGAGCCTTGTCATTCAACACGATAATAAAAAAATATCCCTGAGTTTTGAAGTAAGTGAAAAACTGATGGTTGAAGTTCAGTAGCTTACATTTACCCATCGCGAAAATTGCTTTACCGAGTGCTGTATGGACCCAGGTGTAACATTTGACCTCACCAATTCCACGATCAACTAAGTTTCTTGAGAATAACCCTTATAAGTAAAACTTATCACCAAACCCCTCATGGAACTAAAGTCCGACAGAACACAACTTAAGCCTGCCAGATAATTGTAAGTTTCAACTTACTTTGCTGAGTTTCAATATATCGTTTAAATTAATGATCGTTTATATGTAGTAGGGCTATTCATGCATCCAATGGTTTTTGCCAGGCCCAATGGCAGCTGATGTGGCTATACTTTAAACAAGCTTCTAAATAAGATAAGTTAAAATGCATACACTGAAATTTAAATCCAACATTAACTGTACAGGTTGTTTATCAAAAGTCAAACCCGTGTTAGATGAACAAAAAGACATTCATCAATGGAATGTAGACCTTGATCATGAGGATCGCATCCTGACAGTAGAGGTAAATGATCTTAATCCCATAGAAGTGGAAAAAACGGTTGAAAAAGTTGGCTTTAAATTAGAGCTTCTGACATAACCATATCGCCATGCTTCCCACCGTATATGGAGTAGTGGAATTAGAGCCCCTAGAACTAAAGGGCTTTGCCAAAACCATGCTCAAAAAAGGGGAAAGCAAAACCATAACCATTGAAGTATCTCCTGAACAATTGGCTTATTATCAAAACGGTCAATGGGTGATAGAACCCGGTTTATATGAAATAAAAATTGGTGCTTCCAGTACAGACATTCGCCTTTCGGGAACGATGGAAATTACCGGTGACAAGATGGTAATTGATCAACGCAGCGTACTGTTTTCTGAAAATCAAGTACAATAGGCCACTCATGAAAAATAGTTTTAGCTCAAAAAGTGTGTTTTTGACGTTTAAATGCACCTTTTTATGGGAGGTTTGGGTGTTTTGAACCTCAAAATCATTGATATTATGCCATTTTCGAGGTTTTTATCTTCTATCACGGTCTGATTTGCAATAAGCGACTGAGCAACATCATTTTCCAAGTGTATTTGTAATATGATGATAATCAATAAATTGTACACTGTATTGCCAGTGGCCCAGTGACCAGCACCCAGAAACAAACCTTGAAAATGGAATTTTCGAGAGAGCCCTACAATAAATAGTGTAATGATCATTTGTACTCTTTTGTCCTCCTTAGAGACTCTCACAGAGGCCCCAAGAGTCTTAAAAAGTCAGATTTTACCCAGTGATTAGCCCTAGCTCAGATATCAGCATCCCTGACGGGCGGCTGAACTGGAGAAAAGTCTGCATTACAACATAGATTTGATGCCCCCTTTTAATTGGTAAAGTTCCATCACCTGATCATCCGTCAAGGGTGTATTGAATATTGCCAATTCATCCATTAGCCCAATAAAACTCAAGCCAAGATAAATATTTGATTTTTCGAGCTCCCATGTAAACGGGTCATCTATCCCTTTTATAGTCCCCATTTTTTTGCCATCCAGGTAAAGACTTGCTAAACTTTGGGCTGTGCCCAATCCATCATAAGTGATGAGCACATGCGTCCAACTGTTTTTAGTGAAAGGAGGTTTTTTTACTCTGACAAATCGTTTTTCTAACTCCTCATCCACCGGAGAATTCAAGGTGTCCAGCGTCCATACATCCTTGTCACCGATGATTCCCAATCTGAAGTCACGCGGGTTTTCTTTGGTGAAATCTACCCAAATAGAGGCGTCATCATAACGGGTATCCGTAATTTGTATCGGATCGGTAAAACCTGGCTCAAGGTCTGTGGAAGGGTCAAGGCTTAGCCAAAAGGAAACGGTGCCTGACCAGTTTTGCGGATCATAGGCTATGTTGCCCTTACTTTTATAAAAAATGACTTTACTGCTCTTTTTCCCAAACCGGAATGCATCACCTACCCGGCCTTTTCCCTTAACAATTTCATGGTCCGTATTCGTCATTCCTACCTCAGCACTATCTAAGTTTTTCCTGGAATCAGCAGTATAGATACTGGCATCTCCCAGTGCTACGTCTGCCTGAGTGCCGTTATCAAAAGAAACGTAAAAAGTCAGTGCATTTTTAAATCCGGGAGAAGAACTGGACTCGCAGGACAATAGCGAAAGGAATAAGACTCCTATGATGGTCTGATAAATAGTTAAGTATTTCATAGTTTACGTTGAGTAAGGAAGTCTTTAAATATATAGAATTATTTTGTCTTCAAGGTCTCTCACAGCGTCCTTTGAGAGCCTTAGAAAGTGAAATTAAAAAATTGACCCGGTGATCAACTTTCACCCGGCTGTCAGAGTCCCAGGTAGGAGACCGAACGGGATAAAAGGCATAACGATACAATCTTTCGAATTTATCATGATATGTTTCGTTAAACCAATCCTTAAATTTCTTGTATTCCGACTGGCTCATTGACTTCGAACAGAAATTTCACTTTCTCAAATTCTTGACAGAAGGCACCCGATAATTTAACAAATCAGACTTCTTTGAGCCAATTTTCAGAAATATTAAACGGTTTGAAGCTTTGCACCAATGAAATGGTAAAGACACTTTCCCACACTATTACGGTGGTGGTATAAACAAAACTTTTGTAAAAGAAAGTACAGAGGAGGTTTACAAAGTATGTGGTACATAAAACCTCTTTGTACAAATGAAGAGGGCCTTGCACATTATTGTCCATAACAAGGGCCTGTCAAAGGGAAGATACCGTCATGAATATTTTAGTTACTTTGCATACATGCCGGCAAATGATATTGTATTGATCATTATCAGTGGTCTGGGGGTGGTCCATGGGTTATTCCTTGCCTTATTTTTATGGACGTACTCTAAGGGAAAACGGATGTCCAACAGACTATTGGCCCTGCTTTTAGTGGTGTTTTCTTTTCGGATCGGTAAATCGGTATTGCTGGAATTCGCTACGGCTTTGGATATTAAGCTGGTATTTACCGGGCTCGGCACACTTATGGCTATCGGTCCGCTTTACTACCTTTATGTGTTGAGCTGTGCTGATCCTACATTCCGGCCCAAAAAAAAGCAGCTTATTCATTTCATTCCGGCCATGTTGGGTATGTCCTTTGGTTTGTGGGTCAGGGAAGAGCATACGGAGACACTACCTATACTTATTTTCTTTGTGTTGTTTGTTACCTACTACAGTCACTATTTATTATACCTGCTGGTGAGCCATGCATACATCTCCAGGCAAAGAAAAGCCGGACTTAATAAAAACATATATGACTTATTAAAGCTGTTGTTTTATGGAATGTTGGTCATCTGGTTTGCTTACGTGTTGAATTTATTTGATGATACAGTTCCGTATGTGGTAGGCCCAATATTATATTCCCTGGTCGCCTATGTTACCAGTTTTATCATCATACAAAAGGGGTATATCCAGTCCGTGGGACAAACCAAATACAAGACTACCTCAGTGCCTGATGAACAGCAGGAACAAATCTATTCAAAGGTACTTCAACTCATTGAAAATGAGGAATACTATAAAAACCCGGATGTCAGTTTAAGATCGCTCAGTGAACGACTCCATATCAGCACACAGTCGCTTTCTATGATCATCAATCAAAAAAGCCGGAAGAATTTTAATGGTTTTATCAATGATTACAGGATAAAAGAAGCCAGGCGCCTGCTCCATGATGACCGGCACAAAAACCATACGGTGGCCGCTATTGCTTTCGAGGTAGGCTTTAATAGTATTTCGAGTTTTAACACGGCCTTTAAAAAGCAAACGGGTGTTACCCCTGCTGTTTACAGAATGAAGGTCATGAAATGATCTTTTACGCTTTCGAAATGATCATTTCGAAAGACTTTTTCCGGACGTAGCTTCTATTTTGTTCCAAAAAATCAAGTACTATGTCAAAGAAGAAAGTTTTTATCAAATGGTCTTTAATTGTATTCTCATGCCTGATCGTTTTGATCGTTGCCTTTGGATTTTGGTTCATTAGCCTGGTCCCTCCACTGGAAATTCCCCGTAAAGATATGGCACGCACCTTACCACAGGACTTACCCTACCTCGCAGGCCGCCTGTCCCCATCAAGGGGGAAGCTACTGGCTATAGTAACGAGCTGTGACGCAATGGGCTATAAAAACAAAAAGACCGGTTATGAGCTTACAGAACTGTCACGGGCTTATTACGTTTTTCAGGCCAATGGTTTCGAGGTAGACATCGTCAGTCCCAAAGGAGGTAAACCACCGGTAATCATTGATGATGGTGATATGGGCGTGTATGACTATGCCTTTTTGAACGACCCTAAAGCACAGCGTAAGGTAAACAATAGTATAGCCATGAAACATGTAGACCCTAAAGAATACCAGGGGGTTTATTTCGTTGGTGGCAAAGGCGCTATGTTTGACTTTCCCAATGATACTCACATCCAGTCATTGGTGCTTGAACATTACCAGTCAGGGAAAGTGATCGGAGCGGTATGCCATGGGCCGGCGGCATTGGTCAACGTAACACTTGACGATGGGAGTCCATTACTGGCAAAAAAGAAAATCAGCAGTTTCACCAATCATGAGGAGTTGTTTTTGATCCGGAATGCATCCGATATTTTCCCTTTTCTTCTCCAGGATAAGATAAAGGAACAAGGCGCCGATTTTGACGAAGGATACATGTACCTCGAGAATGTAGCATGGGACGGGAACCTGATAACGGGGCAAAACCCATGGTCCACCTGGGGGTTGGCAGAAACGATGGTCCGCCAGTTGGGTTATGAACCTGTAAGCCGGGAAAAGACCGCAGAAGAAAATGCCGTTGATGTATTGAATCGTTATGAGGCCAAAGGCTTTACCTCTGCAAAACGTGCAACGACTGAACAGTTCCTAAAGCAAAATAAGCCCATCGACAGGGAAGTTCTCGCCGTACACAGTATTGTAGCTGCCATACAGTGGAAATTTGGAAAGTCTGCTGATCTGATCCGTTTACTGGTGTATCTCAAGTCGCTAGACTGACTTTTTCTAACCTATGAAAACATGGGGAAATAAAACCTAAGCTTCACATCTTTAACCTGCATTATCCCAAATTACGCAATAGGATTTTCTAATGCGTAGCAATAGAGTATCTTTTGGTATGAATTGGGAGATACGCTTTAGTAGACAGCAAGTTACGGCATGGTCAGGTTTGGCATTTTTAAGGAGAATAATGGATAAGATGGGGTTCAGCGAGCATCTTTTAAGCGGAGATATGTTGCCCGAACCAAAATCAAACAGAGGATATAGCCCATTGACCATCATAGAGGCTTTTATGGTCAGTGTCTGGTGTGGTG
>NZ_VKDC01000057.1 GCF_007097395.1 Fulvivirga sp. M361
AGCTCAAGCAGCAAAAGGAATACGGCGACCAATTCACAGCCACAGACACCCTTAACACCACCAAAGCCCAGGCTAATCGTGAATACATGAAGCACGTAAAAATAGCCCGCATCGCTGCCCGCAACGACCGCGGCGCTTTCGAAAGCCTGCAGCTTTCCGGTGATCGTAAGCGTACCCTCTCCGGCTGGCTAAAGCAGGCCAAAGCCTTTTATGCGAACGCCCTGGCCAATGCCGACCTGCTCACCGCCCTGGCCGGCTTCGGCATTACCGAGGCCAAACTCACCGCCGCTCAGCTACAGGTACTGGGTGTAGAGCAGGCCTTTAACCGGCAGCTGCGCGAAAAAGGCGAAGCCCAGGCCGCCACCCAGCACCGTGACGAAGCCTTCGACGCCCTGCAAAGCTGGCTGGCCGACTTCATCGCCGTATCCCGCATAGCCCTGGAAAGTGAGTCCCAATACCTGGAAGTACTCGGCGTAGTACAGCCAGCTTAAGAGAAGTGTAAACACCTGGCCCAGGGGCCGGGTGTTTATGGCTTTTATAGAAGTTGTACTGTGGTCATGGTAGGAAAATTGAAAAGCCTGAAACGTTTGTTATGCGCTTATTCCGATACAATCTAAACCTCTTTATACCAACCGGGCGGACGCCCTAAGCCAGTAATACGACCAGTGTGATAAAATATTGAGGTATCATACCCCAAAAGCTAACTCCAAAGTACATCCGGATTACAAATCCTATTCTTAAATCAGCACGCATGGCGCTATCGCTATATGCGCGCCAGGGGGGCGAAAGTCCTACTCGACTGCGGTATGTTTTTATTCATCCATTTATTCTAAATAGTCAGAATTAACGGACAATGGTCTGAAACTTCTGGTTTGAAAATCACCTTAAAATCCAAAACATTAATATGTTCATTGACTAACATATAATCCGCGTATTTACTTTCCTTTTTGTAATGAGAGTTTCGAGTTCCTTTTTTAGTTCGTGTGGTTACTAAATCGGTTAGTCCAGCCTCGGATAGAATTTTTAAAGTCTCACTATTCGGCTCTACATTAAAGTCTCCGCAAACGACAAGAGCATCATTGTTTTCGGTCAATCCATTTGCAAGTGACAGTAATTTATGTGCTTGAACTGCTCTTTCAGGCGTGTCCATTTTGCCATTTAAGTCTCTTAATCCGTGCATATGTGCTACAACTACAGGTCTGTTTTCTTCATAATCGAACACTTTAATAGCGTGCGCACTTCGAGAACGTGGGTGTTCTCCGTAATCATAAGGTGAATAAGATTTATGTACAAACCCCTGTATTTGTCCGGTTATTGGATGGGTTTTTTGTACAAATGTTGCAAGTCCCCATTGTGAAGGAATTTTAGTATCCCCGTCCCATAATACGCCTTGAGACGCCGGACAAAAAATTCCAATGTGGTCAGGTAATGCAGTTTGAACATCTCGGAAAAGGTTGGCTCGCTGAGAAAGAATGTGGTTTCCGTCTTTGTATGTAAGCCAGTCTTTTCCCGTTTCCGGTGTGTGCACAACCTCTTGTAAACACAGAATATCTGGGTTTTCGTCTGTCAAATAGGGAAGTAATTTATCATAGAGCTTTCCGCCCCATCCATTCAGACACATTATTTTCATATTCTCAAATTTTCTTTTAAATCTCTGCGTTTGTTAAATGTGCATATTCTTGATGAACTTATTTTGGATAGTTCTCATGGTAAAATATTGAGGTATCATACGCCAAAAGCTACCTCTGAAGTACACCCGGATTACAAATCCTATCCCTAAATCAGCACGCATGGCGCTATCGCTATATGCGCACCAGAGGTGCCTGATTGTTGTAGCCGGTTTTTATTCATTCCATTCTTTTTGCGATCCGGTGGTCAGAGTTTAGTTCCAATAAATCCCATAAGTTCCCATATAAATCCTTAAATACGGCTACTGTTCCATAATCCGCTTTTTTAGGCTTTCTAACGAATTCAATTCCTCTGGATGTCATTTTGTTGTAGTCACGCCAAAAGTCATCAGAGTTTAAAAACAGAAAGACTCTTCCACCTGCTTGATTTCCGATAAACTTTTCTTGTTCAGGTTTTGAAGCTCTGGCAAGTAAAACTGTTGTTCCAGTCGAATTAGGCGGCGCAATAACGACCCATCTTTTGTCCTGTTCTGGTTGATAGATATCTTCAATCAAATCAAAATCTAGCTTTTTAGTATAGAACTTGATCGCCTCATCGTAATCTTTTACAACTAATGCAATATGAATTATAGATTGTTTCATTCAGGGATGCTTCTCAAATTGGCTACCATTAGCTAATAACGAAACTATCATTATCGGATTACCAAAACAAACAAAGGTGCTCACCAGCGCCCATCTGGTCGTAGCATAAGCAAAGCGGAGCTACGACCTTACCATAGCCAGGAGCGTCTCGCTCGATCTCTCTCAGTAGACCAACCTTAGGTAAAAGAGGTTTGTTGCTTCCACAAAATGAAAAACGTTAACCTCATGTTATGAGTTTGTCTTCTCAGTACAACATTGGGCTTGTCCTTCAGCGTGACAACAGTTCTGTTTAAACACCATACGAGCGGGAAGTTCTCATCGAGTAGAGACTTAGGACCGCTACGCTTAACCAAAGACCAGGGAGAGTATTCACAAGGTATTTTATCTAGTCTTTCGTAGGGTATGTGAAGGGACAGATTCCTGAAGAAACAAAAAAGCCTGGCCGTATTACCGACCAGGCTTTTACCACCTACTTCACAAAATCAACCTTATCTTTATCGGATCACTACCCGCTTAGTTTTTTGAACGTTTCCTACACTAATCTGTGCCATGTATACTCCTGCCTTCACTTTACCATCAAGTGACAGCGTAGAAGAATAACCCTTTGCCGTACTTTCGTATACCACGGTACCTTCTAAATTGGTGATGTTGATGACTACTTCCTCAGTGCTGTCTGTGCCAGTAATTTCCCAGGTTAATGTAATGGTTTTCTCCCTGGCTTCAGCCTGAAAGTGCTCTACTGAAGTGGGTTGAGTCAAGCTGTTTACATTTGCGTTAGCAGAAGTTAAACTTACTATCATCAGGGCGGTCACTATCAGTATATTTTTCATCTTACTCTCTGTTTCGTTTCTTTCAAATTAACAATACAAAGTTAGGGTACCGATGATTCCTGTATAAGAGCTAAAAGGCGTAATTTTTACTACGCTGTTTTGCTTAGGCAGTGCTACGGTAGATTACCGGAAAGGTCATAATTGAAGTTTAACACGGCAGAGTTGTTACTTTTCGACCGTTGCCAGCTTTATACTGTATAAGTCAAAAATCTTCTTCCATTCACCTTTAAAAACCTGACAATGAACGGGAATTGGTGTTTAACCATCCAAAAAGAAATGTACTGAGGCCTAACTTTTTTATCTTAAAAAACATAGCGATGAGAGAAAGTGGTTTTTGATAAGGGGCTGGCATCTTTCCTTCGGACTTATTCTATCACCGGTATCTCACAATGGCTTGTACACACTTTAGTATAATGATATTGTAGTGATAACAGATACACTGAAGACAGGGATACCGAGCATTTTACCTGCGAGGATGAAAACTCATGCCCCACTTCAACAAAAATTGAACGCTTCTACATGATCTATTGGGGAGTAATCCGGCTCATACAGTTTCATTTTTAAGACAGATCGTCAATAACCATGATATTACTTGACATTAATCTCTTCTACAACACGGCCATTACCCAGGAAGTACTCGGGTGGTCAGGATCAGACTTTTTCAAAGTAGTCTGCCTGTTTGGGCTTCCATTTTTAGGGAGTATCATTGAACACGCGCCGGAAGAAATCAGTCAGCTTAAATCCAAACTGAAGGTATTGACCAAAGAATTAAAAGCCAGTAAAGCGGCACTTACAAAAGAGGTGGAGCAGCGTAGGCAAACGGAGGAAGAACTAAAATTGATCAATAAAGGTTTGGAAACCGTCGTTCGTCAGCGTTGGGATGATTTGAGTAAAGCCAACAGCAAGCTGGCCCAACTCAACGAAATGTTGGAGTCCACCCAGAACCTGGCGGGGATGGGTACCTGGGAAATTGACCTGTTGACACAAGACCTGTACTGGTCTGATAAAGTGTATGAAATTCACGGAATAGCCCCGGGCACCAAGTTAGACACTTCAAAGGGGATCAGTTTTTTTCGCAAGGACTTCCAGCCTGTAATACAGCAAGCTGTGCATAATGCCATTGAAAAAGGAGAGCGCTATAACCTGGAGCTGGTTTTAGTAAACCAGAAAGGAGAAGAGATATGGGTCAATGCCATTGGACTACCTGTCGTCGAAAATGGCAAAACCATCAAGCTAAGAGGCCTTTTTCAGGACATAGACGACCGTAAAAAACTTGAATTTGATGAAAAAAACTTAAAAAGACGACTTGAATACTATATTGAGCACATGCCGGCCGCTGTAGCCATGTTTGATAAAAATATGCACTACCTGGTGGCGAGTAAGCGATGGTATACGGATTATAACCTGGAAGGCCAGGACATCATAGGCCGGCACCACTATGATATTTTCCCTGAAATCAGGCAAATGCCTCACTGGATTGACGATCATCAGCGTGCGTTGGCAGGGGAAGTGATACAAAACAATGATGATCCCTTTGTGCGGGAGGATGGCACCAGGCAATGGCTTAAATACGAGATCTACCCATGGTATGATGAAACCGGGGAGATCGGAGGCATCGGCATGTTCACGGAAGACATAACACCCGAACGTGAGATGATGGAAGCGATCAAACTAAACGAAGAAAAATTCAGATCAGTGGTAGAATATTCTGCTATTGGGATGACACTTGTCTCTACTGAGGGCCGGTTTTTAGATGTAAACCTTGCACTTGGCCGTATCCTTGGCTACAGCCGGGAAGAATTAATGAAATGCACCTTTCAGGAGATCACACATCCGGAAGACCTGGATACAGACCTGCAAAACGTGCAGGACATGATGGACTTAAAGATTAAGAGCTACCAGATGGAAAAGCGCTACCGGCATAAAAAAGGAAAGATGGTCTGGGCCCAACTTAATGTGTCGGCCGCCTATAAAGAAGATGGCAACGTGGCTTTTTTCATTTCGCAGATACAGGATATTACAGAGCGTAAAAAAATTGAAAAAGACCGGCGCAACCTGGAAAAAACATTGGAACGGAAAGTAGCTGAGCGCACCACTCAACTGGAGGTAGCTAATAAAGAGCTGCAGGCCTTTAGCTACAGTGTATCACATGACCTGAGAACGCCTCTTCGGAGCCTGAGTGGATTCAGTAAGGCGCTGATTGAAGATTACTATGGGGACTTAGATGCCACAGCACAGAACTATCTCAACCGGATAGCACAAGCGGCTAACCGCATGGGGCATTTGATCGATGACCTGCTATCGCTGTCTAATGTCTCCAAAAGAGAAGTGAAAAGGCAGGAGCTCAACCTTTCTAAAATATGCCGGGAGGTGATTGACCTCATGCACCCCGAAAGTAAGTTTAACATTTACATTGAGCCCGGGCTCGAGGTGGTGGGAGATAAAAGACTGGTCAAGGTGGTCATGGAAAACCTTTTAGGGAATGCTATTAAGTATGCCGGTAAGATCGCCAAGCCAAAAATAGCAGTTAAAAAATGTACCGAAGAGGGTGAAGAGTGGATCATGGTGCAAGATAACGGAGTGGGCTTTGACATGGAATATGCAGGTAAACTTTTTGTGGCCTTTCAGCGCCTGCACGCGGCCAGCGAGTTTCCCGGTACGGGCATCGGGCTGGCTACAGTGCAAAGAATCATTAATAAACATAATGGAAAAATTAAGGTCTATAGCGCCCCTGACCAGGGGGCAACATTTTATTTTAATCTAAATAATAGTTAATGCAACGAAAACCAATAGTACTTGTAGAAGATAACGATGATGACATCATATTGACTTTGCGGGCCTTTAAAAAAAAGGGGATTGCGAATAATATACTAGTGGCAAAAGATGGTGTACAGGCGCTGGACATTTTGTTTGGAACAGAAGACCAACCCCCTGTACAGCCGGCGCTCGTTCTGCTGGACCTAAAACTGCCGAAACTGGATGGTCTTGATATACTGAAGCGCATGCAAAATAATGAGAGGACAAAAGGACTCCCTGTGGTTATTTTAACCACATCAACGGAAGAAGACGATGTGGTTAAAAGCTATAAACTGGGCGCCAACAGTTACATCAGAAAGCCCGTAGACTTTGATCGCTTTCTGGATGCTATTGGACAACTAGGGCTATACTGGCTTGTATTGAACCAACCACTACCGGAAGATGGATCTTAAATAACACTTTATGAATGATCAAGTAACGATATTGTGCCTGGAGGATGATGAAATGGACTATTCCTTGATTACACATATTTTGGACCAATCTGAATTCAACTTGAGCTGCAGCAGGATACAGACCGAGGAAGAGTTCAGGCATGCACTTCAACATGACCAGCTGGACCTGATCTTAAGCGATCATAACCTGCCGGCATTCAGCGGATTGAAAGCCTTAAGGATTTTGCGTGAATATGATACACAGCTGCCCTTCATCATTGTATCCGGCAGTATAGGCGAAGAGAATGCCGTCAATGCCATGCGGCAGGGTGCCAACGACTATATTCTTAAAGATAACCTGAAGCGGTTACTCCCCGCAGTAGAGCGTGAGATATCGGAATATAAATCGAAAAAGATACAGCGTGAAAACAGGAAAAAGCTGATCATTTCAGAATTAAAATACAGTACCCTGGCGGAGAGTATCCAGGAAGTTTTTTTCGCCTTTGATCATGATTTGAAACTGACGTATTGGAACAAAACGGCAAAATCAATTTTCCAGATGGATAATGTGCTGGGACGTCATATCCATGAAATATTTACCGAGTGGGGCCACAATGGCGCCGTGAGTGTGATCCGTGAAGCGCTTGACACAAATACCAGCAGACCGCTTACTCTTAATCACCACCTAAAGAACAAGGAATTTTTTAGGGGAAAGATCTATCCATGCGTGGACGGCGGAACCATCATACTCCGAAATGTAACCCAGGAAAAACAGCAAAAAGATGAACTATTAAAACTGAACAATGAATTGGAAACCCTCCTCTACAGGATATCTCATGACCTGAGAGGGCCGGTGGCCTCTGTGCAGGGACTGCTAAACTTATCGGAACACGATCCTGACTACGAGCACAAGACATTCATTGGAATGATGAAATTTAATATGAGCCGTTTAGATCAGACGCTTTTTAATTTGCTTAATATCACTAAAATAAAATCTAAAAGTCAGGACCTGGATCAATTTAACGTTTATAAAAAGCTGCAGGAGATCACCCAATCGTTGGTCTTTTTAAAAGGATATGAAAACGTTAAAATCAAGATTGATATAGATAAAAACATTGAGCTGTACAGTGACCCAGCCATATTTGATAGTGTTTGGCAGAACCTGTTGGAAAATACCATTAAATATCAAAAGGAAGGTCAGGTCAATAATGTAACGGTCCGGGTGGAAAAGCAGGATACCATGCTCACTTTTAGTATTAGTGATACAGGCCAGGGCATACGTCGTGACGTGCGCGAAAGAATATTTGACATGTTTTTTCGCGGAAATGAAGGATCCTGTGGCTCTGGGCTAGGCCTGTACATTGTAAGAAGCGCTTTGGGAAAAGTAGATGGCACCATTGAACTGGATCATCGTTATACGAAGGGAGCAAGATTCCGGGTGCACATGCCGCAACTATCTACCAAAAAAATGGAGGTTCCCAAGCGATTAATTTATGATCATTAAGCACTAAATATTTTAGTCAATGATCTCCCCATCAGATAAAATAAGTGAATAAAAAGTCAGTCAGTTCTAACGATTAATGGCTGATAAGGTCGAGTATAAAATGGAAAACGTTCGAACCATTTTATACCCTTATAGTATTAACCTTCCTTTTAACGGTTACCTGCGTTAAGTTGCCCTGAAAAATACTTCTCCAGTATATCCTTTAACATTTCCTGGGTCAACGGTTTGTTTCGATAATCCCGCACAATGTTATACTTCATTGCTTTATTAATATCCCTGGGGTTCGTAGAAGTGGTCAGCATAGCTACCACCGGCCCTCCCTGGATATGTGCCGGCAGTTTGTCATAGGCATCCAGAAATTCCCAGCCATTCATTTGTGGCATGTTTATGTCCAGGAATAGCAGATCAGGTTGAGGGTATGGCTTACCTTCACCGGTATATTTTCCTTTATTCATGAGGAAATCCAGCGCCTCCTGACCGTTGTGACATTCTACCACCTGTTCGGCTACCCCAGCCTTACTGATCACACGTTTATGAAAAAAATTATCATCGATGTCATCATCAATGAGTAAGATGAGTCTAAGTTTGTTTGTCATTTGTTTTTACTATCAATTCATGTAAGCTAAATAAGAAAGTGCTTCCTGTACCCACTTTGGAAGTGATCCAGATCTTGCCGTCAAGATGATCAATTATTTTTCTGCAATGCGCCAGGCCGATCCCGGTACCATCGTATTCATCCTTACCATGTAAACGTTGAAAAAGTAGGAAAACCCTGTCAAAATGTGCTTCTTCCATGCCGATACCGTTATCTTCCACGGAATAGATCCAATGATTACCGGCATGTTTGGCGCTAATACGTATCAGCGGAAGTGCTTCTTCTCGCCGGTACTTTATGGCATTGCTTATTAAGTTTTGAAATAACTGTTTTACCTCGGTTCTATCTCCTTTAATGTCAGGCAAGTCCTTGATATCAATCGTTGTTCGGGTCTCCCGGACCAAAAGATCCAGGTCTTCCATGATCTCACCCAGCACTTCATTGACCGGGACCCACTCTATTTCTCTGTTGTTGCCAAGCCTTGAGTAATCCAACATATCCTTGATGAGTTTTTTCATCCTTCTGGCTGCCAGGTTAACACGTAGCAGATAATGTTTTAACGCTTCGTTTTGGTCGTTTTCCAGTGTTTCAGATAAAAGGTCGAGGTAATTGGTGACGGTCCTTAAGGGCTCTTGCAAGTCATGAGACGCTACATACGTCAGTTGCTCATAGTCATTTTTTATGATCTTTGCTTTTTCAACCTGGCGTTCTACTTCTTTTTTCAGTAAGCCTTCCATGAGTTGCCTGGCTATATCTATGTTGATCTTGTCCCATTGTTTCGACTTGGTGTCTACCTGTACTTTCCATTTTTCGAATGATTTCCTTGGACTCAATCGTAACTCACCATTCGCCTGGAAATCTACTTCATAGGGTTTACTGGGGTCGCCTCCCCAGTGTGAGGTCTCTTTTTGCGATTTTCTAAACCACATGAGAAAGGTATCCTCCCAGGTACTCACACAAACGGACATCATCCCTCCTATTTCTTGCGGTATACTTATGTCTGATGGGAGATCTTTGATGAGGTGGTTCGTAAAAAAAACATCTTTTAGTCCTTCTTTGAAAAGCCATTCCTTGATCCGGATCAATGCTGTTTTACCAGGCGCTGTACCAAAAGAATACATACCTGCATTAGAGGTGATCACCGCGCAGCCGTCAGCTCCACCTATTTCGGTGAGGTCTGGCTTTTTATCAACGAGCTGTACGCCAACGTCAGCAGCAAGGGTAATTTTCTTCAAAATATCAACTTTAAGGTCAAAATAATATTTTGCCTTTTTTTGATACTCTTTTCGGGTGATTTCAACAATTCTTTGTGAAAACGCATTTGCAATGAGTTCGCCTGTTTTGCGCATTTCGTAGGAGATGAAATGAGGTCTGTAATTATGACATGCAATCAATCCCCATAACTCGCTTTCTACAATGATCGCCAGGGTTAAGGAAGCCATTACCCCCATATTTTTAAGGTACTCTATATGTATAGGTGAGGTAGCTCTCGTCTGGGAATACGTGAGATCAAGATGAGGAACAGCGCCCTGTATGCCCGGGTTGAAGCGTAACCAATTATTTTCAAGATGGACGTCATGGATTATTCTGCTCTTGTTAAGCAGAAAAAGGTCACGAGCCATTTTAGGAATGTCCGTGGCCGGGTAGTGAAGACCTAAAAAGGACTCCAGGTGGCTTTCACGCGCCTCACCGACTACATGGCCGTGATGATCATTATCAAACTGGTAAACCATCACCCGGTCATAACCACTGACTTTTTTATAAAGTGATGCGAATTGGTTATAGAGTTTATCTAAATCATTAATCTTATTAAAAGGTTCTGTGACCATACGAATGGCCCTGAAAGTAGATAGCTCACTGGCCTCGTTATTAACTTTAGGCTCGATTTCGAGAAACCGGTAACCGTCATGGATATGCCGGATCAGGTTAAAATATTTGCCTTTTATTTCTATGGGTATAGGATCTATGGAGTCCCAACTATCGTGGTGAGCCATTTCATCATACACATTGATGATGACGTCTGAGGTCCAGTTCTTTACCGGTGTTTGCCACAGGGCGTCTGCGGTCATGTCTAACAGTCCGGGCACATTTTCACTCATAGCCAGTAAATAGTCAGGAGTATTTTGATCGAATGCCAGAAGATAGCCATGCCCTTGAATAGCTATGGGACGGTGAATAGGCTCTACGTCACAGTTTTCCGTTGTGAGTTTAAAGTCCGGGTAAAGTGTTGCTTTGTAGTTTTTATGTTGCATGCTACCTATTCTGTCTGTTTATCATGTTTCCTGCCGAATATAACACTGGAGATCACCTGATTAACACGTTTGAGCAAAAAGCAATCGTAATTTATAACATAAAAATAAACCAACATGTTATTGAATGACAAAATAATGTCAAGTTAATTCAAATAGTAACCGATTATCGCTCTTTCCGACTTCAATGCAGATAAATATTGCATCTATCTCTCAGGTATACATTATATTAGTACTGATAACATGATACTTCAACACATTAGATCTCACACGGCTGACCTCCATAAATCGCTGGAAATGAAACTTAGTGCAAAGCTTTTCACTCCGGATTTAAAGCCGTCGGTATATTATGATCTTCTGAAAGCTTTTTGTAGCGCTTACCGTGCATTGGAACGTGCTGCAGGAAATGTGCCTATGATAGCTAATTTATTGGTCGAGCGATCTAAGATTTCATTACTTGAACAAGATTTACAGCATATAAAGAACCGATTAGAGACTGTAAATGATGATTTTCCTGCCAGCACTCTTCCCAAAACGGATAGTGAGGCATTAAGCCTGGGCATGATGTACGTAATGGAGGGGGCTACGTTAGGTGGGAAACAGATTGTGAATTACCTGGAGCGATTTGCATGGATAGAACTTGAAAACAGCTTGAACTTTTTTAATAGCTATGGTGATGACAGGGGCAAAATGTGGAAAGAATTCATTGAGGTCCTTGAGAAGTATGCCGAAAGCAATCCCTCAGAACGAGACACTATTGTAAAAGGAGCTTACCAGGCTTTTAGTCATATCGATAAAGCCATTACGCGGGTTTGACCCATTGGTCCTTCATTGGCCTTTTAAATGAATATAGTAATGTTCGTTAACGTAAATTAACAGGTCCTTTAAGGCTTTATACTGCTTAAAATAGCTGACAGCAAGCATATTGATCAATTACTTTTATAAATTCCTTACATGCTGAAATAATTCCACAGTGGAGCAAAAACGGAGATAAATTACCTCATTTGAAGCTCATTTGGGCATGTTTCAAGAGTATTGATTAATTAAATCATCAAAAAATTATATTTATTGAGCTGAACCTTACAGCTTCCTATCTGTTGTTTCTGAGCGAAGTAGGATTTCGTAATATTAATTTTTATATTCAAAGTATTGATAAATAAACAGTTAACGATTAAAAACATATAGCCAAGTTCTTTTTAAGAACTACTTTATAAGATCAATTGAATATTTGACCCCAGGATGATTATCATGCTTAATTTAAATATTATCATGTTAAATGAAATTTTCTTTCATCTGTTTAGGTCTGTGATTTTCGAGCAGAATTGTCAGTTGTTATTGTATTGGGCATTGGGCTTGCTCCTTTTTTCAAAAGCAGACCCGGAAGCGATGCAAAGGTCAGTGTTAAAATCAAAAATACGAGTAAAAAAACTGAACAAGTCAGATAAAATAAATACAAAGGCTGTGAGTAGGCATCGTAATGAGAAATTAACCCTGACAAATAAGCAATTGGATCAACATCGCGATCTTTTAGAATTTGCAGCGTGTGAGAGCGGAATGGCTTTATGGGAGGTAGATGTGGTCACACAAGAATTATATGAGTCCGAATCGATCTCCAATTTGTTCAAGATCTCGGTAATGACTGATCCTGGGGCAATACCCTGTATTGGGTTTTTTTGTCAAGACGGTCAGCCGATATTGGAGAACGAATTAAAAAAGGCCCTTGAACAAAGCGAGAGCTACCGCCTTGAACTCATGTTGGCAAACAAAAAAGGAAAGGAACAATGGGTACTGGCAGTAGGGCTACCTGTATTGAAAGATGGGCAAGTAGTAAAACTCAGAGGTTTCTTTCAGGACATTGACCAGCAAAAGAAAGCAAAAATAAAATACCTTGAATCAATTGATCATTTCCAACAACGGTTAAACGAAAGGGAAATTCATCTGAATGTGATCAATAAGGAATTGGAGGCTTTGACATATAGTGTGTCCCATGACTTAACTACCCCTTTAAGAAGTATTAAAGGGTTTAGCCTGGCGATAATAGAGGACTATGATGATGAATTAGCGCCACAGGCGAAAGGCTATTTGCAACGGATCTCGCGTGCTGCCCATCGCATGGAAAACCAGATAAGCGATTTATTATCACTTGTAGAGCTTTCAGAGCAGGAAATAGATCCTGTAACCTTAGATATTTCAAGATTATGTGAAGAGGTCATCACCGGTTTGCAACCGGATAAGAAATTCGATATTTATATTGAATCAGGCCTGACAGCCATAGGAGACCGTAAGCTGATCAGAGTAATGATGGAAAACTTACTCGCCAATGCCGTTAAATTCTCCGCTAAATCCGATAATCCTAAAATTGAAGTTGCCCGGTTTGCTGAAAATAATGAAACTGGGATCATGGTAAAGGACAACGGTGTAGGGTTCGATATGACTTATGCCGGTCGGCTTTTTGGGGCCTTTCATAAACTGCATAAGTCCGATGAATTTCCCGGATCAGGCATTGGATTAGCAATGGTACAAAGGATTATCAATAAACACGAAGGAAGAATATGGGCAAATAGCCAAATAGGAAAAGGAACCACATTTTACATAGTCTTAAAAGACATCCCGCGCTAGAAAAATTGTTATATGTGTAACCAAATAATATTTTGTTACAAACATATAATAAAACATGTTCTTTAATATATTGTTAAGGTTAACACTAATTTATTCCAGGAGTATATAAGTTACACAAGGACATATATCTCCCATGAAGAAATTATGTTGAAGTTTCACACTTTTAATACACAGCTCAACACTTCGATCGACTAAAATTTTTATAGTCGTTTTAACCGCACCAATAGAACAAGGACGCATGGTAATAATGCTCCTGACTCAAAAGACGAGTGCTTGAATGCCTCTGTAAAAGCCTGTAAGGCTGATTGAGTCTTAAAAATTATCGCCTGAAGGCTAACGTAAAGGGATAACCATGAATGATCAAATAAATATATTATGTATTGAAGATGATGAGTCCGATTATACACTGGTAGCTCGTATCCTGGATAAGTCCCGTTTCAATATTGTACATAAAAGGATCCAGTCTGAAAATGATTTTAGACATGCACTGGAACAGGCCAACCTTGACCTGGTCATTTGTGATCATACTATGCCCGGCTTTAATTCCTTGAAAGCGTTGGAGATTTTACGAGAGGTCCATCAAGACCTGCCATTCATCATAGTATCAGGAACCATAGGTGAGGAGGTGGCGGTGGACGCAATGTTACAGGGAGCAGATGACTACATTTTAAAAGATAATATGAAACGTCTGCTCTCGGCGGTGGAACGTGAGGTGGAAAAATTCCAACTAAAGAAAGCCCAAAGACAGGATAAAAAAAGGCTGATCATTTCCGAATTGAAATACAGTTTTTTGGCCGAGAGTATCCAGGAAGTTTTTTTCGCGTTTGATGCAGATCTGATACTGACTTACTGGAACCAGACCGCTAAATCCATATTTAAGATCGAAAATGTAATAGGGCGCCATATCAGGGAAGTATTTCCCTCATGGTATCATAATGGTGTGATAGACCTGTTTCTGGAGGCTCTGGAACTAAATATATCCAAACCTGTAGCTTTTAATCATAAGCTGGGGAGAATGGAATTTTTCAAAGGAGATATATTTCCTTCAATGGACGGTGGGACGGTTTTATTAAGAATGGTGACGGAAGAGAAACAGAATGCGGAGGAAATGATGAAGCTTAACACCGAGCTGGAGACATTGCTATACAGGATCTCTCATGATTTGAAAGGACCTGTTGCTTCTGTCATGGGTTTATTAAACCTATTGCAAAAAGACCCTGATTTTGACCTTAAAAAGTTCATTTACATGATGAGCACAAACATGAAGCGACTGGATCAAACATTGGTCAGGCTTTTAAATATCACCAAGGTCAAAGCAGGGTCAGAGAATTTAGCACGTATGAATGTATTTTCAGAGTTGCAAGAGATTATCGATGCCCTGGTTTTTCTGGAAGGATTTGAAAATATAAAAATAAAGTTAGACCTGGACAAAAGCCTGGAGATCTACTGTGATCCCTCCATATTTAGTTGTGTCTGGCAAAACCTTTTGGAAAATGCCATTAAATACCGGCAAGTGGGGAGAGTGAACCAGGTGACGATACAGGCTTCAGAGAACAAAACCGGACTGTCCTTCTGTATTACGGACACAGGGCAAGGGATTGACCCTTTGGTACACAGAAATATTTTTGACATGTTTTTCCGCGGAAACGAAGAGTCTGACGGCTCAGGATTAGGGCTTTACATTGTAAAAAATGCACTTAATAAAATAAATGGGACAATACGCATTGACAAAAGCTACAGCAAAGGCGCAAAGTTCCACATTTATATACCTCAATTTATAAAATCAAAGATGAATGAAGACGAAAAGCAACTTTATGATTACAGAAGATGAAATCGAAGGTGTGCAAAGTGACGCTATTCGAGTTCTTGTGATCGAAGATTCGGAAGATGACTATGAGTTGATGATCCGGCATATTAAAAAAGCATATGCCAACGTCACTTCCACCAGAGTAGAAACAGCAGATGAGCTGTCCAATAGCATACAAAAGCAGTCTTGGGAGTTGGTCATCAGCGATAATACTCTCCCTGGTTTTAATGCTCCCGAAGCATTAAAACTGGTTAGAAAAAGTAATAAAATTGTACCCTTCATTATAGTATCCGGTACCATTGGAGAAGAGGCGGCGGTGAATGCCATGCTGTCAGGGGCCAATGATTATATGCTGAAAAGTAACCTGTCCAGGCTCTTACCGGCCATAAAACGCGAAATGCGTGAATATCAAAACCAATTGGAACGTCAACAGATGGAAAAAAAACTTTTCCAAAGTGAAACGAATTATGCCCTGTTAGCAGAAAATGTACATGATCTGGTCTGCCTGCACGACCCTACAGGCAAATACCTTTGGGTTAGCCCATCCTCCGGAAAAATATTGGGCTATTCATCGGATGAGCTAAAAGCCAGAGGCCCTTACAATGGACTGCATCCAGAAGATGATGCAAGGATAAGAAATAAAGCTTACAGCCGTTTTAGCTCAGGCGAACATACAAATGCTATTCGGTTTGAGTATCGCAGGAAAAGAAAAGATGGGAGCTATATACACCTTGAAACCATTGCCAAACCTGTATTTGAAGGTCAGGAACTCATCCGTATCGTGAGTACCAGCCGTGATATTACCAAGCAAGCCACTGCCTATCGATTACTGGATGAAAACAGGGCAAGGTTAAAAGGTGTTCTGGAAAGCCTTTCAGAAGGGATCGTACTGGTAGATAATGACGAAAACATCATTCTTTCAAATCCAAGTGCAAATCAAATACTGGGACTTGGCGATTATCATACACGAGTAAATGATGATCTGGATACAGGTTCTGATTACATACGGAATTATCCTGAACCTTTAAAAAAGAAAAATATTCCATACATCAACCAGATTAGGAAAGGAAAGGCCCAATACAATCAGATCATTGAAGGTCAACATGGGGATAACGCCCAATGGCTTTCCATGAATGCTGTGCCTTATACTATACCCGGTCTGAAAAAAGGAATGGTAATATCCTTTCAGGATGTGACCGACCAGATCAACAACCAGGAAAAAATAAACCGGCTGGCATCGGAATTAATAAGCTTGATAGAAAATGCCAATGCACCTGTTTTTGGTATAAGTCCGGATGGAAAGATTACAGAATGGAACCGCTTTACCACAAAAATTACCGGGTTTGGAAAAAAGGCCGTTATCGGAAAAAAGCTCACCGGCCGTTTCATTTTGAAAGGCTACCAACAAGAATTACAGCAGCTTTTACAAAAAGTGCTTAAAGGAGCGAACATTACCAATTATGAACTCCCCATTGTCACGGAGAAGGGAGAGATCGTTACCATATTGGCCAATTTTATGCCCAGAAGAAATTATAAAGGAGAGGTAACAGGGGTAATAGGGGTAGGACAAGATATCACTGAGCTGATCGAATACAGGGAGCGACTGGAATTAAAAGTCCAGGAAAGGACCCTGGAGCTGTCCAAAGCTTTAAAGAAAGAAAAAGAGCTGGTAGAGATGAAATCCAGGTTTGTTTCCATTGCGTCGCATGAATTCAGGACCCCACTTTCCACGATAAAGTTTGCTACGGATTTCCTGGGTAAATACAATGGAACGATCAACACGGAGATCATTCATGAGAAGTGTTATAAAATCAATGAGCAGGTGAAACATATGACGTACCTGCTGGATGATGTATTAACCGTTGGGAAGAGTCAGGCGGGGGTGATCAAAATCAACCCTAAGCGAATAGAGTTCACGGCTTTTTTCAAGGCTGTTTTCTCAGAAGTAGAAAATCAAATGAACAATAGCCATAAAATTTTTCAAACCATCACTACCGATACTGAAGTGATGTATATGGACGAGAAGCTCTTAAGAAATATATTGACTAACATTCTTACCAACGCTATTAAATTCAGCCCCGGCCGGGAAAAGGTCGAAGCCAAAATTATTGCCCAACACAGAACATTGAAGATTATGGTGCAGGACTGGGGTACCGGCATTGACGAAAAAGACAGCAAAAAAATATTTGAACCTTTTGAGAGGGGGACCAACGTTCAATCCATCCAGGGAACAGGGCTGGGATTGTCGATCGTAAAAAAAGCTGCAGAACTTTTGCGAGGGACTGTTGAAATGGAGAGCAGATTAGGAGAAGGGACTAAAATTAAAATAACACTACCTATTCAAATCCATGAAAAAAATATTGATCGTTGATGATACCGAAGATATTCTTGAAGAATTAAGCGACATCCTGGAAATGGAAGGATACCAGGTGTCGAAAGCAGATGACGCAAAAAAGGGTTTTGAACTGATCAATCAGGAAACTCCTGACCTTATTATAACAGATCCTTTCACACGAAATATTGACGGGTTTTCCTTCCTGGAGCAAGTAAAATTATCAGGGAAATATGTTACGATACCGGTAATTATCCTTTCAACAGATAGCAACAACATAACAAAAGAAAGAGCATTTACCCTCAATATAGAAGACTATCTTCAAAAGCCATGCGGAGCGGATAGCCTGATAGCCGCGGTACAAGCGGTGGTGGGATGACAAAACTCAAAGTTCTACTGGTAGATGATCATAGATTAGTTCTTGAAGGAATAGCTTCTATGCTTGAGCATTTACATTATATTACTATCATAGGAAAGGCATCAAGTGGAGAGGAAGCCATTAATCTGTGTGAAGAACAAACTCCAGACGTTGTTTTGATGGATATCGTTATGCGGGGAATGGACGGCATAGAATCTACCCGCTGGATAAAGGAATATAAAGAAACAATTAAGGTTATCCTGCTTTCCAGCGAGGTAAATGAAGAATATGTAAGGCGTGCAATGAAGGCAGGCGTACATGGTTATTTGCTCAAAGACGTGCCGAAGTCCGTACTGAACGAAGCTTTACTTGAAGTAATGGAAGGAGGAAAGTATTTTGCCGGACCAGTAAATAAGATCATACTGGACACTTACAACAAAAGACGGCTTACCAAGGGCTCAAAGAAAACTACTACCTTAACACGTAGGGAAAATGAAGTGTTGAAACATGTAGCTCAGGGGAAAAAAAATCAAGAAGTCGCCAAAGATCTGTCTATTAGTGTAAAAACCGTAGAAGTGCATAAGTCAAAAATACTTTCTAAACTTGGGCTAAAGAATTCTGCCGATCTCATATTGTACGCAATAAAAAATAAGGTGATAGAACTTTAAGTAAAACGTGAGTTCAGGATAACCTTATAAAAGTAATGTAAGCCTTTTCATAATAAAGGTAGAGGGAGGTACTGAAATCATCATATTCAGGAGATTGCAATAATTGTCCAACCCAAAATCTCACAATGAATTGTGTTTACAAATAAGGTTTTACTTCTTTAAGGCCCATAAGAGTATTCCCTGATTGCTGTAGCTGAGTTCGTCAGCCCTCAATATTAATAAGAGCGTTGGCATCTTTTTTCCTTGATCATAACCTGCTGCTGGCCAGCATTATTTGCATTAAGTATATCGTATTCTGCAAAAAGCCCAAGGTCAAATTTAGGCATGGTTTCATGTACGCTTTTCAGGGTAATTTCAGGAATAACCCGCATATATAAATACGAGTTTATTTGTTATTTAAAGTAGTGAACTTACCAGAAGGTATTTCGGCTGAGACTGGTTTACCAAAAAAGTATAACTTCTCTTGAAGTACATAGAAAGCAATATTAAATGTGAGTTAAGAAGAAAAAGAAAGAATGAATCAAGAGTTAAAGAAGGACGACAGCCATAGCAGGCATTGGACGTTGAAATTAGAAAGGGGCTCCTCTATATTTAATTCCGGATCAGATATAGGCCAAACATTGAGGAAATTAAATGAAGCCCCTGGCCAAACTCATGCAGACACCATATATGAATTTATCGATTTTCAGAAATTGTTAAGTAAAGTTGTCAAACAAGCCCATGTCCTGGCGTATGATCAATTGGAGGTAGCGGTATCCATAGAACAGCCTTATGCCTTTTACGGAGACCTTAATAACATCGAAAGGGCTTTACTGCACCTCATATTTGGAGCAATAAACAGTTTAGATCCGGGTAAAAATGAATGTATCGTTGACATTGATATCGATGTCGGTAGGGAGGAAACTATGATAGAAATTGTAGATAATGGAAAGGGCAATATCCCTAATTACCCTTTTGTGAAAAGTGATAAAGGGAGTAGTCTTTATTTGGAGCCTGTCATCTCCTGTATAAAACTGTTTTCCGGCCAGTTAAATATTCGCTCGTCTCCGGGAGTAGGTTCACACATAGTTTTGAGAATTCCCTCTAATCAGGAGAAACAGATCTGAGATACTGTTGTAAAAGATGTGTTTACCCTTGCGTTGTAGTATGACTAATTTTCTTTTACTACCGGCCTGTTTTACATTCATAGGTCGCTTCGGTCAAAAGTGGTTTTATTTTATCCCAGTCCATACGTAATTCGCGGGCAAGTGCATCTAAAGCCCGAGCCGATCTATTGTTCTCTTCCCAAATTTTCAAAGCGTAGGTACAGCGCAGTGTTTGCGCACAAGCGTTGTCCACGTGAAGGTTACATAAGGTAAGAAGGTCTTTGAAAACCTCATTGAACTGTTCGTGGATCATTGAGTGAAACAGAACCTGCTTATCATCTTTCAGAATGTAGCTACGATCATTTAATGGCTTCACCAATTGATAATTCTTTGCAATTAACCTTTTTAAGCCATCGTTCAGAGGTATAGGCTTTCTGTACCACTCAAATAAAAATTTATAGCATTCCACATGATGTACCTCGTGCCACCTGCTTTCCAGTATGTCTACTATTGACAAACCAAAATAGGCCCCACTGGCGATGGCTGTCTGCATCACCGCATATTTCTTTTTTTGCAGTCCCTTAGCCTGATCAATATGAATGTTCAGCGTATCTATAAATTTTAGAAACACTGACCATTTAATAGGGGTTGAACTAATATTCATGGCTGATAATGGTTAAACCTATCGAGATGATTCAGCTCTCAATACTATTCGGTGAAATGAAATAGGTGCCAGGTGTATCCTTATTCCTGATCACATGCCGTCTATTTGATCCCTTTTTTATCACAGGCAGGATCTTTTATTGTTCAAAAAAAAGATTGTTTAGAATGTTTCTAAAATGGTATGCTTAAGATGAACGGTTAATTCATGCCATGAACTCCACATTTAAGACCATACAGGCGGGATTATTCAGTATTTGATCGCTTTTAAGTCAGAGATGCTCTCCGTGATAGACTAATTGCAGGCTGTCTATGACCTTTGTACACTGGCCTGTTGCATTTACGTTGATCAGATGTTAATCATCGGGCGATTATCTTCGTTGGTTTTTCACTTCCGTTAGAGGTTGACTTGAGCAAATAAATACCTGGGGAAAGATGTTGCTCTAACTCCACCCTTGTAAGAACGTTGTTTATGTCAATCGTCCGGATCAACTGACCGCTTGTATCGTATAGAAACATCTGCTTCCTTTCGGAAGGGTTTTCCACACGAATGTTTAAAATATTGCCATGAACAGGATTAGGAGAAACCTGAAGACCATTTGATGACACTGTAACCGAAGAAATCACATCAAAGTAGGTGTATGTTCCATCCCGGCCTACCTCCTTAAGACGGTAATAAATGTTACCCTCATCAAGTTTTAAGAAAGACCAGGTGTATTTTATTATATGCTGACTATTACCAGCCGCCTTATGATATCCGATAGAATCAAAGTCTACTCCATTTAAAGAACGTTCTATGGTAAAATAATCTGAGTTTAGTTCAGTAGATGTGGCCCACTCCAGATCAACCATAAATGAATTCTTCTCAGCCCTGGCAACAAAATAGAGAAGTTCCACCGGTAATACGGAATTATCACATCCTGTGAAACTACCGAGTTTATTGATTACCAGGCCGAAATTAGAACATATCCCACCTACCGAAATAGTACCTGTCAATCCAAAGTTGATAACGGTGCTTAACCCCAGACCTGTTCCATTGGTAAAATTACCGTCAATGATCAGATCACCTGAAATCACAATGGCGGAACTATTATCCTGGTTAAGTAAGTTTTGATTGACCCTGAGGGTCGATCCCACGTCAGTAGTTAACATACTTGACTCACCAAGAACAAGATCGCCTGTGATAGTGAGTAATGATGAAGAGTTTATTACCATTGATCCGGTGTTAAGTGTGAAGTTTCCGGCAATAATTATATCATGACTTACCAAAATAATATCATCAGGTCCGGGTACGCATGAGCAGTCAGGGCCTGCCAATACGGTCGACCAGATGCCGTCCGGTCGGCTATAAAAATTACCTCCGAAAGCGATATTTTGAACTAAAAGGAATAAGAGTAAGTGAAAAAAAGTCCTTCTCATCGCCAGTCATTTTGCTGAAAATAATTTTAAAACCAGAGATAAGGATAAATTATCGATTAACCGTTGCTTTTGTTCGATGAACAGTAAAGAAGTAAAGCGCGAAAACGGACTTCAACATGCGTGGCCTACCATAAAAGAGTTACGGCTTAGGCAAAAATTGTCGAGTATCGTGAATTATCGGCCATCCATCGTAGCAATAGGAAATTGGTCGAAGCAGGTTTCGCAGGATGGTATTGATGGCCTACATTTACAGTCATAAAGCCAACTATAGACAACGAATTATCCCCTGAGGCCAGGTCTTCAGGGGATTTTTTGCTTTATGAGATTTTTTATTTGACATTAAGCATAATCCTGGAAGAAGATCAAGGCCATGCTTGCATTATCGTTCATTGAGCAGGTTAATCTACCCTTAACCAGTCTGCACTTACCCATCCTTGTTCTTCTATCTTTACCTTATACCAATTGCCCTGTCGTTCTATTACTTTTACCAGGCTTCCACGCGGTAAAGGCTTCGTTATTTTGATACTGTCTGTACTTGGCCCGGAGCGAACATTTAATTTATTGGCAGTAACGAGTCCCATTGTTTCTGATGGCATTCCTCCCAGGTCACCTTCAAACTCATCTTCATCCTCCTGCTGACGGTCTGAAAATAAAATGTCGTTCCTGATCTTATCCAAGGGAAAGGCCGGTCCCGGGTCTACCTTTCGGCCAGGGGAAATTTCTTCATGCCCCAGGATCAGGTTAATACCATACTGACCCACTAACAAACGGATAATGTCTTCGGTAATTTTGATTTGATCTTCCGTATAGCGATGCCAGAAGCTAGCAGCCTCCTCGTTGCGATGTACACCCTCAAATACTTCTTCCGCCGGATAGGACTT
The DNA here is from genome assembly GCF_007097395.1 of Fulvivirga sp. M361. Classification (GTDB taxonomy): domain Bacteria; phylum Bacteroidota; class Bacteroidia; order Cytophagales; family Cyclobacteriaceae; genus Fulvivirga. The sequence goes on from NZ_VKDC01000057.1 coordinate 22,466, forward strand.
TTTAAACCAGGACAAATATTCATTCCCTTGCTTATCCAGTCGCCCGGCATTGTCAATTTCTATTCCGATGCTATAGCGGTTTAAGCCACTCCGTGAGTCCCAGCTACTTCTGCCTGCATGCCAGGCAATCTTATCAAAAGGGACCAACTGTGTGATGCTATTATCACGGCCTATCACCAGGTGTGCACTGGCTTTAACGGTCGGGTTGATAAGTGTTGCAATGGAAGACCGGGCATCACGCCCCGCAGTGAAGTGAACCACCACCGTGTCCGGCTGCCCCTGCACAAATTTACCGCTGGTTTTATCCGTGAGTTGATGGGTGATCTTTTCGGTTTTATTTTCCTTTAGCAGGTGATCTGTGATTTCCATATTCCTTACCCTTTAATATCATCTACTTTACTTGCACCACTTCCCGTAATTATCCCTGTCAGCCGGTTACGTACACCCGTTTTTTCAAAAGACCGACCAATACCATAAACACCTACTACTCCGCCCCAGGTAAGAAGAAAGCTATTGAAAATAGCATCAGATTGTTTGATCATGGCCTGTAACATAGTGGCATCCTGATATATATTGGATAAAATGAGGTGCCTCAAACCCAATATCTCGAGCAGGATGAAGACCAGTCCCATATAGACCACTGTGGGGCGTGCTCGTTTGGTGTAGTTGTCCCCTTGTGAAAGTTCGGCTTTGATTATGTCTGCTTTAGCATTTATTTCAGAACGATAAGTTTCTTCAATTTCACTATCACGCTTTTGAAGCAGGCTTTCCAGTTGAAGCTTGAAAGACTCTTTTTCAGAGGGGCTCATCTTGAATTTACCAATGATGTTACCCACACCACTCAATACCTCCTTTGTACCGGAACCCAATATTTTACTGAATATGCTCATAGAATCGATGGTTTATTTATTATTCGGTTAGTTTTCTGTTATAAGATCTTTATTCGTGGTGGCTTTACAGGATTATAAGGCTGCGATCAGGAGACCCACTCCCACACCACCGGCAAACACTACTACTTTATCAAGAAGTCCGTTCCACCAGATGCCCTTGGTTTCTTTGCGTAATTCCTTCACCAGACGCTCCAACTGCTGTGATTTATGTTCCAATGTCTCGTTGTTCTTTTTGAGTTCGTTATTATTTCGTTTTAAATCATTGAGTGTAGTGCTGAGATCCCGGAGGATAAAAGCCATGTCATTGCTCAGTACTGTGCTATCGGCCTCTATAAGCTCTCCGATCCTTTTCAGTACCTTATTTGTTTTCTTTAGTTCATCTAATAAAGTGTTTCTGTTGTCTACAAGGTCATTGTACAATAACTGGATAGAATCAAGGTTATCCAGCTGGTGGTTGATGTATCGGATACGGGAGGTACTTACGACATACGCTGTATCAGCAGCAATATTGACCATGGCCCCTTTATTTGCTTTGATGAAGTCATCGGATGTATGAAAAGTAACCTGCCCTAATAACCCTGGAGCCATGAAAACGAACGATAGCAATAAAACGTATGTCAATGAGTGTCGCATCATTTAAATCGAAAACTATTGTTCAAACTATCCAGTCTTTGCACAGAGTCCTGCCGTTCTATCACATCATCCAGGGCCTGGTTCAGTGTGGCAATACTCCGCATTCTAAGGGCTAAAAGAGAGTCAATATCATGTTTGAACCGGGTGAGATTACTTTTTGTGGTAGTTAGTTGAGTTTCAATAGCTTCGTAAGCCAATGACAGAGAGTCATATCGTTCCTGAACGAAAGAGAGAGAATCCACCGTATTTTCGATCTGCGAGGTGAGAGATTTGATTTTTTTAAAAGAGTTTCTGCCGGAAGCAATGGCGTAAACGGTTAAAATCCCGATAATTATTGCCAAAGTAATCGTAACAGGTTTATTGATATTCATAGAAATAATCCAATATGAAAATTCAATATACTCATTAATTGAAAGTTTTACCATCTGTTACTCTGGTAAATCGTTGATGATCTGATAAAACAGCGTTAAGTGCCTGATGGCCTTTCCCTTCTCAAATTCATCGCACTACCTGGTCATGAAGGCAGTTTAAGGATTTATAGGAAGCTGACTTACGGATAACCGGAATATGTCCAAAGAAATTAGACCCTAATCTTTGTCCGATGCCCCGCACCTATGGCATTCCGTGCTCACCAAAGTCGCTTATCAAAAGTGATCTCTTTAGTACCGATCACTTTGACCTGTTCAAAATGCGCATGCTCAGGATTGATAAGATAGTTGCAATTGTCTTCATTGATCACCGATGGGACCTTCATAACCAATGACTCCCCACCTTCCAGCCATTGATTGCCGGTTTCACGGGTAGGTATAATGTGCTCTTTCCAGTTTGGGGCCAGGTCCGATAAAGAAGTGATCTTAATTTCTGTTTCTGGTACGTGGATGGTGATGAGTTGATAGGGTAGTCGTCGGGTTAACCCTTCTGTGTGGGCCAGGTATTCTAAAAGGGCCAGGCTGGAATTTTCAGAAGTATATAAAACACGCACACCTTGAAAGTTCCACCTTCCCGGAACGATCAGGGATCCATAGCCGGAAATATCATTCGCATATTTCGGATGGGCCATCCGATAAACTAACATTAAGACAGGATGCCCATTTTAGTACGGATAATTTCTTCTTTTACCTGCTGAATACCGGTGATGGAGTGCATGAGCTCAAAGGGCTTCTTGCCATGAAAAATGGATTTACCTGTTTCCAGCCAGTTTTTAAAAGTCTCCAGGTCAAAAAAGGCTTCAACCCCTTCTTTATAAAGGTCTATCACCTGGAGGAACCGGTCTGAGATATCTTTACTTAAGTGATCTTGGTTTAATTCACGTTGCAACGTGCGGGTGGATACTCCTAAAAGCTTGGAGGCTGTATTTTGGCTGGTTTCAATCGAATCTATGAATGTTTTTAAAGAAGAAGCCGGCACTTGTTCTCCTTTATATAAAAACCCGCTTAACAACTCATAAATGGTTTGTTTTTGGAGTATTAGCAGTTCTGCACCCATAGCTTTTGCGTTCTTTTATTCAATAACGACAAATTAAACACTTTTGTTGGTATTTTGTCGCATTTTTTCTTTTTGAAGTAAACTAATATGCGCTTCTACGTTAAAAAAACCTATCAAAACCCAATTCCTATTGTCACTGTTGGAACACTTAAAAAATGCTTGCATTAAAAATGAACTTTAAAATTTGAATGTCACGGTAAGGCTGGCGTTGCCCGTGTGTTGGGTTACGAAGCTGTCTCCCTATGGTGTAATGTAAACTAGATTGGTCTGCGTCCGGCGATCAGGAGATTACTTCACCTCCCCCGGCGCAGCCCTGTGCTGAGGTTCGTAATGACGATTGTTTTTGGGGCAGCCATTCTAATCTAAAATCCTTGGCAGGAAGTGGATTCAATTATTTTGATCATTTTTCAAAGTTACTTATCCCAATAAATGGCACGCTAAAAACCCGAACGTCACAGCGAGGCTGGCGTTGCCGGTGGGTTGGGTTACGAAGCTGTCTCCCTATCGTTGGACGCATCATTAATTCGTTAAGGTATCTCCTGCAAGAAATAGCTTCTTATTTGTACATTCATTTAAAGCAAAGGTAGCACGTCCAGGAGGCCCTGGTCATCCCTTACCTATGCACTTCTACGTTCGGTTTGTAGTGTGCCGTTCACGGTTTTTCGATAATACCCCAAATGGCGCAAGTCTATGACTTGTGACTTCCAATGGTCACCAGGGTTTGTAACCCGGCCCAGTGGAGCCAATCCCCAATCATTCAATGAATTCTATATCAATGAAACCCTTTCTCCCGGAATAGTCACGTGCACTGCTATACAAGTAACTTTCAGGCTCATCTACTATTCCTGCTTCCACAGGATTATTGTGAAGATAACTAAGTTTCTGATCTATTAACAGATTACCGGATAGTTCTAACGGGTGATTATCTTGTTGCCAAAATTGATAGTACTTGTTGTTGCTGTTGCTTTTTCCAGCTTCTTTGAATAACCACAACATCCGGTTTTTTCGACTTTCTTGTGGATTTCCTTCTATCATTGTTATCAATTGCCTGGAGGTATGCTTTTTAAAATCTCTCAGGATATATTCTTGTTTGAAACCATCAGCGGAGGAAATGATCAGGTGGACATGATTAGTCATAATACACCAGCCGTACAACAAGAGTCCTTTGTGTTTTTGGCAATAACGGAGGCTATCAATCAGTACATCTTTGTATACGTTTCTGGTGAATACATCTACCCATTCTACCACAGCAAACGTTATAAAGTGAAGCCTGGTTTGATCGCGTATTTTGTATTTTACACTTATGGTTTAGGAGTCAGCCTGTTTTGCCGAGTCACAGACTCTCGGATTCATTTTTAAGGCACAATGTACAGACTTGCGCCAGTTGGGGGATTGAGATTCAGAGTTTGCCCGAGGAAGACAAAAGCCCGATCCTGTACACGCTTGATAACCTGCTGCAAAACGCACGTACGAAAAAGGCTTTTGCTAAGTAACCTTACCTAAACCCTTCCAATGTCTTAGGAGGAATGGGGCTTTCAATATCTTGAAGTTCTATGTAGACATTAACTAAGCTGTTGGAAGGATTGCCCTTTTCGTAAGCTACCCAAAATTTTTTATCAGAGCATAGGCTAAAATCGTGTTCGCAACCTTTAAATATTGGATCAACCGGAATAGTCCTTTTATATTTTTTATACTTGACATAATACCTGTAAGTCAGATGAAATGATTCGAGAGATCCGACAGAATGGTACTTTTCGATTTGTCCTATTATCAAAATATGATCTTGTTTAACTTTCTTTTTATCTGAATGGTGAATATAACTCCAAACAGCATAAGCAATTATGCTGATGATTATAACGGTCCAACCAAAATATTTTTCAGACTTTTTGATCATTTAAGTCGATATTATTGGCTATGCTTAGTTCCTTGATCTCGCAATAAAATTTCTTTGGCTTCATTTCTACCCTGCTTTTTGAAAACCTCTATTACAAACTCTTTAGTAGGATTCTTAACGGTATTACCTAAATCATCTTTGCCCGATCCCCCAGGTATAAACTTAAAGGCAATTCTTAAACCAAATTCAGCGAGGATTTTGTTTTGATCATCAATCAAATCTTTTATCACCAAACCGTCATCAGTATCCAGATCGACTAACGTTTTGAGACCTTCTTCTACTAGTACTAAAGCAGGATTGTCTTTGCTAAGCTTACCTAATGCTCCTTTAAAAAAAGCATTGGCTAAGTCAATATCACCTGCTCTAAATTCCACTTTCCCAGTTTCTTGGAACCTGTCAATCGCTTTTGCCAAGGACTGTGTTGCTGCATCCACCAAAAATCTTTCTGCAAAGGGCTTTACTTTAGGTAGTAGTGTCCTTGCGGCTTGGCTTCCGGCTACTGATTCTGCCACCACGCCAACAATCAAACCACTAGCCACACCCTTGATCATGGGGTCTTCAGACATTCTAAAAGCGAATTCTCCCTGAGTGGCTAATTGCCCCTCCTTGAGCCGTTGTATGTTCTCCTTAAACTCAAATTGTCTTAATTCTTTTTGCCGTTGTGCCTCTGATTTATTTGATGCAGGGCTTAAAAAAGTCGCATTGGGATCATTTCTTGGATCAAGACCTTCACCTGATAACAGTTGTTTAAGTCGTTGCTGCTTTTCTTGCCGCTGTTTTTGAGATAACTGAAGGCTTAGTCTTTTATCTCTGAGTGGGTCTATGTTGGTTGCGTCAGATTTAACCATAGGAGGGCTTTTCGTTTTTGTTCCTTCCAGTCCATCAATATCCACATCTCCAACTGGGTCGTTACTCGCATATTGATAAGGTGTAAGCTGTGGATAATCATCCTTCAGCGGATCAACTGAAACAAACCTCGCCAACCAGGCCGCATAATACCGTGCCCCATAATAGTAAAGCCCGGTCTCATCATCGCGCTCCTTACCTACATACCGATACCGCTTAAGGGACGTTTCTGCGCTATTCCGGCCCGATCTGTACGAGCTGCTTCCAAAAGGGTAATACTCCTCAAAGCTGATCATATTACCGCTGTAGTCTGACTCCAACAGCGCAGAACCCAGGTGGTTGCCCAGGTGGAACCGGTACAGTACGGTAGGAGTGGTAAGTGAAACACCGCCATCCACCATGAGTTCATCGATCAGGACTATGCGGCCCTGGTCATC
>NZ_VKDC01000058.1 GCF_007097395.1 Fulvivirga sp. M361
ATCACTGTATCCTATCGGTAGGTTAACCATTTGGGTGAATTTAAAACTCCTTCAAAATCGCCCTTTAATTCCTTTATACAAAAAATTATTGCATTTTCTGAAATCCTATTGCATAATCGCGGTTGAACGTCCAGGTGATCGGAAGAATTGATTTTTTCATATTTCCATGAAACTTCCTTCCATTCTCCTGAGATCATCACTTCAGGGCTTGACTCGCTTTGAAGGATGGATAAGAAGCTGAAGATTACCAGTGCAAATACCCCTATATATAGAATTGTAAACTTCATGAGCGTTGAATTGCGTTAAGTTGTTTTATACCGGTTGGTTGGCAAAAAGAGAATAATTTGACCGTTTTTAGCCTCAAATAAGTTTCCCTCCTGAATATTCCTTCTCGGTTATTGCACTTCGGTCTACTTCCTGAATGTCAATCCCACTTTTGTAAATAAATGGCAATGTGTTGAAGCTTCTTTTATGAGGTAGTTTAAGTTGATGCTTAACAGACACACACACTCTCTCGATATGATTTGCCTCCAGGTAATTCTGAAATGCAGCCATATTTATACCTGTAAAAATATCTAGCCTAAGTGAGTGGATTTGGCCAACATGGTCTTTTTTTATGTATACACAAGCCTCTTCGAATTCAGGATTGGAGACATCATCCATCAGTCTTGATTTTGAAAAATACATGAGTTCGATAGTAGAATCAGGCAGTCTAAATCCAAAAAACAGGATAATATCAAATGTCGTAGTTGTAGGATAACTATTTAGTAGATATTTAACAGTGTTTAGCGATTCAATTGTGAAATCCGTGGGAATCAAAACTTTCTGTATCATAACTCATACATTTGGTATACATGACAAATATATGTTTGAGTGACAAGAACGGTTTGAGAAATAAATTAGAAAGGAATTAGAATAAATGGGAATACAAATTACTTAAGGAATTCTAATGACATTCTAGTTAAATCGATGGTCTTCTCCTGTTGATTTTCGTAGTGTGGGACTTTTTCCGGGAAACCTTCAATCCGGGCTCCGTGAATTTTTGTTCCCAACCTAACTACTTTTGACAATTTGAATATTCAAAAATCTTGGGTCAACTCATTTCAATTGCGAGAGAGGTTGTACAGCGGTTACCAGTGTTGTAGCCATTTACGATGTTGACAGTTCCCTTTGTCAACTTGGTAGAGTACCGTGAAATATGAATAAAGTTGCTGTATCGTCCTGGAGTTAACATTGACTGATATATAGCCGGTGGAGAAGAAAAGGATTTGAAAGCACAGTTTTTACTGCTGGAATGTATAGCATTAAATTAAAAAGTAGTCCGAATTTAAATTTGGACTACTTTGTTGTATAAGATATTATACGCGGGGTCTTTAGTCACCAAGAGGTTTATCCGTACTTATCGCAATTCTGTTCCATGCATTTATAGTTATGATGGTCATTATTATCTGTGAAAAATAATGTTTGTCAAACTTTTCAAATGCTTTTTGATAAGTTTCGGAGGTCAATCCCTTGTGGTGGATCATAGTGACTTCCTCGGTCATTTGTAGAATGACTTTTTCTTCTTCTGTAAACAGGTCTGTTTTTGACCAGGCGCTAAGTAAAAAAATACGCTGTTGATCTTCTCCATTTTTGAGGGCTTCTTTCGTATGCATGTCTATACAAAAGGCGCATCCATTGAGCTGCGATGCCCTGATTTTTATAAGGTCTTTGTGGGATTTACTTAATTGGCTTTGTTGTAAGTAACTTTCCAAAGCATACATTGCTTCATACGCTGAAGGTTCTGCCACATCAATTTGAATTCTTTTTTCCATTATTATATTGTTTGTATCTGATGCAAATGTATTTTCAGCAATGAGGAAAAAACTTAATCTGGTTTAAGAACGCGCTTTGCTTCCGATATTACGGTAACAATTGCTTATATCTCTGGTATAATCAAGCCTTTGGGACAGATGAATGCACCGTCAGGAAGCCCGCTCAAGAGACGTACTTTATATCATTGAATATTAAGGTTTTCTGTCAAAAGCAGATGAGAGGAAGGTTCTTTCTGGTTAAACATCTATCAAGCCGTATATTCTGTTATCTGCCCAATAATTTCTGATTATTCAGCAGTTTATCCATCATCTTAATGATCCTGTCTGCCTTGGTGTCTTTGGTTTTAGCATTATAGATCCAATCCAGGTAAGTCTTTTGTTCTCCTTCGGTGAGATTGAGATAGTTTTCATAGGCTTTCCTGGGTTCATTTTCGAAGCAAAGAATTATTTCCTTCGGTATTTTTAATGGTGATTCATCCGGTAAGAGCATCACCCTTACATGATCGCCTGCCTGTTTGCCAATTTTTTTTCTGATTTCTGCCTTCACCGGTAAAAACAGCTTACCGTTACCCATTGGCATAAGTTTGTACTGATTCAAAATGTATCCGTCGATACTGCCTTTTACCTTGACCCAGCCGAAAGGAGTCTTTTTATTCTGTATAATTTCAGGGATTTCAGTATAAGTCCAACCTCCTTTTCCCGGGAATTTTTGTAAAAGATATTCAGCATTTACCAAAGGCTCTTCTTTTTCCATTTAAGATTTTATTAGCAAGATCTTTAACCACCTTCAAGGGCATAGAAAAATATACTCGCAACTCGATAATAATTGAACTTCGTTTCTTTGCGAATTACCCATTTTTACAATTTTTGAATGACAAAGTTAGAATGACCTTATGACAAGGGGATGTCAGGGGTGTTCAAGTATTTGTCATGATTTGTCATTGAAGTCGCTTGGACTTGAAATAGGCTGCTAATTTTAATTAAAACAGAGATAGATCAACCATTACAATCGTTTACTTTCAATACCCCAATGTCTTCAGCATCTCTTCACTTCTTTGCTCTTCCGCAAACAAATGTGTTTCGATCCTGCCATCCACTTTATTGATCAATACATGCTTAGGTGCAGGTATCAGGCAGTGCTGGATACCTCCGTAACCACCTAGTGACTCTTGATAGGCTCCAGTATGGAAAAAACCCATATACAAAGGAGAGTCATCTTCCTTGTTGGTCATTGGCATAAAAAGTTCACTGGTATGTGCTTCTGAATTGTAATAATCCATACTGTCACAGGTAAGGCCACCGATGTTCACTTTATGATATAGGTTGTTCCATTTATTAACAGGTAGCAGGATGTATTTTTGGTTCAGCCCCCAGGCATCCGGTAGGTGTGTAATAAAGGAGCCATCGATCATATACCAAAGTTCCTTATCATTTTGCAGCTTTTGGTCCATTACCGAATACAGCGTAGCACCGCTTTCACCCACAGTAAAGCTGCCAAATTCCGTAAAAATGTGTGGCATCGGCACATTATTCTTTCCACAGATCCATTTTATATTTTCTACGATCTGTTCTACTATGTGCTGGTAATCATAATGAAACCCTAATGACGTTTTGATAGGAAAACCGCCGCCGATATCAATGGTATCCAGCTCAGGGCATTCTTTTTTTATTTCACAATATTTGAAAATAAACCTGCTTAGCTCACTCCAATAGTAAGCAGAGTCTTTTATTCCGGTATTAATGAAAAAGTGCAGCATCTTCAGACGTGCCTTTTTACTCGGTTTGATCTGTTCTGTATATAAAGTATTAATATCACCATACCGGATACCTAGCCGGGAAGTATAGAACTCGAAATTAGGCTCTTCATCTGCCGCTACCCGGATACCTACGTCGTAAGGTTGATCCACATATTGTTCATAATGGCTTAGTTCATTCAGGTTATCCAATACAGGGATACAGTTCCTGAAACCGGCATTGAGTAATTCAGTGATATGCTGCCGGTATAATGGTCTTTTAAAGCCATTACAAATGATATAGACATCCTTATTAATCGCATTCTTTTCATAAAGTCTGCGTATGATCGGAATATCAAATGAAGACGAGGTTTCCAGGTGGATATCATGACGTAATGCTTCCTCAAGCACGAAACTGAAGTGGGAAGACTTGGTGCAATAACAATACGTATAACCCCCTTTATAACTATTTTTTTTAATGGCATCATTAAACAGCTGTTTCGCGTGTTTTATCTTCTCACCTATTTTGGGTAGGTAAGTGAGTTTCAACGGAGTGCCATACTGGCTTATAACATCCATGAGCGGCACTTCATTGAAATACAACTCATTGTCTTCAACCCTAAATTCCTCCTGCGGGAAATCAAAGGTCTGGTTGATCAGGTCTGCGTACTTTTTCAAAGATCAATTTAAGCTTTCAAGAAAACTGCAATAGTACAGATTTTTGATTTTAAAATAGATATGAATGAGGTGATTCAAGTAGAAAAAGATTATCTGAGCTTATTATGCAAAGATGATAGCGATCACTACTTTTGCCCCTTAAAATCCAAAGTTATTTTTATGCTAAACATTAGTGTAAAAGATGAAACATCTAGACTTAGAACTGTTGTATTGGGCACAGCAGAGAGCTTTGGTGGTATACCTGCTTTAGAAGAAGCTTATGATCCAAAATCTAAACAGCATATTCAGGCGGATACCTACCCGAAAGAGGATGATTTGATCGATGAAATGAATAAGGTGGTCGACCTGCTGAAGCATTATGATGTGGAAGTTTTTCGACCTGAAATTATTACCAATTATAACCAGGTATTTGCGCGTGACATCGGTTTTGTCATTGACCAAACGTTTGTACGTCCGCAGATACTGGAAAACCGTCATGAGGAGATCAATGGCATTCGTTACCTCGTAGAAAAAATTAACCCCGACCAGATACTTGAGGCGTCCGATGGCGTGCGAATGGAAGGGGGAGATGTTATGCCCTGGAACGACTATCTTTTTGTAGGCTATTCCGAATCGACTGATTTTAATAAATACCTTGTATCACGTACGAATGAAAAGGGGGTTGACTTTCTCAGGACGCATTTTCCGCACCGAAAGGTAAAAGCCTTTGAGCTTAAAAAGTCAGATGATAATCCCTATGAAAATGCCCTCCATCTGGACTGCTGTTTCCAGCCTGTCGGTTTGGATCAGGCCATTATCTACAAGGGCGGGTTCAAGAATGTGGCGGATTATGAGTTTTTGGTGAACTACTTTGGTAAGGATAAAATCATAGAGATCACAAAGGAAGAAATGTATGATATGAATTCCAATGTGTTTTCTATTTCACCGGAGGTGGTAATTTCCGAACAAAGCTTTTCCCGATTGAATGGGCTGTTGAAAGACCGGGGTTTTAAAGTGGAAACGGTTAAATATTCAGAAACTTCTAAAATGGAGGGGTTGTTAAGGTGTACTACTTTACCCTTATTGAGAGATTGATACTATGAAACAAGCTACCAACACCATCCTGATGATCCGGCCTGTACAATTCAGGTATAATGAGCAGACAGCTAATAATAACTATTTTCAGCATACCATAGAAGATCAGGAAGTAGAGACCTCTCAATCCAAGGCGCTAAAAGAGTTTGATGACATGGTAGCTGCCCTAAGGGTTCATAAAGTGAATGTAGTGGTCATTGAAGATACCAGAGAATCGGACACACCTGATTCTGTCTTTCCCAATAACTGGGTGTCTTTTCACGAAGATGGTCGCGTAGGGCTCTATCCTATGTATGCTGTAAACCGTCGTGTAGAACGCAGGCAGGACATTTTGGATACATTAAAGTACAAGTATGGTTTCAAGATAAGTGATGTGCTTAATTTTTCAGGATATGAAGAAGAGGATAAGTTCCTGGAAAGTACAGGCAGCATGATCCTGGACAGGCCAAATAAAATAGCGTATGCAGCACTTTCCATGCGGACAAACGAGGATGTTCTTAAGGAATTCTGCCATCAGTTTAATTATGAACCGGTTGCTTTTCATGCCAACCAAACTATAACCGGATTACGTCTGCCTATTTATCACACGAATGTAATGATGTGTGTGGCAGACCAGTTTGCCGTGATTTGTCTGGATTCTATCGATAACGAAGAAGAGCGTCAGAGAGTGGTGGAATCGTTAGAAAATAGTGGTAAAGAAATCATAGAAATAACGGAACAGCAGGAACATCAGTTTGCAGGCAATATGCTTCAGGTACTATCGGAGACAGGAGACCCATATTTAGTTATGTCTACAGCAGCCTATGACTCACTGAGGGAAGGCCAGCGTCAGCGTATTACAGGTTATTGTCCTATCATCCACAGTCCTTTGTATACCATTGAAGAATTGGGAGGTGGCAGCGCCAGGTGTATGATGGCTGAAGTATTTTTACCCCTGAACAACAACGGAAATCATGAATAACGGACCTATAAGTAAATTCATAGAGAAGCATTATTTGCATTTCAACGCGGCCACATTAGTAGATGCGGCAAAGGCTTATCGACAACACCTGGCAGAAAATAAAAAGATGCTCATTTCTGTGGCAGGTGCCATGAGTACAGGCGAGCTGGGGATATCATTGGCTGAAATGATCCGCCAGGACAAAGTACAGGTCATTTCTTGCACAGGCGCGAACCTTGAAGAAGATATTATGAACCTGGTGGCGCATTCCTATTATAAGCGCATACCGAATTACCGTGATTTAACACCGCAACAGGAACGGGCACTATTAGATCAGGGCCTTAATAGGGTTACAGATACCTGTATACCGGAAGAAGAGGCTTTTAGAAGGTTGCAAAAACATATATTTCAGATCTGGAAAGAAGCGGAGGAAAACGGTGAGCGCTATTTCCCACATGAATTCATGTATAAAATGTTACGTTCAGGAGTACTGGAGCAATATTACGAAATAGAACCGGAAAACAGCTGGATGCTGGCAGCAGCAGAAAAAGACCTTCCCATGGTAGTGCCCGGGTGGGAAGACTCTACAATGGGCAATATCTTTGCCTCTTACTGCCTCAAGGGAGAACTCAAAGCATCCACTATGAAATCGGGCATTGAATACATGACTTATCTGGCCGATTGGTATGTGCAAAATGCCGGGGATGAAGGAGTTGGGTTCTTTCAAATAGCCGGTGGTATAGCCGGTGATTTCCCCATTTGCGTAGTGCCTATGCTCTACCAGGACATGGACATGCAAGACATCCCTTTTTGGAGTTATTTCTGTCAAATATCGGATTCCACTACCAGTTATGGCTCTTATTCAGGAGCTGTTCCCAATGAAAAGATCACCTGGGGTAAACTAGATGTTGATACTCCAAAATTCATCATTGAATCGGATGCCACCATAGTGGCCCCCCTGATATTTGGCTACGTTTTAGGTTGGTGACATATATTTTAACGTATTAACATCGGCTAACCCCATTCATTATATTTTTGAAAGATTACATTCCAGATGGATATTAAACAGACACTTACTAAGGACATTTCCAGCGCATTTTCTGCACTTTTTTCTACCGGACTGGAGGCTAAAGATATGGCTATCCAGCCTACACGCAGAGAATTTAACGGATCACATACGCTGGTATGTTTTCCACTTGCCCGATTGTCCAAAAAAGGCCCTGAGCAGACCGCAGAGGCACTGGGAAGCTATCTCAAAGAGAACAGTAGCCTGGTAAAAGCATACAATGTGGTGAAAGGGTTTCTAAACCTGGAATTGACCAATGAAACCTGGCTGAAAGTATTTCGATCCATTATTTCTACGGATGATTATGGCCAACTACCGACATCAGGTAAAGAGATGATGGTGGAATATTCCTCGCCAAATACCAATAAACCACTACACCTTGGACACCTTAGGAACAACTTTCTGGGCTGGTCTGTGGCTGAGATCTTACAGGCTACAGGGCACAAGGTACATAAAGTGCAGATCATTAATGACAGGGGGATACACATTTGCAAGTCCATGGTGGCCTGGCTCCGATATGGAGAAGGAGAGACTCCTGCATCTTCCGGTAAAAAGGGAGATAAACTGGTAGGTGACTATTATGTGATGTTTGATCAGCATTACAGAGAAGAAATAGCAGAGTTGGAAGCCGGTGGAATGAAAAAGGAAGTAGCGGAAAAAGAAGCTCCTATCCTGAAAGAAGCTCAGGCCTTATTGTTAAAATGGGAGCAAAAAGACCCTGAGATATACAAGCTGTGGGAGCAGATGAACCAGTGGGTCTATGCCGGGTTTGAAGCTACCTATGAGCAAATGGGGGTCGATTTTGACAAACTGTATTATGAATCAGATACCTACCTGCTTGGTAAAGATGAAGTGCTGAAAGGTGTAGAGGAAGGAGTGTTTTATAAAAAGGAGGATGGTTCCGTATGGGTAGATCTTACCGATGAAGGACTCGATCAAAAATTGTTACTCCGGGCGGATGGCACATCGGTTTATATGACACAGGATATTGGTACGGCCATTCTACGCTTTAGGGATTTCCCAGGTATTTCAAGACAGATCTATACAGTAGGCAATGAACAGGAATACCACTTTAAGGTATTGTTCATCATACTGGAAAAACTGGGCTATTCCTGGGCAAAGGAGTGCTATCATCTGTCTTATGGTATGGTAGACCTGCCATCAGGTAAAATGAAATCCAGAGAGGGTATTGTTGTGGACGCAGATGATCTGATGCAGGAAATGATGGATACTGCTGAAGAGCACACCAAAGAGCTTGGTAAGATAGAAGGATTATCTGATGATCAGGCTACTCATTTATACTATAACCTGGGTTTGGGCGCCCTCAAGTATTTCTTATTGAAAGTGGACCCTAAAAAAAGGATGTTGTTTGACCCTAATGAGTCCATTCAGTTTCAAGGACATACCGGACCATTCATCCAGTATACACATGCCAGGATATCTGCTATTTTAAGAAAATCCAGTCAACTGGGCATTGAGCCTTCCCTGGATAGCACAGAAGGCCTGGAGCTACATCCTACGGAACGGGACATTATCAATACAATGAATGACTTCGAGAGCAAGATCAAAGAAGCGGCGGAAAGCTACTCGCCCGATGTGATCGGTCAATATGTTTATGATTTGGCGAAAGAATACAATCGTTTCTACCAGGAGGTGTCCATCTTTAATGAAGAAAACGAATTGGCCCTTAGGTTCCGTGTGGCGCTTTCTGCCGTGACTGCCAGGATCATTAAGAAAGCAATGGGCTTATTGGGTATTAATGTACCGGATAGAATGTGATCTCTTCTTACCAAAAAACGGAAGTGAAAAACTGGACTCTCGTAGTACGCCATTGTTGTCATAAATGTAGTGCACTTCTATGTTACGGTTCATGAACTGAAAGGAACTAACCTGTTTAGATCCCATCCATGATCCGTTGACACTGGCATTACCTATGGTAGGGCTTGTAAAGTTCATGAAGTCAGTAGTAGTGTTAACTTTAACGAATTGATCCGTTATATCATGATATACATAGGAATAAGTTAGCCGGGGATATTCTTTAAATGAATCATAGCTAATCGGTTTGTAATGTGTTTCTTTGTTTTGAGCAAACAAACTGAAGCTAAGAAATAAGAAGAATAGAGCCAAAAGATGTTTCATAGTGATAGGAGTTATAAAAATACAACATACACAAGGTTGATTAAGTTTTAACGGGATGGTAAAGATATGGATTGCGGCTTTTAGACTCAGAACACTTCCGCTTGCTTTGGCAAGTATCGGAATGGGGGCTTTTCTGGCCGCTGCCGATGGATATTTTTCGTGGTCAATCTTTCTGTTTTGTGCATTGACCACAGTGCTTCTCCAAATTCTGTCAAACCTCGCCAACGATTATGGCGATACGGTAAATGGCGCTGATAGTGCCGCACGTTCCGGTCCTCAGCGTACAGTGCAAGCCGGACTTATTTCATTGAAGCTAATGAAGAGGGCGATATTTATTTTTGTGGTACTTGCCCTGTGCAGCGGTATTTATTTATTATACCTTTCTTTTGGGTTTAACCTGCAGGCCTTTCTTTTTTTCTTTGGCTTAGGAGTGATGGCCATTCTTGCCGCACTGGCCTATACAGCAGGTAGAAAGCCCTATGGCTATATGGGGCTGGGTGACTTATCAGTATTGGTATTTTTTGGGTTTGTGGCGGTGATAGGCTCATATTACTTATTTGCCAAATCGGTGCGTATGGACTTATTATTGCCCGCGGTCAGCATAGGACTGTTCTCCACAGCCGTGCTGAACGTGAATAATATACGAGATATTGAATCTGACCAAAAAGCAGGAAAATATTCTATACCGGTTAGGATAGGACGTAATAACGCAGTGGTTTATCATTGGATAATTTTAGGTACGGGTATGGTAAGTTCATTGGTTTTTGTAGTGATGAATTATACCAGCGCCTGGCAGTTGTTATTTTTACTTACACTACCCTTATTTATGGTTAATGCCAGAGCAGTAAAAACCAAGCAAACCGCGGACCAGTTGGATCCGTACCTAAAGCAGATGGCCCTCTCGTCTTTGTTGTTTGTACTTTTCTTTGGTGCCGGACAACTATTGGCCTGAACATACCCGGCCTTTCCATTTTTTCATAAGCAACCTGAAGTTAAAAAAGAGCGTCTTGTGAAATAAATAATCCAAAAACTTATTATGAGAAATTTAGCTTTGCTGACTGCATTGACTGTTTTTGCATTTTCTTGTAAACAACAGTCCGGAAAAACCTATCAGGCACCTTTGCTGGAAGGACTGGGTAGTCACACTATAACCATTACCACTGACTCTGAAATAGCCCAAATGTTTTTTAACCAGGGGCTGATCCTGGCCTATGGTTTTAACCACGATGAGGCTTTGAGGTCTTTTGAAGAAGTAGTACGACAGGATCCCCGTTGTGCTATGGGGTATTGGGGTATTGCCTATGTGCTGGGTCCTAACTATAACATGGGAATGGAGCCCTCCGTCAATCAAAGAGCTTATGATGCAGCTCAAAAGGCGTTGAAACTTTCTGAAAATGTCAAGATGGAAGAAAAGGTCCTTATTGAGTCGATTGCCGCTCGTTATTTACCAGAACCCTCTACAGATCGAACATCTCTCGATATGGCTTATAGCGTGGCACTGGCCAATGCCTTTCAGCAATTTCCTGACAATGATGATATCGCAGTAATGTATGCGGAGTCACTAATGGACATTCACCCCTGGGATCTTTACAATTTAGAAGGAGAGGCAAAACCATGGACCCCGGAAATACTAAAAGCCATAGAGGCTGCTATTGCATTGAATCCAAACAATCCGATGGCTACACATCTGTATATTCATGCTACAGAGGCTTCCAATACTCCTGAACTGGCCCTGCCTATAGCTGGAAAACTGGCAGAGTTGACGCCTGGTGCGGGGCATCTGGTACATATGCCTTCCCATACGTATATCCGTACTGGTGATTATCATCTGGGTACACTCATTAATGAAAAAGCGGCAGAAGTGGACAGCCTTTATGTTACTACTTGCAAGGTGCAAGGTATTTATCCCCTGGCTTTGTATCCGCATAACATTCACTTCTTAGCCGCTTGTGCGGCCCTGGAAGGTAATGGAGCAAAGGCCATTGAAGCAGCCTTTAGCCTTGCTGAGATAGTAGATAAGGAGGTGATGAAAGATCCGGCGATGTCCACTTTACAACATTATTATACCATTCCCTACAATATATTGGTCAAATTCGCTCAATGGGAAAAGATCGTAAAACTACCCAAGCCTGAGTTAGCCTACCCCGAGGCCATATGGAGTTATGCTCAGGGAATGGCGTATATTGGATTGGGTAAATACAATAAAGCCAATGAATGCCTCTTGCGGTTGGAGGAACTACTCGCAGATCCTGTGCTTTCTGAAATAACTGTTTGGGACATTAACAGCGTTGATGAGTTGGTGAGTATCGCTCATAACATATTAAAAGCAGAGATCGTAATGAATGAAAATAAATGGGATCAGGCCGTTATGTTATTGGAGCAGGCCGTTACCATAGAAGACAAGTTGAACTATAATGAACCGCCAGATTGGTTTTTTTCGGTACGTCATGTGTTGGGAGAGGTTTACATGGAATTGGAAAGATATCAGGATGCAGAACGTGTTTATCGTGAGGACTTACTCACGTTCAGGAAAAATGGATTTGCACTTAATGGGCTATATCACAGTTTACTAAAACAGGGAAACGAAGAGGCGGCCACTATTGTACAATCGCAGCGTGATGAGGCCTGGAAATATGCAGATTCCAAACTGAAGTATTCAAGAGTAGATCCGAAATATCGAAAGGATCTGGCCATTAAAGTGAAAGAAGATTCACCAAATGCATTGATTACTTTTGCAATGAGTTTTTGTGGGTTAAAGTAGTAACAGAACGGTGAGTCACCGTACTTTAAATTGCTTTGAATCATAGCGTGTAGTGATGTACATGGATCGCTTTGTTTTTTACAGTACCTATGGACAAAAAGGTGAAGATTTTTGTATCTAATCACTAACTTTATTCAAAATCAAACCAAAACTCATGCAAAAGATATTAGTACCTACTGATTTTTCAGACGAAGCAGGCTATGCAGTAGAGCTGGCTATTCGTGTAGCAAAGAAAATGAACGCGGAAATATTTCTACTACATGTTGTGGAAGATAGCAGCGTAACCTCTGTCAGCTATACCGGTGAAATAGACTTGCCGGATATGCAAGATCGTCTGTTCATAGTAAAACTGATTGAACGGGCTAAGGCCCAATTAGCGGATACAATAGCTGCACATAGTGACGTAAATATTACCCAACATCTGCGGGTGGGAAACCCCTATCATAATATAAAAGACATCATTACCGAACAGCAAGTGGACCTGGTGGTTATGGGAACCACAGGAGTAAGTGGTATCAATGAATTACTCATAGGTTCTAATGCTGAAAAAGTGGTGCGCCATGCCAAATGTCCGGTGCTGACTGTTAAGCAATCAGCAGAAGATTATGATTTCAATGACATAGTATTTGCAACGGACCTGAATAAACAAGATGAAGTTTGTGTGAATGCGGTTAAGAACTTCGGAAAAATGTTTGACGCTAAGATCCATATGGTGCGTATCAATACTCCTAATAATTTTGAGGCAGACAACATATCATTTCCTGCATTAAAGGAGTATGCGGAGAAATACGGATTTGAAAACTACAATGCTGAGGTATTCAACGATTTCACGGAAGAAGATGGTATTATGCATTTTGCCCAAAGCATAGATGCTGATATGATCGCTATGGCTACACATGGCCGAACAGGTTTTGCGCACCTGCTTACCGGTAGTATTGCAGAAGACGTGGTAAACCACGCCAGACGTCCGGTGCTGACATATGTGTTAAAAAAATAATACCTATATTCAGTGATTGATTATAGCGTATGAGGAATTTAACACTGGTATTGGTTTTTGTGTCGTTGATTTTTGGCCCTTTATCTGGTCAGGACATGGATTTCAAGACATTAAAACTGGCCCTTGCTCAGCGTGCTGTTGTGGTGGAAGAACAGAATAACATGGTGGAATATGAGCTGGATGGGGTGCACATCTACCTTGTAACCGATGAAAGTGCTAATAGAATGCGTTTAATGGCTGGAGTCGTAGAACAATCGAAAATAGAAGCCGATGAAATGGTGACGTTAATGCAGGCCAATTTCGACAAAGCGCTTGACGCTAAATACGCTCTTTCCAAAGGAGTGCTTTGGTCAGTTTTTGCTCACCCGTTAAAAGAGCTGGAGAAGGAGCAAATAGTGGATGCACTTTACCAGGTGAAGAACCTTGTGAATAACTACGGGACTACTTATACAAGTACGGACTTCATATTCAATACCGGTGAGAATTAGTTTCCGGATTATTGCAATGAAATAAACAAAAAAGGGCTGTTGTCGATACAACAGCCCTTTAAGTTTTTTAAATTTTTTCTACTTATTACTACAAGAAATCGATAGTTACACTACCTGTTAAGACCAATTCAATATCAAAATTTACCGGTGATTCACTAAAATTAGCATCAAACTCAACAGATATCGTTGCATCATTTAAAAGCGCCTGTGCTATGTCACTGGCACCACTGCCTAAGTCAATAGTTTGAACCTGGTTTTCGATGTCTCCCAAAGTCACATTGGTCAAAGGAAATTCTATTGTATTAAATTCAGCACTGGATACTTTGAAGGTACCATTTAAAACAATAGCATCTTGGTCATTGGCTAAATTTTTGACCTCGTAAGTCATCGATTTGATCGTCACTTTTTCTACTGTTGCAAGGTCAGTGATATCATCTTCATCTTCTAAAGAAAAAGACTCTTGTCCTTTGAAAGTAGTCGTTCCTTCTACAATATCTACATCGAAAGTTTCATCTATTTCCAGGTCGATATCTTGTTCAGTTAGTTCATCAATGTCATCTGACAGGCATGAAAACGCGAATACTGAAACAAATAATAAAAATGTAAGTTTTTTCATTTCACAGGTTTTAAAGTAAATACTTGAATGTATACTATTGAATATCAAAAAGTAAACACACTAAATATAAAGTTAGTTATTTTTATTGCTGAAAATGACTGACCGGAACTTTATTATCTATCAATCTTCAGCGGGTTCTGGTAAAACCTATACCCTGGCTAAGGAGTATCTTAAACTGGCCTTAAGGCGACCTGCCTACTATAAGCACATACTGGCAGTTACATTTACCAATAAAGCCATGCAGGAGATGAAGGGACGTATCCTTCAAAAGCTGGAGGAATTTGGAAGGGGTGATTTGGATGCTATGGGAGAAGAACTGATGCTTTACACAAGGTTAAGCCCGTCTGATTTCCAAAAAACTTGCGCAAGGCTCCTTACCGAGATCCTTCACGGTTATTCGCATTTTTCCATCAGTACCATCGATAGTTTTTTCCAAAAAGTGATTCGTAGTTTTGCCAAAGAACTGGGACTTGCCGGTAGCTATCAGTTGGAATTAGATACTGATGTCATCCTTATTCAGATCGTGGATGATTTGCTGATGGAAGCCTCACAAAATGTGCAGATCAGAAAATGGCTTATAAGCTATTCGCGTGATACCCTTCAGGAAGGAGGGAATTGGGACATCCGGAAAAACATAATCCAACTGGGGAGCGAATTGTTTCAGGAGCATTTTAAGACGGTAGAAGGTCAGGTAGCCGCTCAGGATAAAGGGTTAGCGGGTAAATTAAAAAAGGATTTAGGACTAATCACTAAGTCATTCGAAGAAAAAATGAAGTCTTATGGTCAGGAAGGCCTGCAGATACTGCATAAGTATGGGTTAGAGACATCAGATTTTACAGGCGGAAGTCGATCACCGTTGAACTACCTCTACAAAATCACCAAACCTAAGGCATCCAAGGATTTCATTCCGACTAAAACTGTAGAGGCTTTACCAGATAAAGAGGAGTGGTATGCCAAGGCATCCGGGAAGAAAGAAGTGATCACTGCAGCTACTAAAAACGGACTTAGGGCTATACTGCAACAAACCCTGGAGTATTATGTCAAGGAATTTGACACCTACCATACTGCGATCCAGGTCAATCGATTTATTTATGGATATGGCCTGTTAGCAGACCTGGCCCGTAAGCTTCAGGAATATAAAAAAGATAATGATATCATGTTAATCTCTGATGCCACACGTTTTTTGAAAGAGCTGGTACAGGATTCAGACACACCTTTTGTATATGAAAAGGTAGGTTCTTTTTTCAATCATTATCTTATCGATGAATTCCAGGATACTTCCGGCTTTCAATGGGATAGCTTTCGGCCGTTAATAGATGACAGCCTTTCTCAAGGATACAAAAACACTGTGGTAGGAGACATTAAACAGTCCATATACCGTTGGCGTGGAGGAGACTGGAATTTGCTATTAAACCAGGTGGAAGAGGACATTGGCAGCTTTCGAACACAGGTAGAGAACCTAGGCACTAACTATAGAAGTGAAGCAAATATCATTCAGTTCAATAATGCCCTTTTTGAACAGGCGCCTCAACAAATGACATTGGAGGGAGGTGACAATAGGGCAGAAGGGTGGGAAGTACTCACAGAGGTTTATGCATCGGCGAAACAGGGTATTCCCAAAAGCAAGGTGAATGCCCCACAGGGGTATGTAAATATTACTTTTTTGGGTGATGAAGAAGATAGGCCCTGGAAACATACAGTGGCGGAGCGGTTACCTGAAGTGATCGAGGAACTCCAGGATAAACAGGTGGCTCTGAAAGATATAGCGATCCTGGTACGTAGAAATAAAGAAGGTAAAGACGTAGCAGATTACCTGCACCATTATCAAAAACAAAACCCTGATAGTCAGTATCGTTATGATGTAGTCTCCAATGAATCGCTTTTTCTTTCTTCTTCACCGGCCATACGGCTGATCATTGCGGCATTACAGTGCCTGATGGATAACAAAAACCAGGTAGTGCAGGCACAACTTGCCTTTGAGTACCAGGTACAGATCAGGCGATCCTGTGTCAGCTACCATGAGATATTTAGCGCGGATTATGCCGTTATTGAAAAACTATTACCGGAAAGCTTTCGTGAAAACAGGACGCACCTCCTGTTTCTACCTTTTTATGAACTGGTGGAACAATTAATTGCTCTTTTTGAAGTAAATCAACTTAAAGGCCAGTTTGCTTATTTGCAAACATTCCAGGACCTGGTACTGAAGTCTTCTCAAAACGGGAAGGGTGATTTACCTTCTTTCCTGGAGTGGTGGAAAGAAAGAGGGGCCCGGCAAAGTATTAAAGTTGCTGATGATCTGGATGCTATGCGTATCCTGACCATACATAAGGCAAAAGGGTTGGAGTATAATGCGGTCATCATCCCCTTTTGTGATTGGGAGATGGATCATCAGCGCTCACCCATTATATGGAGTAATGCAGAAACACCACCGTTTGATAATGTTTATTTACCCCTGAAGTATCAGAAAGGATTGGCTCAGACACATTTTCGTGACGCTTACCAAAAAGAGCGTATCAAAGCTCATCTGGATAATCTAAACCTTTTGTATGTAGCGATGACCCGCGCCATTCAGACGTTGTGGGTATTTGCGCCTGATGGGAAAAAGGACATTTCTAAGGTACTTAAAGCTACGCTGGAAAATTCCACCTTCGAACTGAATGGATATTGGGACAAAGAGGCCAATGTCTTCGAGTTTGGCGAACAAAATTTTCAATTTGCGACAACACACAGTGCTGTTGGTAACGCTATATTAATGGAACAATATCCTCATTACGAATGGAGGAATAAAATTGCCGTGAAACAAACCAGCGGGGGCCATAACCTTTCGGAAGAAGTAAAAGAGAAGATCAGGTATGGTATCCTGATGCATAAATTACTGAGCAGGATTACATACCTAACGGATAAAGAGGCAGCCATTACCGCCGTTTTTTTTGAAGAAGGACTAAATGAGATCCAGAGACGGGAAATCCAACAGAGATTGGAAAAGCTGCTTTCAAACCCGTCTGTTAGCCCTTGGTTTTCCGATGAATGGGAGGTGAAAAATGAATGGCCCATCCTTACCCATAATGAGGAATATCGTCCTGACCGTGTGCTTATAAAAGGAAAGAAGGCTGTGATCATTGATTATAAAACAGGGCTGAAAAAAAACGAAGATATACAGCAAATGCACGGATATAAGGTACTTATGGAGCAGATGAATTACGATGAAGTGGAAGGTTATTTATTGTACCTGGCAGGAGAGGAGATCGTTGAATGTTGATGTTTGCGATAAAGAAAAAAAGTACAGAGCAATCCAATTTATCGGACTTTAAAAACTCAAAGTTATTACCGGGTTATCGCGTATTATGAAAACTTTTCTCCAGGAAATAGCACAAGATATCATTCGGAATTATCCTGGCAAACTGGGAGATATCACTATTATCTTTCCTAATCGCAGGGCAGGGCTCTTTTTTAGGGAATACCTTAAACAAGAACTTAACGGGCCTTCCTGGTCGCCACAAGTACTTTCTTTTCAAGATTTTATTGCGGCCAGTTGTCCTTTGCAAAAAGCGGATCAGCTCTTTTTGGTACATCAGCTTCATACTATTTACAATCAACAACTTAAAACCAGGGAAGGGTTCGATCGCTTTTACTATTGGGGGCAAATGTTGCTAAAAGACTTTGATGATGTTGATAAATACTTAGTCAATGCTCAAAACCTTTACACCAATCTAAGCCGTCAAAAACAATTGGATCTGAGCTTTGACTTCTTACTTCCGGAGCAGAAAGAGATCATTCAGCGATTTTGGCAAGGTTTTGATGAGAGTAAATCGGCCCAGAAAGAGCGGTTTGAATTCGTCTGGAGTCATCTTTTTCAGGTATATCGATCGTTTAATCAACAGCTGTCGGATAAGGGGCTGGCCTATGAAGGCATGCAGTACCGCTATATGGCAGAACATCTCGAAGAGATCCCTTTCAAAAAGAATAACAGGGTGGTCTTTGCAGGATTTAACGCATTAAATGCGGTAGAAGACAAGATCATTTCGTGGTGCCTCGAGAATCTTCAGGCAGATATCCTTTGGGATATGGATGCCTACTACTTTAATAATGAACATCAGGAGGCCGGAACCTTCTTGCGACAATATCATAAACGACAAGTATATGCTCCGTCTTTCCCTGAAACAATTCCCAGCTCATTAACTGAGGTTTCTAAAGAACTGGTACTTACCGGCGTTCCGCAGCATGTAGGGCAGGCTAAGATACTGGGGCAGAAATTGGGGGCATTGTTAAAAGAGCATCCAGACCTGGATATCAGGAAAGTAGCGGTCGTGTTGGCAGATGAGGCTCTGCTCTTTCCAGTACTTCATTCCCTGCCGGAGGAAATTGAGGCAGTAAATGTTACTATGGGCTTTCCGCTCTCTTATGCGCCGGTGAACAGCCTGATAGAACATATACTCGAGCTACGCCGTATGGCACGAAAAGATCCGGATGGACTGGTTTTGTTTCATTTTAAACCAGCCCTGGCCATTATAAGACACCCTCTTATCATACAGACAGATGTAGACAAGCTGGAAGAATGGGCTAATGATGTACAGCGTAGTAACAAAGTGTTTTTCACAACATCTGAATTACCTGAGCATGCATTAATAAAGATGATCTTCAGCCAGGACCTAGGTGATCTTGTAGATTATTTATCAGCTATTTTGTTGGAATTGAATGCCTTGGCTGATCCTGAGAAAAATACCATTGAAGTAGAATACGTACATCAATATTACCAGCTGCTGAACCGTTATGCTGATCTTTTGAGAAACAGTGATACTACTATTGAATTAAAACCATTTGCAGCACTTTTTAAGCAGTTGGTGCGTACCGAGCGATTGCCTTTTACAGGAGAACCGTTACGCGGGTTGCAGATCATGGGAGTACTGGAGACCCGCAACCTGGATTTTGAGCATATCTTCGTATTGAGTATGAATGAGGATTTTTTTCCTTCTCAGGGCGGTAAACATTCGTTTATCCCTTATAATCTTAGAAAGGCCTATGAGCTACCTAATTATGATCAGCAGGATGCTATCTACGCTTATCTTTTTTATCGCCTGATCCAGCGTGCATCCAGTGTTAATTTTTTCTACAATACGGAGGGCAATGACCTGGGCGGGGGGGAGATGAGCCGTTTTTTGCAACAGCTACTGCATGAGTCAAACCTGCCGATCAAGGTCGAGACATTGGCCAATTATACTGAACCTGGCAGCGAGCAGGTGATTACGGTAAACAAGGATGATGATGTATTAAAAAGCCTCAGTCGTTATTTAAATACGGGACAGAGGATACAAAAGCGACTTTCTCCTTCCGCCTTGAATACCTATCTGGATTGCAGGTTACGTTTCTATTTCCGTCATGTCGCTGATCTGTATGAGAAAAGTGCCATGGAAGAAGATGTAGACGCCCGGTCATTGGGAAATGTATTACATCATGCTATGGAAATACTTTATGAAGACTATTTGAAGGATAAAACCAGCCGTACTTTAGTAAAAGCTGACTTTAAGGAGCTGAAAACCAAGTTGGAATCAGCAGCGGTATTTGCCTTTAGAAAACAGTTTTCCATTGCTCCGGACCGAAAGTTCTATTTTGAAGGGAAAAATATTATTGCCAAAGAGATCATCAAGGATTTTATGCAGGCGATCTTAAAGCTGGATGAACAGTATGCTCCTTTTGAAATAGTAGGCATGGAATCAGAACATGTATACGATCTTACTATGCCGGAAATGGAGACCGCTTATCTTGATGCTTACAAAATACCAGGAGAGAGTACTATGTCTGTAGCTCTTCGTGGCACCATAGACCGCATAGACCGTAAAAAAGGACAGGTACGACTTATTGACTATAAAACGGGGCAGGACAAACACGTTTTCAATAGCATTGAAGAGTTATTTGATCGTAAAAAGAAAAATAAAGCAGCTTTACAGACTTTTATTTATGCACTGCTCTATCAAAATGTAAAAGATGAAGGTGAAGCATTGGTTCCGGCGGTCTTTAATAAGGATGCACTTTTTATGGGTGACGACGTATTACTTGAATACAAAGGGCAGGGTAAAGTGACCAATGCGGCTTATTATTTAGAACCCTATACAGAGCAACTACAATTGCTTCTAAAAGAAATATTTGACCCTGAAACACCTTTTGATCAGACAGATGAAGTAAGGAAATGTACTACCTGTGCTTATAAGGGTATTTGTGGAAGGTGATGAACAAAGACTTAATGAATTCAGAACTCGCGGTAGGTACCGGTGAGTATTTTTCCATCGTAAAAGTCAAATTCAATGCTGTCTTTTTTCTGAGGGCCAATTATTCGTAAATGATGGATCCTGTAATCCTCAATTCCGGGAAAATGGATTATGGTATCTCCATTCTTGTAGAAGTAAACTTCATTGATCAGAGTATCCCGCAAATAAGTTGCTGATCTGAACTGTTCACCGGTTTCGTAATAACTTTCCGAATTCTGATGCCTCATCCCATTTTTATAGCGCGTTTCACGACTTTTAGGTCCTTTTCTGAAGTATTCAACCCGAGTTTCTTGATTATCATTGACTTTGTGAATTACCGTATGGAAGTATTTTTCCTGAATGGATATAGGATTGCCAGACAAAGGAGTTGACATGTAGTTGAAGAGAAAGTACGTTCCGGACCCAATAACTATGGTCAATAAAACAAGCGCCGAAATTTGTTTAGCATAAGACCTTTTTTGTCTTTTGATCAGGTGAGCCCTGATCTCACTTAAGACTGCCGGATCAGCTTCTTTGTATGTGGGGTTATCTTTTTGTTTTTTTAATTCTTGTTGATATAGCAGCTTAATTTTCCGGAAGGGGATCTTAGGCTTTCGAGTGTATGCCTCTTTTCTCGTACCAAAGCCCATGTACCCCATTTTCTTAAAACTTTTTTATCCCTTCTTTACACGCAGGTCTTTTCATTATCAACTTTGAGCTCATAGGAAGATTTAACTGGAAACCCTCGGAAATTTCTTAAAGTCCGGCTTTCTCTTTTCCAAGAAAGCGTCCCTTCCTTCCTTGGCCTCTTCAGTCATATATGCCAGACGTGTGGCTTCACCTGCAAATACCTGTTGCCCTACCATTCCGTCGTCGGTAAGATTAAAAGCAAATTTCAGCATGCGTATTGAAGTAGGTGATTTCTCCAGAACTTCCAGGGCCCACTGGTAGGCAGTATCTTCCAATTCGTCATGAGGTATGGCTGCGTTTACCATTCCCATTTCAAATGCTTCCTGTGCGCTGTAATTCCTGCCCAGGAAGAAGATCTCACGTGCCCGCTTTTGTCCTACCATTTTTGCCAGGTAAGCAGATCCATAGCCACCGTCAAAACTGGTGACATCTGCATCGGTTTGCTTGAAAATAGCATGTTCTTTACTTGCCAGTGTCATGTCACATACTACGTGAAGGCTATGCCCGCCACCTACTGCCCAGCCCGGTACCACGGCTATCACTGCTTTAGGCATAAAACGGATAAGTCGCTGTACTTCCAGTATGTTCAGTCTGGCTACGCCATCATCATCTACATACCCTTGTTTGCCCCGGGCCCTTTGGTCGCCGCCACTGCAAAAGGAATATACACCATCCTTAGGTGAGGGCCCTTCCGCTGAAAGTAGCACCACACCTATTTCAGGATCTTCGCGAGCATCCAAAAAAGCTTCAAATAGCTCTCCAACTGTTTTGGGGCGAAAGGCATTCCTTACTTCAGGCCTGTTAAAAGCAATTCGTGCTATCCCTCCACTTTTTTTATAGGTAATATCGGTATACTCTTTGACGGTTTTCCAATCGGCTTTAATCATAATGTCAATATAAAGGTTATAGTCAGTGTAAATATATGGGAATTCAAATTTCCGGGATATTCAAAAGGGTGGAATAAATCAGGCGTTAAATCACTAGTTTTAAAAGATGAAGAAAAAAGAGTGCCCGTCGTGCGCTATGGAGATAGATACAAATAGTAAAGAATGCCCTATTTGTGGGTATGAATTTCCTGCCACTTCCCTTTCAATGAAAATAGTGGTTTTTTTATTAGTAGCCTTACTATTATATTTTTTCCTTTTTTAAGATCCACATCGCACCATTTGTCCATACATTTTAAATTATACTTTTAAGATATGTCTTAAATTAAAAATTGGATGTGATTTTTAATTTTTCTGAGATTTAAAGATCTTATTTTTTGATGATTATGATCTCGCTGGTTCTATGTTGCAGTAAGTTGATCATAAGCAGAGATTTAACGGTTAATTTAGTACAGCTTTCAATCAAAAGAGATGTAGAATTAAGTTTCATAAGGTCATAATTTCGCTATGTAACCTAAACAAAAGAGCACTTGCACGAGTTGCTTATACTCTTTTTAACCTAATCAAAACAGAGACCTATGAAGAACGTTATAGCGATTTTCATGATTTTAGGCTTCGTAAACACGGCCATTGGACAGGCAACGGACTCGTTCAGGTTTAGTGATAAATCCAGCAACATGGAAGTAGAAGTCCCTGAGTATGTGGGGCAACACTACCTGGGGCAAGAGTTCACTAAAAAGTTTTATGCAGTAAAAGAACAATATGTATATACACCTGAAGGTACTGCTACCACGCCCTATCCTGCCTCGGTTACGGAGAAACCTTCTATTTACAATTCTCTGAAGAAGTTGGATAAGTATTATAAGAAACAACTTAAGAAGGGTCATGCAAATGAACAGGAGGTAAAAGAAAACTTATCAAAAGTGTTGGCTGTGGGTTATTCCATACGATATGAGAATACTACCACCTTGGAAAAGATGCTTTGGAAGACCAAAGATATCACGGAGATCGAAAAAATATTTACAAAGAAAATAGTTCTGAATTAAGGTTGAATTGCAGGCTGCCAAACGAGGCAGCTTGCTTTTTGTTTTAATTCCCCGGGTATACTCACCTGTTTTTCTTAGTCGATCCGGTCAGACGATGTCGATTCTCCTATGACTCAGTCCGTTCAGTTTCTGCATAAACCATTTCTTTCACGCCCATTTACTTAGCTTTGCCTTAGCTTTTTTAATTATGAGCCATATTCTTGTGATTTGACGTTTAACGTGTTGAAAAACGTGTGGTAATCAGGAATAGACAGATGATGTCATTTATAAGATCTTACGCTTTCAATGATTACAGTGGCTATGATAATGCTTCCGCCAATTACTGTATTTAACCCAGGTATTTCACTTAGAAAAACCATGCCGAGTATAATGCCATAGATAGGTTGACTGCTACTCATAATGCTGGCTGTACTTATTGAGAAATGCTTAAAACTCATCACAAAAAGTGTATGGCCGATGGCTGTGGTTACTAAAGCCAATGTGAGGGTTGCAGGCCATTGGTCCACTATCTGGGTGGTGTCCATGAATAACAATGCGGGCCAGCCCAGTGCTGTGAAAAACACCAATTGATATAACATAAGCATTTGCCCCGGATACCGGGCTGCTTTATGCTTTAGAAGAATATTTCTTAAAGAATACATGAGTGACGAGATGAGCCCCAGGGCTATTCCTTTCGTATACTCATTTTGTAAATCCAGGCCAGGGGCCAGGAAGTATATTCCCAGGAGGACCATTGTGCCGAGTAAAATGTGTGATAATCTGAACCTGGTTTTTAGTATAAGAGGTTCCAGTAAGGAAGTAAGAGCAGGATAAGTGAATAATGATAACATTCCAATGGCTACATTGGAATGTTGTAACGCGTAAAAATAGGTGATCCAGTGCCCTCCAAGCAATAAACCTCCAATGACCAAAGTGCCCATGTCTTTCTTATGATGGATACGTAAGTCGATTTTGCGCCACCAGCAAAATATCATTAAAAATAGTACGGCTATTACACATCTCCACCAAATTGTAACCGGTGGAGGCATCGAAATGTACCTACCGAGTACACCTGAAGTACTTACCAGGAGCATGGCAAGGTTAAGTTCAAGAATGTGAGATGTTGTTGATCTATTCAATAGTGTAAGTCCTGGATCGTGAAATTAGCAAAGAAATGAATACATCCGTACGGATCCATTCATAAGTCTTTGACCCGGATCATGCATTAAGATTCGTTGTGAAAGTTCAAAATGAAACAGTGTCAAGTATTTCGGATTGTTTGGCACGAAATCGTGGTTGACTATCACGCTGAGTAGTAAGATGTTCTGAAATGCTGACATTGAAGCGGTTTGGGCTTGGAATAGAATGTTAATGCATGATCCGGGTTTAACATAGCATTAACAATTGTTACCAACTCATTAACAGTGATTCATTTCCGCTGAGTCTAACTTGGTTGGAAACTAAACTATTGAATCATGAAGAGATTGTATATTACGCTTGTGCTTGCATTGATCGGCACCCTTTTATCAGGTCAGCCGCAAAATGTAGAGGTCAATTATGCTGACGGGAGCTCAACATTGCTTGGGCAAACCAATGTAAAACGACTTAAGAAAAAACCATTTAAATATTGGTATACACAAAGCCACAGCGCTTATTCCGTAAATGCTAATACAGTATCGATACTTGCGAATAGTATGAGTGAACTGGATTCCATTACCATATTTATGGGTACCTGGTGTGGGGATAGCAAACGTGAAGTGCCGCGATTTTATAAAATATTGGAACAACTAAAGTTTGATAGAACCAAAGTAAAACTGATCTGTGTAGATCGTACTTTTCAAAACTATAAGCAAAGTCCCGGAAGGGAGGAAGCAGGTCAGAATATCCATCGAGTGCCTACATTTATTTTATATAAGGACTCCAGCGAGATCGGGCGGATTGTAGAATCCCCTTTGGTGTCATTAGAGGAAGATATGCTGGCCATTTTATCTGCAAACAATTATGTTCCCAGGTATAGAGCAGTATCGTATCTCAATAAACTATTTGATCTTAAAGAAGTAAGATATGCTTTGACTAACAAAGATTCACTTGCTTTAGTGCTCAAAGAAAAGGTAGATGATCAATATGAATTAAATACGTATGCCTATTGCCTCTTCTCGTCTTTCAAAATACCTGAGGCAAAATTGGTCTATGAATTAAACCGCGATTATGCAATAGGATTTCAGAAAATGCAATAATTTTTTGTATAAAGGAATTAAAGGGCGATTTTGAAGGAGTTTTAAATTCACCCAAATGGTTAACCTACCGATAGGATACAGTGATAAACAAGTGAC
>NZ_VKDC01000059.1 GCF_007097395.1 Fulvivirga sp. M361
CAAGAATATGCGCATTACAAATGCTAAATGTTCGATCTTAAAAGAAAATGGGAACGCATTACGCTTTGCTAAATACGCTCCGGAAGGAGATATCCGGAATATTCACCTTAGTCCACAGATAGAAAATAATGCCGTAAATGAAGCCCGAGCGGACGCTCTATCCAGGTTGTAGGTCGTAGGAACGCTGCGCTTAACCGACGACCAGTTCAATAAAAAAAGCCTCGTTTAATACCGAAATACGGCCTTTCCGGTAATCTACAGTAGCACAGCCTAAGCAAAACAGCGTAGTGAAAATTACGCTTTTTAGCTCTTATACAGGAATCATCGGTACCCTAACTTTGTATTGTTGATTTGAAAGAAACGAAACAGAGAGTAAGATGAAAAATATACTAATAGTGACCGCCCTGATGATAGTAAGTTTAACTTCTGTTAAAGCGAATGTAAACAGCTTAACCCAACCCACTTCAGTAGAGCACTTTCAGGCTGAGGCCAATGAAAATACCATTACATTAACCTGGGAAATCAATAGCACGGACAGTAATGAAGAAATAGTGATCAACATCACCAATCTGGAAGGTACTGTGGTATATGAAACTATAGCTAAAGGTTACACCTCTACACTGGCACTTGACGGTAAAGTGGAGGCAGGTATATATATGGCACAGATTAGTGTAGGAAACGTTCAAAAGACGAAGCGGGTAGTGATCCGATAAAGACAAAGTTGGTTTTGTGGAGAAGGGGGTAAAAGTCTGGTCGTATTATCGGCCGGGCTTTTTTGTTTCTTCAGGAATCTGTCCCTTCACATACCCTACGAAAGACTGGATAAAACACCTTGTGAATACTCTCCCTGGTCTTTGGTTAAGCGTAGCTGGTCCTAAGACCTATAATCGGTGAGCTTCCGGCTCGTAACGGGACTGTTGTCTCGCTAAAGGACAAACCCAATGTTATACTGAGAAGACAAACTCATAGCATGAGGTTAACGTTTTTCATTTTGTGGAAGCAACAAACCCCTTTTGAGTAAGGTTGGCCTACTGAGAGAGATCGAGCGAGACGCTCTTGGCTATGGTAAGGTCGTAGCTCCGCTTTGCTCATACTACGATCAGGTGGGTAACCATCCTGCAAAAGCGATTAAAAACCCGACCACAAGCTATAAGGGGGATATTTTCTAGATAAGTACGGAGTTTCTAAAATCCGCTATTAGAAATGCTAAATGTTCGGCCTTATAAGGAAGATGGAACGCATTATGCTTTGTTAAATGCGCTTCAGGGGGTGAAAGATGACATTTGAAGTCTTAATTACTAAAACCGGCCGGAGGCCTAATTGATAGTCGTCACTCGGAAACCCGAGCGACTGAGAGAAACCCGAGCGACTGAGAGAAATTCAGTTATGAAGTCCTTAAAATTGTCAGTATTTGATTTGAGCATAAAATGATAAACCGCTTTTGTAGCTGCCAAAGTCAAAGTCATATTGTATTTGTCTTTCGACTCAACAAATTCCACAAATTTTTGCAATTGATTTTGGATGTTTTTTTCCGCTTGTTCAATTCCATATTTGTCAATATTGATCCACGCCAGTCTCAGATGAGCTTCGTGCGAAAAATCGGAAGGATTTAATTTACATTGAATGAAATCCTGTTCAAATTCAGTGTCAGAAAGTTCGAAATGCTTTTCCATATTTAGGTTTTCTTAAATTACTGGCAACAACCCTATGTACGTCATTTGGCTGGGGCTTCAATGCCATTTATATATTGTCGGTGGTAGTTTTTATCCATTCTTCAGATTCATATAATGTTCTTTTGCCTGTTTATCGAGTTTCTCAACGGCATATCTTAAAGTTACTCTTGGCATTGAATGAGCATGTTCATCCAGAAACGCTTTGAGCATTTTTTCATTTTTCTTTCCTGCCTCGCGTATCCAGCTTCCCACAGCTTTATTGATCAATTCATGTTCATCATGAATAAGTAATGCCGCAATTTTAAATGTGTCATCCAAATCACCTTTTTTTATAAAAGCATAGGTACTGACAATAGCAGTTCTTCGTTCCCAGGGATCAGAGGATTTAGCCAGTTCGAACAAAACATCCCTTGGTTTGTCTATGAGATATTCACCAATAATATTATAGGATCCCCGGTCCACAAAATCCCAGTTATTTAACCGGTCATGTCTTGATAAGTAAAGGCCAAACAGTTGTTTCTTACGTTCTTCGGAAGTACGTTTTCTCCTGGCCTGGAAGTCCATAATACTTACTGCCCCCATTCTGATCTCATAATACTCACTATCTAATAATACGTTGATCTCTTCAAGTGACATATCGATAAATTCTTTGGCGGTATTGAAAACATCACCGAACTTGACTCCAAGAGGCTTCGTTACACCGTCATTTCCTTTGAAGAACTTTTCAACCACATTCAGGCGCTTATCTGAACTGAAAGATGATAGTTTTTCTATGAACGCTCTTGCTTTCATTTTACTTTTTCAGCGATTTATACTTATCGTTGAGGCCAATACCATTCATGATCATTGACGTGCATTTTTCAATTCTGGCTATTCTGGTCTTAGACTGTTTGGGTTGCAAAAAATGAAGAACATATCCTCTCCTCCGGCCTGGTGTCAGGGCTTCAAAGGCAGTAAGATTAGTATAGCAAAATGTTTATACATAATTGTTGATTTTAATGAGATAAAGCTTAATAGTACTCTTAAAGTCCTGATCAAAACAAGTTCGTCAAAAAATATGCGCTTTACAAATGCTAAATGTTCGGTTTCACCCGGGAAGTGGAGGGGGGTTCTAAAATCAACATTAGAAATACCGGCTGTCTCGTCGCTGAATTACCCTTTGATCTTCTTTACCAAAGCAGGCCGGCTGGAGTAAGCCTTCAACACGGGCCTTGATGAACTGTGACCTTAACGTACATCATCAAAGCGTGGTGGTTGCCACCTATTTATATTTCAATTCTCCTCTGAATATTATTTGAGCTGTACTTCTAATGGTCATTTTGTCGTTACTAATTAACTCTACCTCCATAAACCCCGTTCTCTCAGAACATTGGAAAGACCTCATTTTTTTCTTATTCAATCGTGAGCTCCAATATTTCGTTAAAAAAGTATGCGTTGCCCCTGTTACGGGGTCTTCATTCGTTCCGCTCCAGGGCCAAAAATGCCTTGATTCAAAGTCAAAATCATCTCTTTGAGAAGTTGCCGTAACCAATACGCCATTAATGGAATGATGAGATTTTTTTAACTGTTCAAAATCAGGAGACAATTGACTTAGTAAGATAGCGTCTCCTATTTCAATCAGCAGTATTTTCATTTCATGATTGTACTCACTATTGATTATTTTATCAATCCCCAAGGCATCTGATAATGCTTCCGGTGTGCTTTGAGGTTCGGTGTCATAAACGGGGAACACCATTTCTATTAAAGCCTCCTGCCTTCTGATTTCCAGCGCTAGTCCCTGAATATTTGTAAACCGGATTTCATTTAGTGCAGGGTGTTTTTCAAATACAATTTTCGAAGAGGCCAGCGTTGCATGCCCGCAAAGTGGGATCTCCGTTTTTGGCGAAAAGAACCTGATGGAGTATTCACTTAAGTCTCGGTCTTCTTGAATGAATGCTGTTTCGGAAAGCCCTAATTCTTTTGCAATTAACTGCATTTTATCCTCATTTATTGCACTTTCCACTATACAAACACCGGCAGGATTTCCTTTAAAAAGTTCGGTTGTGAAAGCATCAACGATATAGGTTTCTATCGTATTTTTCATTTTCTAATTTTCAGTCTCAGAGTCCTCTACTAGAGACTCTGAGTAGGGCAAAACAGCCAACAACGCCAGTGGCTGTTGTTGGCTGTTTTATTTCGTGATCTCAATCTTTGCTTCTTCCAGGGTCATGAGTTTATTAGAGAATTTTCCAAATAGTTCGATATCCTTACTTTTATCTAATCCTCCATAGTAAACAGGCACAAACCCCGCATCTTCTATCAAAGTTTCAGCCACCTGTTTTCCGTTTTCGCTATTACAAGTATAGAGTACGCTTAATTTCGGGTTTGAGTGGTGTTTTTCCAGAGCGTTGGCCTGATGAGAGGAAAAGGCTTTTATTATAATGGATGTCTTTAATTCATTTTGTAATGTTTCCGCTCCCGATATGTCCTCCGCAATCACACGCTCCAGGCCACTTTTTTCTGACCATTTGTACGGATTGGTAAGATCAATGATAGTTTTAGCCGAAGCTCCTAATTGTTCTGTTACTTCCTTAATGGTCCAATAGTTTATGGCCAAAAGAATTATCTCAGCAAATTCTATGGTCTCAGTCACTGTTCCAACATGACCACTTTTAAGTCCTTCAGTCAATGTAGTCAGCTTTTGCGGATTCCTGGAACTAAACATTACTTCATGTCCGGCCAGGCCCCATAATTTACCTATTTTCCCTCCCATATTCCCCGATCCTAAAATTCCTATTTTCATGACTCACCATTTATTTTGACGTAATGGATACCAACATTAAGCTAAAATGAGTATGCTCCCAACTTGCCGGACCCGTTTCGTTTTAGCAATAATTTATTCAAATGCTCAGTTTGCATATTCATTTTTAGTGCTTGTTATATTCTTTCATCTTAATTCACCACTGTGTAATCATTAATATCAGATTGAAAAAAATCTACTATTCCGGTTAGCTTTTTACGTAGTTTATCCTTGTTTTTATCTGACAAGAGGTAAAGTTTCTCGCCATCCTCAAATATTATGTAAGCATTGTAGTCCAGATTTTCTATTGTTGTCCCAGAGGTCACCATCGTATACACTTTTTGGCTCACCTTGCTGGAATTTATAAATATCTGTTCAACCTGGCCGTATTTCTTCCATTTACCAAATTTGAAAAAAAGGAAGGAGTGATAGTCTCTGGAAACCCTGGTCGCCCGATCAAATTTAATTCCTCTGTATCCCGTTAGCATCAAACCTCCCAGGAGCAGTGGTATGGGTGAGAAATAAGGAGAAAACACTATCAATACCATTCCCATGAACAAGAACACCAGGCCCAATAATTGAAAGTGAAATGGGAACAACCTTTCAGATTTAATATCCATTGTTTCGACACCCATTGTTTTTGCTATGGTTTGATTCAATTATAACCAGTAAATAACACCCATTCCGTTGGTAAGCGCTTGTAAACACTTACAACTAAAGGTAACAATCTTCTGAAAGCCGTAAAAACCGGACCTCAAACAACAAGGGAAGTACTTTCCAAATAAGCACGAAGCTTCTAAAACACCCATTAAAAATGCTGCCTCTTTCGTTCGCGGACATTCTTTAATCCTCGTTCGGCAACCGAGGGCTTGTTAGGTTGTACAATGGTTATGAGGATAGTGGATGGTTTTTTTTGAGCCAAACACTGGTTAAACTCAACATTTATAAAACTTTATTAATTACGACCGACTATCTGTAAAGTTAATTTTAGATAAAACTAGCCTCATTGTAAATTTAGTTATTCAAGGGGTGGATTGCTGATGATTCGAATGAGTTCATTACCGGAATGTGTTGATCGATACACTCTTACTTTGAAGGTCAGTTAATTGGTCTGAAGTAGTTGCTCCTGCATATCCCAATACTTTTCCAGCGGGCTCTGATCCATGATTTTTAATCAAAACATTTGTTCCATCTTCGGTGAATGCATCTCGATTAAAATTCAAATAATGGACCTGGTGTACTTTATCGAGGGGCAAGTTCCTGAAGGCCATGTTATTGGCAAGCTTCAGCATTTCTCTTTGTGCCTTTCTCTTCGCACTGAAAGAAAAAAGAAAAGGCTTTATGTCCGTTTCAAAAGTGGACACGCCAGATCCAACTAACAATGGCGTATTGTATAAACTTTGGTCTATTACCCTTCCCGGGCCGCTCAGTGCCATAGAATTAACCAGCCTCCCAAAATAATAGACATCAATTACAGAAGACCCATCTGACAGTAAGTAGATATCATAATCCAGCAAGTGAATAGAACCTTGAGGCAGATCAAAAAGCACATTATTTGAACTGGTAGCTTCAGACCCTCCAATGTCAAGTCTGACTGCTCTACTGGCGGAATCGCCTAGTAATTGAAATACCCTGCTGGCAGAAAGTCTCCTGCGGATTACGATTTCCCCGTTGGCATTGAACAGGTCTTTGTCGAAAATGAAGCCAAACGTTAAACTATACCCATCGGTAGGCGCCGGAAGTGTGTTTCCAAGGTCAACGTACTGACCGACACCATTTATGGTCAATGCTTCTTTGATCTCCGGCAGCCCGGATCCTGTTTCCAGGAGCAATTGTTCCGTTAATGGCGGTGGGTTAAGGTCAATGGTTTGTAATCTAAAATCCAAATTACTGGTCCCTTTATCATTTAGTACAAGACTTGGGTTATTATTAACAGAGGCATCAATAATTTTTGCAGTGACGTTATCAAACTCAAGGTTTAACATTTGATCTACTATAGCGTCACTTTGTTTTTCACTTGAAACGATCCAACTATTCACAACCAAGGAATAAAAACTCAGTCCATAGGTAGAGTTATTGGGCCTGGACCAGCTTGTAGGACTGGTGATCATAAGCTTTTTTACGGAATCAGAATCTAAAAACTTGAAATAGTAGTCAATGTCTAATGTAGCATTATCAAACCTTGCTATTACGATCCATAACCGGTTTCTATTCCTTCCGTCCGAAAATGCAGAAATTGGAAAATCTCTAGCCGTTGTTACTCCCCCATCAAATCTCACGCGGAAGAAACCTGGATTTCTTAAAGTAAAGAAAACAGTAGAAGTATTGATGCCGGATAATATTTGACCTCCTCCTCCAAAGTTCAAGGCCGCATCGGGAAAACTTGCAATGCAGGACATGGTAAAACTACTTCCGGAACGTAACACCCCGGTACTTGCGTCCCCCAAATTATTTGAAGAGCGGAACTCAAAATTATCTGGATTTCCATTAGCAACCCTTTTCAAAGTGTTAAATAGATTACTTATCCCCACTTCACGGCTTTTGCTTTTTGTACGAACATTAAAAATGCCAGACGAAGGGTTTTCACCTATCCCCACCTCATCCTCTGAAAAATTAATCAATTTTGCATGCAAAGGACTGAGGGGTATAATTTCTACGTCTTCCACCGTCCAGGTGGCCGTAATACCTGGTGAATTCGCAAAAGCTATTTGTGGAGAGCCTAAACCATAACTCAGATATATTTCTTTTAGCCCCGGACTTGTAAAATTATACCTTGCCGTGGTTGGGGTAGATCCTGCTCCTATAAACACATGGCCACCGCTTCCTGTAATGGACGTTACATTAAATTTTACTTTGTAAACTCCAAAGCCATAGGGGTTGGTTATGGTATGAGTATGGCTGGCCATAACTGCAGATGAACCATTGTAAGATAGTTGATTGCCACTGATAGAGAATGCCGGATTTAAAGGACTTGACCAATTACTGAAATTGGCTATGGCAGCTTTTCTTGCATAATTATACTGCTCTACTACATCCCACGCTACCAGGTCATTAACCATAAACCGGGAGTGCTTCGCAACGAAAGCTGCGTCGGCTTTAAAATAATAGCGCTGAGCGGGAAAAAGATGAAGTATTATATTGGCATGGGATACTGGGGGAGGTACACCTCCATTTTGCCCCCAGGAGATCAATGTTTGATCGTCTTCGGCTTTAGTAGACCAAATAAAATTTGAATACAAAAAATCGCTATATACATTGGGAGAAAAGTTGAATTGGATCACCCCGGACCCGAGTGTAGAAGGAAATGGGTTTTTTGAGTAAATAGCGATATTATCTACATCAAAATAATCCATCGAAGGGTCGTCATTATTTCTGGCAAATACTCCATTGATCATCGCCTGTGCTTTTCTTGTGACATGATCAAAACGAACGGCGATGAAAACAAGACCGTCCGGATTATTGCCGATGACATGAGAGCCTTGTAGTCTCCAAATCAGCGAATTCTGACCTCCATTACCCCAGGATAAGCCTACTGCCTGGTTTACCTGACTTGAGATGCCGTAGCTTAATCTAAAAACACCTCTTCTGAAAAAAACACTTATGTTTTGAGCCGTATCTCGTTTAGAAAGAATACAGGAGATGGTAAACGATTGATTCACCGTATCAATGTCAAACCTCGAATTTGATACTACCTCCACCTGTTGCGAAGCAGCGCTTGACATTTTAAGAAGATTTTCATGATTGATCCTCTCCTTCCGGGTACGTCTGGTTCTAAGCGCTATCATGATCGGTCCAATTGCAGGTCCACCCAGCTCACCTCGGAAGCATTGGAGATAAAATCTATCACTACATTGGTATTGGCGGGAAGCCCTGCCAGATACGTGTTTAACAAAGTCACGGTCGCATAATCCGTAAAATTGAAAGTACCATCATCCAGACCGGCGGAATACGTCAGGGTAGTAATGCCCGAGTAGAGTTGTACATTGGAAAACTGTAACGGCGTGCGGTATTTTCTGCGAATGACATTATCAAAATCCGGCGCAAATTCAATAGACTCTATGGTTGCAGATCCCGCAGAAGTCCCCTGGATCAGGTTGTATAGTTTCTCAAGCGTATCACCCGCTGCCGGTACGGCCGCTTTTAATGCGTTAATAGATGTGGCAATGTCGGCTGTGATTTTGGAAGTAAGGTCCGCCTGGTTATTGATATCTCCGCCCAGATCACCCCAATCAGAAACAGCAGCTTTAGCAAATGTAATGGGTGTACTGCCAAGTGTTATGTTACCGGAAGTATGCTGAAAGATGGACTGCCCATTTTGTGTTCCTTCCAGAACGGGCACCAGCAAACCTCCCAGCATTTTGGCAGGATCATCGAAGTCATCAGCACGGGTCCATGTCCCGGTCTTTGCGATATAGATGCCATTCTCCTGCAAAGCGGCCTGGTTGTACACCAATACCCGGTCACCTTCCTGTGTGATGATCCCATCAATGGTCATCATACCGCCCACTCCCAGGTTCAAGCTGGTTGTTGATGCCAGACGGCAGGGTAGCTGACTGCCTCCCTGTTCTTGTGTCAGCCCTTCCAGGGAAAGGTATTCATCCGGTCCGATCACTACCTTCTCACCATCTAAGGCAAGGTCAAATGCTTTGGCAACCGTAAGAAAAGGGTTTTTGGGGCTACCGTCACCGGTAACGTCATTACCAATGGTACTTACATAATAATCACCATCAATGATGGTCCAAAATGTACCTTCAAAATCAACGGGATAAGAATACATAGGCATAAGCTTAAATTACGGTGTAGTTTACGATCAAATACACATCCTCCACTTCATCGCTATTGAATTTGGTCTCCAGGTTGGTCGCGTCCATTCGAATGGGCCAGTTATCAATAAGATTGCCCAATACGGTGCCTGTTTTGTATGGCAACGGAGTATTAACATCGGCAGGAAGCAGGTTACCAAAAGCCACGGTTTTAACGGTTGGACTCAGCTCTGTTGGTATAACAGTACTGCTATCCTTTAACTTCACTAAGAGTGTCACGTCACCAAGAATAGTTAAGGTTTTATTGCTCAGAAAATGTGGGAAATGTTCTTGCTTGATAGGGACTGTGGTCTCCTGATACACTTCACCGGCAATCGGCTGCAACAACTGATGAAGCTGGTTCGGGAAATTGGTTTTCATACTAAACAACCGGGTAAGTCCGGTGTCTGACATGGCCAGTTCGTCAGCAAACTTGTTCAACCCTGCATTGATGTTAGTATTGGCAGCAGTTTTGAGAGATTCTCCCCCCTCTCTGGACATATAGCTCATATGCATCACTACGTCACTGATCGTATCATAATCAAACTGGCGGTATTCACTTGACAGTTCCAGTCGCCAGGAACTGATCGCCCCGACCCCTTCGAAGGGGAGGTAACGCTCGTCCTGGAAATTTAATTCAAAGAGCCCGGCATCGTTTTGGCCACTGCTGGTGGCAATGGACTGGATACCGGTGACGTTATGTCTGAATCTCTGGTCGTCTATTCCGGTATAGGCGTAACTGCTGCCCGCTCTGGCTGTTTTTCGATAGCGGTTAGAGAGTAAGGTAAGCCTTGCATTAACATTGGTATAAGGTCCGGTTACTGCCGGAATACTCAAACGAACGGACTTGATCCTCCGTAGATACTGACCGGGATGGTCCAGGTCAAAAAGTACTTCGGGAATGTTAATATCACAAGCCCCATTTTCCCTTAGGTTGATCAATTGATCAGGAGCGAGCATGGACAAGGAGATGTGACGTGTAAGTTCGTATTCCCGTTTGTTTTGCTCCAGGTAGGCTATTTCCATCCGCCGGATA
Organism: Fulvivirga sp. M361; assembly: GCF_007097395.1. GTDB lineage: Bacteria > Bacteroidota > Bacteroidia > Cytophagales > Cyclobacteriaceae > Fulvivirga. Next base: position 10,291 of record NZ_VKDC01000059.1, read on the forward strand.
TCGCGCTGCAATTTTTCACCGGAGAGCAATCCTTTCCTGAGGCTGTCCCAATGCCCAAATTCAACGAAAAAAGTATCTTCCTGCGCCAGTTCAAACTGGAAGGCTTGCTCCGCCATGCGCGACACCTCATAGGCCAGTTGGTAACTTTGAAAATAAAGCCCGGAGATTTGTGTTACCATCCAGTTGTACAGGTCTTTGTTCGTATACTTGTCCTTCATGTAAGCTGCTATCTCCTCTGCCTGCTCAGTCTGAAGGTCATGATTTTGGAGTTCACGCTCAGCCACTGCCAGGCGGATCCGGGCAGCGGTGATCTGCTTATCGATTTGTTCGAGTTCTTTTTCGGCCAGTGAGGTTTGTAGTTCCCAATCGTCACGACGGCGGTCGTAGCCGCCTTTTATGCCGGCTTTGGTGGCAGCCTGGTTTTCTATTTGTGCCAGAAAATTAAGGCTACTATGAACAGCATTTAATGATGCTCCCAACGATTTTCCATCTACTCCATCAATTGTTGCCACTGGACTTCCAAAGGCTCCAGATATCCCGAGATTGACTCTTGGTATAAGTGATAAAGCAGCTCCTAGTAACGCCATAGCACTTGCCGCATTCTGAAAACTCACAGACCTTGCCATATGCTTCAATTGCCCTTTTTCTTGCTCATTCATGTATTCACGACTACCATAGAACTCTCTTCGGATCTCAGTAAGCTCTTTGGCATTCTCCAGCGAAGCAATATTTTCTTCACTTTCCTGAATAGCACGCTGCCGTACCTGTCGTACGGCTTTCAGTAATGTCACTTCCTGCCCGGAGCGTAATTGGGATAACTCTTCCGCATCTCTTTTCTCCAGAGCAGAGAGCAGGGCTCCTCCCAGGGATTTTACATCATTGCATAGCTCTACCGCCTTTTGGATCAGCACACGGAACCGATAATGGGGCAGGGAAGCGCCGGAGATGGTGTTAAGCACCTGGCCAATATCCAGGCCGGCAGCGCTGGCACGTACCAATAATGCCGGGTCTATGGGAGGTTCAAAAAGCGCCAGGGAGCGGGTAATCCCTTCAATATTCTGACAATTCCTTATTTTAAAAAGCCGGTCTGCTACTGTGTCCCAATAGCCCAGTAACTTGTCATTTGGCGCGGTACAGAAATATAATATACTGTTTAAGCTATTCAGCTCAGTACTGGCCTCTTCTTCATCCCCGGTATTAATAGGGCCTATTTCATCTTCAATTTTTACATGGGCATTAGAAAAACTATTCGCATTATCTAAAACATCTTTTACTGTTCGGGGGGTTATGTTGGGTTTTTCTATACCGGCGGGTTTAGGCCCTAAGATCTGGGCGGCAAGTATATACAGCTGTGTCGCTTCATTAATGGTTTCAATGGTATCCCGCCTGAATAGATGATCCCCCCAATGGATGAGATTATCAACATACTTCATCACTACCGTTTTCATATATGCCACAGTACGCAGCCGGGCAATGACGTGGGGTTGAAAAGGATCTTTCATCCACTGATTGAGTTGGCGGTTAAAAGCCTGGTCGCCGCTTTTCATCTTGTTCAGTACCGTTGCAATGTTGTTTTCTTCGTTGTGCTTGAAAAAAGGCTTTACTTTCCAGTAGCGTTCCGGGGCCAGGCCATCCGTTTCGGTGGGATTAAAAATATAATGAAACCACTTTTGTGCCTCTTCAAACTTCTGGTTTTGCGAAAGTCGCGCGGCTATGGTCAACGGTCCGTGAAAGAAAAGTTCCCAGTTATAAATGCCATAGGGAGAGTCAAAGTCAAAATCAAACCCTTCTTCCGGGTAATTGGTATCTACAATATTGGATACCGGCTTGTACGTATTAGTAAATGAAAATTGATTTGATCCTGCCTGCCTCAATAGTACCGGACCATTTTCTGTGTCAGGCGCAGGGTCTAACAATCCGTCTATTCCATAGCGATTAAGCTGGCGGATCATGGTACACACATGTGAATGGTAAAACGAATAGAACTTGTATTTCCGGTAATTCACCAGTGGCCTATAGCCACGCCTGGGGTATCTTCTGGAATAAACAGGAACAGCCACCCTGATAAGCCTGCCAATTCCTTTATACACTACCTTCTTAACGCGGTATTGGTAATCCGTAGACTCAAAGCTCTTGTGACGGGCATATAATTGTTGACGTAATCTGGCCATATTTGTTGATTAAAGCATTAACGTTCGTCTCGTCTAAATCGGAAGGTGTCTCTATCTGACAGGAGCAGACTTCCATTATTATTGACCGGGCCTAAATCCTGATTTGATGGTGGAGTGGGCTTTCCGGTAGCACGGATTATGGTTTTGTCATTCATTTCAAAAGTCGTTTTCTGTGGTACAGAGCGGGATCTTGAATTCCCAAATTCTAAAAACAGAGGGTTTCCTCCGATCAAAATGGGCATGAGGTATAATTTGACACTTGGTTTGACAAAAAATACCCGTTCATTATCCTCATAGAAAAAGGGCACTTCCGAAAGCAGATCATTATGATTACCGCTAGTAGGATAGGTAATTCTAAATCGGCTCGGTGTGGCCTTTAAAATGGTTTTGTCGTATGTTCTGAACTTAAAATCATTAAACATTTGCCTTGAAAACCGGATACGTTCGGTGATTTCAAATTTATTATTACCTAGTTGTTCCAGAATTTTCATATAACTTCTGAAGGCATTATTCACTGTATAGGAGGAAGGGCCAGGGGTATCTACTTCTTCACTCACTTCTATTTCCGCTGTACAATTATTCAATTTAAAGGACCCCACTTCTTCGTACGTATCGATCTCTCTTTCATGGTAGAACACATCCAGAGAAAGGCCTTCGGCACTTATTTCCGCCCGAAAGAAGTAGTTCTCAATTACCTTTCCTTCATCAGCGGCCAATACATTTTTTGATATTTTCTTAGGTTGCCAGCGATTGTTCTTCCACTCACTGTATGCCAGTTGTATTTCGATATTCGTTTCAGGGTTTTTACTACTGACATCTTGTGTCAATGCGTCCCCCGATGCATTAAGTTCTCCCAGATCGTCATCCTCAAGACGTACCGGCTTTTCATTAAATACCGGCCAAAAGAGCATCGGTCTTCTATTGAAAACCACCGGGATAAGGTGGTCTCCCTCAATGTCCAGGTCAATACGCTCCCAGGAAGTCCAACGGAAGCCGTCTATCATTTGACGACTAAAATATTGGTGGGGCGTATTTTTGGTACGCGCATAAACGTACAGGATGTTCCGGTCTTCTTCCACGAACGTACCACTGATTTCCAGATGAGCCACTTCATCCAGTTTATACAAGTAGTTAAGGTAGGCCCGTTCTGCGGTTTCTTCTGTCACTTCATCCTGCAGTAATTCCTCCTCCATTTCCCTGAAAAACTGGGACTTATCATCCCGTAATTCCGGTTCTATCCAATTTTCAGGATAGAGGAATACTTTTCTGGCGGCTTCCCAGACACGATAGTTTTTCCGCCATTTCCATTCCTCCAGGTCCTCATCGGAAAATGCTATTCCCGGCTCCAGGTTCATTCGGATCCGCTGCACCCAGAGCTGTATCGATGAAATAGCCAGTTTGATCCTGGAGGTGATGGAACACGGGGCCATCTCTACATCCATCAGGTAATAGGCATAGATATCATCTATGGTTTCAAATCCTTCTGCATTATTGGCAAGGATATAATCGACCAGTGCATCACGTTGCCTGCTTCGCAATGTATCCCTTAAGTCCGCCGCTACTTTATACCAGTTTTCTATCTCATAATTAGCTTTCACAGCCAGGCGTATTTGCTGGGCCTGTTCAAACGTTATGTCATGGGCTGCCCAGGTACTTAATTGCTGCGCTGACACTTTCAATCGGCCCGCCAGTTCCAGTAAGCTATCGATATCCTGTATCCAACCTTCATTTTTATAACGGGCCGGGAAACTGGCCAAATCAAAGGCTGCTACTGACGTGAGAAATGTAATATCTGACAATGCCCAATCCAGGTTTTCAGCGAGTTGTGCTTCTGCTTCTGTAGTGCTGATGGTAGCGTTGACGATACCTTCCAAAAGCCCTATGATAGAAAAGGCTTCAGGGACAGCATATTTTTTCTCCAGCTTATACGCCCGTAGCAAACCCACAAAGGAAGTAAACTCTGAAGCGGTAAGTGATGGGGTATTAACGACAGGCAAAGTTTTAAGAGGGTACCAATCGGTATCCGTAGTATTTTCCAGCGTAAATGCAATTTGATCGTTTCGAATGGCTAATTTTTCAATGACCAGTAACAGTTTTTGAACTTGTTTCAATACTACAAAATGGTCCGTCCAGGGGCTATTGTTGGTATAGTCCGTATTAGCTGCTACAAAATCGAAACTTGTGAAAAGGTCCAAAGCATTGTTAGCCGGAGCAGAAGGCTGCTTGAGTTGATCCTTCAGTAAGTTCTGTGTCAACTGTTGTTCGGAAGAAAGGCTCACTGCCAGTGCCTGGGTCACTTCGTCTTCCAATAGCATCAGGCGCACCACTTGCGGAAAAAACAAACGCATAATATATTCATACCGGCCGGCCGGATCTATCAAGGCCGTCAACTGTGTTTTAACACTCACCAGGTCGCCAAGGATGGGTGCCCAGTGGGTGTCAAGGAAAGCATCTCTGCCGGTGATCGTACTGCCGGTATCTTCTGCAATCTCTACAGACCTCACGGCATCCCGCTCTTCCATGAAAAGTAAGAAGAGGGCCAGTAGTTCGCCGGAAACTGTCTCAAAATCTGCCGTGGGCAGATTGCTGTAGTTACTATTCAGTAAAATCCCTTTTTCACTGAGTTTTCCTCTAAGCCTGGTTCTTATATCAAGCAATAAATCGGAGACCCCGTCATCCGTACTTTGTGGAAATTCGCTGGTAAACTCATGTCGAAGCACGTAATTCAACTCACGAACGGAAAAGCCCATTTCAATCACTGTGCCCAGGTCTTGTATCCACTTTAGTGTATCACTCAATACCTGCGTCGGTGTGCTTCCCGATACGCGGGCAATAGGGGCCGTGCCCATACTTTTTTGTAAATCAATGTATTCTTGCACAGAAATGCGTAAAGCGCGGGTGAAGCTTGCCACACGGTACAAATGGGAAAGCCCGGCTTTGTTGGTAGTTGTTGCAGGCAATTCTGCATCAATGATTCTGACAATGTCCGTGGCATTTAGCTGAAGGGCACCGACCAGTATAGGCGCAATTTCAGGAGTTAGGTCCCCACCGGCATTCAATAGCTCAAGTGCTACACTGTCCGCATTTTCAATACGCTCTTTTAATGTATTGCCAGGGGTAGCTGTGTTGTCTTCCGTAAAATAAATCGGGTTAAGGAATATTCTGTCAAATTCCGACGCGGTGTTTCCATATGCCTTTTGTGACAGTGGAGCATACCACGAGATAACTTCTTCCATCGGTTTTCGGAAGTGATCCGCTAATTGCTTCAGCTGGGCCAGGGCGATAACCAGGTTATCATTTACGGTGGTAAACCCTAATGCCGATACGGCCAAATCAAGTGTTTTATATGACCAGCCCAGTAAGGAAGATAGTCTTATGAACTTATGTAAACGTCCATAATCATTACCGGTGAAATTGAGTGACGCATCGTCAAGGCTGCATGAGTTCACCGGGGTGAACGTGACGGACAGCGTGCCACCCGGATTAACGAACGCTGTAGTAAGTAATGCGGTAAGGTCCTCAAAAGAAAGCTGTGTTACATCCAGTAATCCATTTTTGTTTATCGGGTCTTTAAGATCATTCAGTGAGGTCGCTGTTTTACCATCGTAGTGGGCAGTATATGCTGTATCTTTCAAAACGTCATTTAACATGAACGTAGTGATATTCAACCGAACGCAGGCCTCTGCGATGTCCATAGGAGTTTCTTCATAAGATCGGCGACGGTATCTTTTCAGGACCTCACCCCTGTCCATGTCTAACTGATTGATATAGACCTGTGCTTCTTCGTTCCATAGATTGAACGGCAGTTTCCATGGAAATTTCTGCGTAGCCAAAACATCATAAGCATCTTTATTCAAGTGTTCCGGTTCTGCACGCAGGGCCTTGGCATCACGCGTAGTTTGACGCTGATAGTTTTTGGTAAGGCTCACCTCATTTTCGAGCACTTCATTCACCAGGTCAATGTAAGGCAGCGCTGTATTGGTATTATCGCAGCTTAGTTCAATATTTTCAAATTCAGGCCGCCGTCCCTGAACCACCTGCCAGGCAGTCTGTGGCCCGGTGGTTTCTGTCTCCCGAAGAAAGGCAAGCAGATCAATCAAATAAGCGGCCGGGCTAAAAGAAGAACGGCAATGCGTACAATTGCAGTAGTCCTGGTCACCAAAGAGTACTTCCAACTCGGGGTCTGTAGCCACATCTTCTGCCGCAATTGGTGAATCTCTGAATACTGCTGTAGGTACGTCATTAATTTGCGGGCTGAATGCCACTCTTAACATAACTGCTGCTCCTGACCGTTTGGAAGCAGCCTTGTATATAGCATCGGCACGTTCTTCTCCTCCCAACGCAGCAGCAAATTTTTTTCTGAAATTTCTGCGGCCTATGGAAGCTATTCGGTTGGCTGAATGAAGATTATTATTTTCAAACTGCTTTATAAGAGGTTGTTTCAATCTGTCAAGTCCTAAATGCCAGAGGCGCCGCATCCTGTAAATGTCCTCTCGTGCTGCGTTAGGATCTGTTTGTCCATTAAGTGCGTCAGGGTTGTCCCTGATGTACCTCCTGGGGCTATCTTCTCTAAAATCGTAAACCGGGTTATCCTTAGCAAATTTCAATACCGGCCGGGTGGCATAATCCGGGTCATTGTCCATATCTCTCGTAAGTACATTAGAGGGAAAAGCCGTTTCTAACGCACCGGTAATAGCTTCAACATATCCCAGCTTATCATCTTCTGTCAGGTCCGCCGGTTCAACATTGGGTACGCCAACCCCCGGCTGATTAATGAGCGCCAGCCACTGCGCATCCGACAAGCCACTCAGGTCTTCTATAGTGGTAAGGGTAGGATCATTAAACAGAGCCGTCACTAACGGCACGTGGTTTTGAGTGACTACCCCTATTTGAAAAACAAAACGCACATTGTCACGCTCTGCTAACGTCAGTACGGCATCATCAACAATTTTCTGCCAAAAATTATCTAACTCCCTATCTGCAAGATAGGCGCTGTAAAAAGCTGATCTTTTAGTCGCTGAAATGCCTGAAATAGTTAAAAGCTGGGCAGTAACGCTTTCCCCACCGGCCTCATCCGGATCCTGGAGCGCATCGTTCACTACTTCCAGTGCAAAAGCAGCCAGAATGGCGTCAATATTATTGACAATAGCCGGACTAATAATGTTAGATTCGGTCACTGCCTCTAACGCTTCCCGCTTAAGTGCATCAGAGGTTTGTATGAGTTGTGAAGCATTATAAGGTAAATCGTAGCGCACCAGTCCAAAAAGAACCTCTTCCGAAACACCGGGAATCTCTCCGTGAAGTTGTCTTGCCCGAAGAAAATCAGCTACAAATACAGGTTCTACATCAATTTTGGAAGCAAGTACTTCCACTCCCTGGCGCTTGACCTCGGTCAGGTTAACTCCCACCAGGTAAGGCTCTATTTTTTCTTTTAGATCGGTATATTCGGAGGGGCCTTCATACTCTTCCGGTGGGGCTATGGTCAGGTCAATGGTTTCTTTGGTAAGTGCACTCACTATTACAGGCGACTCCGCCAGTTCCACTTCAGGATTACTACCGGTCTGGATGGCCTGAACGACCAGGTCTGCACGCAGCTTACCATCAGGTATGACACTTGTAGTATAATAGATGAGGTATACGCCTTCGGCATTTGTCACCGCTTCACCCAATAGTATATCACTACTTAACCCTCTGTCGATGGCCCGCATAGTAACACCACTTTGACCCACTCCTGCTGAATCAAGCGCCTTACCTGTTACACTGAACGTTTGCTCGGAAGGTTGGCCTTCCTGGGTAGGATCTATTTGCAAGATGACCTCTTTTTCTTCACCGGACGGATCTCTCTTGATAATTCTCAGACTCATAATTTAATATTAGATTAATACTATTATGGGCATAAACAGAATGTCATGCTACGCATTAATAAAACTATATCATAAACTTAAATATCAAAATATTATTGTGTTTTATTTGATAAAAAAAAATATTTAAGTTGTTTTTGTATTAAATCACAGTGCTACACAATATTTTTGTTTATTTTACGTAATCAATTTTATATGTAAATAAACATATTAAATAGTTGCCCATACGCATATATACAATGTTGATTATCAAGATCTTAAGGTAATTTAATACCATGGTAAATGATCCTAACAAAGATTTAGTACATCGCTCTGATCCAACAGCAGCCGTTAAGGAAACTGCACCTGAGCAGGCTAATAGCAGCAATGTAGAACGCCCCACGCTATCCGTTGAGGTTCCCTCGATTACTACTCCCAAAGGAGGGGGTGCTATTTCCGGGATTGGAGAAAAATTTCAGGCTAACCCTGTAACAGGCACCGGGTCGATGACCGTGCCTATCGCATTGTCACAGGGGCGTAACGGTTTCACTCCTCAACTGGCATTGAGTTATGATTCGGGCAATGGCAACGGGGCCTTTGGCATGGGATGGAATATAGCGCTTCCCAGTATCTACAGGAAGACACAAAAAGGGCTTCCGAAGTACCACGATGATATAGAAAGTGATATTTTCCTCCTGGCAGGTTCGGAAGATCTGGTCCCTGAGCTTAAAAATGAGAACGGAAATTGGACTGAGGTGACAAGGGCAGAAGGTACATTCTCCATAAAGTCATATAGGCCAAGGGTAGAAGGGTTGTTTGCAAAAATTGAAAAGTACACCGACAATATTTCCGGCATCGCATACTGGCAGGTTACTACTAAAGACAATATCACCTCCGTTTATGGCAAGACTGTCAGTGCCAGGATATTCGATCCAGCTCACCCGACCAGAATCTTTCAATGGCTACTGGAATATACATTTGATGAAAAAGGCAACATTACCTACTACGAATACAAGCAGGAAAACAGTGACGGACTGGACATGTCATCACTGCATGAAAAAAACAGGCTGAAACAAGGCCTTGCCTACAATCAGAAATACCTCAAACAAGTCAGTTATACTCCTGATATTCCTTTTAACGAGGCCAGCATAAATTTCTTTAGTAATGTCAAATGGCGGTTTCAGCTCGTCTTTGATTATGGAGAACACGATTTGCTGGCTCCTGCACCCGGTGAAGTAAATCAATGGGCGGTCAGGCAAGACCCTTTCTCCAGCTATCGTTCAGGGTTCGAAGTCCGTACTTACCGGTTATGCCGGCGGATCTTATGTTTTCATCATTTTGAAAATGACCTGGGTGCAGCACCTTACCTGGTCAAATCCACGAACCTTACTTACCATGAAAATCCGGTCGCCACACAGGTTCAATCTATACAGCATCACTATTATGAACAAGGGAAGCCGGGCCAGGCCTATCCCCCGGTAACCTTTAAGTACAACGAAGCCATCATTGATCCCAGCTTGCACGAATACCCCATAAGTGATGCGGAAAACCTGCCTTATGGGGTGGATGGTAAGCGATATCGGTGGACAGACCTTGAAGGCGAGGGACTGCCCGGAGTGCTGATCGATGATAAGGCAGCATGGTATTATAAAAACAACCTTGGAGATGAAAATTATTACGTCGACCTACCGGTCAACGAAAGCCATGCTCCACAAGCAAGGCTGGCCTCTGTCCGGCAACTGAATACCAAACCTTCCTTAGCCAACCTGCAAAATGGCCCACAGCAAATCACCGATGTAGATGGTAATGGTAAACTAGACCTTTTAATCAATGGTCCGCAAATACACGGCTACTATGCCCAGGATGAAAACGGACAGTGGAAAAATTTCAGGGCCTTCGAACAAAACCCAAACATTGACTGGAATGACCCTAATCTGCGTCTCATAGACATTGATGGGGACGGATTTGCCGACATCATGATCACCCGGGAAAATTGTTTCACCTGTTATCCTTCTCTGGCTGAAAGAGGATACGGGGAGAGTTATGAGACCTTAAAAAGTTTTGATGAAGAGCATGGGCCCAATATTATTTTTGCAGATGCTGACCAAACCATTTACCTGGCAGACATGAGTGGTGACGGGCTCATTGATATCGTACAACTCAAAAATGCATCTGTCGCTTATTGGCCAAACCTTGGATACGGCCGATTTGGGCACAAGGTGAGTATGGATAACAGTCCGCTCTTCGATCATGATGACCTGTTTGACCAGCGGCGCATACGCCTGGGAGATATTGATGGATCAGGTACTACGGATATTGTTTACGTAGCAGAAGAAGAGATACGTTATTATCCTAATGCCTCGGGTAACCGGCTGGGTGATGCGATATGCATTAACCAACGAATACCTATTCATGACCTGACCAATATAGCACTCATTGACCTATTGGGCAGTGGCACTCAATGCCTGGTATGGTCTTCTCCCGTAGTAGCCGATCATCCACCCGCCATTAAGTTTGTTGATCTTATGAGCCATGGCAAACCCTATCTGATCACAGAGGTCAATAATAACATGGGTGGTCTGACCCGGTTCAAATATGCCCCTTCCACCAAATTCTATCTGCGCGATAAAAGGAATAACACTCCCTGGATCACAAAATTACCTTTTCCCGTCCAGGTAGTAGAACGTGTAGAGTTATGGGATGAGGTCAATCGAAATCGATTTGTAACACGTTATGCGTATCACCACGGTTATTTTGATGGGAATGAGCGTGAGTTTCGTGGTTTTGGCATGGTAGAACAATGGGACACGGAAACATTTACCGACTTCACCAATGAAGGGCTGTTCCCTCCCGGATACAATGCCGGTGAAGAGGTGCTGCATGTTCCTCCCGTACACACCAAAACCTGGTTTCATACCGGATACTATGAAGCGGGTAAAGCAATACTTGGCCAATATGAAAAAGAATATTATCAAGGCGATGCACAGGCCGTTTCAATAGCACGTGATATTCCCGGCCTGTTGCCAGGAACTCTGAATAGTCTGACTACATTGAACAATGGTTCAACCGCTACGCTGAGGGAAGCTGCGCGGGCATTAAAAGGATCTCCCTTACGACAGGAGGTGTACTCACAAGACGGTTCTCCGCAACAAGAACACCCTTATGTGGTCACTGAAAATAATTATACGCTTAAAATGGTACAGCCCAGGGCTGAAGCTGAAAGAAGGGACAGGGATTATGCTTCTTTCCTGGTGACTCCCGGTGAAACATTAAGCTACCAGTATGAACGTAATCCTGCCGACCCCAGGGTGACTCATCAGCTGGTGCTAACCACCGATGTCTATGGCCATGTGCTGAAATCGGCAACGGTAGGCTATGCCAGGCGCACAAGCCAGGGTTATACCGAACAGGACACGACGCTGATCACGTTTACTGAAAATACGGTGATCAATGTAGACGACAACCCCAACTTTTACCGATTAGGCGTACCGGCAGAAAGCCGGAATTACCAGTTTCATCCCATTACGGCTATCCTGGCACCGACACCGGGGTCACCTGCTCTAACGCCAAAGCAGCTATTGAATGACTTGAATACCGCTGCATCAATTTCCTTTGAAACCATACCGGACGGAAGCCTGCAAAAAAGACTCATTGACCATAGCCGTATTCTATACTACAATGAAGGGTTGACCGCCCCGCTTTCGGAAGGTCAGGTGGCTTCCCATGGGTTGCCCTATAAAGCTTATCAACTTGCGGTCACAAATGGACTGCTGACCGGTGTGCTGAATGAAGCTTCAAGTCGTGTAGACTTAACTACTTTAAATACAGGAGGCTATATCGACCTGTTGAGTGATGGCAATTACTGGCTTGCCAGTGGAAAGGTGGTATTCGATCCTCTAAGGTTTTACCTTCCCACCGCGCAGGACGATCCTTTTGACAACCGCAGTTTGATTGGTTATGACACCTATGACCTTATGGTGGCCCAGGTTACGGATGCTATAGGAAATATTTCACAGGCCACGCATGATTACCGGGTACTACAAGCCCGCGTGCTGACCGACCCTAACGGCAACCGGCAGGAATACGGCTTTGACGTACGCGGCATGGTAAAGGCCATGGCCGTCATGGGAAAAGTCAGCGAAAGTGCAGGAGATACGATCATAGACCCTACGGTTACCTTCGATTATGATCTTTTCAGATGGTCGAATGAGCAGCAACCTAACTATGTTAAAACAGAAGCCCGGGTAAAGCATGCCAGTGAAACTTCTTCCCAAAATTTTCAGCTTGACAATACGTACCAACTAAACCTTTCCGTTAACGGCGCCAATGAACCCGGATGGATAGACCTTAAGGGCATGGGCTTCGTCTTTACGGACAGCACGGATTTTGTAATAGATGGCGCTAAAACACTCCACATACCGGCCTCTGGCTGGCTACCCGGAGGTTCCAACGGCGCTGTTACGGGCAATGATTCCGGTGTATTTTCTGATGCTATCCTGGGCACTTATTTTGCCGGAAATAGCGGGGCCGGCAACTGGATGGAGTTTCGGGGATTGGATATCTACAAAAGGTATGATATCGACTTCCTTGCCGGGCGTATAGCAGGAGGCAATACCAATCGCACCCATAATTTTACAATAACAGGCGCTACCACTGAAGTGATCAGTAACTATAATGCCGCTGATAATACGAATACGCTTGGACAAGTGGAAAAAATGCAGCCGGATGCCAACGGCGTCATACGCATTACAGACCAGCTGGTGGGAGATACTTTCTGGAGGATGAATGCCCTGGTACTCCGGGAATATTCCATTCAGAAAAGTGTAGAGGAAACCTATGCCTACTCTGACGGGTCAGGACAGGTAATAATGACTAAAATCCGCTCGGCAAACGGTGATGCTTTTGAGCGGGACGCACAAGGCAACCTGGTATGGGATGTAAATGGTGAGCTTATCCTGTCGTTTACCAACACACGCTGGATAAGCTCCGGAAGGACAATAGTGGATAATAAAGGCAACCCGATAAAGCAATATGAACCTTATTACAGCAGTACGGAAGCTTACGAATCGGAAGCTGAGCTGGTAGAGTATGGGGTCACCCCGGTGATACGTTATGATCCGTTAGGGCGTGCCATACGTACCGACCTGCCGGATGACACTTTCACCAAAGTAGAATTTGATCCGTGGCAGCAGAAAAATTACGACCAAAATGATACCGTTTTGGAAAGCCTGTGGTATGTAGCTCGCAACAGCCCCGACCCGGCGGGTGCAGAACCTGCGGACCCTGAAGAGCGTGCTGCCTGGCTCGCCGCAAAACATGCCGGCACCCCCCAGGTAGTACATATGGATGCTTTGGGCAGGCCGTTTATTACCATTGATGACAATGGGCCGGACGGACAGTATGTTCTTACTAATACCCTGGATATTAAAGGTAACACCACTCAAATTATGGACGCCAAAGGGAGAACGTCTTTTACCTACGCATATGATATGTCCAACCAGGTACTAAAAACCACACACCTCGATAATGGCACGCGTTACAGCCTTTTGAATACCGTAGGTAACCCTTTGCGTGCATGGGATAGCCGTGACCGGCTGTTTATATTTCAATATGATGCACTTCAGCGTCCTACCCATAGCTGGGTGCACTCGCCCATTCCGGTTTCCATCCCCGGATCTCCCGGAGGGCCTTCTATAGATGCCGGAAAGCTGTTTACCCTAAACGTTTATGGAGAAGGGCTGAATGACCCCATAAAGGATAATCACCGCGGGCAGTTGTTCCTTACGTTTGATGCCTCCGGGATGACCTGTTTCGATAAGTATGATTTCAAAGGGCAACTATGGCGTGAAGAGCGGCAACTGGCCCTGCAATACACCGATACACCGGATTGGAGCAGTTTGAATGGGATCACCAATCCCGGCACGGTCAAAACATCGGCAGCTACTTTACTGGAAAGCGAAACATTTACCCAGCTTTATTACCGCGATGCACTCGCACGGATCACACAATGGCGCACCCCTGTCGGGGGGAATTTTACTCCATCGTACAATACCGAAGGACGGTTGTTCCGTATCTACAACAAGGTATCTACCGAAAATGGCGCTAATACACTCATTGTAGGCAATATCAATTTCAATGCCCGTGGGCAACGCGAAGAAATCGATTATGCCAATGGTACCCAAACCAACTACATGTATGACGAAAAAACATTTCGTCTGAAACAAATACGTACTACCCGTAATGCAGGCAGTGACGTTTTACAAGAACTGAACTATACCTACGACCCGGTGGGCAACATTACTGAAGTGGTAGACAACGCCCAGCAAACTATATATTTTAACAATGCACAGGTAAACCCTAAAGGCAAATACAGCTATGATGCCCTATACAGGCTGCTGTCAGCCGAAGGGCGCGAGTTTGCCAGTAATAACAGCGCTCCCTTACAGGGTGACCTGGCCATTAATCCATTGCCGGATACCAACGCTGCAGCGCTTAGAATATACGCACAAAGTTACGAATACGATGAGCTTGGGAATATCTTAAAGATGATCCATAGCGCTACAGGAGGCAGCTGGACAAGGCATTACCATTATGCTGCCAATAACTATTTACTCAGCACCTCCTCCGATGGTATCCAGCCCACCCTGGACCAGTATACGCATGATGCCCACGGCAATATGACCGCTATGCCCCATTTGGCAGCCATGGACTGGGACGAAGCCGACCGGCTGCGACGCGCAGACCTCGGTGGCGGTGGCATGGCCTACTATCTGCACAATAATGCAGGCGAGCGGATACGAAAAGTAATAGAAAACGGCAATATAAAGGAAGAACGTATCTATATTGGTCTATGGGAAGTATACCGAAAAACCGTGAACGGCACATTACAAACCGAACGTAGAAGCGCACATGTAAAAGATGACCAGGGCCGCATAGTCCTGATCGATGAACTCATGGTGGATGGCGGTGTTTCACTTACCACTCCTACCGTACTGTACCGGTTCCACCTGGGCAACCACCTGGGTTCTGCGCTGTTGGAGT
>NZ_VKDC01000006.1:0-210056 GCF_007097395.1 Fulvivirga sp. M361
TGCAAGCTCAATGATATCAACCCATTAGAGTGGCTTACCCAAACCCTGAGAAAAATCCCTGAGTATAAGATCAACCAGTTACATGAATTACTGCCTATAAGAAAATAATCATAATTAAATACACGCCCAACACCGAAGGGATACGGAACTCTGTGAAAAATGGTGAACTTTTGAAGTTGATGCAGGCGAATGGCTTTAGCATCTTAGTGACGGCAGATCAGCACTTACGTCATTAGCAAAACCTTGAAAAGCATGGTGTCGTCATCATTTTATTGATCAGCCCCACCAATCGCTATGATGTTTTACGCGAATATATTCCCTCTATAGAATCCGAATTACCACCAAAGATCAATTACGGAATAATCGAAATAACGGGCTAAGCTGTTTTGATTTCCACATCTTTCACATCAGGCAATGCCCATCTGCTCCAACTAGCGTGCATATACTCCTCAGTCTCTCGCGTAGTTCAAACACAGCATAACAATCGCTGTGCCTTTGGCAAGAGAAGAGATGTATATTAAGTAGGCCTCCGGCCGGGTTGTATCAAGAAGCCAAAGTGTTTTAAAATATGAAAAAGACCATAATCATCGATTGATTTAGCCTGTATAGATATCATGAATAAAATTGACGACTACGTTCACAATAATGATACACAAGCAAGTATTGCTGCACAACCCATGCATTCTTTACAGTAGCACGGGAGATTATGCAGGACGGAGAGGCTTGATGGAAGTTGAAGTAGTGCAAGGCGAGTTATAGGCGCATAGTCCAATTATTCCCGTTCAATAAATCAGCAAGGGAAGAGGGAGTAATAGCTCCTATGGAACCAAATCCTCTAAAAAGCGTTACCTTTAAAGCATACAAAAATGAGGATAAATCGTTATTTTGAGTCAAACGCATTGATTATGAGTGGCACACAGGCCAAAAAGCTGGAATTATTGGAATGGCTTGCCGCCTTACAAGATAAATCGCTGATCGAGGAATTAGCGCAATGGAAGGCATCTCGTCAGCGTACCAGTATTGAAGCTTATAATCAAGATATAGAGTCTGCTGACGCTGAAATAGAAGCAGGTGACTATACTTCTCACGAAGAAGCGGTCAAAGCGATCCGTTCATGGAGAGAACAGTAGTCTGGAACAAGCGGCCTTTGCAACATCTGGCTAAGGAGCTTAAACGTATCAGTGAGGGGTCTTACTAAAATGCTGAGTTAGTAGAAACAGCGATCCTTACGTCATTAGAAGCCTTGAAAACCCGTCCTGAGAAATACCCACCAGATAAGTTTAAACGTAACATCCTGGACATTACCGTGCCTTTGAAACACATAGTTACCGGGTAGCTTATCGCTTTACAGACAAGCAGATCAGGGTATTACGTATCCGTCATGTAAAGCAGGAACCCAAGCTGTACTGAGGCCACCTCACGCGTCTGCCTCTAGGCACACCAACTAGTCCGCGTCTGTGCCGCGGATTACCGGATGTAAATTGGTGAAAGTTCTAGCATTTACAATGCGGGTATCAAGGAGCCTTTTGGCTAAAAAGCATACCCCAACTATTCCTCGTTTTTTCAACAAGGGTTAAGGAGTGTTAGAAACGAAAGAGCCAGCATTTACCATGCGGCTTACCACCAACGCGAGTTAACCATTGAATAAATTCAGTTCCTCGGATCAACGCGTATCAGACAAAAAGATCAAGTATTTTTAATACAGTTTCCCACCAACGAAAATCAACCATTAAAAAAATCAAACGCATAAAATTGCGTATTTTTGCATCGAATCTTGTTGGTTTGAAATACACTTATCTCCTTCTTTTACTGGTCTCTTATCCGCTGTTATACGGACAAGATCCTGCTGTACTGGATAGCCTGAAAAATCGTGCTCAGTTTTCTCCGGATTCGATGGAAAATATCTCTGAAACAGACACTACACGACAACGAATAGTGACCAAACTGGATAGTATTGCGAATCTTAACTTACCAGTAGGTCAGGCAGATTCACTTCGGTCACAGTGGTTGGGGCAATTAGATGACCTGAATAATCCATCTCTTTTAAAATCGAACCGTCTGGACTCCTTAACACGTTACCGTGCGTTTGCAGACAGCCTTAAATCTCTCAACCTTCCTCATGAAAAATATGTCAGTCGACTGGACAGTCTGATGAAGTTGCCGGAGGAGAAGGTACAGGGATACCTGGCCAAATGGAAAGAAAAAGCCAATAAACAAAGCGATAGGTTAGGGACAAAAAGACTGGAAGATAAAGTAAATGCCGGTATACCCGACCCCAATAGAGCAGGGTTCAATGCGCCTGGCATGGATGAGACTGGTATTGACCCTCCAACAGATAAGATACCGACAAATGAAATAGCTGGAAAAGCCAGTGGTTTGGAACAGGACCTTGGACTTTCCGGTGATGTCTCTGAAATCGAAAAACTGAAGGAAGAGCTGGCATTGGATGATCAGGTAGGATCTGCTGTTGATCCGTTAAAAGAAGATCTGGAATTAGACAAATTACAGGAGCAGGTCAGTGATGTTAAGGCATTGCCATCTGCAGAGGTGAATAAGGTAAAAGAGGCTGCCGGTGCAGATAAGGCAAATAAACAGCTGGACAAGGTGTCTCAACGAGCAGAAGAGGGAAGTGAATATGCCCGGGAGGTTCAGGCAGCGGCAGATGGAGATTTTACGGAAGTAGAGGAGCGGATGGAGCAGAAAGCGCTTAAGAAAGCAGGTGCCTTGAATGACCTGGAAGAACAATCGGCGCTTTTGGAAGAAGCACGAAAAGAGCATGAGGAATACCTTTCCTTGCAACAAGAGTATATAAAGCGGGCACAAAAGTACAGTGATCCGGCGTTTGTAAAGCAGCGAATACAGGAAAAATCAAAATATGTGGCTAACGACCAATTGAAAAAGTATAAGAGCAAGGTAGAAGATGCTCAGAAAGAATTAGCAGAACTTAAGATGGACTCTGTAAAACGGTTTATTGAAGTTAAAAGCGCCGAAGAGTGGCCACTGCGGGACAGAATTATTTTCGGAGCTAACCTTGAGTTGTTGCGTAATGACATTATCCAGGTGGATGCAGCGCCTTACATAGGCTTTATGTTGGATGATCGGTGGCATGCCTATTTTAGCTATATGTACCGGATCCGTTTTAACAAAGACGACAGTCGTGTGCTGTTGAATAATCCGGTTTACGGGCCAAGATTGAGTTTCACCTATCGTTTCTACAAAGGCTTTTATGGCCTGCTTTCCGGTGAACAGGTCAGGGTGGATGTACCAAAGACCGGTCCGGCTGATCTCAGTGTACGCGAATGGAGACGTGGCCTGTTTTTGGGCGTTGGTAACCGATATAACATCACCCCTCATATGAAAGGAACGGTGCAACTCATGTATAATTTTTTACATGACAATACCAGTCCTTACGCAAGACCTATTAACATTCGCATGGGATTTGAAATAGACCTGAAGCAACGTGTTTCCCGGAAAGACGTCATCAATGGTGTGAAGAAAGCCCATAAAAGGAAAAAAATGCTTGAGAAGATAAAAAAAAGTAGCCCTGTCAAAGATCCATTTTAGCTATAGGCGATCGACTAAGCTATTTAATAGGCCAGTCAGGGGGTAAAAATTTCTATAGAAGAAGTGCCCTGGCATCATTCATAAACACATATTCTGTATTCCAATGAACTGTGGATGAGTCCCCTTTCCTTTGAATTGATCAAATAATTACTTAAATTAATCTACTCACCAAATCAAATGCGCAAACTATGGTAAAAAGTTTTCAAGGGGTAAGACAGGTAAAGCCTGTGAAAGCCCAACCTCAGGATATATCCGTTGATAATTATATGAGTAGACAATTAATCACTTTTAGTCCGGATGATACAATGGATAAAGTGATCAAGGTCTTGTTGGATAAGAAGATTGCCGGAGGGCCTGTGGTCGATGAAAACAAACAGTTAGTAGGCGTTATTTCCGAAGGAGATTGCCTGAAGGAAGTGGTAAAAGGAAAATACAATAATACACCCAGTCTGTCAGGCAGAGTGAGTGATCATATGTCAAAAGAGGTGAAGACCGTTCCTCCGGAAATGAACATCTTCGAAGTTGCTCAACTATTCCTGACCATGAAGTTGAGAAGGTTTCCCGTTTTAAAAGAAGGAAAACTTGTCGGTCAGATCAGCCAGAAGGATGTCATGCGTGCGGTACAAAAACTTAAAAACGCTACATGGTAGTTGCTTCAAAAGCAATAAACATTACTATATACTAGTGCGGGTAAATAAGGAGATACTTAAGTAGCGGAAATATCAGAAATTGCTCAAAGCATAGCTTTTAGTTTTCCCAGTTCATTTTTAAGTACCTTAAAACGTTCCAGGGCATCTTTTCCGGGCTGCTGATCCGCTTTGTTCATCATGTTATACAGGTAGTTGATCTGATCGGCAAGCATGGGTTGTGGATAGGTTCCTTCTGCGGTCTTTAATTTCTGTAATACGTTGGAGAGTGTAACATGACGTTCTGTATCATATTCGGGTAAACCGGCCACTTTCTTCTTTTTATCCAGTTGTTTAAACTCTTTATTGAGCTCATCTTCCAGCTTTCGGGCTTCAGTGAGAAGCGCTATCAGGTCCAGTTGTAGTTTTAGCAGTTCGGAGATATGATCTGAGGTAGTATGTGTTGCATTACGAGGATCCTGCATCAGGTTAAAAGTTTGTGTTAGCGTAGCACTACCTATGGTTAACTTGGCGGTGTAAACGCCTGGCGCTGCTAAAGGGCCATTTTTATAACGCTGGCGTTGCTTACTACTCCATGGCCCAGCATACGTCATGTTCCAATGAAACCGGTTTAAACCTTTATGGGTAGTTAATTTTTTATCCACCAGGTAAGTGATGGTATTTGTACTCATATCACTTATGGCCTGTTCTTCGCCTTTCATCTGACTGCTGTCCCCGAAATATGTATTTACAATATTTCCCTTATCGTCCATAATGTCTAATCGTATACTCGTATTTGTTGATTCGGACAGGTAATAGTCAATGATCACGGAGGGTTTTGGATAAGTAATTAGCGGAGCGCCTTCCGTACGTACTTTCGGGTAACGAAAACGGTAGGTATCCGATGGCTTGAATAAGACAGCGTTGTCTTTTAAGTTTGTGATGTTTTTGTCTCGGAGTGTGGCGATATTATCCAATACCCAAAAGGAACGCCCCATAGTGGACAGCACAAGGTCGTTACGATGTATTTTGATGTCAGTGATAGGTGTCAAAGGTAAATTTTGCTGGAAAGGTACCCATTGTTCGCCGTCGTTGAAGGAAATGAACATACCCCATTCGGTACCGGCATAGAGTAACCCCGGTCGTTTCGGGTCTTCACGTATCACCCGGGTGGGGTAGTCTGCGGGGATCCCGTTAGTTCCTGTGGTTAGTAGTTTCCAGCTTTTACCGTAATTCTCAGTTTTATAAATGTAAGGTTTCCAATCCCCTAACTGGTAGCGCAGTACGGCGATGTAAGCTTTTTCAGCATTATGAGGTGACGGTTCCACCGCATCCACTCTTCCTCCCTGTGGTAGTTTTGACGGTGTTACGTTGTCCCAGGTCTTTCCATCATTTTGCGTGACGTAGACAGGTCCGTCATTAGCGCCTGTCCATATCACTCCCTTTTGAACCGGTGATTCTCGTATCGAATAGAGTGTACTGTAAAATTCTTCTCCCGTAATGTCCCGTGTGATCGGGCTACCGGAAATCACTTGTTTGTCTGCCTTGAAAGCCGTCAGGTCCGGGGATATCGTTTCCCAGGTGACTCCTTCATCCCGTGTGCGATGAACATATTGAGAGCCGTGAAAGATCACACCAGCGTCATGAGGGGATACATGGATCGGCGAGACGCGTTGAAAGCGATAATTGAGGTCTTTGGGGTTATGACCGTACATGTTTGATGCCCCGACATAATATGATTTTTCAATTCCTGTGCGTTTGTCATATACGGTGAATCGTCCTTTGCAGTTGGCATATACAATGTCCGGGTTTCCCGGTTTAGGTACGGCCGGGCCTGTTTCACATCCGCCGGTATTCATGATCCAACCGATACCTGCCCTTTGTACACCGTAAGGGGCCATACTTGGGACAGATATGGTCGTATAATTATCCTGTTGGCCACCGTAAAGCCAATAAGGATACTGATCGTCTACCTCTACCTGGTAGATTTCAGTAGTAGGTTGATTGAATTGGGTGGACCAGCTTTGGCCTCCATTGTGAGTAACATTGGCCCCGCCATCGTTGGCTTGTATGAACAGGTCGGTATTGTTGGGGTTGATCCACATGTCATGGTTATCACCGTGAGGGGGAGAAAGTTTTGACCAGGATTTTCCGCCATTGACGGACTTATAGTAGCTGGTAGCCATGGCATATACAATGTCCGGGTTTTTCGGGTCCACTTCTATGTTCGTATAGTAAAATGGCCTCTCGCGTATTCCTTTATGGTCTGAAACCTGTTGGAAGGACTTTCCCTGGTCTGTAGACTTGTATAAACCTCCTTTATCATCCGGAGCTTCTATCAAAGCATAAACGATCCGTGAATCACCCGGGCAAACGGCCAGGTCAATTTTACCGATAAGGCCTTCTGGCAACCCCTTAGTAACTTTTTCCCAGGTAGTTCCTCCGTCCATTGATTTGTAAATACCACCTTCTTGCGTAGTACCTCCGCTGATGATCGTCCATGGTTTCCGTTCGGCTTTCCAGGCAGCGGCATAAATGATCTCAGGGTTTCCGGGGAGTAACTCCAGGTCAGCGAAGCCAACTTTATCCGAAATGAATAACTTTTTTTTCCATGATTTACCCCCGTCGGTAGTTTTATATATTCCTCGTTCTGCATTTGGCTGAAATGCCTGCCCGATAGCGGCTACGTAAACTATATTATGATTTTCAGGGTGTATCTCCAGCGCACCGATATGTCCTGTTTTGGTCAGGCCAATGGGGTCCCATGTTTTCCCTGCATCTATGGATTTGTAAACACCCTTCCCTGAGATGACATTGCTACGTAGACCGTCGGAACCGGTGCCGGCATATACGATGTTTTCATCATTTTGAGCTACTGCTATGGCGCCGATAGAAGGTGTTTCAAAGTACCCGTCCGATACGTTGCTCCAGGTAGTACCATAGTCTTCCGTTTTCCATACACCCCCACCGGTGGCTCCCAGGTAATATGTAGAAGGTTTTGAAGCTATGCCTGCCACTGTGGTCACTCTTCCTCCACGTTCAGGCCCTACATTTCTGTATTTCAGGGCAGAGAAATCCTGACTTTTTATGGAATGAGCGTTGATAATAAGAAAGGCTAGAAGGATGGTTGAGGTCGCTTTCATAGGGTTCGAAGAGATTGATGCGCGTTCAGACAATGTTAATTTATTCCTATGGTTTTTGTGAGCACTCTTTGATAATCGGCACATCATTACTTCCATATACTTATGGGTAAGGATGAAAGGGAGGGAATTCAAATCAGGGCTTTACAGTCCCTATGGAGACTGTAAAGCCCGGCCAAGATGAGAAAGTCCGTATTATGATCAGCGAATGCTTTTATCATTATCTTACCCTATGGACAAGGGATAATTATGACTAAAATAGCTACATTCTGATGCTTGGGCTAAGACAGGACGGGAGTCGTATTCCTGACTCTTTTTATGGTAAGTACCTCATTTCCTGTAGCGCCAGATCTTTTGATGGTTAACTTAGTATTGTAATGTTTTCCTATGGCCCTGACAATGCCTATACCAAAAGCCAGGGCGTCTCGTTTAGAAGTGTATGATATGGTAATCTCATCTTTTCCTTTCCTGTTAATGATGAGGGTGGGAGAGGCTACATTGTTTTGTGTTGTTTTAACGGACCCGTATATCATGACCTCTATGTTTTCGATTAAGTCCATCGCATCCCACTCTTCCCTTATGAATGCGCTGAATCTTTTGTACAAACTTGGAGTGATGTACTGACCAAAAGCTTCCAAAACAGAGTCTCTGCTCACTCCCAGCATTTTGCATACAGCGTCCAAAATTTGTTCCACCTCATGGTCGGGATAGGCTTGAGTAGGATCATAGTACTTCATTCCTAAGCCACAGCCATACAGTATTTCTTTAAGGGCTTTCTGTCCATGGTTTTCTCTTACAAATTGGAACAGCTGTTTAAAAATAATACCATGCATCGCGTAAATGGGTTTGATCAATACAATGCCGACGCTTTATATAAAAGGAATAGGAGCAATTGCAGCACAAATGCTGGTGGCGAGTTGAGAGCTTTCCTGTGTTACGGGTCGACAAAGGATTGTGGTTTTAAAAATAAGGAATTGAAAAGACCCTAAAGGCCCTTTTCAATTCGTGCATAGTTTAAACCGTTTTTAGTACGTTTAAGTTTTTTTTAACGAGTGTTTTTATTATTTATTCTCCTTCTACCCAGGGAGCTCCCGCATCTTTTAGGGCTTTAGAGAGCGTTTCCAGCATGTTCTGAAGGTTTTGCAACTCATTTTCGATCGTGTTTATTTCGTTCTGTACAATGGTTAAAGTGGCTTTATGTGTTTCCGTAGGACCATAGGTAGAATTGCTCAGCCCGCGGAATAGTGCGAAAGTGCGCTCGCCAGGCGTTGGTTTGGTTTTTTCACCTGCCTGCCTTTTGGCACCATTACCGTACAGTTTACCTTCGAGTGATGTTAGTGCATTGCCCAGATCATACAATTGCTTGTCGAGTTCACCAGGATCACTGCCGGATTGTTTAAGAGCCTGATGCATGGCTTTTGATCGCTTCCTGGCATTAGCAAAACGAATATCAATGGCAGACAGTTTACGAACAATGTCGCTGTAACTTTGCCAAAAAGCTTTTAATTCAGCATGAGAAGCTCCTTTTAACGCCCCTTCCCGAAGCGGAACTACGTCAAAAGTCATCGGGTCACTTAATGAAGTAACCGTGCCTTCGACTTCTTTTGACAGCTGTACCGTGTATTTGCCCGGAATAACCATCATACCTTTGGGAAGGAAGTCAGGGGCCGATGTCGCAGCTTCCAGGCGGATGGCGTCCGGTGCAGGGTATCGCAGGTCCCATGCTACTCTATGAAACCCTTTTTTTGCTGCTCCCCCAACGCGACGAACCACATTTCCACTCGCGTCTTTAACGGTAAGCCATATTTTAGGGGTAGGGGTTACTCTTTCTTTTTCAACAGCTTCCCATCCGGGGAAAGAAATATTCCTGTTTTGAGCATTGGCCTTTTTCTCAGCTTCTTTACGTATTTCAGTTTTTGATTTGAGCCCGTCTTTTAAGTAATAGGTGAAAATGGCCCCAAAATCCGGATTAGGGGCTACATAATGCTGGGCGCCCTGTGAACCTTTCTGGTCATCGAAACTCAGGTGAGACCTTGGGACATACCACCAGGCTTTCCTGGTAGGGAATAGTGTGGCTTCTTGTTGCAATTGGCTTTCAGTCACGCTTCGAAGTGCTGTGTAATCATCCAAAACAAAAAATCCGCGACCGAAAGAAGCGCCGATCAGGTCGTTTTCCCTTCTTTGAATGGCCAGGTCCCGGAAAGAAATAGTGGGAACGCCCCCTTGCAGCTTCGTCCATTGACCTCCGCCATTTACGGTGAAGTAGATCCCGAACTCAGTAGCGGCAAAGAGCAGTCCCGGTTTTTCATGGTCCTGAACAATACGCCAGACCAGGGTCCTGTCGGGTAAGTTGCCACGGATTGATTTCCAGGTCAACCCTTTGTCACTACTTCTTAACAAGTATGGCGAGAAGTCACCGTATTTATGATTGTCTAATGCAGCATAAACCACATTGCTGTCAAAGAGGTCCGCTTTGATGTCATTCACAAATGCTGTAGCAGGGACACCCGGGAGGGTTCCTACTTCTGTCTTCCGCCAGTTTTCACCACCATTTTCGGTCACCTGGATCAGCCCGTCATCCGTACCGGCATAAAGGAGTCCCTCTTGTTTTGGGGATTCTGCCAAAGACGTAATGGTGTTGTAGTTGGACATGGCCAGAAAATCCCAGGGATTGTCCCAGCTTTGTGTCCGGCCCATTATGGGCAGTTCAATACGATTCTGGTTTTTTGTCAGGTCGCTTGAGATGGCCGTCCACTGATCACCACGATTATCTGATTTCCATACCCTGTACGAGGCAAAATAGATGCGCTGTGGTGAATGCGGACTTACCAGGATAGGAGCATCCCAATTGAATCTTTCATGACCCTCATCGGCACCTGCTTGAGGTTGTATGTCCGTTACCTCTCCTGTAGTAAGGTCAATGCGAGATAGGTTCCCTTCCTGCCGCTCCCCATACATGATGTCAGGGTTACCAGGTTCGGTGGCGGGCTGGTGTCCATCCCAGTTAAGTACCACTTTCCAGTCAGAGTTCTGGATGCCATGCACATTGTCTGTGCGTGACGGACCTCCCTGCGTGCTATTGTCCTGGGTGCCGCCATAAATATTATAGAAAGGGGCGGCATCGTCTACAGCCACTTTATAATATTGGGTGACGGGGATGTTTTCCATATAGCGCCAGTGGGTTCCAAGATCAAAACTTTCATATACGCCGCCATCGGTACCTACGAGCAAGTAATCCGGGTCACTTTTTTTGAAGGCAATGGCGTGATTGTCGCCATGTTTGTGGTCCCTGTTCAGTCGCTTGAATGTTTTTCCGCCATCTTCCGAGTACTGCATCCAGGCGTCTCCAAGGTAGAGTCTTTCAAACTGGTGAGGTGATGCATATAATTCCTGATAATAATGAGGCCCGGTAGCTCCTGCCACGGCATCAGATCTTTTTTCCCAGGTAGTGCCGCGGTCAGCAGAGCGATAAACACCTCCTGTACGACGGTCTAATTCTATGGCGGCATAAATGATGTCCGGTTGCTGTGGAGAAACAGCCAGCCCGATCTTGCCCATATGTGAGGTAGGTAAACCGTTAGTAAGCTTGGTCCAGGTTTCACCACCGTCGGTACTGCGATGGATTCCTGAGCCAGGTCCTCCGCCCATATAGGCTGCCACCGTTCGGTGCCGGTCCCAGGTAGCGGCGTACATCCGGTCAGGATCACGAGGATCGGTCACCAGGTCCGTTACGCCTGTCCATTGAGCATTACCGAGCTTTCGCCTCCATGTTTTTCCACCATCAGTGGATTTGTATAAGCCGCGTTGACCTCCCTTTTTCCATAAAGGTCCTTGTGCCGCTACCCAGAGAATGTCAGAGTTTTCCGGGTGTATGATGATCTTGGAAATACGCTCAGATTTTTCCAGCCCCATATTTTTCCAGGTTATGCCCCCGTCATTACTCTTGTAGATGCCATCTCCATATCCCATATGGCGACCACCTACATTTTCACCGGTACCCACCCATATCACATGTGGGTCCAGCGGGTCTATGGTAACACATCCTATTGAATACGATTTTTCTTTGTCGAAAACCGGCGTCCAGGTAGTGCCGGCGTTGGTCGTTTTCCATACTCCGCCTGAGCCTACGGCCACAAACCAGGTGTTTTCATCCTGCGGATGGATGGCGATATCTGCTATTCGGCCTGACATAAATGCCGGGCCTATGTTCCGTAACTTGATCCCGTTAAAAACAGAATCCGCAAAAAGAGAAGTAGTAGTAGCTGAAGAGCTTGTTGTTCTGCTTTTTCGTTGCCCAAACGCATATAGTGTGGCACAAATAAAGGCGAGAACTATTGCCGTTCTGATAAAAGTCTTGTTCATAATGTTTGACAGGTCTGATTTAGGTTTTCCGAAGTTACGGGCCGTCTAACGGATTTGAAAACCACCCATCAAAATTGTATGAGATGTGAGGGCAATGCCTTAATCTTCTACGAATTTATAATTCAAAAATCGTATTCCGAAAATGACGCAGTAAACTCGTTAGGTTGAAAAGCCGGATCTACTTCAACATTTAGAAAGTCATATTGCTCGTAGAGCCCTTTATCATCATAGACATGAATACCTGACGGAATAAGACGCTGCTTGTCAATGTATAAGATCATTTTAGGGCTATAGTCATTTGGCATCTTCAACGTATATCCGGTGATGTCATGGTCAAAATCGTCCAGGTGCGTGTTGAGTGCCAGGATCATGCGTGCGCTGACCAAATGTTCGGCAGCTAATGAACGCACTGTCCCTTTTTTATCTACTTTGTGATCAACATAAGTGAAATAAGGATTATTAAACGCAACTATCCAACAGTCGTTGCCATGTTTGTCAGTACTCCCGGATAACTCAACCATGTTGCTGAGGTGCGGATGGTACTTATCCATCAGGTGTTCCATGATAGACACGAAGTAATCAAAACCGGATTCCATTACGGTGTGGTGTTGGTCCTTTGTCATTTGTGCTCCAAGTGGGTCCAGCTTTAAGTTGAACCATGGAAATCCGTCCGGATTGACCAGCGCCGTTTTACTGCCACCATGATAGAGGACTTCTATATTTTTACCAGGGGGTAGCTGTCTGGTGTATACTTTGAAAGGGTCCCGCTGGAGCTTTACGGCAGATCGCTGTTTGAGCATCTTACCATTCACCCTTTCTTTTTTATGCATTTCATAGCTTAAAGTATTGATCTCTTTCGTTTTTGCAGACATTTCCCTCACCAGATTGCAGGCGTTTTGGGCGTGTATTGAGTGAGCAGATAGCCAGAAACATAATGTAAAAACGGATGCGACAATCTTACGGGCTATGTTCATAAGCAAACTTTAAGTTTCAGTAAAGACAGTAGCAGATAACAAATGGTTGACGTTTTGCAGAAATAAATGCTATCTCTCTTGCCGTTAATGTAATTGTTCCTGCCTTATTTTCCAGTTGTTTTACGGTCTTTTTAACGTCAGCCGGAATATTCTAATGAAAACCAACAGATTATTATTTCGTTGTGTATCGCACTAGCGGATAGCCACTTTGTAGTGCATCAGGAAACAAAACAATTGATGTGAGCAGGGGCCAGGCAGAAGCCTAACCTTACCTTAATTTCAAGACTTAATACTTTCTACCGTAAAGGAAAACGTTTTTGATCAGGTTTTTAGGGAAAGCATAGGAAAGGCCCCGGGTCAGATACGATTTTTCCGGACTTTTCGCGAAAAAGGAAGTTGATGCAGGCACCTTCAAACCCCATGAACCTGAAGGTTTAAGTTCTCCCGGCACAATAACGACCATATGTCCTTCCCCTTCCTCATTGATATAAATAGCAACACTGGCTCTGTTTTTATTGGCTCGCTCCTGCGCTGTTTGCAATACATCCGGTTCATAGGCGTGCCCAAGCTCCTCCCATTTGGCATTAGTCTTTAAGTATTCGGAAATTTCGACAACAGAAAGATATCGCTTTTTGGAAGCGGAGTAAAAGTCTTTTAAACCATACACCGTGGATAATGACTTTCCGGGATATTGATTACAGGATAATCCATTATCGGATACGTTTGCGCAGTCTTTGAATGCCGACATATCTGCCTGAAGATCCTGGTTCCAGTTTCTGTTGATTTTTTGTGCAAATGGGGTGGAAAAAAATAGGGTGATCAAAAGAGTTGTAAGTGCAAGTCCCCTCATAAGGCCGTTTAGTATCTGATATTAAAAAATGAACCATAAACTTACTTAAAATAACCCCTTTAAAAAGCTATTAATTGCTAAATAAGTACACATGTAAGAATTTTTAATTTTATTGTTTTGTAATCCGATTTATGCCTAAATGATGGTGGTCTTATTATTTAATCTTCCAGGACCTAAATACGATTTGAAAATCATATTATTCTGATAATTAGTTCATTGGTTTTGTTGAAAAGCCTTGTCGGAATATACCACGGATGTTTTTAATCATTGATTCAAGGATTTTTGTAGCTTTAATATATGAAAACGACTGAGGAAAAATACACCCAACTCATTGATCAACAGATTCAAAAACTGTCTGCACCGGACTTTGATCTGGAAGCCTGGAAAGGAGCTACCAAGTACGTTTTAAGCTTAGTATTTGGTGAAAATAACACTAAAATAGCCGAAATAGAGAATCTTAAAATTGACTATAGCAGTTGGGCATTGCGTGATTCGGCTTCGGATTATAAACCTATTGAAATGTGCAAAAAGAAGGGCCGGGAGTTACTAATCGTAGCTAAAGATGAGGTCGTACTTTTGGGATTAAATAATCAATCTAAAACGTCTGATTTACTTCTTAAATCACTTCTTTCGGAAGAAGAGTACAACCTATTCACCGATCCAGCTATGGATAAAGAAAAAAAGCGCGGTGTTCTGAGTAAGCTTAAAAAGAACCAACTGGTGGACATGCTTTTGCCGTTACTCCAGGGATGACCGCTTACAATCCATTACGTTGCCAAAATTGAACGAAAGGTAAGGTTTATCCTGGGGCGAGTGACCTTTTTAGTAGGAGGGAGACGATGCTGCCAGTAGGTTTGTGTTTCCCCTTTCATCACTAATAAGCTGCCATGCGCCAGTACCTGTGATACGCTTTGTCTTGTGACTTTATGCCTTAAACTGAACTCGCGTTCTGCTCCCAGGCTGACAGAAGCTATAACTGCATTTTTACTAAGGGTTTTCTCGTCATCACTGTGCCAGGCCATTCCTTCGCTGCCATTATGATAAAGATTGAGAAGACATGAGTTAAACCGGGTATGAACAAGTTGCTCTATCAGATTTTTTAACTCAGTTAATTCTTTCGTCCAGGGCAAGGCGTATTTTGTGGTATTGGAATAGGTATAGGCATATGTTTTGTCACCATACCAGGCCACCTTTCTTTTGGTTACAATATGTTTGCCCATGATTTTGGCCTCATCATTTCTCCAATCAACGGTATACAGTAATCTATCCAAGTAATGGTCCGCATCAGATCGGTTAAGTATGATCCCGTGATAATCTGCTATTCCGTCATACGGAAGTAAGTTTTGCCTGGTTTCACTGCTAAACAGGTCCATTTCTCCATCTTTTATATGTCTCCCTTAGGCAATGAGCGCAAGGCCGGTATCCATATTTCAACGCTTCTTCCTGATCGGTAAAGAAAACCCTGTTCTCTCTTTTCAGTCGTTTTCCTGACCGGCATCCAAGTGAGCCATAGATCTTCAGCTTTTTGTTTCCTGCCAGGCGAAGTGATCCTTTCCTGATCCCTTGATTAAGCTCAAAGTTGGTTATTTCGTCGTGTAAAACCATCCAATTATGCAGCATCGTGAAAAATGATCCCTAAAGTATGTCTTTGACCATATAAAACTTCACTCACTCCGTGTTTCATGGCTGCCTTGTAATAACGTTGGTTGCCCTTAACAGGTCTGAAGTTGGTAGTGAATATGAGTATGTCTCCTTTGTTGCACTGTATAACCGTAGCTTTTGACTGGGCCCTTGGGCGTTGTTCTGTGATAACAAATTCGCCACCGCCATAGTCATCACCGGGAGAGTTTAAAAACAATACAGCCTGAAGGGGAAAGTAAATGCTCCCATATAGGTCCTGATGCAATGTGTTATATCCACCTTCACCATATTTTAATAATAGCGGTGTGGGTTTTACCTGATGATTTTTAACACAGATATCTTGCAGCTCCTTCAGACTTGAAGGAAAAGCTTGACCAAGGTTCAGCGACGCCACCCATTTATTCGCCAGGGTAACAAGGTTTGGATAGATGAGTTCCCGCATGTCCTGAATAGCTTTTGGCAATGGGTACTTAAAATATTTGTATTCGCCCAGGCCAAAACGATAGCGCTCCATTACGATTGTTTTTCTGAAATGCTCCTGCTGATCATACAACCGGATAAGGTCATTGCATTGGTTCTCCGGAATACAACCAGGTAATTTGGCATATCCTTTTGTATCAATGGATGCAATAACAGATGTCCAATTCTGTGCCTGAATGGACCGTTCTATCGGTGTAAACGTTTCCATATTTTCAGTTGTTGCCTGGGATTATATCTGTTTGTGCTGCTTCCCAGCCTATCATGGCTGTTTTTCTGATCGTACCCCAGCGGTAGCCACTGATTTCACCATTGGTACGGATCACACGATGGCACGGGATTAAAAAAGCCACCGGATTGCTTCCTATAGCTGTACCTACAGCTCTCGATGCTTCAGGCTTTTGGATCAACTTAGCGACCTTGCCATAAGTAGATAAATGCCCGCTGGGTATCTTTAGCAGGGCCTCCCATACCTTTAACTGGAAGTCACTGCCTTTGAGATGTAGCTTGATCTGATCTAGTTTGCTCCAGTCATGAGTGAAAATATACAATGCATTTTGTTGTATTAAATCCACCACCTGATGAAAGGTTGCATTTGGGAATGCACCGGTTAGGCTGACCATCGCTTCGGTTTCATCTTCTACAAAAGCCATGTGGCAAAGTCCTTTATGCGTGGAGGCTACCAGTAATTTACCAAACGGACTTTCTGCAAAACTATAGTTTATGGATAAAGCCTGTCCACCGTTTTTAAACTCGCCGGGGGTCATTCCTTCTATGCTTACAAATAGGTCATGAAGACGACCTGTACCTGAAAGGCCGGTCTCATGTGCGGCGTCGAACAGTGTTGCTCTTTCTTTTTTCAACAAGCTTTTGGCGTAGGCGATACTTATGTATTGAAGGAATTTTTTTGGACTCACACCTGCCCATGAGGTAAATAGTCGTTGAAAATGATACGGACTCAGGTGGACCTTTTCTGCTACTTCATAAAGGGAGGGTTGTTGTTTAAAATTGTCTTGAATGTAGCCAATGGCCTCAGCTATTCGCTCGTAATCGATATTTTTTTGATCATTCATGGTCATTTTGTTTTATGATCCAAAATTGGCAACACTGAGAATGATGTAAAACCCGAAAATTGCTCAATACGATGAATATATCCTAAGTGGTTCGATGTTTCATCGATTTTTTGATATTTAGCAGGTTTCCGGTCAGCATTAAAAGACTTCCAATTAACAATGTAATGTCAAAATCTTCATTGTATAGAATAATACCGGCCAGTGTAATGAGAGGCAGCCGCAGGAAGTCCAGGGTAACTACTAAGGTGACATCGGCATATTGCATTGCTTTCGCAGTACAGAAATGTGCCGTTAATCCGGTAATTGCGATCAATACGATCCACGGCCATGTTTCGCCTGTAACCCATTGCCAGTTGAATAGTGCGGGTATCAGCCCGAGGGGAAGCTGTATCAGACTCATGTAAAATAAAATAGTTGCCGGGCTTTCTTTGTAAGAAAGGGATTTTGTGAAAATGTGTGCAATGGCAAAAGCCACTGCTGCTGCGAGTACAATAAATGAAGATCCGTTAAGAAGGGTGTATCCTGGCTTTAGAATGATGAGTACACCTAACAGGCCTACTACTATGGCAAATACTTTGACCTTTGTCATTTGCTCTTTTAACAGGAAATAGGCAATCAGCGCTGTCCATACAGGTGTAGTGAATTCTAATGCAAAGACTTCTGCCAAAGGCAATAGTCCAATGCCTATGAACCAACCGTATTGTCCTGCAAAATGGAAAGTATTTCTGATCATATGCTGCTTGAAATATTGCGTACGAAAAGGGTGTGGATTACCGGATAACACATGGATGGACGACATGATCACCAACCCTAATGCACTGCGGTAGAAAAGCAGCTGGAACGTATCTAACACTCCATTAAGTTCACGTGCTCCAATGGCCATGATACAGAAAGAGGCCAATGTTCCAATCATCCATAAACCGGCTTTCATAAAAGGAAGGTATTAGAATATGAACCTGACATAATAGTACTGGTACTACCGCTTCTCAATTGTAGATATGCTGTGTTCTTCTTAATGGAAGATTTGCTTTTCAAAGAAACAAAGAAAGAATTCGATTCAGGTATTTTAGGCGCTGCGGATAAATCTAAAGAGGTAACCCATTTTAAACTATGTATGAAGTTACTCAGCCCATGGCTTTCAAATACTAAGTGTTATTGCCAGTTCCTTACTTAAAAGAATAGATCTAATTTTTACTTCTTTTTGAAGCATAGGGAATGGTCTTATCCAATAACAATGCTTCATGTATGATCTCGTTTAACGCGTCTTTTGGGATATCCCGGTAGGTTTTGAATTCCAGGCTAAAGACTTGTTTCCTGCCTTTATGGTCTAACAGCCCCTGTTCGTTGGATAATTCGTTACCACGAGTGAATGAGAGCTCAACATTTCCCGTTTTTGAAACATTAATGTAGCAGATCCAACTTTTAGCATAGTAAAAAGGTACTTTGTATCGTATTTTACAAGTGAGGTCCAGGCGAGTTAAGGTCTCATGCAAGTAAGTTATAATCTTGCGTTGCCCTTCATTCTGCCGGTAAATAAAATCTTCAACTTCACTCATGGATTAAGCGCTTAAATTATTTGTGATGCGATCCGGGTTTTGACAAATGTCCGATCTAAATATAAACTTTACATTTATAATTACCTGTTTGTGCCCCTTTATATTCATACCAATATGAGCAAGATGGTTAATCTTTCAAAAAGTTAATGATTATACTATTTTCACCAACCAAATCGCAGATCTATACATTCAATACCCTTTGATTGATCCACACTGGCAGTAGTAAGTACATCTGCTATCAGGCAATAAGCTGAATGCTTGTCTTAGAACTTTTCCTGGTTTTTGTAGAGAAGATGTAGAGATGGAAAAACGCGGGATTTCGGTCTTTATAGCGTTATTGGCACAACTTCTGTAAAGTGCTCCAAAACAAATTATCGAGATTATGAAAACTATTTATTTTTTGATCATTGCTTTATTCGCTGGCAATGGACTTTTTGCGCAATCTTCCTCCCTGGTATTTTTCACAGAAGAAGGTGAAAAATTTACTCTTTTTGTCAATGGTGACAAAAAGAATGATACTCCTCAATCGCGCGTTACTGCGGGGCAGATAGCGGTAGATTTTGCCCAGATAAAACTGGAGTTTGAAACTCCGGGCGCCCCCGTGGTCAAACAGCAAATGATGATTGACCCAGGCATGACCATGACTTCTATTATAAAAAGAAATAAGAAAGGGCGTTATGTAATGCGCCCTGTAAGTTCCGTTCCGTTAGCTGATGATAAGACCTCTGAAACGGTACGTATTTCCGAGGTAGTGGCTACTCCTGCCCCTATGGAGCAACAGGTGACTACTGTAACAACCACCACATCCCAACGAACCGATCAAAGCACCAAAAACGGTGGAGATAATGCTTCGGTAGGGATCTCTGTCACTGAAGGCTCTGCTAATGTAAGTTTAAATGTTAATGTAGCTCTTGATAATAGTGATTTGGAACCTTTGGAAGAAGAATCTACTACCACAGTGACTACCACTACCTATACTGAATCTTCTACCGTACAGCCTGAAGAAGCAGGTTGCAACGCCATGACAAACGACTCATTTGAACGAGCCAAAAAATCTATTAATAATAAATCTTTCGGTGACGAAAAAATGACCGTTATGAAGCAAATTTTAAAGGGCAACTGTGTTTCAGTCAAGCAGGTAATAGGTTTTATGGAGTTGTTCACGTTCGAAGATAATAAGCTGGGTGTGGCTAAAGCTGCATATTCAAAAACCACGGATCAAGGCAATTATTACCAGGTAAATGATGCACTTACGTACTCAGAGTCTGTAGAAGAGCTGAGTCAGTTTTTGGATAGCCAATAATATTTACCAGGTTATTGATAAAGGAAAGCATGGAGTTATCCAGGTGAGTTTCATGCTTTTCTTAAATAAAGGGCCGGTTGGGGTTATGTCCGTGCCTAAGTGGATTAAGCCTGCTGTTTTTTATTCAATTTTCGCACAGAGCGTGTAGCCCATCGTTTGAAACGTCCCCAGAAGATTTTTTGAGCACTATTCCATGGGTTGTATAGGTAAGGTTTAACGTAAGTGCTCAGTTTGCCCGTTATTTCAGTTAACTCACCTGTTTGCTCTGTGCTGAATTCAAGCCTGTAAGGTCTTATCCAGCGGAAACTGATTGCATAACTACCATACAGGTATTGCAGGTCACGATACTTATTTTCTTTAATAGTAGTAAGTTCGCCGGCAAAATTTACGAACGGACCGGAGTGATTAGTGAGTACACTTTCATAGAACCCATTCGGTATTTTATCCGGTTCAGGGCTATAAAATTCTACCTTCCAGGGCCATACCTGGGTATCCGTAAAGGTGCGGGTATCATTGAGCCACTGCCAGACCATAGCTTCATCAGCAGCCACTTTAAAAGAAAATTCAAAAGAATGGTCTTTAAATCCAGGTGGTTGAGGTTGTTTGATCATGTAATACTAAACCTTTTTTAACCTGTAATGTTTTTTCAGGGAGATTGGAGTTAGGCTGTGGTTTATTTTTCCTGTCATTATTACAAAAACGTACGATACAAAACGTTACCGTTTGGATTTGCCATTCCAATATGTCGTGCCTCGTGCCTTTTTGATTTATTTAGATAGGTTGTAAATAATATTCAATACCTTTACACGGTCTCAGAAATTAAGAGATGTTTCGCTATAAAACACAAAACAATCAAGACTCCTAAATTTTCCTCGTCAACAGATTCTGACTTTTCAAAGACCTTGAAGCGCCGTGTTAATGATTATTTTAAAACGAATAACATTAGCAGGTATGGTAATACAAGTATGATCTTTAAATCTGTTTTCATGCTTTCCTTGTATTTTGTGCCTCTCGGATTCATTATATCTGGAACCGTACATAACGTAGCGATTTTATTCGCTTTATTTCTTTTGAGTGGATTGGGAATGGCAGGAGTAGGTATGGGCATTATGCATGATGCACTCCATGGCTCTTATTCCAAAAATAGAAGAGTGAATAAATTCATGGGATATGCCATGAACCTGATCGGAGCCAATGCTAATGTATGGAAGATACAACATAATGTGCTCCATCATACCTATACAAATATCGAAGAGGCCGATGATGATATCAATGCACCTTTCTTTCTACGATTTTCACCTCATGCCAAGTGGAATAAGCTTCACAGGTTTCAACACTTTTATGTTTGGATATTTTATGGTCTGTCCACTATTTCCTGGGTGATATCAAAAGACTTTATAAGAATTAATCGTTTTCGAAAATTAGGTTTTTTCAAGCGTAAAGGTGAGTTTAACCTGGAGATTGTCAAGATCTGCTGCTGGAAGCTCTTATATTATTCGTTTGCTCTGGTACTGCCACTCATTATGGTGCCAGTTGCTCCCTGGATAGTTTTGTTGGGTTTTCTGGCCATGCATTTTATAACAGGCCTTAGCATTACCATTATATTTCAAACAGCGCATATAATGCCGAGCACAGAATTTCCTTTGCCGGATGAGAATGGAAATATGTCTGATGAATGGTTAGCTCATCAGCTGGCTACTACCA
Source organism: Fulvivirga sp. M361 (assembly GCF_007097395.1). Lineage (GTDB taxonomy): Bacteria > Bacteroidota > Bacteroidia > Cytophagales > Cyclobacteriaceae > Fulvivirga. The sequence goes on from NZ_VKDC01000006.1 coordinate 21,271, forward strand.
CGAACTACTCTCCAAAGAGCAAACTATTCTCTTGGCTGATAGGAGGGTTAAATTATCAGGTAGAACATCATTTATTGCCAAATATTTGTCATGTTCACTATAAGAAGTTATCAAAGATAGTGGCAGATACTGCGAAAGAATTTAACTTGCCTTACCATTGTAAGCGTACGTTTGTAGGAGCAGTTCTTGATCATATTAAAATGCTTCGTTCCCTGGGACGATTGGAACTTGCACAGGTTAGTACGAACGAAAATAAAGTTATGTAACTTGCTAATATAACGGCAAGGTATGTCGTTATTGCATAGAATTTTCACTGAACACAATAAATAATAATAATTAGAAACACAAGTAATGAAAGAAGGAACAGTAAAGTTTTTCAATAATTCCAAAGGATTTGGTTTTATTAAGCCATCAGATTCAAGTGACGATATTTTTGTTCACGAAACAGGTCTTATTGATGAAATCCGCGAAAACGACAAAGTAAAGTTTGAAGTGGAAAGAGGTAAAAAGGGTATGAATGCTGTCAATGTAGAATTGATTGACTAAATAATATCATCAGTATATAGAGAGGCTATCCATTGGGTAGCCTTTTTTTTGCGCTATTATATTTAATAGTACCATACATTCAGATTACGATCATTGCCCATTTGTAGTTATCACTTTGTTCAGGCTCAGTTAGAAGCTATGAAATAGCTTTTGTCAGATGTGATAACCATTTTTTTGTCTTGATTGCCCTCTTTAGACAAATGGAGTATAAAGCCAAATTCATAGATTTTACCGGTAACTTCTTCCGCATAAACCCTCAGGATCATACGAGAATCCGTAGGTTTTTTCTTTGTGCCAATAAATACATCCGTGGGAAGGTCGGTGATAGAATTGATGCCATCTTTTATCTCGAAATAGGGGCTGTAGCCCAGAGTACGTTTGCCAATTTCCCAACTACCTGTTTCGAAGTCTATTTCACTCGCCTTATATACTTTCAATACATTTAATGTTATGGACTCCAGCAACCATCGGTCATTTGTGGTGTTAAGAAGATCTATTTCTATCTCCATACTTTCACGGGCTATGGATATGCGACGCTCTTTTAAGGATGAACTATGGGAAGTAGGAGGGTAGTAAATACCGCCATAGTTTTCACTATTGACATCTTCCCCGGTAGTCAGGTCTATGCTGATGTCTTTCCAGTCATCCGCGACCATGTAGTGGTCATTGACAATAGTAATGGTTTTGAATTTTATCTCCCGGGTTGTGTTGGGAAGGTTGTTGTCAGTTAGAAAACAGTTGAGAGCAAGTAATAGAACGTAATTCATGTAGGTCATTCATTAGGCATAGTAAATTTACTTGAATAAAAGTATTTCCAAAAGATCTGTTAACACCTTATCATCCGACCGCCTTGGATCTTGAGTAACTCAAAACAGATGATCTCAATAAAACCCGATGGGACCGGAAAGGCAAATAGTTTTCGAGCGCTTTCACTTAATGCAAAACGTTTAGCGGGCTGTTCGGGCTTTTGTGATGGAAGTATAGGTTGAATAATTTATGGCTTTACGATACTTCGGTGTGTTTATTCCGGTGGCTTTTCATGCTAACATTAGACGTTTGGTATTTATCTTTAAGTATAAGGAAAGCTTCATTCTACCTAGTATGTTTTGTATCAGATTTTTATAGATCAATGAAAGTAGCTGTATATAGTACCAAACCGTATGATAAAACATTTTTCGATGCAGAAAATAGTGGACATAAATGTGAAATAACTTATTTCGAGGATCCCTTAACGGAAGAAACGGCCTTTTATACCAGTGATTTTGATGCGGTCTGCGTGTTTGTCAATGATCAGCTTGACCATACTGTAATACATCAATTGGCGAAGAATGGAATAAAACTGATTGCTTTACGTTGTGCCGGGTTTAATAATGTTGATTTACAAGCTGCTTCAGACCACGGTATTGCTGTGGTCCGTGTTCCGGCATACTCACCTTATGCAGTGGCAGAACATGCACTGGCATTGATCATGACATTAAATAGGAAAACCCACCGGTCTTTTAACCGGGTCAGGGAGAGTAATTTTTCACTTAACGGGCTTATCGGATTTGACCTTCACGGTAAAACTGTGGGAGTGATCGGTACCGGTAAAATAGGGCGCATATTCTCGCGTATTATGTTAGGGTTAGGTTGCAAAGTAATAGCTTATGATCCTTTTCCTGATGAAGGGCTTCAGCAGTCCGGAATAGCTTACGCTACGTTGGATGAGCTTTATTTGGCATCAGATATTATTTCCCTTCAGTGTCCTTTAACCCCCGAAACCTACCACCTGATCAACGAGAATTCCTTGCAAAAGATGAAAAATGGCGTAATGCTTATCAACACCAGCCGGGGTGGGCTGATAGATACTAAAATACTGGTTAAGGCACTTAAAAGTGGTAAAATAGGCTATCTGGGTATTGATGTATATGAGCAAGAGGAGGCTATCTTCTTTAAAGACCTTAGTGATCAGATCGTTCAGGATGATCTTATTATGCGACTTATCACTTTCCCCAACGTTCTTATCACATCACATCAGGCGTTTTTTACCGATACTGCTATGCAGAATATTGCAAGCACTTCTTTAGGTAATATAACAGCCTTTTTCAACGCGGGTAAAATTCAAAATGAAGTGAATCCGGATTGGGTGAAGGCTTGAGCGAACCACTTGCAAAGACTACTACAGATGTCTGTAAGTGTTACTTAGGCCACTCATGAAAAATAGTTTTAGCTCAGAAGAAAGTGTGTTTTTGGCGTTTAGACGCACTGTTTTATGGACGATGTTGGTATTTTGAACCTCAAAATCAGTGGGATTATGCCATTTTTGAGGTTTTTACTCGCTACCACGGTCTGATTGGTAATAAGCGACTGAGCAATATCATTTTTCAACCGATTTTTAATATTATGATAATCAAATAGTTATGTATCTTGTTGCCAGTAACCCAGTGGCTAGCGCCCAGCAACAAAAACTTGAAAATTACTTTTCAAGTGAACCCTACTTAATTGAATCAGTGGTTGAAATTACTTTGGAATCTTGTATATCCAAATGGGCGGATTGACCGCTCAATAACTTCCAACCATCTTTCCTCTTGATCAAAGTGCCTGACTCAATCATCAATACAGAAGACACATCTCCAAATGTATTATGTATCACGCCTTTAACCACTCCGGAATAAGTAGCAATTTCATGTGTAATAGGAAAGACCTGTAGTGTGTCCCAGCTAAACTCTACCTTTTCCAGGTGCCTGGCGTTTTCTTTCAGGATAATTTTGACAGAATCATAAGAGAGAGCTGACCTGTAACCGGGAGGAGCCCAAAAGAAATCCCTGGATTTATCAAGATATCTGAATTCCGCCATTAGGCCATCTCTTTTTATGTCGTCGAAATAATGACCGAACATTTCCAGAATATCATCACGGATCAGCGCTTTTTCATCCTCACTGAGTGGTTCGGATATAGTACAGGAAACCAGTAAAATGAAAGATAATAAGAGTGTCAGATACTTTGTCATGAGCGTCTTTTGTCTTGGATACTACGACGATTGATGCTAAAAGTAATGCTATGAGTTGAGAAAGTACTCATACTAAAGTACCAAACCACCCACTTTTTACTGAAATGATTTAGTCTTTTTTGAGAAAAGACAGATCGAATACGGTAGAGTAGGAGTGAATTTCCTTGCCCTTACAGAAGGTAAAAAAAGACTGAGATAAAGTGAAGTGTAGTGCCTAACAGGACGAAAATATGAAAAATGGCATGGTTGTATGGTACACGGTGTAATAAATAAAACACGGCGCCTATGGTGTAGCTTGCTCCACCCAGTAGAAGATAGACCAGTGCCCCGGTCTGTAAACTTTCTACCAAGGGCTTGGCTGCTATTACAGCTATCCAGCCCATTAATACATAGCCTAAAGTGGAAATTCTATTGTATTTCCCGGCGTAGAATAATTTGATGATAATGCCTATCAGTGCCAGGCCCCAGGTGATGCCAAACAGAACCCAGCCAATGGTGCCATTTAATGCCACCAGGCAATAGGGAGTGTAGGTGCCGGCTATTAATACATAGATGGCCGAATGGTCAAGGATATTTAGCTTTTTACGAAGCGTTTTTTTCTTTGCCGAATGATAAAGTGTGGAAGCCAGATAGAGCAACGCCATGCTACTTCCAAAAATGGTGAAACTTACAATGTGCCACACTGAACCATACAGGCTGGAAAATGTGGCAAGCAATGCCAGTGCAGCAATACTTAATACAAAACCTGCCAGGTGTGTGACAACATTTAAAACCTCTTCTTTACGAGGGTAGTAGGTAAGGATATCTTTAGTCATACGTATGAACTTATAACACAAAAATAATGAGTTTAATTGCGTTGTAATGACATTTTATTTATTAAAGTATATCGATTTTGATCGAAGCATTTAGGTGGTGGGGCGCCAATTATTGTAATGGAAGAACAGGTAGAAATGGTGCTTTTATAATTATTTAATTATCAGTGATTTGTATTTTTTTTGACCTTTTAAGTCGATACACTATGGACAGGCGTTACATTGGTTTTTATATCCAATATTTCCATAGTTTTATTTTTGTAGATTTCCATTTTGTTTTCGTATTCCTTTGGATCATTGACCATGCTCAGGTAGTAATACGCTCCATCTAAGAAAAGGAAAACCAAATCGGCCAATTGGTGAGTATCTTCTGCCACCAGATATCCATCTTTTTTGCACCGCTGAAGAATGTCATTTAGCATGAGACGTAGTGAATCGTGCAGGGCTTTAAACTTTTCCTTAATGGCATCATCCCGGAATATAAACGTAAAGCAGTTGTAGTAGACATCATCATCCACCAGCTTGTTCCATTTCCTGGAAAACAAATTATCAATAATTTCATGCAATGCTTCCAGGGAAGTTTGGTCCTTGTTTGATCTGACCTTATACAAGTTTTTATACCGGTCTAAGATATATTCTATCAAACCCAGTATGAGCTCTTCTTTTGAACTGAAGTAATGAATGATCAGGCTTGGGTTTATCCCCATATTACCTGCCAGTTTACCAATAGATACATTATGAAGCCCCTCCTTTTTAGCAGTTTTATAAAAAGCTTGAATGATTTCTTTACGACGATCCGATCTAAGGCTTTTCCTACCCATATGCAGTGCTATAATTATTGAAACAACATTTCTTTTAAAAATTAGTTTGAATTGAACATTCATTCAATTCATGTCCCTGATTTTTTTGTCAGGTATTCAGAACAACTTTTACTTTACAGGTGAATAAGATAACATATTATTCATTGTGACATTTAAAGAAGGTCTACATTTTACCCTACAGGCTTAGTGGCATAATGAATGACACTGACACATTGAATAAATACATCAGCAAGGCTTCCTGTCACTGTTCTAACGATAATCCAAATTTGGATGAAAACCATCGGTTTTCAAACTTCCTGGTCTTAATAGTATGTTAATTTAAATTGAATGAATGTTCAATTTAAATTAACTTCTGCTTAATCCCTTGGTAACGGCTGTTTCCTAATCTTGTGTGGGGTATTATTCTGCTGTTTTTAAAGACTTTACCCGGAAATTTTAATCACTAATCACACAACCACTATGGGAGAATTATTTACTATTCGTAGCCTGATACATAAGCTTAAAAGGCATGTATCCGTGCTTGTTTGTTTTTACCTGGGATGGATGAATGTAGTATCAGCTCAAACTACTGCAATTTCAGGTAACGTGACATTGTCAGACGGTCAGTCCGTTCCGGGAGTTAGCGTAACCGTTGAAGGTACCACGTTTGGTACCATCACCGATGCCAATGGAAACTATAAGCTCTCTTTGAATTCAACAGATGCCAGCCTGATTTTCTCCTTCATAGGGTACCAGACAGAAAGGGTCGAAGTGAAAAATCAATCTGTTATTGACATTGTTCTGGTCGAAGATGTGAAGGAATTACAAGAAATAGTAGTGACGGCCCTGGGTGTAAAACGTGACAAAAAAGCGTTAGGGTATGCTACCCAGGAAGTAGACGGGCAATCACTGGTCAAGGCAAGGGAGCCTAATGTTATGAGCAGTTTAACAGGTAAAGTTGCAGGCCTTGTAGTTAATAATCAAACGGACCTCTTCAGCTCGCCTCAATTCCAACTGAGGGGTGAAACCCCTTTAATAGTGGTAGATGGCCTGCCTAATGATACTGATTTTTGGGATATAAGCCCTGACGATATCGAAAAAATAACCGTTTTGAAGGGTACTACTGCTTCAGCTCTCTATGGTTCAATAGGCAAGGACGGAGCCATCATGATCACCACAAAAAAGGGTAGCTCAAACGGCGGTGGCACCCAGGTGAAGTTTAACTCAAGTACCATGTTTCAGGAAGGGTTCATTGCCATTCCCGAAGTGCAGTCTACTTATGGAGCTGGCTTTGGCGGACAATATGCCTTCGTGGATGGTAAAGGAGGAGGTATCCAGGACGGGGCAGGCTGGATCTGGGGGCCTAAGTTCGAGGGGCAGTTAATCCCACAGTTTGATAGTCCTGTGGATCCCGTCACCGGGGAAAGAACACCTACGCCATGGACAGCCAGGGGAAAAGACAACCTCAATAACTTTCTTAGGACAGGTTTAATTTCCACTAACAATATCAGTGTTTCCGGGGGTAATGAATTAGGGGATTTTAGAGTGTCTGCGTCCCACCAATATCAAAGAGGTATGGTGCCCAATACTGATTTAAACAATTCCACCTTTACACTATCCGGAGGATACAATTTTTCCAAAAAACTCAGAGCTGATGCGTCATTTACCTATAATAAACAGTATACCGACAATTTTCCTGCACTGGGATACGGCCCTCAAAACTACATTTATAATGTATTGCTTTGGCTCGGTACCGATGTAGATGTCAATTCCCTGCGTGATTATTGGATTGAAGGCCAGGAGGGACTCCAACAAAATCATTATAATTTAAGGTGGTACAATAATCCCTTTTTTCAGGCTTTTGAAAATGAGCGAGGCTATTACAAAGATGTGAATTACGGACAATTTTCAATGAATTATGATTTTACGGATGACTTGAGCCTAATGGTCCGGTCAGGAGTGAACTGGTCTAACCTGAACCGTACAGAAAACACGCCTTATAGTTTTGTGGGGACCAACCTGAATGGGGAGTTTAGCCTTTCCAATGAGACCAGGTTCAGGATTGTATCCGATTTCCTTCTTAACTACAGCAAAGAGTTGAGCCAGGACTGGGCTGTGAGGGCTTCAATAGGCGGAAGTAACAACTTTACAACATTGCGTTCTTCTTCTGTAGAGACGGATGGCTTAAATGTACCGGACCTGTATAACATATCTAATTCCAGGGGACCTGTCAGAGGTTCAAATCAGGAAGTACAAACCAAGTTGAACAGTCTGTATTTTACGAGTGAGGTAAGTTTTTTGAATGCTGTTTTCCTCGGGTTCACCGGGAGGAACGATTGGTCTTCATTCCTGCCTCCTGATAACAACTCTTTCTTCTATCCGTCAGCCTCATTAGGCCTGGTAGTTTCCGACCTGGTAGCAGTACCTGATGCTATCCCTTACCTCAAATTCAGGACCTCCTGGGCCCAGGTGAGAAGTGACAGGCTTTCAGATACCGATTTTTTTGTCACCACACCTACCTATAATGAAGGTACCACCTTTGGAAGTACAGGCTCTGTTGTATTTCCCGGAGTGAAGGCGAATCCAAGCCTGAAACCTGATTTAACCTCTACACTTGAAATAGGGACTGACATAAGATTTTTGAAGAACAGGATAGGGTTGGACGTTACCCATTATCGGTCTTTAGATGAAGACCTGCTTACTCAGCGAACAGTTGCCAATTCATCAGGGTTTAGCTCGATCATTGAAAATGCAGAAGAAAAATACTTACGTCGCGGATGGGAAGTTGTACTTAACGCTACTCCTGTAAAGTCTGATGCCTTTGAGTGGAATACAACGATTAACTGGAGCCGGCATCGGAGAATACTTGAAGAGCTGCCTTCCGGTGAAACCGAACTGAATGGGGTGAAAAAAGGAGAACGTACGGACATTTATTTGGGAGATGCTTTCCTTCGTTCACCCGGTGGCGCTATTATTTATGATGAAGACTCAGGCCTTCCTTTAACAGATCCTTTCCGACAGATCCTGGGCCACATTTCACCAGACTGGAACTATGGTATTACCAACAGTTTCAAATACAAAAACTTCTCTCTGGATGTCTCTGTTGATGGCCGTCACGGTGGTGTATTCTGGTCACAAACCATCCGGAAAATGCTTTGGGGGGGTACCCATCCGGCTACAGTCAACGAATTCAGGGACATGGACATCCAGGGAGTTGCTTCTTACGTGGGGGATGGGGTTATTGTCACAGAAGGTGAGTTGATAACCGATGCCGATGGGAACGTCATATCTGACACCCGTTCTTTTGCGCCAAATACTACTGAAAGCTTCTATTTTGATTGGGTCAACAGGTTCTATCACGGCCCGACGGAAGAACCTAATATCCAGGACCAATCCTTTATTAAGTTAAGAGAAGTGGTTTTTACCTATCAGCTTCCAAAACAATTGTTAAAACGTACTTTCATTGAAAATGCGTCCATATCATTCGTAGGCAGAAACCTGCTTATGAAATCCAATGTCGATTTCCTCGACCCCGAATCCATCAATATCAATACCGGGGAAGAGCTGCTACAAACACCTTCACCGAGAAGTTTCGGAGTTAATCTGAACATGACATTCTAAAAAAACAGACATGAAACGAATAAAATCTATAAGGCTCATTACCCTGATCGCAGTGATCTGCCTGACCTCCTGTGAAAGTTTTGATGACCTTGCCATTAACCCTAATGAGCCTACACAGGTAAACCCTTCATTAATTCTTACCAACCTTGAAGTCCGTGCTTTTGAAAAAGTTGATCTAAATGCGGCATTAGCGGTAAGGTATATGACTTTTACGGATAACGTAACGGATTTTCAGTACTATGGATGGCAGAGGTTTAACTTTAATGAATACGATGACCTCCGGCAGGTCCAGAAAATGATCGAAGAAGCGGAAAGGATCGATGCGGTGAACTTCATTGCCCTTTCTAAGTTTTTCAGGGCCTATTTCTATCATGAACTTACTCAACGCTATGGTGATATTCCGTATGGAGAGACATTGGCAGGCTTTGAAGATAATTTCGAAGCTGAGTATATTCCACAGGAAGAGGTCTATATTGGGATCCTTAAGGACCTGACCGAAGCAAACGAAGAGCTGGACGAATCGAATGGCGTAATTGACGGTGATATTGTATATGGTGGTAATATTACCCAATGGAAAAAGTTGATTAACTCATTCCATCTGAGAGTGCTGATGAATTTATCGCTCAAAGAAGGTAATACACGGTTTAACGTGCGAAGCGCCTTTGCCAATATCTTCAACAACCCTGGAGACTTCCCCATTTTTGAACGTAATGAGGACAATGCACAATTGGTTTTTCAGGATCTGGATGGGAGCAGGTATCCGGAGTTCCAGAACAGATCGCTGCCGACGGCCTACTATTTTTCATCTTCTTTTATAAATATGTTAAAAGAACGTGAAGACCCGCGCTTATTTAAGATCGCACAACCGGATGTTAAGTCAAGGCAAGCAGCCAATCCGGGGTTTGAAACGGATTTTGATTCTTACTCCGGTTTAGATGCAGGAGCACCCTTGTCAGAGAATGTAGCTGCCGTATCGGATGAGGGATTAGGCTCATTGATGGCTGAGCGATATGCAAATGATCCGGTGAACGAACCAGGTATTGCACTCGGTTATGCAGAAGTATCCTTTATACTGGCGGAAGCCGTATCCAGGGGGTGGATAAACGGTAATGCGGCTGAGTTTTATGAGGATGGAATTAGGACGTCCATGGAGTTTTATGATATTCCTGAGACAGACATCGAAGCTTATCTTCAGCATCCCCAGGTAATATACGATGCAGGTCAGGGGCTAGAGATGATCATTACACAAAAATACATTTCGTTTTTTATGAACTCTCAACTGGAGCCTTTCTACAACCAGAGAAGGACAGGTTTCCCAACTTTCAGAGTAGGGCCGGCTACACTCAATGGAGGAGAAATACCCAAAAGATGGATGTACCCTGAACAGGAGCTTGATTTTAACCAGGTAAATGTTAATACAGCCATTCAGCGTCAGTTTTCTGGCAATGATAACATCAACGGGGTTATGTGGCTATTACAGGAGGAATAACGATCCGCTGCAATCACTATAAATGTCAGAGGAAAAGGTCTGTGATCTTTTCCTCTTTTTTATTTAGGCCTTCTCTGAAAATTAAAATGGTAGGAAAGCATCCGATTTGAATGAAATAAAATGTATTTGATGAAGTAGCAAGCATTCTCTGTCAAAGCGACCTGAGCCTCATTTACCAGTCACCAGCACCCAACATACACTCCGCTTTTCCGTTAAGAGATCAAAATGAATTTTCAATGGAGCCCTGTTTACACCTGCTTTTCAACCTTTCTGTATTTCCACATTCCATAACAAGCGATCAGTCCCCAGAACAGGTTGGCCGTAGTGGCCGGGTAAGAGTGGTCATAAATGGTGTTGATCACCAGAAACAGGCTGCCAAGGATATTAAAAACATGATAAGTCTTTGTCTTCACGGTCCATTTGCCCCGGTTTAGCTGCAGGTAAGACACGATAAAAAGTACAGTTCCTAACCATCCCATGGACAGGATGAAATATTCCGAAGAAATATCTATCATAAAGCTGATTTAACGTGAGTTTGGGAAAAAAATTATTAAAAAAACTACTTTAACGTGAATATCGAATAAGGAATTAGTATGATATTTTAAACAGTTGTCTATTGAAAAAGGCTGTTTTTGAGTGTGTTAAATTTTTGATTTTCAGTATGTTGATCCTAAAAAAACAACCATTGTGTTAAAAGATAAAGTTATAGAATTTTTCGTTGAGGCCGATGACTTCTGTCTGGAGTTTGAGGTAGAAATTAAAAAGCATTTAATCGGGTAAAAGAAAGCTGGATGCCAACTTAGAAAATCTCAACCATTTGATGATGAGATCATTTACACCCTAATCCTTTTCCACTTTTTTAAATGTGGACTAGTAATTTCCAATTGGAATAACAAATTCAAAAAAACAGTATCACGCATACCAGCGCGATACTATTCAATTCATAAGGATCAAATCACATACTATTTCATCAACAGCATCCGATCCATAAAAACTTTATCTCCTATTTGTATCCTGGAGAAATAAATACCTGGACTTGTGCTACTTCCTCTCGAATCTGTAGCTTCCCAGGTGATCTCGTATTCACCTGCCAACTGATACTCACTTACCAGCTCTCGTACTTTCTGTCCCATGGCATTAATGATAAGCAGGGTTACCTGGCTATCTTCTAAAAGTGAGTATTTGATTTTCGCATAAGATATGAACGGGTTTGGATAAATTGAACTCGCAATCATAGGTACTTCCTGAGATCGGGGTTTATGCACCTCTGAACTTGCTGTTCTTGCGCCAGCTCCTCCACGACTACTTTCAGCTGGTCCATTGCCTGTTGGGTTGGGTTGACTATCCAGTTGAATTACAAATTTGTCCAGACGCGTTCCGTTTTCTCTATAGCTAATCTCCAGGGTATGACTTCCACTATTTAAGCTGTTGACCATGGTATTGTTCGTCGAATACCAGATCCCTACGCCGTTTCTGGAATTCTCTCTCACCCAGGTTCCATTATCGATTCTCCAGAAGAAGGAATCGTCATTACCTCCGGCAGAATATATTCTGAACCAAAATGCATAATCCCCACCCGTGGAGATATCAAAATTGTAAGAAGCAAGGCACTCCGCAGTAGTGCAGACAGGCGTATTTTGGGTCGTGTTGAATTGCGGATCGATCTCTATGTATTCACCTTCAGATGCGCTGTTATCAGTAGCAATGATCCAATTGGAACCGATAGTTCCGTGCTCTGCTTCAATAGAAAGTACTCCTCCGCTTTCCTGGAATGCACCGCTGGTTCCGCCGCCCCCCTGAGTGGTGGCTGAAGATTCATTTGAGAAACCTGAATTCCCATCTGTATTATATGCCCGAACCCGATAAGTGTAAGTAGTAGAAGCCGTTAAACCTGTATTGCTGTAATTGGTCACATTAGCACCTACGGTAGCAATTTCTGTGAAGCTGCCACCACTCTGTCTTTCGATTCTGAAGCCATCTTCATTGTTTGCATTGTCTGTCCAGGTCAGGTTTATGGTAGTAGAAGAGGCCGCCATAGCAGATAGTCCGGATGGTGCAGATGGAATCGTAGGTGTAGGACCGGAACCACCGGACATATCTCCCTGGGTCAGTGTGATCCATGTATTACCTTGCGCTCCATTGAGGGGTCTGTTATTTTGGACCCATGTTCGCAATTCAGGAATGACATCATATCGAGAGTTTGCCCATTCATAAGCATTCTTGCGGGTAGCCAGATAATCAGGGTTACTATTCCATGGAAAAGAAATTCCGCCTTCATCCCATCGCCACATCCATTCAACCACATCTTGCAATGTTGCGCCTTCTTCTGTTTGCAAGCTGGTATAATCAAACCCTGCATAGCGGGCGATATCAAATGCCTGCACCATAGTAGTCATAGCGTATTGGGTATAGGTGATCCCTTTTCTTCCGCCAGACCGCACAACCTCTCGCTCTAAATAAACGCCTTGGTTGTCTTTCGAAATTTTCCATTCTGAGCCTGGATTTCTTACACTCCCGTCAGTGCGTGAATAGAAATAGCTCTTCAGTTGCACTAGTGCTTCTTGTAAGTGATTCGGGTCCTCTAACACAATCGCCGCGGCAATCAAACCTAAGAGTCCGGCATCTTTCCAATTGTTATCCTTTACTCTACTTACCTCTCTCACGGCACCTGAACCCGTCAGTACTTCATTTCCCCACCAGGCCTTAAACGCTTCCCGGTCTGTACTGGTCCAGCCAGAATAATTGTAAATCAAATCTGCGGCATACAACATCCCTGAGAAATAAGAACCCAGTTGCAGCCCTCGGTCATCCCCGGAGAAAGTGGTCGCCGTATTCGTCCAGTCCATCAAAATCTCCTCTGCTTTCTCAGCATAGGTAGTGTTGTCTGTGAGCGCATAGGTCAACGCCAGCGTATAGGCAGCATAGCTATGTTCCCATAATACATCTCTGGCAGCTTGCAGTCCTGCGCCATCCTGATGACCACCGGGAATCCAAAGGTTGGATGGGGCAATGGAGGTAAACTGAAGCTGTAGGGTCGCCTCAGCAAGCAGATCATTATAAGCCGATATTTGCGGTTCTGCATTATTGGCAATACGGTCTTTCAGCGTATTGAGGTCTGCTTGATTCAATACCGTCATTGGGTGACTAAACTGGACACCTGATACATCTATGTTGTATTCAGTCCTCCAGGGTTCCGGCGCTCCTGGAAAGCTCTGACCAAGAACATTTATGGTCAAGAGTAAACAAGCATACAATGGCATGCCCAACAAACTTTTTTTGTAAAGAGATTTCATTTTCATAAGGTTTATAGATAGTAGTAAGCGATTTATTTGGTTAAGCCTTATCCATACATCTTGCTCTGTCAACCCTCCCACATCCATTATGACAGAAACTTCGGTTGTTATATAGTTAGGTACTTGCAGACTAGTACTTGTTAACCATTTTTAATCCCTCCAAGAGTGTACTTGCCATGGATATCTGAGCAGTTATCATAAGTGTATCCTTTCACATTCACTGTCGCAAAAGGAAGTAACACTATAGTGAAAGCATCAGATATTGTTTCATACATCGTTTTCGTTGAAAAATTACAGGCTATATAACTCAACATATCGTAATTAATGTAAAGAGGTATTTGATTGTCAAGCTCAGAAAATGGCTTGGGTAAAAGTGAGAAAAGCTTTACAAATCAAATTCAGATTTGAAGCGAATACACTTGATAACACTTCAACCTTTTACACCTGACAAAAATGCTATTTCATAACAGGTTTGATCTTTTGTATAGTATCAAAATCGTCTTGTATTGTGCTATATATTGAAAAGATTCAATAGACACCTCCTAAAATCAGTAACTATAGATTGATCAGGCAATTTCAACCCTCATTTTTAAGAATATTGCAATTTGTACTCTTAGAGGCTTGATTTCTTACTCATCAATCAACTTCGCGAGTAGATAACCCATTTAATATTTGAGCATGTTTAACATGTTGTTTGTCCCTTACAGCAATTCATCTGATTCATGCCATAAGAAACCAGGGTGAATTAAGGTGCTTTGGTACATTGCTAATGCGATCAATTTAAAAATACCCATGTATTGGTTTGATTAAAAGGAGCTTTCAACAGTATTTTATGTGTGCCGGAAGTTAAATCGAACCCTGTTTTGAACGTTCCCGCTTTTACATCAGCTTTCCCGATCAACAGGTATTCGTCTTTTTTACCTTCTTTAAAGTTGTTTGTAGTGGTGTGATAGATCTCTACTTCACCTGAACCATCAACGACATCCCATGTCACTTCCAACGTTTCACTTTCTATGGAGGCCTTCATGTTCATCACAGATATTTTACCTAGAAAAGGGGTCCCATCAAACTCAGCGCTGATCTCATCAGAAGGGGTTATATTCAGGTGGCGCAACAAAGTTGGAGTGATGTCTACAATAGCAGGTGTAGCGTTAAACCTGGCATTTAGATCATGTTGATTAGTAATGATCCATGTTGTGCGCTCTCTTTCGGATTGACCCCCATGGTTTTTACCCTTCTTGCTGTCTCTGCCATGATCTGTGGTGACTACCAGCATCCAGTCTTCATTATGCTCCTGTTTTCTGTACTGCACGGCATCCCATATTCTCTTTACCTGGATATCCGCCTTTTGTATGGCGTCGTTTAACTGTGGGCTGTCTCCATACATGTGTCCCATGTCGTCAGTATATTCAAGATACACCCAGGATAAGTCCGGAGCGTCCGTTTTAATATATTCAGCGGCATGTTGAGATACGTGTTCATCTATATTGAAAATGAATTTTCTGCCAGTCAGGTGGGGAAAAGAAGAGGTATCATGTTCAAAACCGTCGAATGAGTGGTCCAGTTGAAGACCACCTGCCGTCGGTTTTCCTTCTCCAATGAGTTTGGTACGATTGTCCTCCCAGGTAGAAAAAATCGCTGTTTTCAATGTTGGGTCCGCCCTTTCAACTATCCTGAAAATATTCCAATAATGGTAGTTGGGTTTTTTCACCTTATTGCCCCATACGTTATGCTTATAGGCCCAGACCCCTGTGATCATGTTCATGTAGCCAGGTGCTGATATCGTGGGGGTCTCAGTGTAAGCACCGGTTTGTCCACCGACATATGATCGGGTGTAACCTCCTTGCCGAGCGATATGGTCAAGGGTAGGAGTGGCTACGTCTTCCAGTACATCAGCAGGGATACCATCCAGCAGAATGAAAACGGCTTTCTTCGTTTGAGCGCTACCATGAGCGACGAAGACCAGGAATATAGCTGTCACTGTAAGTTTTTTTATCATAGAAATATACATTAGCAAGATCTTGTATCAGAGTTTCAAAGTTATCGTTGTAATGTTATCCAATGGTTAATTGAATTTTATAGTTTGAATAAATGTTCAATTTAAGTCATTGTTCGGAACTTTTTTCCGTTCAATACACAGTGGCAAGTGATGAGATTCAAATAGCTAATCACCAGTCATATACTGTGCCTGCCTTATATTTTTGCATTAGGATCATATGGTAGTAAATATCACCTGCATATTCTTCCTGATTATTGAGTAAATACTATATAGTTTTTTATCACTTTTCATTGTATTTTTTGAAGAAGATGTGACTGATATCACTCTTTTTATTTCCAATTTTGATGTTTAAACATATGTATGTTTTTGATATTTTTTACTCATTTTTCCTTTAAAAATGAATGAGTGGTATATTTAATGTTTTTGCAATCGTTTGCGGTATGGTTTTCGTATATTTAATAGTACATGGTACTTTATATCACTTTATTAATGACTATTATTATAAACTGTATATCGGCTAATGCTGGCTGATAATTACTCAAATCTAAACCAACCTATATGAAGAAGACTTTACTACTAACGTTTATCATGTTGGCGGTATTTGGCATGGCCGAGGCTCAGAATACAGTGACCGGTAAGGTGACTGACGGAGCTGACGGAGCAGCAATACCCGGTGTGAATGTGGTCGAGAAAGGTACTACTAACGGTACCGTCACCGATTTCAACGGTAATTACACCTTGTCTATAGCGGATGGGGCCACCATTTTATTCTCATTTGTGGGATATGTTACCCAGGAAATACCGGCGGCCGGAAAATCCGTGATAGACATAAGCCTGTCAACAGATGTGCAACAACTGTCAGAGGTTGTGGTTATTGGCTATGGGACACAGGAGGCAGATGATGTTACAGGCGCTATTTCATCTATTGATGCTGAGAATTTTAATCCAGGAGTGATCAGTTCTCCGGAGCAATTGTTTGAAGGTAAACTGGCTGGAGTACAGGTGTCTGCCAATAGTGGAGAACCCGGGGCAGGAATTAATGTTAACATCAGAGGTTTTAATTCCATACGGTCTACCTCGCAGCCTTTGTTTGTGGTGGATGGAGTTCCTATCACTTCCGACAATCCGAATGCCGGCGGCGTAGCCATCTCAAGTGGCTCTTCATCCGCTCCTCAAAACCCATTGAGTTTCCTGAACCCTGACGATATAGCATCTATTGACATTTTGAAAGATGCTTCTGCGGCTGCAATTTTTGGTTCCAGAGCGGCCAACGGAGTTGTGTTGATCACTACGAAACAAGGGCAAAGTGGTAGTGGTACACTTGAGTACTCTTCCTATGGTTCTGTTGCTTTCATCAGAAATAAGCTGGACCTGCTGGACGCGGGTTCTTACGAAAACGCCATCAGACAACTCGCCGATGAAGCGGAAACACCTGATCAGCGGTCTTCATTGCTGGAGAACCTTGCAGGTGGTGATGTCGATTATCAGGATGAAATTTTCAGAGTGGGGGTTACACAAAGTCATAACCTGTCGTATGGTGGAGGTACGGAAGATTCCCGCTACCGTATCTCATTAGGATATCTGGACCAGGAAGGTGTGGTGGAAAACAGTCGATTGGAAAGGTATACGGCCAGGATAAATTCCAATCATAAGGCCTTAAACGATCGTGTAAGTATTGATCTGCAATTGACAGCTACAAGAACTGAAACGCTACATCCTCCTATTGAAGAAGGAGCAAATGCTACCGGGGACTTGATCATTAACGCCTTACGGGCCAACCCCACGTCATCACCTTTTGAAGATGACGGTTCCGTGGTGATCTCTCCCAGCAATCCGCTTGCGTTACTTGAATTCATTGATGACAATTCTGAGATGAACCGTGTGTTAGGAAATGTATCTGTAGGCGTTGAGATCGTGGAAGGGCTATCTTACAAATTTAATATGGGCGGTGACGCTGCCAATTCAGAAAGGAGGACGGATTTTTCCGCTCTTTTACCTACAGAGTCTAACAGTGGGTCAGGGACTATAAACGTACTGGAAACAAGTAGCCTGGTTTTCGATAATACGTTGAACTATGTAAAGACATTTGGTGAAGATCATCGCATAGATTTCCTGGTAGGCCACTCGTATCAACAGTTCAGAAGGAGAGGGTCTTTTATTTCCCGTGGAGATCCTATTTTACCTACGATAGACATTACGCCAAACATCGCCTTTGCTTTAGAAAGTAATAATGAGCCTACTTCATTTTTAAGGTTTCGGGAGATACAGTCTTATTTCGGACGTGTCAACTACGACTTTAGAGATAAATACTTGTTTACGGCTACAGTCCGTGTGGATGAGTCTTCCGTGTTTGGTCCCAGGAACAGCAGTGGTACATTCCCCTCTTTTTCCGCAGGATGGCGGTTAAGTGAAGAGACCTTTATACAGGACCTTGACGTATTTAGTAATTTGAAGCTCCGGGTAGGTTATGGGATACTTGGTAGTCAGGATATTCCGGAACGTCAGCAAGTATTTGCTTTTTCTACCGATGCCACTACCCGCTTTATCAATGGAAATGACCGATTACCAGGCCTTGCATTAATCAGAACACCTAATCCTGATCTGAAATGGGAAGAACAACGACAGTTTAATATCGGGATAGACTTTGGGTTATTCGACGGACGTTTAACAGGTTCTTTTGATTATTTCAATAAATCACAAGATGATCTTCTGGTGTTTATTCCAACAATACAACCCGCACCAACCAGTGGTCAATTTCAAAATATAGATGGAGATATAAGAAATACAGGCTTTGAGATTACACTGAGCAGTGTAAATATTAACCAGGGGGATTTTAGCTGGAATACGGATTTCAACCTTACTTCTGTTCAGCCAGAGGTCAGAGGTCTGGTCTTTACCCGTATCAATGGTGCAGAAGCTTCAGGACAGGGTCTTTCCGGAACCATTGTCCAGTATTTTACCAATGGCCAGGCACCCTTTGTGTTTTTAGGACGGGAGTTTACAGGCGTCGACGCAAGTGGTAACCCGCAATTTGTTCAGAATGAAAATGGTGCAGATGATCAATTCAGGGTGCTGGGAGACCCAATTCCAAATACGATCCTTGGTTTGACCAACTCCTTTAGATATAAAAAATTCGACCTGACCTTTCTTTTATCAGCACAACTTGGTTTTGAAGTGTATAACAACACAGCCAATTCATTATTTACAGCATCTTCTTTCAGGTCAGGTAGTAATGTTACAGAAGATGTGGCCAATGAAGCACTGAGTTCCGGTGAAACGGGAGGTAATCCGTTTTCAAGCAGGTTCATTGAAGATGGAGATTTTCTCAGGTTAACGAACGCTACCATCGGATATACTTTCGATGTTTCCAAGGTCAGCTGGTTGAACAGTATGCGTGTTTATCTGGCCGGGCAGAACCTGTTTTTGATCACGAACTATACAGGGTATGATCCTGAGGTAAACTCGCAACCCAATGCAACCAAAGTAAACAGTGTTGAGTTGCCATCAGCCCGTGGCATTGATAACTCAAGTTATCCGCGTCCGTCGACGGTGCAATTAGGATTAAATGTCAGGTTTTAAACAATAGAATGATGAAAAAGATACAACAGATAAAAGGCCTGGTTCTATTGATATTGGCTGCTTTTTTCGTGAATTCATGTAATATAGAAGAAGAGGTGTTAGATGAGATCACTGCTGATCAGGTGGAGACGATCAGCGCTTCCGACGCCATACAACTGATAGCGCCCGCTTATGCTGTCATGCGTGAAATGCTTCAACGGGATGGAGTTTGGGGTGTTAATCAACATAGTTCTGATGAAACACTCGGGCCAACAAGAGGCTCTGACTGGGATGATAATGGCATTTGGAGGCAACTGCATACCCATACGTGGGACGCAAATCATACCTTTATTCGTTTGGCCTGGGAAGACTTAAACCAGGGCGTATCACGGTCTAATGGAGCACTGAATACTTTTATAAACCAAATTCCCGGTATAGATGCCAACCTCATTGCGGAGGCCCGTGTATTGAGGTCCCTGTTCATGTTTTACATCATGGATATGTTTGGGCAGGTACCTTTCAGGGAGATCGATGAAATCGATTTTTCCGTCTCCGGAAGGGTATTGACCCGTGCAGAAGCGTTTGAATTTATTCGTACCGAGTTAGAAGAGTCTATTGCGGACCTGCTGAATGAAACGGAAGTGCCTTACGGACGTTTGACCAAAAATGCCGCCCGGACATTATTGGTGGTACTGAACCTGAATCATGAGGTATATTTAGATCAAAAGGTGGATGCACGTTATACAGATGCTGTTAACTTCGCAACGGATGTTATCGGAAGTGCCGCCTATACATTGGCCCCTGCAGAGGATTACTTTGGAATGTTCGCCAACGATAATACGGAGACCAGGGCACAGGGAGAAGGCATCATCGTTGCCACATTTGTGAATGACCTTGATCTTGGCGAAGATAATGTTTCAATGATCACACAGACATTGCATTACAATCAACGCTTTGGTGGTGGTGATGGCAACAATGATGGTCATTTAGACTTTTCCGCCTGGAACGGGTTTACGACGATAGCAGATTTCTACAATAGATGGGACCAGAATGATCCACGGTTTAGAGCAGAGTCTGAAATTACTGCTGCCAATGCATCTACGGTAAGCGAAAACAATCCTTATGTATTTAATGGAATAAACAGGGGATTCCTGCAAGGCCAGCAGTTTGATGGGCAGGGCCGCTACGTGTTACACCGGGTAAGTAGTAGTGACAACGGTCAGGTAGCAGTAGCAGACCCTGCAGATGCCAATACTCCATTGCTCAACTTTACGGTAGATCTGAGTTTGACAGGTAATACAGAATCAAATGGCGTAAGGGTACTGAAGTATGCCCCGGATCCAAATGCTCCTGTCATTACAAGAACAGATAATGATTTTATACTATGGAGATATTCCGATGTTTATTTGATGCGTGCAGAGGCTCAATTTCGTTTGGATGGTGGTGGTCAGGCGGACCTGGACGCTGTAAGGACTGCCAGAAATATGACGAGTATTCCTATCAGTGAAGATGCTTTACTTGATGAAAGGGGTTTTGAACTGTATTGGGAAGGACATCGCCGCCGTGATCTCATCCGGTTCGGGAGGTTTACGGATGCGTATACATTGAAAGATGCAAGTCCTGCATTCAGAACATTATTTCCGGTTCCCCAGTCAGCGATAGATTCTGATCCGCTTTTGGACCCGACATTAGGAAATCAATAAGTAAAATATACCTGGAAGATGGCCGTGATATCAACCGTCACGGCCTTTTTCTTACTTAAGCTATCTATTCCCCAAGCATTTGAGGGGCAGATGGTATTGTCGACATTATCACACATGAATTCTGCCATTCACCTCCCTGTCTTTTTTAGGTATTTTCTTATCATAGGGTGTTTAACCTTTTCTTGCGCTACGCAGGATGCGGACAATACAGCGTTGACAGATGGTCTTCCGGAGGTGCTTTTTGAATTGCTTCAGGATAGTATTACGGGTATCACTTTTAGGAACCAGTTAGCCATCAATGGTGAATTTGATGTGTTTAGATACCGAAATTATTATAACGGTGGTGGCGTGGCAATAGGAGATGTAAACAATGATGGATTGTCAGATATCTATTTTACAGCCAATAGTACATCAAACAAATTGTATTTAAACCTGGGCGATTTTCGGTTTAAGGACATAACAGATAGTGCCGGAGTAGCATGTAAAAAAGCATGGTCTACCGGTGTTTCCATGGTGGATATAAACGGAGACGGATTTTTAGACATCTATGTATGTAACTCGGGAAATGTGGCAGGAGATGATAAGGAAAACGAACTATTCATTAATAATGGTGATCTGACCTTTACAGAAGCAGCAGGTAAAGTAGGCTTGGACGATGCCGGGTTTTCCACACATGCAGTATTCTTTGATGCCGACCTGGATGGTGACCTGGATGTCTACCTGCTCAATAATTCCTTTCGGCCCGTATCAACCTTTGGTTTAAAGAACATCCGTCACATACGGGATGAAAAAGGAGGGGACAAATTATACCTTAATAAGGAAGGTATCTTTGAAGACATAAGTGAGAAAGCAGGTATATACGGCAGTGTTATAGGGTTTGGACTGGGAGTATCTGTGGGGTTTGTTAATAATGACGACTTACCTGATATCTACGTTTCCAACGACTTTTTTGAGCGCGACTATCTCTATATCAATCAGGGTGACGGAATGTTTTCTGAGCAATTACCAGAGCGTTTGGGGCATGTTAGCCTGGCTTCCATGGGGGCAGACATTGCAGACATTAATAATGACGGTCACCCTGAAATATTTTCTACCGATATGCTTCCGGAGAGCGATGTCAGGCTTAAAACTACTTCCACCTTTGAATCCTGGGACGTCTATCAGTCTAAACTGGATAACGACTACTATCACCAGTACATGAGAAATATGCTTCACCTGAATAAGGGAGATGGAACGTTCTACGAGATAGGACAGCTTGCCGGTATTGATGCCACAGATTGGAGTTGGGGAGCTCTGATGGCCGACTTTGATAATGACGGACTAAAGGACATTATCGTTTGTAATGGCATTTATAAGGACGTTACAAACCAGGATTTTTTGAATTTTTTGGCCAATGATAAAAACCTGGAAGCAGCCTTTAAAGGAGAAAAAATAGATTTTCAGCAGTGGGTAGATCAAATGCCATCCACAAGCCTGTCTAATTATGCTTTTAGAAATAAGGGGGATCTGACCTTTGACAATGTGACAGAAGCATGGGGGATCGATGCACCCACGTTCTCCAATGGAGCGGCTTACGGCGACCTTGATAATGACGGAGACCTTGATCTGGTCATAAACAATGTGAACCAGGAAGCTTTTGTTTACAGGAACGCACAATCAACATCAGAAACAAGGAGAACATTTCGCTGCTCACTGGAAGGGGAAAATAAGAACCGTTTTGGCATTGGAGCACAGCTCCTGTTATATTCTAATAGCAACATAATTCATTATCAACACTTTCCAATCAAAGGGTTTCAATCTTCCATGGATTATCAAGTGGTGGTGGGAGTCGGAGCCGGGCCTGTTGACTCTTTACGGGTAAAATGGCCGGGAGGCGCGGAACAGTTGATCGAGGCAATAGATCTCACCCAAGAATATACTTTAAAACAAACGGATGCGATTATAAAACCTAAAATACCCGTCAAAGTGGACGGTTACAAACCCTATTTTGAAGAAATCTCTGATATAGGACTTGATTTTAAGCACGAGGAAAACGAATACGTAGATTTTGATACGCAGAGACTGTTGTACAATATGCTTTCATTTAGTGGTCCTGCATTAACAAAGGGAGATATTAATAATGACGGTTATGATGACCTGTTTATCGGAGGGGCCAAAGGCCAGCCGGGCGCTATTTATTTGCAGTCGGAAAATGGCTTTGAAAGGATGGAGATACAAGATCTGTTAATGGATAGACAGAGTGAAGACATTGCTGCGCTCTTTTTTGATGCTGACGGCGACAAAGACCTCGACCTGTATGTGGTGAGCGGCGGCGCGGACTTTGAGGCTTCTTCTGCAGCGTTGTTAGACCGGCTCTATCTGAATGAAAAAGACGGCTCAGGTGTAATTACTTTTACGAAAGCAACAGATCATCTGCCGGCGATTAGCGAGAGTGGTTCTTGTGTTAGTGCAGCTGATATTGACTCTGACGGTGACATTGATCTTTTTCTGGGAGTGAGGCATTTGCCAGGTTACTATGGTATAAAGCCTACTTCTTACCTGCTTGAAAATGATGGTACGGGTAAGTTTGCCCGATACAGCGAGGCTAAATCCGAAGCGCTGAAATCTATTGGAATGATCACCGATGCAATCTGGTATGATCATGACGGAGATAATGATCCGGACCTTTTAGTAGTAGGAGAGTGGATGCCTCTTACCTTACTCTCAAACGAAGAAGGTGTTTTTACGGCTACCGTTCCGGCGGGTTTTGAAAACAGTAACGGATGGTGGAATTGTATAGTGAAAACCGACATCGATCATGATGGTGACGATGATTTTTTATTAGGTAATTTGGGGCTTAACAGTCGTTTTAAAGCGGATAAGAATGATCCCATCCGCCTGTATGTAAAAGATTTTGATGGAAACCGTTCCCTGGATCACATATACACTCACAGTCAGGTAGGCCGGGAATATCCTATGGCCTTAAAACATGACCTCGAGAAGCAGGTCATAGCTATAAAAAAGCAGTCAGTTTATTACAAAGACTACGCTGATAAGACCATAGATCAACTATTTTCAAAAGAAGACCTTGAAAACGCCACTGTCCATGTGGCGTACGAATTCAGGTCAGGTGTGGCCGTTAATGATGGGAACGGAGGGTTTTCCTTTGAGCCTTTGCCCTTAGAGGCCCAATATGCACCTATTTATGATTACCTGGTTATGGATGGCAATTCGGACGGTATAAAGGACATTTTGTCCGTGGGTAATTTCAGCTATACCAAACCTGAAATCGGGAGGTATGATGCGAATGACGGGCTTTACTTTAAGGGGCTTGGTAAGGGTAAATTTAGTTGGCAACCCACAGCCTTTGAATATGAAGGCGATGCACGTCGTATTTGTCGAATAAAAACGAAAAACCATGATCTGCTCATTGTAGCATTAAATGATCAAAAGCCCAAAGTATTTATGTGGAAAGAGCAAGAGAGATAAAACAATACAGTAAATGATTTTTAATCATCTGATTTTTAAATGTTTCTAATGTTTTGTGTTAAAGAAATGATGCATTCTGACACTCGCCGATATACATTCCTGGCTGGCCATAAGACTATCCTGATCGTCATGATCATGGTATTCTTTTCCTGCGCTGAACCGCAAGATACGCCAGCCGTAATGGAATTGATACCCCCAAAGGAAACAGGTGTGTACTTCAGCAATGAGCTGAGAGAAACTCCTGAAATGAATATCTTCAATTACATGTACTTCTATAACGGAGGAGGTGTGGCTGCTGAGGATGTAAATGGTGATGGCCTCAAAGACATTTATTTCACTTCTAACCAGGACTCCAACCGACTTTATTTAAACCGGGGAAATTGGAAATTTGAAGATGTAACGGCCAGGACCAAGACGGCAGGAAGACCGGGCTGGTGTACCGGAACAGTGATCACTGATGTAAACGGTGATGGAAGAATGGACATATATGTGAATAACCTGGGAGATTACTTAAGTTTTAAAGGGAAGAACCAGCTGTTCATCAATGAAGGTAACGATGAAAGTGGTATCCCTGTCTTTGTAGACCGGGCCAGGGAATATGGATTGGACCTTACAGGGTTCTCGACCCAGGCTGCTTTTTTTGACTATGATCTCGATGGTGATCTGGATATGTTTCAGTTGAACCACTCAGTGCATCAGAACGGCACCTTTGGTAAGGCGGATCTGCGAAAAGAAAGACATCCATTGTCAGGAGATCGGCTGCTGAGAAATGATAACAACAAATTTACCGATGTCACCGAACAAGCAGGTATCTATAGCAGTGTCATTGGCTATGGATTAGGCATTAGTATTGCAGATGTGAATTTAGATGGCTACCCGGATATTTATATTGGCAACGATTTTCATGAGAACGATTACCTCTACATAAACCAGGGGGACGGTACCTTTAAGGAAATGCTGGAAAGTAGCCTGATGCATACCAGTCGCTTTTCTATGGGGAATGATATTGCGGATTTCAACAACGATCTGTATCCGGATATCATAACATTGGATATGCTGCCGGAAAACCCTGTCATGTTAAAAGCTTCAGCGGCAGAAGATGCCTACGATCTCTATGATTTTAAACTCAATTTTGGTTACAACTACCAGTATTCCAGAAATTGTTTGCAGCTGAACCAACAGAACGGCAGCTTCAGCGATATTGGGCTAATGGCCGGCGTAGCAGCAACAGACTGGAGTTGGTCGGCCCTTTTTCTGGATATTGATCTGGATGGTAAGAAGGACATTTTCATTACCAATGGAATTAAAAGACGCTCCAACGACCTGGACTATATCAATTTTATTACTACAGACTCTATCCAGTACAAATTGAAGGCGGCTGTTGTAGATGAGGCAGAATTAGAATTGGTAAGAACAATGCCCACAGTGAAGCTGGCCAACTACTTTTACCTAAATAACGGTGACAGTACTTTTACGCAAATGGCAGGAGACTGGGGACTGGACATACCTTCCTTCTCACATGGGGCTGCCTATGCAGATTTCGATAATGATGGAGATATGGATTTGGTGACCAATAATGTTGATGACCACCCTTTCTTGTATAAAAACAATACAATAGAGCTACAATCAAACGTAAATTACCTCAAGCTGGCTTTGATCGGAAGTGAGCAGAACCCGAAAGCCGTTGGTGCAAAAGTGGTGTTATTCACTTCCAATGGGCGGCAGCTACAGGAAAACTTCCCCACTAAAGGATTTCAGTCCAGCGTAACCCATGACATGACCTTTGGAATAGGAACATCACAGCAAGTTGATTCTGCCTATGTCATATGGCCGGACAAGACATTCACCGTTCGTTATAATATTGCTACTAACCAAACCATAACTGTTAAAAAAGAAGATACCGACCCTGTTTTTGACTATCAGTTTTTTACAACCCATCAGCAAAGGAAAAAACTATTAGAAAAGCCTGAAGTCCATATTTCTTTTGAGCATAAAGAAAACAAATTCGTTGAATTCAACAGAGAACCTCTGATGCCGTTTATGGTGTCAGCCGAAGGGCCGGGCGTGGCTGTAGGCGATATAAATGACGATGGCAGTGAAGACTTGTTTCTGGGAGGCGCTAAATGGCAAAGTGCACAGCTATTTGTTCAAAGGAACGGCAACTTTGTTCCTGTTCAGGACCAGCTGTTTCGTGTTGATAGCCTGAGTGAAGATGTGGCGAGTGAATTTTTTGACGCAGACGGAGATGGAGACCTGGACCTGATCGTGGTATCCGGTGGAAATGAATTTGCTCAAAAGGCACCTGCCATGCAAGTTAGGTTGTACCTGAATGATGGCAAAGGTACTTTCACCAAAAGTGAAGGCTACCTTCCTGAACTTTACCTGACGGGCGCAACGGTGTCCGTTAGTGACATTGACGGTGATAATGATCCTGACCTGTTTATCGGAGCAAGAGCAGTGCCCTGGAACTACGGAGTTATACCCGATAGTTATCTGCTTCTGAATGATGGCACCGGCCATTTCAAAGACGTCACAGAACAGTTGGCTCCGGAATTAAGAAACCCCGGACATTTGACCACTGCCGTATTTGCTGACATGAATAACGACGGTAGTGAAGACTTTATTTTAACCGGGGATTGGATGCCAATAAGTATTTTCTATAACAAGGGAGGGTATTTTGAAAAGGCAGACCAGGAAGCTAATGGACTGGCTTACTCCAATGGTTTATGGTCGGTATTGAATATCACAGACTTTGACAATGACGGTGACCTGGATATAATAGGAGGTAACCTCGGGCTTAATAGTAAACTGCGTGCGTCAAAGGACCAACCTTTAACGTTATATGTCAACGATTTTGATGGAAATGGGAAAATTGAGCAAGTGTTAACCCATTATATACAAGGCGAGGAACACATTTTTCAAACCAAAGATGAGCTGGTTAAATCGTTGAATTCTATAAAAAAAGATTACCTGTCCTACCAAAAGTTTGCGGAGGCGGGCCTGAAAGATATTTTTACTGAGGACCAGCTGGAAAATGCTACTAAATATTACGCCTATGTACTGGAAACCTCCTACATAGAAAACCTCGGAAATGGTCAGTTTTCAATAAAACCTCTCAAAAAACCGGTTCAATTCTCATCTGTTCAGGCACTTTTAGCAGAAGACCTTGATCATGATGGTAACGAGGATATAATGGTGACCGGTAATTACTATCACACCAATATTCAAATGGGCCGGTATGATGCTAGTTTTGGTCATATACTTTTAGGGGATGGCAAAGGTAATTTTCAATACCCCACTCATAATAAGTCCGGTTTTTTCGTCAAAGAAGCTACCATAGCTATTAAGAAACTTAAAGTAGGAAATGATATTTACTTTATAATTGTCCGAAATAATAATTCACCAGTCTTTTATAAAATGAAATCATGATCAAATACACTCTTCTTATACCAGCGTTTCTTCTAAGCATTCTGTGTATAGGGCAGAATGCAAAAAAATCTTCCTGGCACATTACAGCGGATGACATTGACCCCACAAACTACTATGGTGTTACGGTGGCGAATGGTATGGTAGGGATTGTTTCTTCACCGGAACCCATGAAAGTGAAAGATGTAGTGCTTAATGGCGTATATGATAACTACCAGCGTGGCCGTGTATCGAATATTTTAAAGACTTTCAACCATGTGAATCTGGACATAGATATTGATAACCAGGGAGTATTCAGTAATACCGTTACCAATTATCGTCAAACGCTGGATATGAAGCAAGCCCAATTTATCACCGCTTTCGATGTGGGAGACAAGGCTTCGGTGACCCATAAAGTAATGTCTTTACGCCATTTGCCTTTTACAGCCCTTGTCGTGGTTACGATCAAGGCAAAAAAAGACTTGACATTTGTAACAAAGAGTACGATACAAGCGCCGGACCACCTCAGTGATGTACGGCAATTCTTTGCTCATATAGATCGCCCTCACGTATCGTTTCCGTTGATGACCTCAGTGGCAGACAGTCCATCTGGAGAAAAGAAAGTAGCTGCCTCCAGTACATTTATTTTTCCGGAAGAACATGGGAATGAGCCCCATGTCATTCACGAAGACTGGGACTTCAACCGGCATTGGGCCAAATTCTCTAAAACCTTGAAAGCAGGGGAGACCTATGAGTTTGCACTGGTAGCTTCCTCCTTGTCCAGTGAGCACTTTTCAGATCCGCAAAATGAGGTGGAACGATTGACGATCTACGGAAGGTTGGAGGGAAAAGAGCGGCTGTTACAACGACATAAAGAAGCATGGGAAAAATTGTGGAAAAGTGATATCGGGATCAAAGGAGATCTGCGATCCCAAAGAGAGGTTCGCTCGGCGCTGTACCACCTGTATTCATTTGCCAGAGAGGGTACCCCTTACAGTCTTTCTCCAATGGGGCTTTCAGGGCTGGGGTATAACGGACATGTGTTTTGGGATACGGAGCTATGGATGTATCCACCACTACTGGTGTTACAACCCGGCATAGCAAAGTCTCTGCTTGAATATCGTTTTCAGCGTCTTGAAGCAGCCCGGCAAAATGCCTTTGCCCATGGCTATAAAGGAGCGCAGTTTCCATGGGAATCGGCTGATGATGGCTCCGAAGATACGCCGGTATGGGCACTTACGGGGCCTTTTGAACACCACATTACCGGCTGTGTGGGGTGGGCCTTCTGGAAATACTACCAGGTGACAGGTGATAAAGAATGGCTGAAGGAGAAAGGCTGGCCTGTGCTCAGGGAAGTGGCCGATTTTTGGGCCAGTCGCGTGGAGCGGAACGGACCCGGGAAATATGACATAAAGAATGTGATAGGTGCCAATGAATGGGAAGAAAATATAGATAATAATGCCTTCACCAATGCCATTGCCAAACTTACGCTAAGCTATGCCACACAAGCCGCTGATATTCTGGATACTAAGGCAGATCCGGATTGGGCGCATGTAGCGGCTAACATCCCCATTTTGCAGTTTCCGGATGGTGTAACCCGGGAAAATGCTACGTATAATGGGTCCATGATCAAGCAGGCTGATGTGAATCTGCTGGCATTCCCTCTTCAATTTATTCAAGACAGAAGCCAGGTAAAAAAAGACCTTACTTACTATGAGACCAAAATGGCGCCTAACGGTCCTGCCATGGGTTTTTGTGTATTGGCAACACTCTATGCACAGTTAGGAGAAACAGAAAAGGCTTTCGATATTTTTGTGAAGAGCTATCGACCCAATGCCGTACCTCCTTTTGGTGTGCTTTCTGAAACAGCCGGTGGAACGAACCCCTATTTTGCTACCGGGGCCGGGGGCATGTTACAAACCGTGATTTTTGGTTTTGGTGGGCTTGAAATAGGTGATCAGGGGGTTATCGAAACTGAAAAAAGGCTTCCCAAAGAATGGAAGGCATTAGAAATTAAGGGATGGAAAAAAAGGTAGATATTCATGTTTGTGCTACATTTAACGGCGATTCAATGATTATAAAGAGTCGTGCACGACATAAGAACTATCAACATTTACCATGAAAAAGGAAAATAAAATTTTTATCTGGCTTTTAGCCTTTTCGTTTATTACCAGTTGTAACCCTGGTAAAGAAACTGTTGTTACCGAGCCATCTGCATTACATGAAGCCATGCAGGAGTTAACAGATGTCATCGTTCATGATATTTTTTCACCACCGGTAGCCAGCAGGATCTATGCCTACCCCAGTATTGCAGCATATGAAGTGTTGGCCGTGGAAGCCCCAAACTACCGGCCACTCGCCGGCCAGTTACGGGATTTTGAGGCCATTCCGGAACCAAAGGCTGCTATTGATCTTCAGGTAGCCGCCGTCGATGCGTTTTTACTGGTAGGAAAAGCCCTGATCTTTTCCGAAGAAAAACTGGAGACGTATCGTAAAAACTGGCATGAACAAGTGAAACAACAAGGGTTGGATGAAACCATATTGAAACATTCAATCGCCTACGCCGAAGAGGTGGCTACACACGTGCTTACCTGGGCGGATAAAGACAATTACAAGGAAACCCGCACCTTTCAAAAATTTACCATTACAGATGACGTCTCCCGCTGGCAGCCTACACCGCCGGGATATATGGAAGCCATAGAACCGCATTGGAATAAGATAAGGCCTTTTGTTATCGATTCAGCGAATCAATTTGTACCGGAAAGGCCCACCGCATTTGATATGGATGAAAACAGTCCTTTTTACAAGGAGACCATGGAGGTTTACACAGCCGTCAAAGAGCTGGACGAAGAAGAAAAAGAGATCGCCAGTTTTTGGGACTGTAATCCATACGTGATGAATGTCCATGGACATGTGATGTTTGCCACTAAGAAGATCACACCCGGGGGTCACTGGATGGGAATAGCCAAAATAGCCAGTCAGAAAGCAGAAGCTGACCTGATGAAAACGGCCCAGGCCTATTCGTTGACGGCCATAGCCCTGGCAGATGCTTTTATCAGCTGTTGGGATGAAAAGTATCGCAGTAGCTTAATCCGACCGGAAACTGTGATCAACAAGTACATTGACGAAGAGTGGTTACCTTTTTTGCAAACACCACCTTTCCCCGAATATACCAGTGGGCATAGTGTGATATCCGGAGCAGCAGGAGAAGCACTTACCGCCATTTATGGTGAGCCCTTTCATTTTGTAGATAGCACGGAAGTACGCTATGGATTGACAGCACGTGAGTTTGATTCTTTCCGTTCGGCTTCTGATGAAGCAGCCATAAGCCGGCTATATGGAGGCATACATTACATGCCTGCTATTGAAAACGGAGTTGCCCAGGGGAGGTCACTTGGAAAACTTATTGTTGATAGAATCGAGATGGGGCAAGCGGCTGAAAATGTTTCAGGTAATAAGAAAAGTAAATGAACGGTAGATTTACAAATATTCTATATTCACTGACCTGCTTTTTAGCGGCACTATTTCTTTGTTCCTGTCAGGGAGAAGAACCTAAGAGTGTTGATTTTTATAGTACAGCTCTTTTTAAGGACGTACAGTTCTCCGGTATTTTTCCTGATTCAAAAACCTTCGTAGACTGCACACCCAAAAAAGACATTGATTTAGTAAACACTGACTATCTAAACCGTAAAGATGCTTCGGATTTCGATTTAGAATCATTTGTACTGGAACACTTTGAACTTCCTGTAGTGCAAAATTCTGACTTCAGGTCTGATACTGCCAGGCATATGAAAGACCATATTCAGGCGTTGTGGTCCGTGCTTACCCGTGCCCCCGATAATGTAGATACACGCTCTTCGTTAATACCCCTTCCTAAGAGCTACATAGTGCCTGGCGGACGTTTCAGAGAAATATACTACTGGGACAGTTACTTCACTTTGGAAGGGCTGATGGCTTCGGGAAAAAAGCAGGTGGCAAAAAATATGGTAGATAACTTCTCCTTTCTCATCGATACGATGGGTTTTATCCCTAACGGCAACAGGCACTACTACCGCGGCAGGTCTCAACCCCCGTTCTATGCCCTAATGGTCAACCGGCTCGCACATGATGATCGTGATCTTTTCATTGGTTACTTGCCGGCGATGGTAAAAGAGTACCGGTTTTGGATGAGAGATATGCAACGGCTCTCTACCCAAAAAAATGCGCTTCGTCGGGTGGTTTTGATGCCTGATGGTGCCGTATTGAATCGTTACTGGGATGACCTGGAAGGCCCCCGGCCGGAGTCATTCAAAGAAGACGTTGAGCTGGTAGAGTCCGGGGGTCTAAACCCGGAAAAAGCATACAAAGATCTGCGTGCCGGCGCCGAGTCAGGATGGGACTATAGTAGCCGATGGTTTGCGGATGGGAAAGACCTTTCTACCATCCACACTACGGATATTGTGCCGATAGACTTAAACTGCCTCCTGTATTTTCTCGAACTTAAAATTGCCCAGGGGTATAACTGGGACAGCCAACTCGATTCGGCACAGTTTTATTTGGAGAAGGCCGAAGACCGGAAAAAGGCGATCCAGCGCTATTTATGGGATGAAGAAGACCGCTTCTTTATTGATTATGATTTTATAAGCGAAAAAAAAACAGGTGTTCTGTCACTGGCAGGAGCATACCCGCTTTATTTTCAGATCGCTACCAAAGCCCAGGCTTCAAGTGTGCTGGACAAACTGGAGACGGATTTTTTAAAAGACGGAGGGTTTGTGACCACTTTAAGCCAAACAGGTCAACAGTGGGACGCACCGAATGGATGGGCACCGCTGCAATGGATCACCGTCAATGCCTTTTATAACTACGGTAGAGGGGAAGCAGGTAATGACGCTGCTTCAAGATGGTTAAAGCGAAATAACGAAGTGTATAAGGCAACAGGTAAAATGATGGAAAAATATAATGTGGTCGATACTTCACTACTGGCAGGTGGCGGGGAATATCCACTTCAGGACGGGTTTGGATGGACGAATGGCATTGTGCTGGCCTTTGAGGAAATACTCCGGGAAAAAGAATTGATTGAGCAGATGACTGAAAGCCTTTGATCCGTTCATGAATGATCCTGAAAATTGAAATTACTGTAAAATCGCAATATGAATTGATCAATAAAGGCCCTTCACTTATGTGTTTGACCGGGGCTATATAAGATAAACTAACGGCCGGAACCTTATGGAAAGCATTGGATTAAGTAGCATTGATTTTATCATCATTATTGTATACCTGATAGGGATCGTGTTCTACGGGATCACTAAAGGGAAGCAGCAGTCTTCTGAAGATTATTTCCTTGGGGGACGTACCATGACCTGGCCTATTGTGGGTATTGCCCTTTTCTCAGCGAATATCTCCAGTTCTACGCTTGTCGGGCTTGCTTCGGACGCCTTTCAAACCAATATCAATGTGTACAACTATGAATGGTATGCAGTGGTGGTTTTGATTTTCTTTGCTATTTTCTTTTTACCCTTTTACCTGAAATCAGGGGTGTACACTATGCCTGAATTTCTGGAAAGACGGTATGACCGTCGCTCCCGCTATTACTTCTCATTTATCACCGTAGTGGGGAACGTTATGGTAGATACGGCAGCCGGGTTATATGTTGGTAATATAGTCTTGAAATTGTTATTCCCGGAGTTGCCTTCCCTGGCTATCATCATCATTCTGGCCGTGGCATCTGCTGCCTATACCATACCCGGAGGGCTTAACTCGGTCATTCAAACGGAGGTGGTACAGGCCATCCTGCTTATTTTCGGGTCTTGTCTGCTTACATACTTTGCTTATGACCAACTGGGAGGTGGCTGGCACCTGATGATGACCAAACTTGATAGTATGCTGGCAAGCGGCCAGGTGGACTTTGGTAGCAGAGTGGAAGAAGGGAAGTTTATACCGGAAAATGCGCAGGAGGTTTTCTCATTAGTGCGTCCGGCAAATGACGAATTTATGCCATGGTGGGGACTCATCACCGGAGTGCCCTTACTGGGATTCTATTTCTGGGCGAACAATCAATTTATGGTGCAGCGTGTCCTGGGCGCAAAGGACCTGAACCATGGGCGATGGGGAGCATTATTTGCCGGATTGCTAAAGCTGCCGGTGATATTCATCATGGTTGTTCCCGGTATTTTAGCGCTCTTACTATTTAATGACCTTGATATTTCACCTTTAAATTATATAACACCTCAAGGACCGTGCACCCGGCTGTCGGATTGTCCCAACCTTACTTACCCGGTGTTGTTATTTCAATTGTTGCCCACAGGTATCCTTGGGCTGGTGGTAGCAGGCCTTTTGGCTGCCATGATGTCCTCGGTGTCTGCCACATTTAATTCAGCTTCCACCTTAGTGACCATGGACTTTGTCAAACAAATGAAGCCAGGGCTTACCAGCAAGGAACTGGTCAAAGTTGGTCAGATTGTGACGGCCATACTGGTAGTTCTGGCGGCATCATGGGTGCCTTTTATAGAAAGGGTGAGCGACTCATTGTGGGATTACCTTCAATTAGTGATTGCGTTCACCTCTCCACCGGCAGTATCTACATTTGTATTGGGTATGTTCTGGAAGAAGGCCAGTCCTACCGGTTCTTTTGTCAGTCTATTGTTTGGGTTTTTATTAGCGATCTTTATGATTTTGTCGGCAGTATTCGAATGGGTCCCTGCCCTGAACGAAATACATTTTCTGGGTAAGGCTTCGTTGCTATTCGTGTCGTGTCTTACCGTGCACGTAGTGGTTAGCTTACTTTCAGCAGCGCCATTACAAGCAGCTGTAAAAGACTATACCTACCGTAAAGAAATTTTTGTGGCAGAAACACAGGAATTAAAAGCATTGTCCTGGTATCGTAATTACAGGGTGCTTTCTATAATCCTTCTGATTGTAACTAGTCTGGTGGTTGGTTGGTTCTGGTAAGTGATGTTAGTATATATTAGTAAGTTTATTGTTCTGTACTATTCGTGAAAAGGGCCCTATGTTCTACCTCAATACGAATAAAGAGCAATGAGATCTACAGGTAATGTCAATTAAAATGGAGCTTAGAAAGTAAAAACCGGTTGTAGCATGAGTAATGTCTGTGGTAACTTTTCAGCGCTGGATCGAAGACTGGCTATAAATATATTAAAAGATATAAAGTATGACCTGCTCGTCATAGGCGGAGGTATTACCGGGGCTGGAATAGCCCTGGATGCCGCTACCCGCGGGCTTAGAACGGCGCTGGTGGAACGTGATGATTTCGCTTCAGGCACCAGTAGCCGGTCAACCAAACTGATCCATGGAGGATTACGTTATCTGAAGCAGTTTGAGATTGCCCTGGTGCGTGAAGTAGGTCGGGAAAGGGCGATAGTCCATAAAAATGCACCACACCTGGTACCTTCGGAAAAAATGC
This sequence comes from Fulvivirga sp. M361, assembly GCF_007097395.1. Classification (GTDB taxonomy): domain Bacteria; phylum Bacteroidota; class Bacteroidia; order Cytophagales; family Cyclobacteriaceae; genus Fulvivirga. The sequence continues at coordinate 56,353 of NZ_VKDC01000006.1, forward strand.
TTCTTCCGCTTATAAAGGGAGGAACATTCGGACAGTTGACTACATCCATCGGACTTATGGTATATGACGTGCTGGCAGGAGTAGAGCGCGGTGATCAACGTAAAATGCTATCTAAAACGGAAGCCTTAAAGAAAGAACCTTTGCTGAATGAAGCCGTTCTGGAAGGTGCCGGGGTATATGCCGAATACAGAACGGATGATGCCAGGTTGACGATAGAAGTCATTAAAACGGCTGTGCAATACGGAGCGGAATGCTTTAATTATGTTTCTGCGCTGGACTTCACTTATGATCACGGGAAGGTGTCCGGGGTGAAAGTAAGAGATTGCTTATCAGATCAGGAATTTGATATTGGAGCTAAATATGTAGTTAGTGCGGCGGGACCCTGGGTAGATGAATTGAGAGAAAAAGATCATTCATTAAACGAGAGGAGGTTGCATCTAACCAAAGGAGTGCATATTGTAATACCGAAAGATAAGTTTCCATTGCAGCAGGCTATCTATTTTGATGTACCTGACGGGCGAATGATCTTTGCCATCCCCAGAGGTTTGATTACCTATATAGGAACTACAGATACGGATTATTTTGGAGACAAAGATTACATACGAACAGACAAAAAAGATGTTGAATACCTGTTGGAGGCATCAAATAATGCTTTCCCTTCATTAAATCTAACATTAAAGGATGTTGTTTCCAGTTGGGCAGGGCTACGACCTTTGATCCATGAAGAAGGTAAGTCTGCCTCTGAGATTTCTCGAAAAGATGAGATCTTTGAGTCAGATACAGGCCTCCTTTCCATCGCCGGTGGTAAGCTGACCGGCTTTCGCAGAATGGCGGAACGTATTGTTGACGTGGTAGTGAAAAAATATGTCAAAGAATATGGTGATCAACCACTGGATCAGTGCAAAACGGCTAACTTGCCTCTGAGCGGTGGTGTTTTCTCTAACGCCAACGAAGTGAAAGTCCATAAAGCTTCGTTACTCAAAAGATTACAAAAATATGGATTGGATGAATACACAGCATTTTACCTCGTCAGCAATTATGGGAAACAATCGGACACCATTATGTCGCTCTTTGAGGAGTTTAAAGATAAACATGTCCACCATCGTTTTTTAAAGGCCGAATGCCGGTTTTGTATTGAAAATGAAATGATGTATAATTTAAGGGACTTTTTTATACGTAGAACGGGACGACTTTACTTTGATATTGATAGCGTGAGGGCCTATAAACAGGTGGTGGCAGATTATATGATGGGCTGCTTTAAATGGAGTAAAAGCAGGTGGAAGGAAGAGCTAAAAAAACTTGATCAGGAAATTACTAAAGTTTCCGTTTTCAAATAAGTATGTATCATCCAAAAGCGCATATTTTACTTAAAGAACTACTGTCTGATCTACCTGTTAAACTCCGGGAAGACCAGGATTTCATCCTTCGTTTAACAGCTAATTTTCCAGAGCTATACAGCAGATTTCAAGTGCTTTACGGGCAGCGTGATGATATCGATTTTCAACTCACTACCTTGGTGAATATGCTTGCGGTGAGTTATGAGGGGAGGTCTGAAAAGCTTAGAGAGACAGATCTGAGCAGGACAAGAGATGAAGGCTGGCATCTGTCTGAGAAGATTGCCGGGATGACACTATACCTTGATCGGTTTTGTGATAACCTCAAAAGTTTTATATCCAAAATTGATTACTTATGTGAACTAGGGGTTAACCTGGTACATTTGATGCCATTGATGAAGGGGCCTGAAGAAAAGAATGATGGCGGATATGCTGTGAGCGATTATCAAAAAATAGATCCGCGGTATGGTACAAATGCAGAACTGAAGAACGTCATTTCAGGGTTGCACAAAAAGGACATGTACTTAATGATGGACCTGGTGGTCAATCACACCTCAGATCAGCATAAGTGGGCTAAAGAAGCACGGAAGGGCAATAAGCAGTACCAGGATTATTATTATTTATTTGAAGACAGGATCGTACCAGACCTGTTTGAACGTTCTTTACCTGAGATATTCCCTGAAAATTCACCGGAAAATTTCACCTATAGTAAAGAAATGGACCGTTGGGTGATGACCGTTTTTAATGATTACCAATGGGACCTGAATTATGCCAACCCTGAAGTGTTGATTAAAATGATCCGTATGCTACTTACCCAGGCGAATTGGGGTGTGGATATCTTTCGTCTGGATGCAGTGGCATTCTTATGGAAACAGCTGGGTACCAGCAGTCAAAACCTTCCTGAAGCTCATATTGTTTTGCAACTCTTTAAACTGTGTACTCAAATTGTGGCCCCGGGCGTTGCACTTTTAGCAGAAGCCATTGTTTCACCTGATGAAATTGTCAAATACTTTGGCGGGTCAAAAACCCACAACGACGAATGTGACATAGCTTATAATGCCACATTGATGGCTTTGCTCTGGGATGCTATCGCAACTCACAATGCTAAGGTGCTGAATGAAGGTATGAGGTCTATGCCCCCGAAACCCGCTGGTAGTACCTGGATTAATTATGTGAGATGTCATGATGACATAGGATTGGGTTATGAGGACGAAGCTATTCATAATGCCGGTTATACACCCTATTCACATCGCAGGTTTATAGTAGACTTCTTTACGGGACAATTTGAAGGCTCCTTCGCCGAAGGTATGCCTTTTATGTTCAACCCAAAGAATGGCGATGCCCGCATTTCAGGTTCATTAGCCTCGTTGGCCGGATTGGAAGTGTCGTTAAAAACCGGGGTTAAGGCCAATGTGAAAAAGGCGGTGAATAGAATAATCCTGTTGCATTCCGTTGTCATTTCTTTTGGAGGTATTCCTATGTTATACTATGGGGATGAAATAGCGACATTAAATGATTACACATTTTTGGATGATCCAAAAAGATCAGATGACAACCGTTGGATACACAGACCTCGGATAGACTGGGAGGTCAATTCAAAACGGAAAGAACGTGGTACTCCACAGCATACCGTTTTTACAGCTCTCAAAAGAATGCTTAAAGTAAGGTCTGAGTCACCTGAATGGGCAGATCATAATAACTGCAAAATTTTGGATGTTGAAAATGAGCATCTGTTTTGTTTTGAAAGGAAGTCTCAGACGGACATCACCTTTGTTATCGCCAACTTTAAGGACAGACCTCAGCGTGTACATAAAGATTGGCTGGTAGCATGTCTCCATGTCGGTGTTTACTGGGACAAATACACGGATAAACCTATACAATTGGACGAAGGTTGGCTGACCCTTGATCCCTATCAATTTGTATGGCTGGTGAACAAGGTAAAAAGGATATGAATGTACCGGGTCATTGTAAAACTAAGAGTGTTTAGCTGAATTTCAACTTCAATACGAATGAGTAAAAGGATGATATGGGGTATCGATCTGGGGGGCACTAAAATAGAAGGTGTGGTGCTGGACAGACAAAGTAATAACCAGGTGATACTTAGAAAAAGGCTGGCCACAGAGGCGGATAGAGGTTATGAGCATATTCTCCACCAGATTAAAAAGCTGATCGGTGAAATGTCAGATGAGGTGGGAGACCGTCCTGAGATTATAGGCATAGGCACTCCCGGCGCCCTGGACCCTCATACCCGGCTATTAAAGAATAGCAATTCAACAGCGCTTAATGGAAAGGCTTTCAAGACTGATTTAGAGACTTTGTTAGGTATCCCGATAAAAATAGCAAATGATGCCAACTGCTTTGCATTGGCAGAGACCCGGATTGGTGTGGTAAAAGATATCTGCCCGGAGGCAGAAGTGGTATTTGGAGTAATTATGGGTACAGGTGTCGGTGGAGGAGTAGTAGTTCGTGGCCGGGTAATTAATGGAAGTCAAGGTATAGGAGGAGAGTGGGGCCATAATTTTTTGGATGAATCCGGTGGGGAGTGTTATTGTGGGAAAACTGGATGCGTAGAACGTGTTATAGCAGGTCCATCGTTACAGCGTTACTATCATGAGATTTCCGGCCGGGAAAAAACGCTCAAAGAGATCGTAGCCCTGGGAGCTACCGGTGATCCTTATGCTCAACAGACCCTGGACAGGTTGGTCCACTTTTTTGGATTGGGGATATCAGCAGTTATCAATATTCTTGACCCTGACATTATTGTGCTTGGAGGTGGCGTAGGCAACATAGAAATACTTTATACCAAAGGGGTAGAAGCAGCAGCTAAACATACCTTTAATACACGCTTTGATACACGTATCGTGAAACCGAAACTGGGAGATAGCGCCGGTGTATTTGGTGCGGCTTTTTTGGTAGAAGAATAAGTGCATTATTTTTAATATCCTCTCTGTTGGTTGGATCCTTTTATTTTCAGCCTATGGCAGGCCTGAATCAGATACATATATTCTCTATCTTCGCGGCACTATGCCGAAGCTACGTGCCAATACACCTTTTGACCCTGCCAGGTGGCCCTTTTTTTACGGCTGGATCATACTGATTTGCGGCGCTTTGGGTGTAGTGATGAGTGTGCCGGGGCAAACGATGGGGGTTTCAGTATTTACCGATCCGCTTATAGAGGTGCTGGGGCTTTCCAGGGACCAGTTAAGCATCGCCTATATGCTTGGCACCATAGGTAGCTCATTTCTTCTTCCCTGGGCCGGTAGAAAGTATGACCGTTGGGGGGCTCGTTCCCTGGCGCTGACTTCTTCTGTTGGCTTGGGTTGTGTCCTTCTTTTCCTGAGTCTTGTCGATCATTTTCTTTTTGATCTGCTAGCGCTGACCAATTCGTTATTCATTGTCATCATTATGACCATAGGCTTTCTCTTTTTACGCTTTTTCGGGCAAGGAGTACTGACTATGACCTCCAGGAATATGATGATGGAATGGTTTGACAAAAGGAGAGGTTTTGCCACAGGTTTTAGCAATGTATTTGTGTCGCTGGCATTTTCAGCTTCTCCCGTTTTTCTTTATTATCTTATCGACTCTTTCAGCTGGCAGGGTGCCTGGCAGTTTATGGCCTTGTTAGCCGGAGTCCTTTTTCCCATTTTTATTATTCTCTTTTTTCGCGATAAGCCGGAAGACAGTGGCCTTAAGCCCGATGGTAACTATAACAAGGCAGCCAAGGTGACCAAGCACCTGTTTCCCGTGGTGAAAGAATACACGAGAAAAGAAGCTTTACGTAGTTATCCGTTTTGGGTTTTTGCGCTGATGTTGTCCATGCAAGGTCTGTATATTACAGGGTTTACGTTTCATGTCATCTCTATTTTCAAAGAATCAGGTTTGTCAGAAACCCAGGCAATCACCATATTCCAGCCTTCTGCTGTGATAGCGGTTATAGTAACGCTCACGGGCAGCAGTATTAGTGACCATGTTCCCTTGAAGTACCTGTTATACGCTTTGGGTATTGGGGGATGTATTGCCATTTCAGGAGTTATATTTTTGAGTGACCTGGAAATAGCCTATTATATGATCATTGCGGGTTCGGGTATTACTACCGGAGTTTTCAGTGTTTTGACCTCTGTTACCTGGCCTCGATATTATGGCCGGCAACATCTTGGGGCCATTTCCGGTCAATTTACCATGATGATCGTCTTCGGCAGTGCCCTTGGCCCCATACTTTTTAGTACTTCACTTACTTACCTGGGCTCATACCAGTCTGCCGGATGGGTTTGTTTTGCTATATACGGTTTGTTAACGCTTGCAGCTTTGAAAGCGGATAATCCGCAGAAGAGATTTTATTCATCGCATGAAGAATAGGTATGAAGAAGTCAGATTGCGCATTAAACGCCTGGTTGTAGAAGTACCTGAAAAAAATTCAACATTACACTGAAAACACTTCATACATGAGTTAAGGTTTGTACCTGGGGGTATTCATATGTTTGTTAGCAGGTTCTGGGAGACAGCTATAATCAATTCCAATTAACCCATTTATTGGAATCCAGTACTTGCAATCTAAGTGAAGTGAATTTTATGGATTACCAGGGAATCATTCAAAACATTACGAGTAAGGCCGTTAGAGAGATAAGCAAGATGTCAAATGCTGATCTCAACGCGAAGCCATCACAGAAAGCCTGGTCCAAAAAAGAGATACTAGGTCATCTAATTGATTCTGCTTTTAATAATCACCAAAGAATTGTCCGGGCAGTAAAACAATCAAACCTCATTTTCGCAGGTTACGACCAGGACGAGTGGGTCATTAGGAATGGCTATCAGCACAGGGATATTCATGAACTTTTGCAGCTTTGGGAATTCACCAATTCCCATCTTGTTCATGCGATAAATAGTTTGCCTGAAGAGTTTCCTGATAAGAGATTTTGTGAACATAATCTGGACCAGATAGGTATGAACCCATTTCCTGCCTCTCAGGCTGCAACGCTGGCGTACCTTATATGGGACTATGTGCATCATATGGAAGGACATCTGGGGCAGATCCTTCCGACGTATGAAAAGATAAATGATACTTTTCAAATGGCTGAAGGACTACGGGAACCGGAAGCTGTGCCCTGGCTGGCGTTTCGTTAATTACTATCATCAGAATAAAAGTAAAGTGTAATGAAAACAATAGGATTAATAGGAGGGATGAGCTGGGAATCATCCAAAGTATACTATAAGCTCATTAATGAAAGAGTGAAGGAATTGCTGGGAGGCACACATTCCTGCAAAAGCATTATGATCTCTGTCGATTTTAATGAAATAGAGCGTCTTACATTTGAAAACAAATGGGATGAAATAGGAGAGATGATGGCGGCTTGTGCCCAACAATTAGAGCAGGCAGGAGCAGATATTATACTTCTCTGCACGAATACAATACATATGGTGAGCGATGCGATCACTCAAAGCGTAACCATACCATTTTTACACATTGCTGAAGCTACAGGCCAGGAAATATCATCCCAAAAATTAAAAAAAGTAGCCTTACTGGGCACTAAATTTACAATGGAAAAAGACTTCTATACAGGGATCCTGAAGAAGAGATACGGTTTAGAAGTAGTGATACCCCGGGAAGAAGACCGGCAAATAGTGCATGACCTCATTTACAATGAATTAGTGCTGGGTAAGTTCACCACGGCGTCGAAGGAAAAATGTAAGCGTATCATTGGGCAATTGGTAATAGAGGGCGCTGAAGGGGTCATTTTAGGATGTACGGAGCTGCCGTTACTTATTCCATCGCAAGAATTGGACGTACCCTCTTTTGATACCAGTAAGATACATGCCTATAAAGGGGTGGAATGGGCATTGGACGGATAAGAATTAAAACGTCTCAAGCCTGACGTTCTGAAATTATTACAACGATATCAAAGTCTTCGGTCTGTAACACACCTGGCTTCCTCAGCTTGCAGGCTATCCGAGGTCAGGTGTCGCCACCTGAATCTTTTTGAGAATGGATGTGACTTGCCTTCAGCCATATCCGCAGTTAATTCTCCCAACAAAGGCGCCATTTTAAAAGCATGACCGCTTCCCCCGGTGCTTACTGAAAGGCCTTTTATGTCAGGATGATTGTCAATCCAAAAGTGTCCGTCCAGTGTGTCCGTGTACAGGCATAAACGTGTATTTACCAGTGGGGCATCCTTGAGTTCAGGGAATGCATATTGTAGCATAGTGCGCAAATCCCGGATATTTTCCTGGCCTACGTGCCTGTCATCTTTGTCAGGATGAATAACTGTACCGGCAGCATGTTTTGCAAATTTAATAATCCCATGCTTGGGTAGAAAGGGAAAACCATACCAGCCGGAATTAGAGATATCTACGGTGAAAACGGGGAACCTTGATGCGTTAAAATGCATTGGGTTTTCAGGTTTGACCCAAAAAACCGGATGCCCCGTTGATTTCATATAGGGTGACAATTCAGGAATGACATAAGGAGTGCTGGAACCTGCCGCTATGATGGCATGATCACAATAGAATGTGGTGCCTTCTTTTGTCTTGATGCCTTGTACCTTTCCACTGTTAATGACCATTTCTTTCAGGGTTTGGCCTTCACAAACAGAAACCCCCAAGGATCGGGCATAACGTTTTAATACCTCCACGGTAAGGCCTGATTCGGCGTATCCCGCGTCAGGGTTATAACAGGCATCCTCAAAGGCCAGTGAGTTGATACCCGGGAATTGCTTTTTCAGGTCCTCCCGATTTAGCCTTTGGGCACGATAACCATTTTGTATGAGATTGTCGTAGCTATGTTTTTCAAAATGTTGATGTTCACTGTTCAAGTGACTTTTACAGAGCATTAAAAACCCTACTTCATGGTACAGTTTTGTATTGAACAGATCATTCCAGTCTTTCCAGCGTTGTACGCATATCTCAGCCATTTTAAAATACGATGTATCGGAGCCGTATTCCATTCGAACTGCTTTTGTCACGTCCGTTGATGCCGCTAGATGATGTGGTATGGAATCCGGGTTAATAAGCGCTGCACGGTATTTTCGTTTCGCCAATTCAATAACTGCGGTGATGCCGAAAATACCACCTCCCACTACTAAGAAGTCAAACTTTTGAATGGTTTTTTGCATGTTGAGTTGCGGTTGGTTTATGAAGTAAAGACGATTTAACCACTTTTTTGTACTGACCCTTTAAGCCAGATCTAAATTAAGTGTTGAAAATTTATTATGACCTTTTATTTTTGATCATCCAATGGACTTTTTTATAAAAAAATGGGCTCCTGAGGTATAACCTACTTGCCTCACGCTCATATCTCTCTTCTTAATGATATTGTTTAATTAACGACATTACTTTTCAGTACACCAGCATATAAGCGACGTCTTATAATTGAATATGATCTCTAAAAGCTGGAAAAAGAGTAGAAAAAAGTACCGTTCAATGAAGAACCTTGCGTTATTATCAATAATTTCCTTAGTAATGATGACCATGCCTGTTATTGCCCAAAAACAGGTGTCAATCAGGATCAGCGCACATAGTAGTGAGGCTCCGATCACCATGGGTATTCCCTTTCCAAAAGGGGCTTTGTTTTCTCCGGATAAAGTAAGGTTATTGAATCATAAAGGTGTGGAGATCCCTTCTCAAATCACCGAAGTGAGCACCTGGGAACCTGTAGACAACAGTATAAAATGGATTTGGGTGTTTTTCTTTAGCGAGAAGTCCAATGAATATACATTGGAATATGGGCCTGATGTGATAAGAAAGCCGTATTCAGGGCCAAGAATAGAGATGACCAATAATCAAAGGCCCGGAGGGTTTGCAGAAATAAACACCGGAAAATTAAAATTTAAGATCAATAATGGGGATAATGGATTTATTAGCGAAGCCTACCTGGACATAGATAATGATGGTTTCGAAGAAAATGATCTCATAGCTTCTAACGATACACAGAGAGGGTCTTTTCTGGATATTCTGGATGATGCAGGAGTGGATAGGAGCAAAGCAATTATCACACGTACCATCAAAGAGAAGGGTTCCGGGCCACTTCATGCGATTATCAGGATTGAAGGAGAGTATCAGTATGGAAGAGAAGACAACAATCCTTCCCCTTTCGTTACACGTATCCATGCGTTTGCAGGCCGATCTTACATTAAAGTGCTACATACTATAACTTACACAGGCATACCGGATAAACACACCGTACAAAAGGGCGAACATAAGAATATCGCTACTCAAAACGAACATTTGATCGAAACGTACGACACCGAAGATCCGGGTTGGGTCCAACCCAATGATAGAATTGCTGCAGCAGGTCTTAACCTGACGTATCATCTGGATGTTAATAAAGATTTTATTGCAGGCTATGAGAATGGTGACTGGTGGAATAAAGAAAGTGCCGAGTTATATGAGGCAAATGTTTCTGCAGGGTTTAAGAACTTAAGCCTGGTACAATCAGGTCCCAATGCAAATTCACCTTCAACTGTCTTCTCCACGGCCCATGACCGTGTAGGTGATTTCGCGGCGCACATTACCTGTGATAAAACGAATGAGTTAAGTGCTTCAAAAGCAGAAGGTTGGATCGATTATTCGGATAGTAAGTGGGGAGTAGCCGCAGGTATAAGAAACTTTGTTGAGGAATATCCCAAAGGCTTTGATCTGAAGCAAAATGAAGCTAATGTCTATCTTTGGCCGCCTACGTCAGAACCTATGAGTTTTGCCAGAAACTCAGGTAAGCTTGACGGACAAATGCTGGATAACTTTGCCCAGGGATTAGCTAAAACTACAGAGGTCACGTACAACTTTCATGACAGCAAAAAAAGTACGGATCAACTACGCAAAGAGCTGGATTTCTTCTTAAACCCACCGGCTGCTCATGCGGACCCTCAATGGTACAGTGATAGTGACGTGTTTGGCAAATTTTCTCCCAGGAAGTCCGAACACAGTGAATATGAGAGGGGAATGGATTATAAATTTGATTGGATGCTTTTCAATCAAAACTGGCAGCCATGGTACGGTATGTTCGATTACGGAGATTTTCAGACCTACTATTATAAAAAACGGTGGTATATGTGGTCTAACAATGAACCGGCGCAAGACTTTATGTTCTGGATGCAATTCATGCGTACAGGCGATCAGCGATACTTTAAGGCGGCAGATGCTACGAGTAAACATACGATGGATGTAGATAATATTCATTGGCCTGCTTTTCCAAAATATAATGCAGCAAGCAATGATGCCGTGGATTATTGGGATTATCAGGGAAAGAAGAGCGGTACCCCTTACCTGGGCATCGGAAGGCGGCATGCAAGTCAGCATTGGATTGCATTATTAAGTGCCCATGTATGGATACAAGGATGGATTACCTCATATTATTTGAATGGATACCACAGAGGGTTAGAAGTAGCCAGGCAGACCGGAGATGCTTATATCCGGCGTATCTGGGGAGAACATGGTCTTACAGGCAGAAGACTTTATTTGTCCGTATGGAACCTTACTGAACTTTGGGACGCTACCAAAGAAGACCGCTATGGCCTGGAACTCAAATATCGTGTGGACCGGATGTTGGAGCTACAACAAGGGCCTGATCAATACAATAGTCTGGTCATGGACCGTTATGGATATTCCCAGGTATATGCTTCGCAAGGTCTGAGCCAGTATTATCGTATTACCGGGGATGAGAAGGTGAGGAGGGCTCTGGTCAAACATGCCAGAGCAATCCGCGATAATACGCCCTGGAACCACATGTATGAATCCTACCTTTCCACTATTCATAGTTTACTTATCGGTTATGAATATTCCAAAGAACCAGGGTTTTTGCGAGAAGCCATCAAAAGAGCTGAAATCCTAAAAACGGATAAGCTGCCCACCAGCATGGATAATTATGATACGCAACAGGACCTTGCGGATGCATTGAGCAAGGTAAGCCATTTACCGGACGACCCCAGAAATACCAGGTTTGGTGGTGAGGCCAATTGGAGCATCACTCAGGGGTTAAGAGTGTTTGGCTGGACCCATGCCTACAATGTTCCGGCTTTACTGTATTGGCTCAGGGAAGAGAAAGCCAAATAATAGACTTTTAGATGGTGAGAATATGTGACCGGGTTTATCCGATACAGAAAATCGTATAAGCAAGTGTTAATGTAACATAAAGCAAGTCTTTCTTCAGGACTTTGATAGCATCATAAACACAATTTCGGATGCTTTGGTAGTTGATTTCCAGTACTTCCCCTATTTCCTGGTAAGACAAGCCATTATAAAACTTCAGGTAAATGACCTCTTTCTGTCGATTGGTTAAAAGGGCCAGGGACCTCTTCAAACTCTCTTTTTGTTCTTTGTGGATCTCATCCCTTATCACCATATCTTCTACGGAGAGATTAAGGTCATTGAATTCTGTGTTTTCCGAAAGACGTTCTTTTGGCTTGTTTTTACGGGCTGCGTCCGTCAAAACCCTGCGAAGTGCTTTGAAAAGATAAGCCCTGGGAGCTTTAACATCTGCCAGGCTGGTACGATTTCTCCAAAGTTTTAAAAAAAGTTCCTGTATGGAATCTTCAAGTTCATTGGAATCGTTCAACCATCTCAATCCGTATCCGAAGAGTTGTGGGTAATACTCAGAGTATATGTCTTTGAATGCATTTTGATCACCATTTTTGAATTGACTCCATAAAACAGCTCCTTTTCTGTTATCTTCATTTATCCTCATCGCCCCCTAACCCCCTGTTTTACAGCTTAATTCCATATAGTAATATAATTATAAAGTAACAATTAATCAATAGTGTCTTAATATAAATAGCACCCTTGGAACTTAATGAAAAGACCTGAAATTATAACTCAGAGCTGCTGCACCCAGTACGCCCGGGTTTGACAATTCAGATACTTCAATCGTTAAATTTTGGATGGATTGACGATAGGGGAAACGAGCAAGCTCTTGCCAAAGACTTTCTTTGTACAAGTGATAAACTCCACCCAGTGATCCCCCAAGCACAATAAGTGAAGGATCATAAGCAAAAAGGATGGTTTCTATTGCGTGTCCCAAATGTCTTCCCAATTCCCCAAAAAGTGTTAAACTAACATTGTCTCCCTCCATGGCTTTCATGTAAACATCTTCCCCGGCGGTGTTATGGACATTTTTAAAAAATTGTCCGCTTGCATAATATTCAAAATGGTGGTCCAGATACTTGACCATACCGAATTCACCGGCCCCGCAATTCACACCTTCGTACAATTGCCCATTAATAATGATCCCTCCGGCCAAACCTGTTCCGATAATAAGCCCAATCATGTTATCATGAGTTTTACCAAGGCCAAAATGTCTTTCTGCCAGCGCCATACAATTAGCGTCATTGTTAACCAGCGTCCGGACCTTGTATCTTTCTTCCAGGATATCTTTCAGCGCGACCTCGTTCCATGATGGAATGTTCTGAACGTCATATACCACTCCGGTTTTTGTATCCACTACACTCGGGACACCAACACCGATACCTGCGACTGATGTGCCCTCCAATTCATCCACTGCATTGAAAATGCTTTCCAGTACTTCTTGCTTAGTACCTTCTGCATTGATTTTTCTGCTGGTCATCTTCAATAGCTGACCTTCTTCCACTATTCCGGCACGAACATTTGTTCCTCCCAGGTCTATCCCTATGGTCCGGTCTGCCTGTTTCAAGAATTTATGGTTTTATTCGTGATAAGAGGTTTGGCCCAAAAACCAATCGAAAGAATATAACCTAGCGAAAGGTATAGCGCCATAAGTCCCACTTTGAGACCGAAAGCATCGCCCAGGGCGCCCACTACAAGTGGCCAAATTGCTCCGCCCACTATACCGGTAACCAGGATACCGGATAAGGCCCCATGATGATTTTTGACCGAGTTCAAAGCCAGGGATAAGATGATCGACCACATCACTGACGCAAAAAAGCCTACCGCTGGAAAGGCAATCAGACTGATCTCACCACTACCTAATAAAGCGAATGTCAGGCTTACCATGGCAGAAAGGGTAAAAAAGATGAGTACTTTTTTACTGTCTATCAACTTTAACAAGAGGAGTCCCAATAAGGTGCCGATCGTCATGAAACCCCAAAAGCGGGATACGACGGTAGCTCCCACCGTTTGCGGGTCATAGCCATGATAGGTTTTAAGGAATTCTGAGATCCAGTTGTTTATTCCTTGTTCGGTACCTACGTAAAAGAAGATGCCCAAAAAGTACAGTAACACTTTACGGTCCTTTAAAAGCTGGAGATATGCCTGGTTAGAGCCTACTTTCTCATCGTCTTCTAATTCAACTTGGGGAAATTTGGAAAACCCGACAAAAACGATCATTATCAGAGAGACCAGTGCAAATATCCAGTACATGGAGATCCATGAGAGTCCTTCAGGTACCAATTGAGAAAGGACATAAATGGCTGGATTTTGTGCGTTGGCTTCTAACCCTAACACAATTTTTGAATAGACCAGCGGACTCAGAAATGAAGCCAGCCCGAAAAACAGCTGACCAAGGACAGAATAAAAGGCGAAGTGTTCTTCACCCCCTACGGTTCTCAAAAGCGGGTTGATAGCCACTTGAAGAATAGCCATTCCACAGCCAATTAAGAACAATGAAATGATGGCCACCAGGTAATTAGCATAAATGCCTAATATTAATGCTCCCAAACATGAAATGGAAAATGCCAGGACCATGATGCGCTTTTCACCAAATTTTTCTACCAGGATGCCGGAAGGAATGGACAGCACTCCGTAGGCCATGAAAAAAGCCATGGGTAAGATGGCTACCATGGTGAGACTCAGGTTAAAATCTTCAATGATCTCAGGAACCAGCGGTCCGATGATATTAGTCAAAAATGAGATTACAAAAAAGATGAACAGTATGAGTGCCAGGATGTAATAATTCTTTTTCATAAGCGTATGACTAACCTCGATGGCAGGAAATTAAGGAGTGATGAAAACGATAGGATACAGCCATTAAACCCTCATTTCTCTAACATTGGAAAATACGTCCTTATTTCGCTTTCCGTAGGTTGATAGCCATATTCTGCGATCTCAAACGCTTCAGCATTTTTTGCACTTTTGCCTTTTCCTTCTCCATACCATTTTATCAGACCGGCACGGTACTCCCTGGAAATACCACGACTTTTAACACGGTTTGCCAACCATTCGCGCCTGGCGGTTGCATCTTTTGGCACCTCATCCAGGTTTCCATTTACCCAGGGTAACCACTCGTACATTTGAGAAGTATGGGCATGAAGCGCATCTATTTTTTTTTCAATGGTTTTGTCAATGGCCACTACAATGTCCGGGCTAAAAGGGTTAGGCTTTTTGAAAGGATCTTGCATATATAGAAAAAGTGGATTTTTGCGCAGGGGAGGAGTGTCCGGAGTTACATTTGGAACCACAACCATGTAGGCGGCATCCTGAACAACTTTTCCTGCATTGCGGTGATCAGGATGATAGTCATTGGGCCTTAAGCCTAAAACAATATCGGCATCCCATTCCCGGATCTTGCGGATCACCTGGTGCCTCACCTGCAAGGTGGGTAACAGTTCACCATCATGATTGTCCAGGACATCGTATGCAATGCCAAGAGCCTTTCCTGCTTCCTGAGCCTCTGCACGTCTTCTGTTTCCCAGCGCTCCGCCACCTTCAGCCTGATGACCGGCATCTCCATTGGTAAGTGCCACAAACTTTACACGGTGGCCCATTTCTGCGAATAATGCGGCAGTTCCTCCAAACTTCGAGTCGCAATCGTCCGGATGGGCACCTATGGCAATGATATTAAGGGTTCGATTGCTTTGGGCTTCGGCAAGGAAAATAAGGGCAAAACTGCTTAGTATTAAAGTCAGGGATAGTTTTCTCATAGTTTTTATTTTATACTGGAAAATGGCCCGATCGAGGCCTGTAAGCCTGAATAAGATCGGGCCAGATTACTTTGATTAGTTCTGATCTAATTCTCCGTTCAGGTCTATTTCACGTTGTGGGATAAGAAAGAGTGACCTTGGCGTCTTGCCTATGGCAGTCATAACGGATTCCACTTTACCAAAACGTACCAGGTCCGCCCAGCGATGATTTTCGAAGGCCAGTTCCACTCTTCTTTCCTGGAGTAGTTTATCTTCGAAAGTCCCCGGAGTAGCGGCATCAATATCGCCTAAACCAGCCCGATCTCTCACCTGGTTGATCAGCGCGTAAGCCTCATCACTTTCTCCAATGGCTTCTGCCAGCATAAGCAGTACATCTGCATAACGGAATACTGTAAAATTGTTAGAAGCATCTCCTTCTTGAAATGGGTTTTCGATACCATATTTCGTGATGAACCTGACGTCGTTGGCAGAATTGGTGAGGAAGGTGGTGTCACCATTATTCACTTCAAAATAGATCGTATCCAGGGAAGCATAAGTGCGCTCATCTCCATCCTCGTAGGCTGCTAACATTTCACTGGTTGGCCTGTTCCTCCAAACACCCAGCGCACCATTGGTGGGAGTTTGCGGAGTAAAAGAGTTGGTAAATTGATTACCACCTCCAAATCCACCGCCTTGATATTCAACCTCAAAGATGGATTCAGTGTTATGTTCGTTACTTATTCCCCAAAGGTTACCGTAATCTTCTACCAATTGATACCCGTAATCGCTTATGATTCTTCTTAATACAGTTTCTGCCGGGCCATCATCTCCTAACATCAGGTGAACTTTAGCCAGTAGCGTAGCTGCCGAACCCTTTGTAGCTCTGCCGAGATCTAATCCACCTGTTTCACTGGGTAGATTTAACAGGTTCTCAGCGGAAGCCAGATCAATAGCGATCTGGTTAAAAACGGCCGTAGCATTGACCTGTCGGTGCCCTTGTCCTTCTTCAACTGATTGTGTCTCCGTTAAGATCAAAGGGATATTGCCAAATGAAATGGCCAGGTTATAGTAAAATAACGATCTTAGAAAAAGCGCTTCTCCGGTGAGTCGGTTCCGTAAACTTTCCTCCATCTCAACGCCATCAATCCGGTTAATTACTGCATTTGCCCGTGCTATTCCGAAATAGGAGTCTACCCAGGCCGCTTCTACGATATTACTGGTGGATATTTCTTCAAATTCCTCAATCACAGTAATCTCACGTGCCAGACCGGTAACATCTGTTCCCTGATCAGTATTATCAGATCGCATTTCCTGCATAATCCAATAGCTTCGGTTGTATGTTCCTTCAGCGCGTAGTGAATTATAAATACCATTTACCGCAACTTCAATGTCCGTGGCAGTCTGGTAAAAATTTTCGACATTTCGTTGAGATATGGGAGCCAGGTCCGTGAAATCTTCGGAACAGGCAAAGGTCAGAACGGATAAAACGAGTATATATAGATTTTTAAATTTTGCCATCATCGTGTTGTTTAAGATTAAAATGTAGCATTTACCCCAAATGAAAACACCCTGTTAAGCGGATAAGCGCCGTAATCCTCCCCTTGTACATTGGGGCTGGCGGCACTTTGATTGTTTACCTCCGGGTTATAACCTAAGTAATCGGTAGAAGTAAAAAGGTTCGTTCCGGATGCATATACTCTTAAATTCTTGAAGGTATTCTTCAGCATCTTAGTAGGGAAATTATAACCTATGGTAATATTTCTCAGTCGGATGTAAGAGGCATCTTCGACCTGGAAGGACGATGGGCGATTGTTATTTCCATGGAGACCGGTCTGTCGATCTGCTCTTGGGATTTCACCATTGCCGGGTTCGGAGGGTGAGCGCCACCGATTGGTCCATTCTGCGTAACTATTGAAATTAGCTTCACCATTGCCTAAATGCCGGCGTGTTAAATTAAGTACCTCTGAGCCTTCTACACCTTGTATTAACATGCTTAGATCGAACCCTTTATAACTGAAAGTATTGGTAATGCCCCAGGTAAAATCAGGTAGATAATTACCAATAACGGTACGGTCGTCCGGGTCAATGTCCCCGTCGCCGTCTACATCTTTAAATCTAAAGTCCCCGGGAGCTGCATTAGGCGCCTGAGTATCTGTAGGCGCATTATCTATTTCTGTCTGGTCCTGGTAAATACCATCTACCACATAGCCGAAGTAGCTTCCGATAGCATCTCCTATCCTGGTGATATGGCGGTTCCCGGCTCCACCCGAACTGAGGATAGGGTCACCACTTGGTCCCAGTTGCGTTACTTCATTATTTACAGTGGCAAAATTGATATCCGTATTCCAGTTAAATGCACCAATAATATTGCGTGTGGACAGGGATACTTCAAACCCATTGTTTTCGACCTCTCCAATATTCTGTATTGCTTCCGTGAATCCGAGAGCAGAAGGTATTTGAACATTTAACAGTAAATCGCTGGTGGTCGTTTGGTACCAGTCCAACACAGCGAACACCCTGTCTTCAAATAGACCTATTTCCAGTCCGATGTCAATTTGATTGTTTTTTTCCCATCTTAGATCCGAATTACTGATCGTTTGCGGAGCAATTCCGTTTACCTGAATATTTCCTCCTAGAACGTAATTTGTAGGCCCCAAAAGCCCTATGGAAGCATAATTAGGGATCAGGAAGTTTCCGGTTTGCCCCCAGCTACCTCTAAGTTTCAGGTCACTCAAAAAAGCTACGCCGGATATAAAAGCTTCCTCGGAAATACGCCAGCCTAATGACATCGAAGGAAATATTCCTGTACGGTTACCCTTACCAAACCTTGAGGATCGATCTGCCCGAATGGTAGCTGTGGCCAGGTACTTGTCTTTGAAGGAATAGTTAGCGCGTGCCAGAGAGGATACCAGTGACCACTCTTCTTTTATCGCTGAACCACCCGTTACCTGACCGCCATCAACGGTTACTACCTGATCATCAGGGAAATTTTCAGCAATGACCTGATTAAACTCAATACTTTCTTTTTGTGCTGTATAGCCGATCACTGCGTTGAGGTGGTGGTCGTCATTGAAGTCTTTGATGTAAGAAAGCGTTTGTTCGGTGAGCCAGTTAACACTTTGGGAAGCGCTAGATTGACCATAAGGTTCTCCTACAGTAGCATTTCGAAGTAAAAGACTATTGGCCCTGAAAAACGTTCGGTTGTAATTGTTGATGTCTATCCCTACAAATGATTTGAACTTCAATCCATCCGCTAATTCATACTCAGCCCAAAAATTACCGAAGGTCCTGTTTTGAGTAAGGTCATCGGTGATCGCGTTCATAATAGCCAAAGGGTTACTTGCGGTAGTCATACCGGCTCCTGAACCATCTTCGGCGAATAGATGACTTTGATTATCCGTTTGGTTGATACTTCCGTCAGGAAGAAAAGGTGAGACCGTAGGAGAATGAACAAGTGCGGAATATACGATCCCGGGAGGACGTGCAAAGTACGGTGACCCGGCCGGCAGTCTGTCAAAAGCAGTAAAGGAAGGGTTCAGGTTAACCCCAACATCTAACTTAGGTAAAACCTCTGCTTCAAGGTTCAGCCTGAAACTGTAGCGATCAAAACCAGATCCATCTATGATGCCGTTTTGGTCAAAATATCCTCCGGAGACATAATAGCTTACATTATCTGTACCTCCGGCCATAGAGATATTATAATTTTGTATGGTCGCATTGCTGAACACCTCGTCTTGCCAGTCCGTATCCGTACCGGTGGGATTAACAAAGTCATCCGGAATTCTGTATTCGGCCCTGGCAGGAAGCCCCTCTGCTATTGCTTTAGCATTACGCTCAGCATTGGTATCATTGATATCTGCTCCGGGAACGTCTTGTAAGTAAGAGTTATTCCTGGAATCCCTGACATAATCACCTAACTCTTGTGCGTTCATCAGATCAACCCGGTTTGCGACTGACTGGACCCCAACAAAAGCATCGAAATTGATTTCCGGTTTTCCTTCCCTTTTCCCCTGCTTGGTAGTAATGAGTATTACCCCATTCGAACCCCTGGACCCATAGATGGCAGCTGCAGAGGCGTCTTTCAATACCTCGATAGAGCTAATGTCGTTAGGGTTTAAAGTAGCCAAAGGATTAGAAGGTGGCGGACGAAAGGCAGCCCTTCTTCTGAATACATCTCCCTGAACCCCAATATCTACATTTTTAGATATGGGAAACCCATCTACTACGTATAAGGGCTCATTTCCAGCCGTTATAGACCCCAAACCTCTCACTCTTATAGTGGGACCTGCCCCAGGTTCACCACTGGTTTCGGTCACTTGTACGCCCGCTAACTGGCCTTGAATGGCATTTTCAAAACTGGTTACCGGTAGGTCTTTGATTTTTTTGGATGAGATAGAGGTAACGGAACCTGTGATGTCGCGCCTTTGTTGTGTTCCATAGCCTACCACTACCACTTCCTGTAATGCTTTGATATCAGGTGATAAAGAAACATCGATCACCGGGTTTGATCCCACTGTCACTTCCTCGGACGAAAAGCCAACAAAAGAAAAAATGAGTACCTGGCCTACGTCTGCATCCAGGTTATAATTTCCGTCAAAATCTGTGATAGTTCCGGTTGCTGTTCCTTTAATGATGATCGAGACACCTGGCAGGCTCTCCCCGTTACTTGCGTCGGTTACGCGTCCGGTAATTTTGGCGAGAGCGTATTTACGTTGTGTATCCACAGTCCGTATGGTAGCTAATTTCTCTATAGCAGGATTTTCAGGTGGGACATAACCGTTTTTTACCAATGCCTTAGGTTGCTCTTTGCTCATTTTGGTAATGACAAAAAACTTCTGACCGATTTTTTTGAACTTTAGTCCGGTGGAATTCAAGGTCTCTCCGAGACGTTTTTCAATAGAATTTGAAACATAACCTGATTTACGAACGGTAATGCCATCGACCAATTCGCTGTTATACATAATAGAGACATCAAAGGTGGTCTCCAGCTCCGAGAGGACGTCTTTTAAAACGCTCATTTCTTCACCTGTTCTTACCGGTTGGTAACTCACTTTTTCTGTAGAAACAATGAATTGAGAAAAAGCTGTAAACCAGCAAAAAAGGAAGAAAATAATGGTGCTGCTAATAGGTAGTAGTCTTCTCATAAAATCTGTTTTTTTTGGTTAATGGCTGCCCGAACGCTAATGTCGGGGTGTGATTTTCACATGATTTTTGGTCCAAATGATTTCCAGGTCAAAAGACTCAGCCAAACCTTCCATCAAAAGGTTTGTATTGTTACTAGGTACTGAACCGGATACTTCTTTTTGCAATAAAGCCGGATCGGAAACTTCAACTTCAAGGCCATAGTTATCCTCAAGCAATACTATGACCTCTTCCAGTGTGGTATTATCAAACATGAGCTGCTTGCATTTCCAGGAGCTGTAGACCTCAGGGTTTACGATTCTCTTGACATACATTTTTGAGGTGTCTTTGAATTCAACCAGGTCACCTGGCTTCATGATCAGTTGCTCCTCAATGCGCTCATTGTTAATGTTGAGTTTTATTTTTCCGGAATTCAGTACAACTCTGGTACGTTTTTTCCGGTCGTTAACATTGAATTCCGTTCCTATAACTTCAACATTCAGCCCATTGTTCGTATGTACAAAGAATTTTTTGTCATCCGGAGTATGTACAATAGAGAAAAAGGCCTCACCGCTTAACCAAACTTCCCGATGTTCTGATTCGTCCCATGCTTCAGCATAGGTCAACCTGGAGTTACTGTTGAGTGTAATCGTAGAATTATCCGGTAGGGTGATGCTTTTGGTTTCACCATAGCCGGTTTTATGCTCAACATCTTTCAGGTCATTGAAGCCTCTAAATACAAAAACAGCTATGATCATTATAGATATACAGGCCGCTATACTCCAGTATAAAGAATTATTCATGGGTTTTTGCTTTCCAATGACAGACTCCTCCGGTCGAATTTCATGGTTTTGATCAACCTCTGACGGCAATTTATTTTTCAGTTCTTCCCAGGAGTCTGAGGTCGATTTAGCGCTACCGGAATGATCAGTGAATTGAAGCGTGTTAAGAATTACTACAGCTTCTGTCAACTCATTTTCTTTTGTGGCCCGGTTTTTTGATATCCAATCTTCCCAAAAAGAAATATCTTCCTCCTTGCTTTTAAAAAACCAGTTCTGGAAAGATTCCAAAGAAGCTAAGTCTTCTGCGTTATAATCCCTATATTTTTCCATCTTACGTTCGTACTTCTTTATTTCTGATTGCGTTGGTTTTATCGTAATGTATTATAGTAGACGGGTAAGAATTTTTTTTGTACTGGTTTAATATGATTCATATCAACTTTTTTTATGATAATATTAATTTGGGTTTTGATGCTATAAGCAAGAATGATATATGAGAGGGTTCTGTCAGGGTGCTTTAGCCATGTGAATTTTGATGACATATTACCTGGAAATACCTACGTCCGGGTATTGAACAAACCGTATTAAAAGTCTATTTTAATAGTTCAAAATTCCCTCAATAAAACAATAAAGAAATGGATCGCATACGGCTTGAATTGAACTACCTTGATTTAGAAAGAAACAAAAAAAGATGGTCACTTTATATAGTACTGGCTACTGATAATCCCGAAAAACCAGGAGAGGTGGTCATAACCACATTACCTTCTGGTTTTATTAAAGTAAGAAAACCGGCAGAAAACCTGGTCCAATTTGAACCGGAAGGGGAAGGTACGGAAGGGCTTTTTGTGTTGGAACGGGATATGCCGTCAGATTTTTCAGTCAGAGCAAGACTTTGGCTGATGCATTCACGTAAGGGACAGCGTGATTTTGGTGAAAAACTTTCTGAGATAGGGTCATTTCTTGGTAATTCGGATGGATCGCAACTCATTGCTGCATTGGGTGCCAGTAATCCCTGGGTTTCTGTGGGTATCCAGGGGATAGGTGCCGTCGGGACTGCCCTTTCGAAGATAAAAGACAGACAGCTTGGGTTCCTTAACCTGGATGAACATTTCAATGCGAATGGGGAAGAGGATATGGAATTAGAGCGAAAAAACAGATTATCTACAGGGTTTGGTGAAGTAGGGTGGTCATGGGTGGTAGATAATGACTAAGGTCTTATCAAGATCATTACATGGCTGTATGAGGAATCGGTAAAAGTTCTTCAATAACATAGCCATAGACATATAGGTAAATTTATTCCCCCTTTATTGGGGGTAAATTTCTTGCTGCCTGCATTGAAAAAACCTCCGGATTATAACTTCGTAAGATTAGGTTCATTTGATTCATTTCCAACTACGGGATTAGAGGTGTAATTTTATTTCGATAAACCTCCTAAAACTACTTTCGATAGATCATAAGACAGTGATCATTTCATGTCTATTCTCCATATAGATATAACTTAACCAAGTTATTGTGTTTGATCTAATATTAGAGCGAGAGTTGCTGTCACAAATGCATGCATTCCTTTGAAGTGTTTTTGATTGGCCTCTTCTGATTTTTAATGGAGAGATTGAGTGCCCGACTTTAGTAAGGCCATTATTTTATGGATCAAGACGGATTTGCTAAAAACCTTTATGTGCTTTACTTCCTCCATGAATTACATTATTTATCGTACCCAAATTGGGTGATTATTTTAATTTATTGATACCACATTTTGAGTTTAACTATTGAATTTTACCTGTAATTAATTAAAAATAAGATAGATGTAGGATTGTTGAATCCCCTCATTCCCCCCCGATTTATCTGGATAAATAGTAATTGACCTTTGAGTAAGGTCTTTATTGGCTTCTGATGATTTTATGATTCAGTAAAGACTGAGAAGCTTTTTTTAACCTAACTCAAACAAGATGAAGAAGTTTTTACTATTCTATTTTATTTCAATTTACATCATCGGGGTCTCTGGCTTATGGGCCCAGGAAAAAACGGTAAGTGGCAAGGTTACCTCTGTCGATGATGGTTCACCGTTACCCGGTGTTAATGTGGTAGTACGGGGTACTACCAGTGGTACCGTGACAAACATTGACGGAGAGTATACCGTATCCGTTCCGGGTAACGCCCGGGTGATCGTCTTTTCTTTCATTGGCATGGCTACTGAGGAAATTGAGGTTAACTCACAAACCGTGATCAATGTCAGGATGTCACCGGATGTAGAACAACTGTCAGAAGTTGTTATCAGTGGTTTGGCATCAACGATCAAACGATCAAACCTTGCAAATTCTGTGGGTTTTGTTTCCGGCGAAGAGCTTATGGGCAGCACCACCCCTCAGACGGTGGATGCTGCTATTTACGGAAAATTTACAGGAGCGAACATCAAATCAAACGGAGGCGCCCCGGGAGGAGGTATCTCAGTACAGCTCAGAGGAGTGTCTACCATTTCAGGTAGTAATGAACCACTATGGATCGTAGATGGGGTGTATGTAAATAACTCACAGTTTGACAACGGAAGGGGTTCGGCTTCATTTAATGCCGCCGGTGGTTCGTTACAGAGTAACCCTACTAACAGAGTATCAGATCTTGACCCCTCTGATATAGAAACAATGGAAGTACTTAAGGGATCATCTGCAGCAGCTATCTATGGTGCAAGGGCTAATAATGGTGTGATCATCGTTACCACTAAGCGTGGTAAAGAAGGTAAGACCTCCATTAATTTCAAGCAGGACATTGGTTTCGCAGAAAGGTTGACCGATCTGGGCCAGTCAGGCTGGACAGATGAAAAGATTGATCTGATATACGGTGCAGGCAGTGACCGGGCCAACCTGGAAAGACAAAGGTTATCTGATGCACTTTCCGGTTCGGGACTGGTAGACTGGGAGGATGAGTTATTTGGTGAAAGAGGTAGGCTTACCAATACGAAGCTTAGTATTTCCGGTGGGACAAGCAAGACACAATTCTTTGTGTCCGGTGGGTTATTGGATGAAGAAGGTATTGTCCGTAATACGGGTTATCAGCGTAATTCAATACGGGCCAATGTAAACCATAAAGTGTCGAAGGCCATTGATGTAGCCATTTCTACCAACTACATTAATTCAAACAATCAGCGAGGCTGGACTTCCAATTCCAATAACGATGTTTCTCTGACCTACCAATATGCCTACACTCCTAATTATGCTAATTTTTTGAGACCCGATGAGTTCGGTAATTATCCCGATAGCCCTTATCGTGGAGAAAACCCTTTTGCTATAATTGATAAAGCCGTAAATGATGAATCGACCAATCGGTTTATTACTTCAGCATCTCTGAACGCTTTTTTACTGAAGAAGGACAATGTATCGGTGAAATTTGCATTTCAGGGAGGGGTAGATTATCTCAATACAGCTTCTTTTTTGTATCTGCCTGATGACCTTCAATCGCAACGGAGCAATGCCAACCCGGGTGCTGCAAGACATACCAAAAGTGTAAACTTTAATACTAACTGGCAGGCATTTCTATTGGCCGACTGGCAGCTGAATAAAACCGGGTTAACTACCCAGGTAGGCGTTACCAGGCTTACTACGGAAAGAGATATTAGCTGGGTTCAGGGAACCGGGTTGCCGGCAGGGGACAGAAACCCCAGGAATGGGAACAATCAAAGCTTTGACCAGACCTTTGTGAGTTGGCAAGATGTGGGTTTGGTGGCCCAGCAAGAGGCCAATTATGATGATAAGCTTATCGGTACCCTGGGGGTCAGGTTGGATAAATCAAATTTAAACGGTGACCCTGATAAGTTTTTTGCCTTTCCAAAAGCATCGGTAGCCTTGAACCTGCATGAATTTGACTTCTTTCCGTCGGGAATTATCAGCCAATTTAAATTGCGCAGTGCCTACGGAGAAACAGGAGGCGTTCCTGCTTTCGGAGACATATTTACAGCGCTTATCACAGAGAACTTTGACGGCTCATTAGGGGTTCGTGCATCCACACTTTTAGGTAATTCGGATATTGAGCCTGAGACAGCGGCTGAGCTTGAATTTGGTTTCGATGTAGGCCTGTTCAATAATCGGGTCAACCTTGAGGCCACTTACTACAATAAAGAAGTACGTGATCTGATAAGGCCTTTTGTGCTTGCCCGTTCCACTGGCGTGGTACAGGTAAAGGCCTTTCCAGTGGGTGATATGGAAAACAGAGGCCTTGAGTTAGCCCTGAATGCGAATCCGGTAAAAACCAATAGAGTAAGCTGGAATACGCGATTGCAATGGTGGACCAACGAAACAGAAGTGACCAAATCCGTTATACCTGTCACCAACATAGGACCTGCCTTTGGGAATTCTTTTGGAAGAAATCAATTCAGAGAAGGAGACTCGCCAACAAGATTTTATGGTCTTCCAAGAATAGAAGATGGACCTTTGGCCGGAGAGCTAAGTCCTCTGGAAGAGTCTCAGCCGGATTTTCAAATGAGTTGGCTCAATTCAATTACCTTCCTTAATAGTTTTGAGTTTTCTATGTTATGGCACTGGTCTGAAGGGAATTACAATAGCAACATTTTTTTATTGCTCATGGATGAAGGTGGGGTTTCCAATGATTTTGGTGAAGACTCTGACAATAATGGGACTATCAATAGTGCGGACAGGGAGTTTTCAAGAGACTTTATTGCAGATGCCTCTTACTTTAGGTTAAGGGAAGTGGGGCTGTACTATACAATGCCAAAACCCCTGGTGAATTCAATCCTCAATGGGAACCTGGAAAAAATACGTGTGGGTGTATCTGCGAATAACCTGCTGCTCATATCGGACTACACGGATCTTTACGGTTGGGACCCTGAGGTATCCACGTTCAGTAGCAGACCGGTAGGTGGTGCCATTGATCTGGGTAGCTTTCCCAGCAGCAGACGCATATTTTTTCACTTAGAAATAGGACTTTAAAACTGAAGAACATGAAACTGTTTAACATAATTATTACGATCATATTGAGTGTTTCACTTTTTTCCTGCGATGCCATTTTTGACGTTGATGAGTTGGCCGATCCCAATAATCCATCTTTGAACTCATTGGATAATGGCGCATCTCAGGCGCAGATCCAACAACTGGCAACAGGTGTAATGGATGGAATGAGAGATGGTTTGTTCGGATATTATCGCACCTCAGGAACATTTGGGAGAGAGGTTTATAACCTTCAGCTTACGGATAACCGGGCTTATGATGAATTGCTGGGCAGGATAGGAGATAAGACTATTGATAACGCCACCTTCCTGAATCAATACTGGGACGACTTTTCTGATATGAGGAAGAGAGCAGATGATTTCAAACGGATTGCTGAAATAAGCGCTTCCATTTCGGATGAAGAAAAAACGGTGATCAGTGGTTTTTGCAATACCATTATGGCATTTGCTATGTTACATAATCTTAATATGCAGGGAGAAAACGGAATAAGGATAGATGTAGCAGACCCTTTTAACCCGGGTCCCTTTGTTTCTTATACGGAAGCATTAGCAGAAATTAAGCGATTAAATGATTTAGGTGCGCAGGAGCTATCCGGAGGAAGTTCAGCTTTTCCGTTTACCCTTTCTTCAGGCTTTACAGGTTTTGATACCCCGGCTACATTCAGGACCTTTAACAGGGCCCTGGCAGCGAGAATAGCCGTATACCAGGAGGACTGGGATGGAGCCCTGGCGGCGCTGAATGAGTCATTTCTGGATCTGAACGGAGCTTTGAGCACCGGCCCCACGCATGTTTATGGTGCTGCTCCGGATATTCTAAACCCTTTTTATGATCCGCCACAATCTTCAGCGGCAAGCATAATCTTTGCACATGAGTCATTTGTACCTGACCTTGAGCCAGGAGATACCAGGATCAATAAAGTCAGACTTCGTGATGAACCAAGAGTATTAAGCCAACCCCCAATAACAGGAGATTACGAACTTGCAGTGTATGCAAGTGAATTGTCTCCTGTTTCCATTATTAGAAATGAAGAACTCATATTGCTCTTCTCAGAAGCTTCCATACAAGTTCAGGGAGATAATTCTACGAATGGGATAGAGGCCATTGATGTGATCAGGAATGCTTATGAATTGGCAGATTATTCCGGAGCTACTGACAGAAATTCATTGCTTAATGAAATGTTAAGGCAAAAACGATTCTCACTGTGGTTTGAAGGTCATCGATGGGTGGATATGAGAAGATACGGACGACTCGAAGAACTGCCACGGAATGACCCTGATGATGTTATTTTTGACAGAATGCCGCGAGAGTTTAGTGAAGTACAATGGGATTTGGCTAATGCAGGCTAATCCGTTTATGATTTAAGGCAAGGAAAGGCATCGTGTGGTGCCTTTCTTTATTTTAACCTGTTCTGAACTCACTTTGTCGATTATTCTTAATTCCCCAAAGAACCTCTGACCATAAGAGTTCTTATACAGTTTCTTTTTTTACTGCGGGTCAATTCATAATATGATATTGCTAAGGTGAACATTAGTACTCCCATGCACAAGTGATTGACATTACCTTATTACCGGACCCGGACCTGGGACACTCCCGAATAATTTTTTGTTTTATTTCTGCTTCCTCGACCCCATAAAGGCCTTTTTTATGGATGTAGATACTTTGTATACACCCCAAATGCCATATCGCATGAAGTTTTCCCCACTTTCGAAATTGATTAACAGGCGTATGCCTTAGTTCAAAACTTAACACGATTAACCATGGAAAAGCAAAACGATCAAATGACCTTATATGATCAGATCGGAGGAAAAGGCGCTGTTGATAAGGCAGTAGAAGTATTTTATGACAAAATACTGGCAGATGATCTGGTCAGCCATTTCTTCACCGATGTTGATATGAAGATACAAATAGAAAAACAAAAGTCCTTTTTGACTTATGCATTTGGAGGGCCGGTAAAATATAGTGGAAAAGACTTGAGAAATGCACATAGTCGTTTAGTATCTAAAGGGCTCGGTAATAAGCACTTTGATGCAGTAGCACAACATTTGCAAAGTACCCTGGTCGAATTAAAGGTCCCTTCAGACCTTATCGATGAAGTGATGAAACTGGTGGGCGGTACAAGGAGTGATGTGCTGAGCCGCTAAACTTCTTCAAAACACCTGATGAATAAATAAAATAGGCAAATAACCGTTAAAGCATTTTTTGTCATTACCGGGAATGGTGCCTGCTTTTTATTAAAGGCACAATTAAGCACTATCAAATGATGTCATATTAAACCTTAAGAATAATGAGAACCCGCGTTAAAAAATTGATCGCATGGTCACTTGTTTTGATCGTTACTCCTTTGGTAATACTGTTTTTACATGTGTATTCCGTCACCCGTTCTTCAGAGAAACCCGGCACCAACTGGCACCTGACAAGAATTGAGTTTCAGGAATCTCCTTTGGATTCTTTAACCATTTTAAAAGCCCAAAGCGTCATAGATACCATACCTGAAGTGATGGATAGCTATCTGAATTCGGAAAAAGGCACTTTGGTATATGCTACAGCGAAGGGTAGCTACAAATCGCAAGAGGTGTTTGACAGGTTTATGCGGGCAGGTCATTTTGAAGCATCACAATATGTGCCTGAAAAAGGAGTCGGGCCTGTGACCAGTTGCCCGGTGCTGGACAAAAAATCACTCACTTATCGAATAGGTTCGATTTTCCAGGATTTAATGGGAGACAATAAAACCAAATAGTTTAAATCAAATACAATAAAAAATGAAAACAACTAAAATTTATCTTTCAACTCTGCTATCCATGGTTATGATAGTATCCGTTTCCTCCTTAATAGGGGGGTGTGAGAAAGACGACGATAATGGCGGCGAATCATCACTTTATCAAAAACTGGGAGAGAGGACAGGCATAGACAAAGCAGTAGAAAAATCCATTCTGGCCATAGCATCAGACCCAGCCCTTACACCATTTTTTGAAGTCGTATTAGTGGATGAAGGAGGTTCGGGGCCAGGTTTGGATGCATTGAAAGAAAATATCGCTGATTTTGTTGATGCATCTTCAGGTGGTCCTGCAACCTATAACGGCCTTAGCATGGAAGCTGCCCATGCACCTACTAATCCGAGAATGGCAAATGTGGACAATATCACCAATGAGGTATTTGATGCCTTTTTAAATGCAATGATACAGGGAGCCAAGGATGCGGGGATTTCAGATGAATCAATACTTACCGAGTACAGGAATCTATTGGAACAGAGTAGAAATGCAATAGTTTAACCTGATAAAAGCACTTATCAACAGAACGGAAACACAGTCATACAATTGTGTTAGGTAAAGAGGTTGGCCACTAGTTTGGTCAGCCTCTTTTTTGTTTATAGGCTTTCATGTTCCGAGTTACAAATTACTTATATAATCGTATAGGTCCATCTCCTCACTTAATTCCAGCTTTCTTTTTAAACGATACTTATTCATCCTGGCGCTATTGGATTCAATGTTCAATATAGAGGCGATTTCTGCGTTCGTAAGTTTCATTTTGACAAGTGAGGTCAGCCGCCTTTCCCCCATGCTTAATTTTGGAAATTTGAGCATGAGTTTCCTCTCAAAATCAGGGTGGACCATACTAAAGTAATTGTGGAAATTGTCCCAATCTTTTTCTGCGGACTTATTGAGAACTACAATATTGAGAAGCTTCTGAAAGTTTATTTCACCCTGCCTGCGCATTTTTTTCAGTTCCTCTTCTATTTGTGTAAAGCCGTTATTTTTATGCACCATATTCAAGGTGTGGTTTGTAAGTTGCTTTTGATTTAGCTCGAGTTTTCGTTGAAGCGATTTTTGCTTTGTTTGTTGCTTATTACGGTAGAAGCCAAAAATAATAAGTACACACAAAATCCCGGTGGCTAAACTACCCGTTGTAATACGCCCGTTCAATCTGTCAATTACCCTTTCTTGCCTGAGCTTATCTATTTCCTGCTGTTTTTCAAGGGTGGCCAGTGCTATTAATGAGTTGTTGAATTTTCGTTCGTTGGATTCGTTGTATATGGAGTCATTATAAATATGACAGAGACGCTGATAGTAATAGGCAGAATCGAAGGCCTTCAGGTGGAAATATGCCTGCTGTAAATGTTGAGAAGCGTACTTGCTTCCACTTTTTACTTTGTTTGCCTGGGCGATGGACAGTGCTATCCTGGCATAAAAAAGTGTGCTGTCGTATTGTTTTGATTTTAAGTAGTTGGATGCTATCGCATTGTAAAATGCCTCTTTCTGATAATTGACCCCTTTGGCTTCCAATTTTTTTAACAAACGAATGGCTTCATCTAACTTATTCTGCTCAATAAGAATATGGCTGATCCCCCTGATCGCCCGGGTCAATACGGGGGTAAACCTGGGGTTGCCGGAAGGAATGGTCTCAATGTTCAGGTTGTAGTAGAACAGTGCACTGTCCAGGTCGTTGTATCGGTTGTATATATTGGCTATTAAATTATGGCTGATGTATACACCTCTCATCAACTGGTGTTCCCTATCAATGGCCAGGGTACTGAATGCGTAGCGTAAGGCTTCTTCCTTTTTACCCATAAGGCTGAATAATGTCGACATATTAGACATAGCCTCTGCTTTTCTTCTTATGGGAACAGTAGGGTCATTAGCTAGTTTTTTTGCGGCTAAAAAGTAGTTCATAGCTTCCGGGTAGCTACCTTGTTGACCGAAGATGCCCCCAAGGTTTGTGGTAGCCAGGCAGAGGTAACTTTTATTATTTACCTCTTCAAAAATCTGACGGGCGTCACGGAAGCATTGCTTGGCCCTTTCCAGGTTATTGAGTCGGGTAAAAACGCTCCCAAGGAAATTTTTGGCCAATCCGGATTCAAAAGTTACCTCCATATTTGATCTTTCGGCCAGTTGCAGTACGGCTAAGAGTTGAGTGGACGACGAGTCCAATTGGTTGGAGAACAAATGACCAATTCCCTGAATGACCCTGGCTTTCATTACACCTTTGGAGTAATTGAGGTCCTCACTGATTATGAACATTCTCTTTCCAATGGTGACGATAGAGTCAGGGGCTAAGTTTTTCCCATTTAGTCCTAAATAAAACAATGCATCGACATCTTCTTTGGTATTTGCCATGGACCAAAGACGGGAGAAGATCATTAACAAAATCAATAAGACAGATTTTTTCATTATTCAGCGGGATTTATGAAAAGTATTGGCATGTATACGCCGACAAGTTGCTTAAAGGGGCGAAAGATTAAATTTTAGGATCTTGTAACGAAATCTTTAAACGGTTTTAACCTGTATGTATACAGTATGTAGATGGTTATACGCAGATCCAAATTACACAATTGGAAATATGTTTTAAATAAGTCTGTCACATTAAAGCAGATCTTGGATCGCTTTGAAAACTTTTTGAACCATATATGCAACCTGCATAGGCATTAGGCAATTGTAGGCGTTTTGTACATGAGGGTTATTTATTTTTTTACATAAAGTAAAGGTAGCTTGGCGAAAAGTGGTTAAATGCGATTGAACATGTCATACATATATATACAGGTTCGGATCCCGCAACCAACGTGTGTCAAAAAGAAAAAAACGAAACAATAAACCTGGTAAATAGAGTCTGTCAACTTATTTATAGAAATCACTAAGCCAAAATAAAATATGTAAAATTGAGTAGAGAAAAGTACTGAGTCCTGAAAGGGGTTTTTAAACAATAAGTAATTAACAAGAGTATGAGAAAGATAGTGTACTATGTAGCGGTTTCCCTCGATGGATTTATTGCGGGTCCTGGTAATGATATAAGCGAATTTATCCTGCAAGGTGAGGGTGTTGAAAAATATCAGAATGATCTGTTAAACTTTGATACTGTTATCATGGGAAGAAAGACCTATGAGTTTGGATATCAGTATGGGCTCACGCCTGGTCAGCCTGCTTATCCTCACATGGAGCACTATATCTTTTCCGACACTTTAGCTTTTCCGACACCTCATGAAAAAGTACAGGCAATTAAACTTGATATAGAAAAGATCATTGCTTTAAAGAATGGTGAAGGTAAGGACATTTACCTTTGTGGGGGCGGTGAATTTGCCGGTTGGTTGCTTGACCATGGACAGATTGACCTGCTAAAACTGAAGTTAAACCCTGTCATTTTAGGAGAAGGGATCAGGTTGTTTGGTTCATCTTCTACGAAAGTGAATACCTCATTAATGGATGTTGAGAGATTTAATGATGGGCTTCAAATCATTACATATGAATTGATTAAAGACTAAATCTATTCATTAGAAAACTATTTTAGATCCTGTTGAGCCCTGTTATAACACCTGGGGTGGGCTCCCTTACTTTAAAGTCCTCAAATCATCTCTGTTCTTCTATTTACAACGGGCCGATCAAAATTCCGGTCAGTTTCTATTGACGTCGGCTAATTCAACATTGTATCACTTTTTGACTTCTTAATGGTAGTTGCCCGCTTTTGACTGTTTTATCTTTACCGCTTTAGTTGATACTCTGTAAATACGTTTAAGCGCATTCCTATGAAATTGAAAAAAGGCAGTAATAATCCCGTTCTTATACCTAATCCTACTAATAGTTGGGAGTCATTGGCTGTTTGTAATCCGGGAGCGTGGTATGAGGATGGAGTATTTTACCTCTTGTACCGGGCGGCAGGTCATGATGATACACATTATGTGCATTTTGGTCTTGCTACCAGCAGCAATGGGTTTGATTTTGAGCGTGTTTCTACTGAACCCGTTTTTTCACCCAGCATTGACGGACCTGACGCCGGGTGTGTGGAAGATCCCCGTATTGTCAAATTTGATGATAAATACTATGTTACTTATGCGTATAGGGCGTACCCTCCCGGGCAATACTGGAAACTTGCCTATGATGAAGTGACCTCCGTTGATCTTGGCGAAAATGCGCCCTCCGTATTAAAGAAGAATATCGCCAATACAGGATTGGCTATTTCAGATGATCTGAGGACATTCAAAAGACTGGGTAGAATGACACTACCGAAGCTGGACGATAGAGATGTGATCCTTTTTCCGGAAAAGGTGAATGGAAAATATGTTTTATTAAGCCGCGCTAAACAGTGGGTAGGAGAAACTTTTGGTAC
Organism: Fulvivirga sp. M361; assembly: GCF_007097395.1. Lineage (GTDB taxonomy): Bacteria > Bacteroidota > Bacteroidia > Cytophagales > Cyclobacteriaceae > Fulvivirga. The sequence goes on from NZ_VKDC01000006.1 coordinate 89,430, forward strand.
AGATCACCCGGCCATATGGATCACTTATGCAGATGACCTTATGGATTGGGACTTTTCCACCAGTAGGTTATTGGCCAAAGGTGAAGAGGCCTGGGAAAAGAAAATTGGCGGTTCCACACCCCCGCTTAAAACCGATGCGGGATGGTTGACACTTTACCACGGAGTGGATTATGGTGGCACTTACAGAGTGGGAGCATTATTGCTGGACTTAAATGAACCGGAAAAGGTAATAGGCAGGACTACGGATTTTATAATGGAGCCGGAGCATGAATACGAATTAAACGGATTATACCAGGGGTGTGTCTTTCCCACAGGCAATGTCATTGTGGACGGTGTGCTTTATGTTTATTACGGTGGCGCAGACCAATATTGTGGCGTAGCCACTTGCCAGGTAGAAGAACTTATTCGTTTCATAAAAGCGAACACAAAGACCTTAGCGTCAAGCGAAGTATGAGGTATAACGATTATTTCTGTGGCTTTGCTTTTCTGATACTAACGTTTGTTTCCTGTGCTCCCCTTTCGGAAGATGATGCGGTTAACATCTGGCTCGATGCACCCATAGGAGACAATTATATCGGGAACGGTGTACAATGGTCGGCTTATCCTCATGCTGATTCAGAGGAAGCAGAATGGAGGTTTTTGATGAGTCCTTCAAAATTTGACACACTAATTGCCAGGCTGGATAAGATGAGGCCCCCGTTTATTCGCATTATGGATCAGGCGACGTGGCGATATTACAAAGGGATGGATACTGAAGGAAATCCTATAATAGATTTCACCACCCAGGAAGTAAAAACCTTATACAAACTGCTTGATTATTGTCAAAAAAATGACGTGACTGTCGTTTTTGGAGAGTGGGGTAGCCCCAATTATGATGTGGAAGACAAACCTGAAAATCATATCACAGATGCTACTGATCCCAGGTGGATTGAAATGATAGGAGAGTATCTTAATCATCTTATCATTGAAAAAGGATACACCTGTATAAAATACTACAACCTGATCAATGAACCCAATGGGAACTGGGCTTCAACAGACGGAGATTATGAACAATGGGCTGCCGGAGTTGTGTTGCTGAAGGATGAATTAGAAAAAAGAGGTCTGGGCAAGCATCTTTCTATTACAGGCCCTGGAACGGTCCCCCAATACAATAACCCAAAGACCTCTTTTGAAGGATGGGAATGGACCACCCGCGCTGTTAAAGACCTGGATATGTCACTCGGGGCGTATGAGGTGCATGCCTACCTGGGCCAGAATACCGTGAAAAATGGTGAAGTAGCTGAATTTTTGCATCTTGATAAAGTCATGGACGCTGTTGATGGTACGGGCAAACAATTTTTTCTGGGGGAAATTGGTATGAAAGAACAATCAGGACAGTTAAAATCGGAAAATGACCGGAGGATAGAGGGGGATCCCTACGCCGGGCCCGATTCCAATATGCGTGTATATGATTTCGACTACGGCGTTGACATGGTAGATGCCGCTATCCAGTGCATGAACTGTGGAGTTGACGGACTGATAGTTTGGGATTTGGATGATGCCATGCATACCTCGGGAGATACCGGAGATACCACGTTACTTAAAAGGTGGGGGTTTTGGAATATTCTGGGGACGGAAGTTACCAATAACCCGGCGGATGAAGAGATCAGACCATGGTTTTATCCGTGGAGCTGGATGAGTAAATACTTTCCAAAAGGGGCTACGATTTTGAAGTCAGACGCTACCGGGGTGGACGGCGTTCGATTAGTGGCAGCCGGCATTGGAGATAAAATAACTATTGCCGTAGTTAATAACACCGAAACGGCACAGGATATAAAAGTCAAGATCCCCAGGTTAGGGCTAAACAGCAGGTATGATATATATCGTTATGAAGAGCCAAACTATAATGCCAAGAATAATAAGCTCAAAATCCCGAAAGTTTCCCGGATGATTGATTTTTCAGAGGCTTTCAATATCCATTTGGTGCCAACAAGTGTACTTGTATTAACGTCCCTGGAAGACTGACTTTATGGCCAATATTGATTTAAGTACGATTGACCTGATCATCATTCTTGTCTACATCATAGGCATGGTATGGTGGGCATTGAAGCACGTGAGTAATAAAAGCTCGGAAAGCTATTTCCTGGCCGGAAGAAATATGAAATGGCCGGTCGTAGGCTTTTCGCTTTTTGCGGCGGGAGTTTCCAGTTCCTCCCTGTTGGGCTGGTCGGGTGAGGCTTATGCTACGGGACTTGCCGTGTTTAACTTTCAGTGGGTTTCGGTTTTGGTCATGGTGTTTTTTGCGTGGTTCTTTTTACCTTTTTATATTAATTCCGGTGTGTTCACCATGCCTGAGTTCCTTGAAAAACGTTTTGACAAAAGATCGAAATATTATTTTTCATTCATTACCATTATCAGTAATGTGTTTGCCGATGCAGCCGTCACCCTTTATGCCGGGGCTATTCTGATACAGCTTATCTATCCTGAAGCCAGTATTCAACTCATCGTTATTTTTATAGCCGCTGTGGTAGCTTTATATACTATTCCCGGCGGACTTTCATCTGCCATTAACGCAGAGCTACTTCAGGCGATCATGCTTCTTTTTGGAGCCATTATCCTCGCTTTTCTCACGTATAACGCCATTGATAACTGGGATGTTTTCTATCAAAACTTTGAGAATACACTGACCCTACACATTGTAAGACCGATGGACGACCCTATTGTGCCCTGGTTAGGCATGATCGTGGGTATTCCGGTATTGGCTTTTTATTTCTGGGGAAACAATCAGATGTTGGTACAAAGGATATTAAGTGCAAAATCCATTGATCATGGTAGAAAAGGGATGTTCCTGGCAGGAGCCCTGATGGTATTGACGCTTTACATCTTTATTTTTCCGGGAGTATGGGCCCAATATTTATTTCCGGGCCTGGAGAACCCGGACCAGGTGTACCCTAAACTTATTAAAGAACTGATGCCTATTGGACTAATTGGTATTATTATCGCGTCTTTGACGGCGGCTTTAGCCTCTTCTTTTAGTGCTGTGATCAATTCCGCTTCTACCATCTTTACCATGGACTTTTATGCTAAAATAAGTGGTGAAAAAGATACCAAAAAACTGGTTAAAGTAGGACAGCTCTCCGCTACGGTCATTGTGATCATCGCGGCCCTCTGGGCGCCACATATTGATCAGTTTGGTACTTTGGTGAAATATTACCAAACCATGGTGTCTTATATCGCACCTCCTGTTGTAAGTGTTTTTTTTCTTGGAGTATTTTGGAAGCGCGCCACTGCTACCGGTGCTTTTTCAGGACTGATAGGCGGGCTGTTTGTAGCTGTTTTCTTGTTGATCTTCAAGGACCGTACCTTTATGGCGGATATGCACTTCCTGTTAATGGTACCATTCATTTTGGGTGCATCTATGATTATTACCATTGTAGCAAGTTTAGTTACTAAGCCATCTCCGGAAAAAGTAATTGAAAGTATGGTATGGAAAAAGAGTCTATTTACAAAGGAATCCATGCACCTCAAAGGAGTAGTTTGGTATAATAACTACAGAGTGCTTTCTATAGTACTGATTGCTTTTTGTTTTCTCTTCGCTTTGCTTTACTGGTAACGGATTAAACGACTCTTAAATATTCCTCTTTTATTTCAGGAACCTGTTCAGAGGTAATGCTGTGATCCTGAAACTGATTTCTGTAATTCCTTGGTGTGGAGCCCCGGTTCTTTTTGAACAGCCTGTTGAAGTTAGAGACATTATTAAAGCCACAGGAATAACAGATCTGCCCTATGCTGTCGCTTGTTTCCAACAAAAGTTTGGACGCTTGTCCGATTCTGAGATCGATCACAAACTGAGTAAAGCTTTTATTCGTTCTTTTTTTGAAAAAATGGCTAAAGGCAGAATCACTCATATTCACTTTGCGGGCCACACTGCTCAGATTTAGGTCCACGTCGTTGTAGTTTTCAAGGACATGATAATAAACCTCGTTGATCCGGGTACTGATGCTGTGCTCAGGTTTAGAACTAAAACCTACGCTGGTCAGGTTTTTTTGCTCTTTACTGCTTGCCAATAAGTTTAGAATGGTCAGAAATTCAATAGCAGATTCAAAACCACTGAGTCCGGGTAGTTTTTGAATTCTCTCGGAGGCCATGGCCCTTGTTTTACCGAAAAACTCTATGCCTCTCACGGAATGTTCAAGGAGGTGTTTGATATGTTTTAAAGAGTTCTTTGCCAGGAGATCATTGTTAATGAAATTCTGCTCAAACTGGATGGTGACAACATGAGTATCTTCCTTGCTGTCATCATCTTTTTCCCAACAGTGGTACGTATTAGGGCCTATAAGCACCAGATCGGCTTCACCATATTTTGCTACGGAGTCGCCTACTATTCTATTTCCGGCGGAATTCAGGACAAGATTCAGTTCATATTCCGGATGCATATGCACAGGATAATCAAATTTAGCGTTGCGATGGTCCAGGATCACAAATATGTCGTCAGAATTTAGCGGAGTTATTTCAGAATATATTTTCATAAAAAATGCATGGATAATTTAGGTTAATTCATTGAATTACATGATGAAAAGAGAGGTCTGACTTGATGTTGTCCTCATTATAGTATCATTTCGGAAATAGAATTTCAAAATTGTCAAAATAAAGATAATCGAATCTAATTTACTAGAGGCCTGATAATTATGCCAATTTGTAAATAATATTTCGTTTCGAGCTGAAAATCTTGCCAGAATTACATTGCCATGATTGAGGTTTGATACTGTTTAATTCATGATCGTATCATTTACTTACTTTATTGTATTACTTTTTGAGCCCTTATCTCAAGACCTTTGATCTAGTATTTTATTGTATTCATTAAGTAAATCCAAACCATGATCAATGTTATCCATCAATATTCTTCTGCCAAACAAGAACTCTGTAAATCAATAATTTAGATATTCGGTAACAAGGACATGACGGATCGCATCGATAAAAAGCAAGAAACTTTTTACAACGATATGAGCAGTTCATATTTCATTAAAAATTCAAATCTATACTTATGAAAAAAAAATTTACTATTCTGATCACCGGCTTAATGCTGATGCTGAATTCAGCGTTTAGTCAGGCCATTGAAGTACGGGGGAAGGTAAGTGATATATTAACCGGTGAAGGGCTGCCCGGTGTTAATATCTTAGTGAAAGGGACCGCTACAGGTACTACAACAGATATTGATGGTAACTACATAATTAATGTCAACTCCGGTGATGTGCTACTATTCTCTTTTATCGGCTTTCTCACGGAAGAGATAGTGATAGGAAGCAAGAATACTATAGATGTCGTTATGGTAGCCGATATTGAGCAGTTGAGTGAAGTAGTGATCATTGGTTATGGAGAAGTAGACAAAAAGGACCTCACAGGTTCGGTAGCTCAGGTAAAGGCCAAAGACCTGCCGATCATGCCCAGCGCTAACCTGGAGCCTATGCTTCAGGGTAAGGTGCCGGGCCTTAGCATTACCAATAGTAGTGGAGAGCCCGGCGCTGCGTCCATTGTTCAGCTAAGAGGGGGGGCATCTATAGGAGGAAATAACTCACCGCTGATCATTCTTGACGGATTTCCTTTGGACAACGCAGGAGACCTGAGGCAGATCGCTCCGCAAGATGTGGCGTCGGTAGAAGTGCTTAAAGATGCCTCTACAATAGCCATATACGGTACCAGGGCAGCTAACGGCCTGATCCTGATCACCACCAAACGTGGTACCGAGGGACGCAATGAAGTGAGTATCAATGCTCAAACAAGCGTTACCAATGTGATCACCGATAACCTGCCTATTACAACAGATCCCATTCTTTCCGCTCAACTGGCCAATGAATCTGTGCTCAATGACACCCGGAATTTCGTTATCCCTTTTTCAGGAGAGAAAAGGAACGGGACCTATTTTCCCACCATAGCTGAACTGGAGAGTGATGCCTGGCCTTACCAGACCAATTGGGTCGATTTTGTGCTCAGACAGGCGCTTACCCAAAACGTAAATGTGGCTTTTTCAGGAGGTTCTGATAAGGGTACTTTCAGGCTTTCCGGAACCTACTTTGACCAGGAAGGTACGGTGATAGGAAACGATTACAGTAAGATATCAGGAGCATTCGCTGTGCAGCAAAATGTATTGGAAAACGTCAAGGTCAATGGCGATGTGAAGGTGAGCTTTATCAATGACGTCAACTCGGAAGCGTTAGGTGGTATCGGAAGGTTTCCTGCATTTCCCGTTTATAACCCGGATGGTACATTATTTTTTATAGAACAGGACCAGAACCATCCTATCGTGCTTTCCGAAGACATTTCAAGAGAAAGTGAGAACCTGGACCTGATCCTTCAAACCGGCCTGGATTGGGGGATTTTTGATTTCCTTGACTTTAAAACCAATGTCGGGGTACGGATCGGTAATTCTATTACGGATACTTACAATCCAAGGACTACGTTACGCGGCGCATCCACTAACGGAGAAGGTATCATCAATAATTTCAAAGAAACCCGGATCCTTAGCGAGTCAGTACTTACCTATACGAAAGAATTCAATGAAGACCACAGGATCAAAGCATTGCTGGGGACTACCTACCAGGACACAGAGTTTCGTTCTTCCAGGCTCACCAGTCAGCAGTTTGTGAATGATGTATTGCGAAACCAGGCACTACAGGCAGGGACCCTTCAACTTGTGGAAAACAATCAGTACAGGACGAGGATACTTTCCCAGTTCGGTCGAATTGATTATACGTTATTTGACAAATACCTTGTTACACTTACAGGCAGAAGAGATGGACACAGCCAGTTTGGCGCCAATAACAAATGGGGTTTCTTCCCCGCGGCTGCGGTAGCCTGGAAGGTACATGAGGAAAACTTTATGCAGTCCGCAGGGGCTATCAGCCAATTGAAATTGCGAGCGAGTTACGGAGTTGCGGGTAGTGTAGGAGCATTAAATCCTTACAATTCGTTGAACTTGTTGGTGAACCAGTCCTATCCGAACGGTAATACCAGGCCTGTTCTTGCCGTAGGTTTCGGTCCCGATCACAACCAATTCGGTAGTCCTGACCTGAAATGGGAAACGACCAATACCTTAGATATTGGCGTTGACCTGAGTTTCCTGGAAGGCAGGGTGAACCTGACAGCGGATTACTATGTGAAACGTACTACGGATGTACTTAGACGGCAACCATTACCTTTTTCATCGTTACACGATTTTGTGTTAGTAAACAACGGTGAAATTGAAAACAAAGGACTGGAAATCGCCTTGGATGCGACAGTAGTATCCAATGACGATTTTAGATGGAATATCAATGCCAATGCCTTTTTCAACAGGAACACATTGATAGATATTGACCAACCGGATACTGACGGGTTTGATCGTGGACCTTTCCTTGAAAATTTCAGAGACCGGCCAGCGAGGCTGCAGGTGGGCCAGACCTCCAATATCATTTGGGGATTCAAAACAGATGGTATCATACAGGAGGGGGAGATCTACGATGTACGTGGTTTGGAACCGGAGGATTATTTACCCGGAGAATATAAATATGTCGACCTCAATAATGATGGTGTAATCGACGAAAAAGACAGAACAGTGATTGGAGATGTTTATCCCGATCTGACCCTGGGCTTCACGAATAACCTGGAATATAAAGGATTTTCCCTCAATGTATTGCTTACCGCATCCCTGGGACAGGACATTTTCAATGCTAAAAAATTTGATGGCCCTGACCAGGCAAAACGATGGACCCCTGAAAATCCTACTAACGAATGGCCAAGCTTAAGAGGAGGAAGGAGGAACAGGATTTCCGACTGGTGGATAGAAGATGGTTCTTTCATGAGGGTGGCCAATGTTACACTGGGATACGATTTTGCTATGGAAAAAGTAAAGCATGTCAGTAACCTTAGAGTGTTTGTGACGGGGGATAATCTTGCTGTAATTACCGGATATTCCGGGTACGACCCGGAGATATCTTCCGGTTTTGATCCTAACGTAGCTAATTCGGAAGTACCTAACATCGATAACGGGGGTTATCCGAGAGCACGGACATTTACGCTTGGCTTAAATGTATCATTTCAATAATACGATCCGGTAAACTGTTAAAAACATGAAAAAAATTAAGCTATACTTAACCCTGATCAGTGTGCTGGCCATAACCCTTCAGTCATGCTCACTGGATGAAGAAGTTTTCGGGAGATTAAATGAAGATGACTTTCCCATATCTGCCGAAGATGCGGAATCTACCGTACTTTTTGCCTATTCCGTTTATCCGACGCTCGGATATTACTCCCGGAATCACTTTTATACCATGCATCAGGCCACAGAGGAATTCACACAAAAGAGTGATGCCTTTCAGGCCCAGATAGACCTGGATAATTATTTGCAGGACCGGACCAATGACGATACCAGGTCGTCCTTCCGGCATGCCTATATTGTAATAAACCGGGCGTTGTTCATCATAGAGAATGTGCCGAATGTTACGATGAATGAAGAATTGAGGAACCAGTTTGTAGGGGAAGGATATTTCCTGAGGGCCCACAGCTATTATAACCTGGTAAGACTCTTCGGACAGGTTCCTCTGCGAAAAGAAAGCCTGGCAAGTCTGGATGATGCCAACCTTCCTTTAAGTTCCATAGAAGATATTTACCAGTTCATTATTTCAGACTTGCGTAAAGCGGAAAGTCTGATGGATTTTCAAAGACGTAGAGGAAGAGCCAATAAGGTAGCTGCACAGAGTCTTTTGGCTGATGCTTATTTATTCCTGGCCAGCGCAGGGCAGCATACCGATAAACTTCCCGGGTATGAATTTGCCACGCCGAGAGTAAACGATTACTATGATTCGGCAGCGTTTTTTGCCGGGAAAGTGATCAACGATCAATCTACTTACACTTTTAACAATGATCTGATCTCTATATACAATAATGAAGCGCTAAACGGACCGGAACAGATCTTTTCCGTTGTTGCCAGTCGAACGGACATTGGTGCATTGGATATCGCCGGTACCCTGACCACCCCATTTTTCGATAACCTGAATGCTGTATTGCCCGAAGAGCAGGGAGGGTATGTCATTGGTCCTGGCTGGCAGCATGTATGGGTAGAAATACCTTTCTACGATACTTATGATGATAGTGATAATAGAAAAAGATTATTGTTTGGGACTGAGGTTCAGGTAATTTCAAATGACGGCGATACTACCGAATATTCGATAGCAAACGGTAGAATGGACCGCCCATTTACATTAAAATACCTCGACCCGGGGCGTACCAGCGGAGTGGATATATCAGGAAATAACTATCCCATTATACGGTATTCTGAGGTGTTGCTCACGTTTGCAGAAGCTGTTGGCCCTACTCCTGAAGGATTTGCAGCCATTAATCAGGTGAGGCAAAGAGCAGGGCTCGATCCTCTTTCGGGCATTGTCGATGTACAGGAATTCAGGGAAGCTGTTTACCAGGAAAGGACCTGGGAGCTGGCATACGAATTTCAACATTTATTTGACTTAAGAAGACTAGGTAAAATGGAGGAAGTACTGGAAGGGCAATATGGCAAAACGATCGTTAGAAATGCCTATTACTTCGAAATTCCCGATACGGAAATTAATCAAAACCCTACGTTGGGTGAGTAAAACGCTTTTATTTGATCCGCAAACTATAACACATTTTGCAATGAAAAAAAGAATTCAATATATACTGACAGCGTTCATGGCACTGGCCTTTTTGAACAGTTGTGAAGAAGAAGACGGAATACTCAACGATAAGGGTTTTGAGGCAGAGATCACCACCATTTCAGTAGAGGGAATGCTGGGAGAACCTGCCGTCAATGATCAGATTGTTCGTGCCTTTCTGGAGGTTATTGTTGGCGAAGAAGATGACTTGACGGCATTATCACCTATTATTGAAATTACACCGGGCACCAGTATCACTCCTGCATCCGGCAGTACGCATGACTTTAGCTCGGATACTGTAACGTATACGATCACGGCTGCTAACGGACGTACGAAAGACTGGATGGTTTTTGTGAATAACCTTGAGCCTGAACCAGAGCCTGATGCAGGGTTTTTATTGACCAGTTTTGAGGAAAGTGAAAATATCATGACAGTATCCTGGTTAGGGGGTGTGGCTACTCAAATTGATAATCCTTTTTCCAATGAGGACAACCCGTCCAATAAAGTGATGCAGTTATCAAAAATTGATGCGTCTAGTTATGGATATACACAAGCCAATGCGTTGGTAGGTCTGGAGGTTTCTAAGGTGGATTGGGACCTGAGCAATGGACAGGTATTTTCATTATTGGTCTATAATCCTAACAGCGACCCGGCCAAAATGACCATGAGGCTGGAATCCGGTGACCTTCGTAACTCTGTATCTACCACTACCACAGTGAGTAGTGGTTGGGAAAGGGTGTTTTTTGATTATTCCAGGCAAGATCTTAGCAGTGTTGTTGTGGAGAAAACTACCTGGTTCTTTGATGAAGGAAATGGAGATAAAGCGAGGGTATTCTATATCGATGACTTCAGGCAATTCAAAGAAGTGCCGCAAAAAGAAGAGATCATTACCAACCTTGCGTCCTTTGAAGACGGAAATAATATCATGTCTGTCTCCTGGTTGGGAGGAACGGCCGATGTTTTGGATAACCCTGATGCTTCAGAGCCAAATACAAGCTCCAAGGTGGTAAGACTATCCAAGGTAGAAGCCAGCAGCTATGGTTACACTCAAGCCAACGCCCTGATCGGTGTGGAAGTATCTAATCTAACGTTTGATATTGCTAACGGTCAGAAATTCAGGTTAAAAGTGTATAACCCCAATGCCAGTGCGGTCAAAATGACGATGAGACTGGAGTATGGAGACACAAGAAATTCAGTATCAGCTGAAACAACCAAAACGAACGAATGGGAGGAGCTTATTTTCGATTATTCGGGTCAGGACCTGTCCGGTGTGACTATTGAGAAGCTTACCTGGTTCTTTGATGAAGGAAATGATGATGTTTCCAGGATAGTTTACATTGATGACCTGGCGCATAGTAAAGAAAAATAACAATTGAGAGTGACGATCAGAAAAGTATATAGGGTCTTGTATGGCAGAAACGTTATGTTTTATGCTTCAGGTCATCCTGAACGCTGGTCGCCTCTGTTTTATTCGTTTGACCCGTGAAACACTTCAAATTGAAGAAGATTTTAATACTTTGGTTATTGGTGGTGATTACCGTCGAATTGCCTGCCCAGGAAAACCGTACGGTAGGTGTTTTATCGTACGATCCTGAAAAGTCTTTCGACGGTTACACACTTTTTTCGCCTCATGGCAATAGTTCTGCCTATCTCATCAATAACTGCGGAGAACTTGTCAATCGTTGGAACAGTGAATATCCTCCGGGAAATGCGGTGTATTTAGTGGAAGACGGCTCACTTTTCAGGGCCGGAAGGTTGAAAAATGACCGAATGAATGCTGGTGGTTCAGGAGGGATCATAGAGCAATTCAATTGGGAGGGCGAGTTGATATGGCATTATGTGTTTAACGATGAAAATAATCGACAGCACCATGATTTTGAGGTGCTTCCCAACGGAAACATTTTATTGCTTGCCTGGGAGTACAAGACGGAGGAAGAGGCGTTAGCAGCAGGCAGAAAACCAGAGCTTATTGACCCCGAACGTAAGGCGCTTTGGCCGGAACAGGTGGTGGAAATAAAACCTTCGGGAGCGGATGCCGGCGAAATCGTTTGGGAGTGGCATTCCTGGGACCATCTTGTCCAGGACTACGATAGCAATAAGCCTAACTATGGCGTTATTAGTGAAAATCCCGGAAAAGTCGATATAAACTATGCGCCCACTTCCTCCGCTGACTGGCACCACGCGAATGCTATCGACTATAACCCAGATCTGGACCAGATCGTGATCAGTGTACATGCTTTTGATGAATTTTGGGTGATCGATCATAGCATCAGCCGGGAAGATGCGGCTGGCCCGAAAGGAGACCTGTTGTATCGTTGGGGTAACCCTCAAACCTACGGCCAGGGTACCGGTACGGACCAAAAATTGTTTAAACAGCACAACGTCCAATGGATAGAGAAAGGCTTACCGGATGAAGGTAAGATACTGATATTTAATAATGGAAAAGGACGACCTGAAGGAAAATACAGTTCACTGGTAAAGTTAGAGCCGCCCTTGAACGATGAAGGCAAATATGATTATACAGGCGCCGGTTACCTGCCGCAGGAGTTTTCCTGGGAATATACCGCCCCGGTACCTACGAATTTCTACTCCTGGTTTATTTCAGGTGTTCAACAATTGCCAAATGGTAATCTGCTGGTAGATGATGGCGCTCACGGTACTTTTTTCGAGCTAGACCCACAAAATGAGATCGTATGGGAATATGTTAACCCCATTTCCATTCGTGGCGCCCTGGAGCAAGGGACTTCCATCATTCCGGATGGTCAGGAAAATCCTGATAATGTAGTTTTCAGGGCGGAACGCTATGCCCTGGGTTTTGCTGGATTCGCCAATAAGGATATTTCGGGGGGAAGTCCTATTGAGCTGAATCCGGCAACTCCTCTTGAGTCATGTCGCATAGTAACCAGTGTGGATCAGGGGTTTGAAAATGTATTCTCTATATTTCCTAATCCGGCACAACACTACGTAGTTGTCTCATCAAATATACATAAATCTGAATTGTTAATGTACCGCATGGATGGCTATCAGGTTCATCAGGAGTTTTTTGATCATGAAACGCTGGTCAACCTGGAGGGAATGACTCCCGGTGTATATGTATTACAAATAAACGGAGTCAGAAAAAGACTTATGGTGAACAAATGAACAACTTGAAATATACTTTGGAAGTACGGATAATGAATGTGGTATTGGAACATGAGAATGCTATAAACCGACCTCAGTAAAATGGTTTACAAAAAGACTATAACAGCATATTTTTTAACGACTAATTTTTTCATAATGAAAGTGATGAGTGCACTAATACTTGTTTTAGCGATATTCATGGGCAGTTGTAAGAGTGACGATCCAGGTGATACGGATGTAAGTTCCGATGAGATTCTCGTAAAAACACAAGAGGTTATCAATTCGAGCTATATCGGGAACGGAGCACAATGGGACGCCTATCCTAATGCTTACCTGAATTGGAACAGCCCAATATCAGAGGCGGACTGGCAAAAAATGTACAAGCGATTGGATTACATGCGCCCTAAGTTCATGCGCGTGATGATTGCTGCGGGTTGGAAGTACGCCCAGGCAGGAGGGTATGATGAAGAACTTCACCTGGAAGGGTTGGCAAAGATCCTTCAATACTGTACAGACAATGACATTACTGTTATGTTTGGCGATTGGGGTGGTGGTATGGTAAATGCAGGTAATAATACGATCAATGAAGCCAACCTTTCAGATGCCGCAAGGTACGTGGACTACCTTATCAATACCAAAAACTTCACTTGCATTAAATATTATACCATGGTAAATGAACCCAATGGAAATTGGTCTGCAACAGATGGTAATTATGATCTTTGGAAAAGAGCCGTCACATTTTTTTACGATAAGCTGGAAGAAAGAGGGTTGACGGATAAATTAAGCATAGCCGGTCCGGACATCGCCATTTGGGACACTAATTTTACGAATTGGATCACAGATACCGAGCGAGACCTGGGAGATCAGACAGGGCTTTATGACATTCACACGTACCCGGCACAGTCGGTGGTGAGAAACAGGGAATATACCCGCGTGATCGCTGCATATATAGATAAGGTGCCTGACGGTAAGAAAATTGTTATGGGAGAACTGGGCTACAAGTATAGTCCGTCACTGGACCTGTTCCTGGATACGGAAAACAAAAGCAGGATTGCAGCGGATCCTTTTGCCGGCGACGACTCCAATATGTTTGTTTCTGATTTCTTTTACGGCATAGACATGGCAAATGCCACAATGCAACTCATTAATGTGGGATACTCCGGAATGATCGCCTGGAGCATGGATGACGCTATGCATAATACCAACGGTGGAAATGGTAAAGACCTTAAAGTATGGGGCTTCTGGAATATTTTAGGGGAAGAGTTGTTTGGTGGAGCAGATAAAGAAGCCATACGTCCATGGTTTTATCCGTCCTCTCTGTTATCGAGGTATATGCAAACCGGCACACAGGTTTATAAAGTGGAAATACCCTCTAAGAAAAGGTTGAACGCTATTGCAGTAACCAGGGATGGGAAATATATGGTCGCGGTGTTAAACACTACTGAAAGTACTCAAAACATCAACCTGAAGTTTGACAATGATACGGTGTTGACCGGATGCAAAAAATTCATCTATGCAGAAACGGAACGACCGGTAGATAGTGACGGGTTTCCGGTTCCTGTAGCGTCAAACGTAGAAATGAATTTAGGCACAGGGCATTCCTTTGAAATAGAAAAGGAAACACTGGTAGTATTCACCAATTTTGACTACTAAAAATGTTCGCATTCTGAAGCAGTTATCATACTGAAAGCTCAATGTAAAATGAAACGGACCCCAATAGCGATCATCATATTGTCCGTTTTAACGGTGGTTAACGCAGTAAAAGGTCAGCATTTTACAGAAGTGGCCGAGGCTACGGGAATAGCGGCGTCAAAACATTGTAATGGTGTAGCGGTAGCTGATTATGACATGGATGGGGACGAAGATATCTTCTTTGTAGCGGCCAAATCATTCGATAAGGACGATCCGTCAACATGGAGCAGACTCTACAAAAATGAAGGAGATCACTTCGTGGACGTTACCATAGAAGCGGGATTTGCCAGTCAATACATTAATAACGGTCCTTTATCCGGTATGGGGCAAAAGCAAGGCGCTTCATGGGCAGATTATGACAATGACGGAGATCCTGACCTTTTACTAACCCATTTTCGGCAAGTGCAGTTATTTGATAATAATGGCGATGGCACCTTTACCGAAGTGACTGAGTCATCCGGGTTGGTTTCCTGTTATACCTGTCACTATTCCAGCGGACTATGGTGGGACTATGACCTTGACGGGGACCTGGATCTATACCTCAGTGTTTGGCATAATCCAACTACCGATCTGCATCGCTATAATGTAATGTATGAGAACCGGGCTGACGGTACATTCAGAGATATAACAGATCAACTTAAAATAGGTGATAATGGCGCTACCTGGGCCAGTGTTGCTCTTGACGTAAATGATGATACGTTACCTGACCTGTACGTAGTAAATGATTTCGGGGAAAACAGGCTTTACATAAACGCAGGACCTGATTTGCCTTTCAGCGAAGAGTCAGAAGCACGGGGAGTAAATGACAAAGGAGATGGAATGGGGGTGACCATAGGAGATTACAATAACAACGGCCACTTTGATATATTCATTACGAATATTGATTTTATTCATCCTAATGCGCTTTTAACAGATAATGGTGACGGCTATTTTGATGAAAATTCAAAGAAGATGAAAGTCGGGAAAGCAGGATGGGCCTGGGGGACCCGGTTTTTAGATTGTGACCATGATACGGATGAGGACCTTTACGTTGGTAACGGACATTTTAATTACGAGGCAAGCAATGTGCTTTTTGTCAATGACGCATCCGAAGGAGGGACGGGCTTTAAAGACCAATCTTTAACTTCCAATGCGGATGGCCGGTTTAGGGCAAAAGGTGTGGAAGTGTTTGATTTTGATAATGATGGTGATCTGGATATTGCGGTAGCCAACTGGTTAAACCCACCTTACCTGTACAGGAATGAGGTTGATCAAGCGGCATCAGATGCCAAGAACTGGATCAAGATATCTTTGGAAGGGACCGTTTCTAATAAAAATGCTTTTGGCAGCAAAGTCAGCCTTAGCGTAGGGGACGAGACATTCCATCGTTATCATCATGGGGCCAATTTTCTTGGGCAAAGTATTAAACCTGTTCATTTTGGATTGGGAGCGAATAAAAAAATTGATAAAATTGAGATCACATGGCCTACGGGCATTACAGAAACATTTTTTAATGTGAATGCCAATCAGACCATAACCATAGAAGAAAATGAAAAAGTGGTCCTTTCATTGACAGATGCCGTTGCTGTTGAGTTAAAAAGACCTTACCCAAATCCATTTGGAAATGAACTGACGTGGGATATTACCATTCCTGAGCGAGGAGATGTTGTCCTGAAAATCATGGATAAGCTGGGAAAAGTAGTTTATGAAAGCATTCGGTACTACGATCGGGGAGGTATACATCAGCTGAGAAGCGATGGATTGGACACGCTTTCAAATGGTCTGTTCTACTATACCATAACTTATAATAATACGTCCGTAAAAGGAAAGTTATTACACCATGGCATACGTTAATCCCTAAATAATTTGATGATTGAACGCTCACATGAACAGACCAGGGTCAGCCCATTCGAATTACAACATTTTTAACGTGCTCATGCTTTTCAAATCGCAAAGATTTTATTTCTTACTTTCAAAATCAATGAAGCTCTGTGCCGTTCTTATAGTCATCACTTTTACAGCATATGCCCAGGATATGGTCACGATTGAAAATGGTAAATTCATAAGAAACGGCGAGCCATATTATTACTTGGGTACTAATTTTTGGTACGGCATGCATTTAGGAGCATTGGATACGGCTCGATTAACCCGGGAACTGGATAGACTTCAACATCTGGGAATTACAAATTTACGTGTTATGGCGTCCTCAGAAGGAGCAGACACTGATCCCTGGCGAGTCCAACCCTCCTTACAAACCGCTCCCGGAGAGTATAATGAAGATTTACTGAGAGGGTTGGATTATTTGTTATACGAAATGAGTAAAAGAGATATGCTGGCGGTGATGTGCCTGAATAACTTCTGGCCGTGGTCAGGAGGAATGGCCCAATACGTGAACTGGGCTACCCATGAGCCTATACCATACCCGCCACCGGCCGAAAACGGAAGCTGGGGAAAATATCAAAGGTATTCTGCCCGGTTTTACTCAAACAAAGAAGCCCTAAGGTTTTATCAGGACCATGTTAAAAAAATGGTGAACCGTACCAACTCCCTGACCGGTATTGTTTATAAAGATGATCCCACCATCATGTCATGGCAGCTGGCCAATGAGCCGGAAGGTGCGAATAATGTAAAAGCTTACAGAAAATGGATCAAACTAGCTGCACGGTTCATTCGAAGCGAAGATAAAAACCACTTGATATCCATAGGAAGTGAAGGCAATACCGCTTCTTCCTGGGCGGGTACAAATTTTCGTAAAGACCACCAGGTAAAATGGGTAGATTATTGTACGATGCACATTTGGGTGCAGAACTGGGGTTGGTACGATCCTCAGGGAGGGGCGAAAGCGCTGGAAAAAGCCAGGAACAAAGCTGAAAAATACCTGCTTGATCACCTTGAAATAGCCAACAAACTTAAAAAACCTATGGTATTGGAGGAGTTTGGTATGAGCAGGGACAAAGACGACCATTCCCCGTCATCAGGCGTCAGTCACAGAGATGATTATTATACCTTTCTGTTTGAGACGGCAAAGAGATTAGTATTATCAGGAAATAACATGTCCGGAGTGAATTTTTGGGCCTGGGGAGGAGAAGGACGCCCAAGGGTGCCTAAAGCGATATGGAAACAGGGTGATGACCTCATTGGAGACCCTCCGCATGAATATCAGGGGTGGTATTCGGTGTATGATACGGACAGCAGTACACTTGAGATCATTAAGCGGTATGCCAATGAAATGAATGACATCAAGTGAATCGCTCACATAATATCTGTCATGATGCGGGTTCAAGAGAGTTATTCCTGGAATTTCTTGCTGACAACCAGTTTTTTCGTGTCAACCAATTTCGAATCCAGGTATATCATGATCATATAAATACCTCCTTTGTTAAAAAAAGTATTATTGCCTGCTTGATTCAACGTATAACCGGTAACTCCTGCTGTAAGAGGAATGGTTTCAGACTGTCCTAGTGGGTTGACCATCGTTATGCGCCCCTGCCTGAAAGGATATCCTTCTATACTCAGCGTTGTTTGACCATCGGTTGGATTTGGATAACACCTGATCTCCGCCTGGATAATTTCTTCCCTATTGGTGACTATTTCCAGAGCAACCGTTTTGATAATATCCTTGTCTGTAACGGTAACCGTTCCTTCGGTTTCTTTATAACCCTTTGCTGATACCAGGTAGTCATAAGATCCTGCCTCCAGATTGTTTAGTATGACTACTCCGGCTGCGTCAGTAGTATAAGCAGAACCATTGAAGTCTACTCTGGCATTTTTGATCGGATGGCTGCCATCAGTTACATTAAGAGCTAATCTATAAAAGGGGTCGGGTCGGTCGGTCAATGTGATGGTTTCAATGATACTTTGATCGATGATAGTGAGTGTGCCGCTCATATCCATATGGCCTTCTGCAGTTACGGTGTAGCTATAGATACCTGAAGCAACATTCATGATCAGTACAGAGCCATTTAGGTCTGTTGTGTAAAGTGAGCCGGCAAAGTTTACAATGGCGCCGGCGACAGCACCGGTGCCATCTGTTATATCAAAAGTAACGGTATGAACAGGGTTTTGTAAAGCGGTTAATACGATGGATTCATTGCTATTTTTATCGGTTATGGTAACCGTTCCACTTGCGTTTTCATAGCCCTGTGCGGTTACTGTATATTGGAAGGTACCTTTTGCTACATTCGGGACCGGGACTACTCCATTGATATCTGAAGTATAATTCGAACCATCAAAATTTATTATAGCATTTTCAATGGCGTTTGTGCCATTGCTCACTTTGAAGGTCAACGTATACGTTGTATTGGTGGTCTCCGTAGCTATGAAATTCTGAGTAATATTTTCGCTGACATTACTTATTTCAAAAACCTCCGGACTGAAATTATATCCTGTTAGCTCCGGCCGGATAACATATGAGGCATTTGTTGCTACCCGTACGCTGTAATTTCCGTTCAGGTCTGTTCTTACCGCTTTGTTAAAACCATTCAAGGAAACCCCTTGCTTAGGGTGGCCATTTTTATCCGTGACGGTACCGGAGATCTGGTAATCACCATTGGGTATGGCTATGAAATAGGGTTGCGAAGGGGGAGGGGTATTCCAGGTCTGTGCAACATAGGCGTCATGATAAGGGGGTGAAAAAGTATACCCTTCTAATTCAGGAGTAATGGGGCCGGTCCAACTCCATGCCATTTTAACGCCAAATTCACCTTTTTTACTCGTGATTGCTTTTTTGCCATCGAAACCATGAATTTTTACCCCTTCCACCGGATTACCTTCTGGATCTACCACTTTTCCGCTATAAAATATGGCGCTCTGTACCGGCAATTCCTGAAAGTTCACCTCCATGTTTCCCGCAAAACTGTCGATTTCAACCGTGTACGGAGAAAATAGAGAAGAATGGTTGCGTACAGGTTTGATCACTCCTGACCATCCAATGGTCAATTGCGTAAAATAGGATCCGTCGCCAAGTGAATAAACCTCCTGGTCCAGTCCGCTAATCCAAATGTTATTGATTGGATTACCATTCTGTTTTGTTACTTTTCCTCTTAATGTGGCATAACCCACATGTTCCATGGTGAAATTAATATTCGGGATATTACTTTGTACAACACTCACAACACGTTCTTGAGTAGATCTATACCCTAATAACTCAGTCGATATCGTATATTCTGTATTCTTCGGTACTTGAATGGAAAAATGACCGTTTCTATCCGTGTATACTTCATCGGGTACGCCTTTGATGTGAACCCGATTGACCCCTTTACCATTTTGGTCGGTAACGGTTCCTGATATTTTAACTTCTCTTTTCAGGTACGCTGTGAAATTGAGCCCTGTGGTTACTCTGTCAAGACCCTCCAGTACAATGGACGAAGGGGAAAAGATGTAATCAGGGTGGGACGGTGTAATAACGATGGGTTCCTCTTTATTTACCCTCAATTGATATCGTCCTCTTTGTGTCGTAGTAGCGATGGATTTTCCGCTATTCAGAGAAATGCCCTTTATCACTTGTTCGTGTTCGTCACGCACTATACCATGTAATAAAATGGTAGTTGATTGTGAATGACTTGCTACCGTTCGTATGCCTGTGACCCCTTGTGTTGCCAGGCTTCTGGCTCGGGTCATAATTTTTGATTGAATGCCTTCATAACTTCCTCCACGTGCTGTTCGAGTTGTTCCGGACGTGGGACCCTGAGGATTGAAGTACTCGGTGTAAAAATACTGCTCTTCCAGGTAATAATCCGAGCATAACTCCCTGACATTACCTGAAAGGTCATGGAGCCCTAATTCATTTGCTGCCTTCAAACCGACAATGTTGGTTCCCTTGTTATTCTTGGAAGGGTCTCCGAAGTTATTCCCTGTCATAGGGTTGTTTAAATTCACATCTCCAAATAAAAACCATGCACAAGAACGGGCATTATTAGAACCACTGTAGGTATATCCTTGTGATTGATTACCACCTCTTGCTGCATATTCCCATTCTGCTTCGGAAGGTAATCGTTTATCTGCCCAGTCTACAAAAAGTTCCATACCCTTAATCGTAAGCCAGTTGGCAGGATATTGTTCAAACCCCGCTTTTATCGATAATTGGCTGCCGTCCCAGGTAAGTTTGGAATGTTTTTTAAAGTCAAAGGTAGCGGCGTCTGATTTCACGTGACAGAGGGCGACAGGATCAACGTCTGTGAAATGACCATTGTTATCCATCTTCAAGATGCCCGGATGGTATAGCAGCCTGTTTTTGTCAGCATCCACATACCATGAATCTTTTGTAGCATTCAAAAAAGCCAGGAACTGAGCATAGGTGATCTCGTATTTGGCCATACTGAAGTCATCCAGGAAAACGGTGCGCTGTGGTGTGATCTCCTTTACAAAAAGTTTACCAAATGTTTCAAAACCCGGGACAAGCATGGTTAACTCAGGATGACCCATTGAAAACTCTCCGCCGTCTATATCAATCATTTCAATTTGAACAGCGTTATTATCGTTTTTCCACGGGGTGAAGGATTGTACCGGAGACTCGAAAAGTACCCCGCTTTCATTTCTTGTTACCACTTTCCAATAATAAGTAGCATAGGCTTCTTTTACGGCAACCTCAAAGAAATTTTCCCGAAGTCCGGGAGCCATGAGGGTAGTTGGAGCAGGGTTTTTATCCAGGTACAGATCGTAATAAATAACCTCATCGGGGTTAAGTGTAGTTGGTGTCCACTGAAGTCTAGGTCGCCGGCCTATGTTAATGAATTGGTCCTTTATTAACAATTCAGGTGCCTGAGGGCGTTCATACGGGATGTAGGACAGTACCTGGCTTTCAGTAGCATTCACTCCATCCGTAGCTACCACTTTCCAGTATTTCCTGTTGTAAGCTTCCTCAATGTACAGGGTGACTTGATCATATTGAATGTTTTCAGCTACCAAAGTGGTGGGGTTCGGAGTGTCATCAACATATATGCTGTAGCTTATCTGATCCTTGTCCTTATCACTTGAAATCCCCCATTTAAAGGTGATTTCTTTCCCTATATTGGGGATACTGCCATCAGGTAATAACGATGTTGGTGCGGTGGGAGGATCATTAAAATAGTTTTCAACCGTAAATCTTACAACCGGTCCTGACACGATACTTCCGTCATAACCATCTATTGCCTCCACTTTCCAAAAATAAGTGGCCTGGTCTTCCTGCTGAAAGGGGATGTTGTAACTGTTGCCGGTAAGCCCCTCCGCTATTAAAGGCGGGTTACCCGTTGCCTTTCCGAAATAGAGTTTATAGGTCACCGGGTCATTATCCGGATCATTACTTGGTGACCATTGAAGCGTTAAGTTTTTGCTGGGAATATCTTTGGCAAAATGCACAGGGTAAGTTATTTGCGGAAGGGAAGGTACAGTGTTTTTCCGGACGGTGGTAAAGCTGAATACTTCACTGCTATACACAGTACCATTGTCTATTTTAGCCACCACCTTCCAGTAGTAAGTGGTGTTGTATTCAAATGGCGTGGTACCTTCACTATATACAAAAAGAGTAGTGTCGGCGTTATGTGGAAAGGTAAGTGCGCTGGCGGTACCATCGGTCCATCCGTCGGTAATACCTGATCTATATAATGAAGGATCAGTATCCGTTCCGAAATATAAGTCGTAAGCGACGCTTGAACCGGGCGGGACCTGGACATCGATCCATACCAAACCGAATGAATTCTCTACCGGTAACCTGTCCGCCTTGTCCTGAGGGATCATCAATGCTACGTCTGAAGAATAAGCTGTGGCGGTCAGGGAATTTAACAAAAGAAGTAAGACCCATACCTGTCCTTGAAATGATGATGGCTTTTTCATAAAACTAATCTAGTATGTATGCCTGTGCGTCAAAAAATGAAGTTTTAGCAGGTCAACTTCGCGCAATTATGGTTACATTTTTTAAAAATTGTATGCTGCCTGTTATTTTAACTCTCTCTGAAAAGTTCAAAAATCTTTAAGGTTAAAGTTCTGATTTGCACTGCTGAAATCATATAACCAACCTTGGTCATTTTTAAAGTCACGGCCACATTTTATTCAGCAAATCTTACAAATACCCTCCGAAGAAATCTAGATTATTGAATGACTTGCTTTCGGGCATGTCGTGATTTTATCCTTTAAGAACATTAACTTTTCAGTATAACTACAAGCGTGATAGGAAAAAGTAACCCTCTAATGTATTTTTCTTGATGTCAGTGTCTTTTATGACATGAGATAATTTCATACTATAGGAACTTCAGGCAAGACGATATAAGAGTATAGAAGTACTTTTCAAGTAGCTAGCTAAACATGGAGTTACTTAATTATAAGGTAGTGCCAAAGTATTAAATACAGACAAGGACCAATGCCATGAAAGGATCAGACAGATGAAGGAGTCTGCTTTGTCAGACGTAAAGGATTGAGTCTTAACAAGCAAGTACTATTACATATAAATGTGGCTTATACCTTGGGTTGAGCCAACCCTGTACCACAACTTAATGGACGGGCTTTTTACAGCATTTTTAGAAAAAAGAAAATCATGGGCACTACCTATCGAAAAAACGGCCATAAAGGCTTAACAGTCTGTTCTATGCCTGAAAAATGGCAAAGAGAATAAAGTAACAAGCAAGATTCAAACCTGGTCTAATGACTTTTGCTATAATTTTTAAAGCGGACCAATGGGAGTTACAAGGCTTAAAATTGTATTATAATTATTGAGATATTTTGAATAGGATGTTGTGGCTGATAGAAAATATTAAAAAACAGAAATTAACGCGTAAGAATGAAATTGAAACTAATCCTACTGGCTTTGCTGGTGACATTTGTTTAGCCATTAGCCCTCGCTCAAGGAAGCGCAACCAAATAAAGAGCTGGAGTCAGGTTACATTGATCAATATCCCAAAGATGTAGAGGCCGTTATATTAGAAGAGGTCAATAAGGTCATAAAAAAAATATAGATCCTGATCAACTGATCATTATCAAATCAGGTTCATTGGATCAGTAGCACATACTGTTGATTTAAAACATTATGAAGTTCAACTAAAACTGGGGAGGTCAATGCATAAGGAAACAATAATGTTTCTGAGTCAACATACCGTTTTGGTTTAGGTTAGGTTAGATACGGTAAACGATCCTGGTGCCAAAAAGATGGCATCAGGGTCACCTCCTTTGAAGTTTAGAATAGAAATGTATTATTGCACGAAAATCAGATATAAATAAAATGAAGAAAAGTAATTTGATAGTAGTACTGACATTACTTGTTGCAGGAACAGTAAAGGCGCAGATCCATGACCCTGTGAAATGGAGTACTTCAGCTAAAAAAGTATCGGATACGGAATATGAATTAATAGCCACTGCTCATATTGAAGATGGATGGCATTTATATGCGCAGTCCGTACCGGATGATGGACCGAGACCAACCGTTTTCTCTTTCGAAGGGAATAGCAATTATCTGAAAAAGGGGAATACGAAAGAAGCGGAAGGCCATACCGTGGATGATCCGATCTTTGAAATGCGCATTAAATACTTTAGTGAGGAGACAGCATTTAAGCAGCGCATTAAACTCAAAAATGATACACCTTTCAAAGTGAACGGAGTCGTAGAGTTTATGGTATGTAACGACGAGATGTGCCTACCCCCAAAGGAAGTAGACCTGACTTTTGAAGTAAAGTAGGTTGGTTTTTAGGTGTAGTTATCTAAAAATCAGATATTTATACCCAAGCTATTAAAGCCAAGGAAGAAAAAGATCATCGTCACAGCGAGGGGGGATACGACCGCGGCTGTCTCCTGGTCTTGGCACGTGTATTTATTCGATTTACATGCCACGATCAGGAGATTGACTCTTCCTCATTCTTCTTCATCGCAATGACGTTTGTTTAAGGATATTTTAAGATATACATCAACCCAGGACTAACACCAAATTGTACTATCCATGATGAAAAAAGTAGCCAGTGTACTTATATGTTCATTCCTTTGCCAATTTTATGCATTAGCACAAGTACATGACCCTGTGAAGTGGCATACGTCAGTTGAGAAGACCTCTGATACAGCCTATAAACTAGTTTCCACAGCCACCATAGATCCAGGCTGGCACTTGTATTCACAAGAAGTGCCCGAAGGCGGCCCAATTCCTACTACCTTTATTTATGATGATGAAAATGGGGCATTTAAGCTCATTGGTAATACTTCTGAAGCGAAAGGACATGTGGTAGATGATCCGGTTTTTGATATGCAGATCAAGTATTTTGAAAACCAAGCTGTATTTGAACAACGTATAGAAGTTGTAGGAGATAAAACGCAGGTAAATGGTTTTGTAGAGTTTATGGTCTGTGATGACACAAAATGTTTACCGCCTAATGAGGTAGAACTTACTTTCTTCATTGCTGACGGCAATAGCAGTCAGGCCCAAAATACTGATGACGAAGGTGATGCACCATCGGCATCAAAAGATCCTGCCGGTAAAAGTGAAAAAGGCCTGTTTACGATCTTCTTTATCGCTTTCTTCTCTGGTTTTGCTGCT
The DNA here is from genome assembly GCF_007097395.1 of Fulvivirga sp. M361. GTDB lineage: Bacteria > Bacteroidota > Bacteroidia > Cytophagales > Cyclobacteriaceae > Fulvivirga. The sequence continues at coordinate 114,351 of NZ_VKDC01000006.1, forward strand.
CTGTTAACTCCTTGCGTGTTTCCGCTGATACCCATGACGGTCAGCTTTTTTACAAAGCAGAGTAAAAGTAAGGCTGCAGGAGTGAGAAATGCTGTGGTTTATGGTTTGTCAATAGTTATCATCTATGTTTTCTTAGGATCATTGGTAAGCTTAATTTTCGGGGCCGATGCCCTGAATGCGTTGGCTACCAATGTCTGGTTCAATATCATTTTCTTTCTGCTCCTGATAGTATTTGCCGCTTCTTTTTTGGGTGCCTTTGAACTTGTATTACCTCATACCTGGGCAAATAAAGTAGATCGGCAGGCTGACCGGGGTGGCTTTATTGGCATTTTCTTTATGGCCCTGGCGTTAGCCATTGTTTCTTTTTCATGTACAGGGCCTATTGTTGGTACCTTATTGGTGGAAGCCGCTTCAGGAGGTAGCCAGGTTGGTCCTGTTATTGGTATGTTAGGGTTCTCTCTGGCCCTGGCCATTCCATTTGCTTTATTCGCTGCATTTCCGGGGTGGATGAACTCACTGCCAAAATCAGGAGGTTGGTTAAATACGGTTAAAGTCGTACTGGGGTTTTTAGAACTGGCATTGGCGTTTAAATTTTTATCCAATGCTGATTTAGTATTGCAGTTACACTGGTTAGAACGCGAAGTCTTTATTTCTATCTGGATCGCCATCTTCGGAGGCTTGACCCTCTATTTATTTGGTAAAATTCAATTGCCTCATGATTCACCCCTGTCACATATATCCGTGGGCAGGCTGAGTTTGGGATTAGTAACATTGTCATTTACCCTTTACATGGTCCCGGGCTTATGGGGAGCTCCTTTGAATTTAATAAGTGCCTTTCCACCTCCACAACATTATAGTGAATCGCCTTATGGGGTAGGTTTCGCTAAGTCCGGTGGTGGCACAGCGGCAGCAAATCATGATGAGTTACCGGATGGAGCTCATTTAATGCCACCTCATAACATCCTGGCTTTTAATGATTATGCTAAGGGATTGGCCTATGCTAAAAAAGTAGGAAAGCCGGTAATGATAGATTTTACCGGGCATGCCTGTGTGAATTGCAGAAAAATGGAGCAAAATGTCTGGGTCAAGCCTAAAGTATTGGACATTTTAAAAAATAGCGTCATATTGATATCGCTATATGTAGATGACAAGCGGAAGTTGGCAGCTGATGAAATGGTGGAGTCGAAACTTAAGCCCGGCAAAAAACTGAAATACATTGGCCAAAAATGGAGTGAATTACAGACGATTAAATATAAAACAAACTCACAACCCTTTTATGTGCTGATGGATCATAATGAAGAGAACCTCATCGATCCGGTGGCTTATACACCGGATGTGGATGAATACTACCAGTGGCTGGAAGAAGGGATAGGGAATTATAAATAAATGTCTATTGGAAATGATAGAAATGGAAAAACAAGAAGCCTATCAAACGAATACAGATGCTCCGGGTGAGTTGGAAAAATATTTTCAACAATTCAGGAGGTCCATTATTGGTGATGAGCTTTTATTTGAAAATGAGCATGGTACACACAAAGTGATTTATGCAGATTGGATAGCAAGCGGCAGACTTTACAGGCCTATCGAAGAGGCACTCATGGGAGGGGTAGGTAACGTAGTAGCCAATCCGCATTCTTATTCATCTTATACAGGAGCAAGTATTACAGCGCTATATCAGCTATCTCGCCAAAATATAAAACGTCATGTAAATGCCGACCATGAAGATATCCTGGTCACTATCGGGTCCGGAATGTCAGATGCTTTGATCCGGTTTCAGGATATTTTAGGCCTTAAGTACAGGTCACAAGAAGATGAACAAAGGCCGGTTGTTTTCATAACTCATATGGAACATCATTCCAACCATGTTTCATGGATGGAATGCGCTGTGGATGTAGTAATAGTTCCGCCCGGTGATGGAGATCTGGTGGATGTAAATAAACTGCGCACCGAATTGGAAAAGTATAAAGATCGCAAGGTGAAAATAGGAGCTTTTAGTGCCTGTAGTAATGTAACAGGTATTATTAACCCAATCCACGAGTTAGCCAGGGTCATGCACGAATATAATGGGTACTGCCTGGCGGATTATGCGGCTTCTGCCCCTTATGTAGCCATTAATATGCACCCTGATGATCCGGAAACAGCCCTGGATGCAGTCTACTTTTCTCCGCATAAGTTTCTGGGAGGACCGGGTAGCTGTGGTATTTTACTATTTGATAAGAAATTTCATACAGGTACTCCAAAAATACCGGGGGGAGGTAATGTCAGGTGGACAGATCCCTGGGGCGGATATGGGTATACTAAAGATATAGAAGCGCAGGAAGATGGAGGTACACCGGCCTTTTTACAAACGATCAAAGCCTCAATGGCCATTTCTCTCAAGGAGAAAATGGGTATTTCGAAAATGAAGAAGAGAGAACAAGAACTCCTTCAACTGGGACTGGAAAGATTAAGAGCTATAGGAGGTGCCAAGATCTTGGGTGATGATTATACCGGAGAAAGAATAGGCGTATTAGCTTTTAACGTATCATGCTTACATTACAATTTAGTGGTGAAAATACTTAACGACAGGTATGGAATTCAGGCCAGGGGTGGATGGTCATGCGCCAGTACCTATGCACATTGTTTGTATGCCATTGATGAAACCGAGTCCGGCAAAATAATGTCTGAGATCGATGACTACGATTCCACACATAAACCAGGGTGGGTGAGACTCTCGCTACATCCTACTATGACCAATGGGGAACTGGAGTATTGTATGCGTGCCGTTAAGGAAATAAGTACTCGTGGAAGCGAATGGGCCAGGGATTTTAGGTATAATCCGAAAACCAATGAATTTGACAGGGCGCACGGAGAAGAGTCAATAGATGGTGATTTGGAACGGCTGCTATTTGATTTTTAGGCAGCCTTGCATGCAAAGGATTGAGGGCTCTCTCTAAAATGGCATAATACCGATGATTTTAAGGTTCAAAACACCCCTGACTTCCGCAACCGAAATTCAATGATTTCATAACTGACAGGTTAGTATAGTTGCAAATTTTCATTTCGCCTTATTTGGGTGTCCCATCGGTTATTTAAGTAAGTTTTTGGGCGTTTGTTCGTAAAAAAGCTAACAAAGGCTGTCTTAGATAAAAGTGAGATTTTTGCATTGGATGATTTAATTTCAGCTAGTGGAAATATTGAAAAACTGGATTGATTTCTATCGAAATGTTTCCCCCGCTGGCGGGGGCCAGGGGGTGGATCTTCACATAACTCTAAACATAAACCCAAATGATATGACCAACCCAAACAATAGTCATTACAACAAGAAGCTTCAGCCATTCGCCAAAGCGCTAAGATCGGATATGACTAAGGCTGAAGCGTGCTTATGGAAGTATGTGTTGAAAGCAAGAATGATGAAGGGATACCCATTCCGCAGACAAAGGCCTGTTTTAAACTATATTGCCGATTTTATGTGTAAAGAGTTAAATCTCATTATAGAAGTTGACGGAATTACACATACCTACGAGGGTATAGCTCTAAACGACAAGAAGAGAACCTCAGATCTCGAAAAACATGGTTTCACGATTTTGAGGTATACTGATGAAGCAGTGCTACAGCAAATAGATCGAGTTTTCAATAGCATTGCGAGTTGGATTGAAGAACATGCCAAAGCTCCACCCCCTGGCCCCCGCCAGCGGGGGAAAAGAGAAGGAAAATAATAACGTCAAAAACACACTTTTTGAGCTAAAACTATTTTTCATGAGTGACTGATTGAGTAGCCATTGAGAAGGACGTTCTCTATAACTTTGAAATAAAGTCGGCGAGATTAGCGTTTTTGTCCAGTCCCAGTTTTTTTCTGAGCCTGTATCGTGAAGTGTGAACACTTTCTACTGAAATCCCCAGTAACCGCGACATGTCTTTACTGGAAAAATTAAGTTTCACCAAGGCGCATAGTCTTTGGTCCGATTGGTTGAGTTCCGGATGCTGTTTTCGCAGATGTTTGTAGAAAGACTTATTGACTGATATGAACCTGGCTTCAAACTCTTTCCAGTTATTAGAGGTATTAACGTCAATACTTTTTATCAGCTTATGGATTTCATTACCATCAGGGTTTTTCTTTTGTTCCTTCAGGCGTGATTTCAGGTCAGAAAGTACTTCTTCCATTTCAATTACCTGTAACGCTGATTTGGTCAGCTCCTTATTCTTGATATTGAGTACTTCATGGGTTTTTTGCATTTCCATTTCTTGCTGTTTTCGCATCAACTGCTTCTCAGCCTTATATCGCGTACGTAAATACCTGTAGAGTAAAAAGCCTGACAGGACAAGAAAAAAGATCGTACCTATTAATATAATGGTCTGCAGGTAGGATATCTTGTTCTCATGTTCCAGTTGTGCCATGCGTTGCTCTCTTATCAGATTATTCTGTTTTTCTTTTTCTATTCGGAACTCATCTTTGATCTCTAAAAACTGTTTATTGGTATTGCTTCTTCCACCGAAATACGCTTCATCAAGTGTTTTAGATTTTTTCAGATGCTCATAGGCTAACAACGGCTTTCTTAGTTTCAGGTAAAGGCCGGATAGGTGTTCGTGTATATCAGGTACCAGGTCTACATGACTTTTATAGCGTTTACTGGTTTCAATAGCGCTTAAGTAAAATTTTTCACTCAAGGTATATTCTTCCAGTACCCTGTAGATATCCGCAAGAAATGAATGAAAGATCACCAGGTAAGCCCTTTGGTGACTTTCAAAATAGTCCTTCTGCTCCAGTAACAGTTCGAGAGCAGCTTTGTAATCACCCTCCTGGTAGGCCAGATAGCCTATTTCAGCATTTATATAAGCATTTGACTTGATCAGTTCTTCTTTTTCCTTACGCTGAACAAGTCGACAGCTGTCCAGGTATTTTCTGCTTATGTCACTGTTTTTCCCCTTTCTGTGTAGTATCGCCAGGGCGTAATAGATGTCCAGGAGTACGTGCTGATCAAGGCCCTTTTCCGACACAAGTTCCTTTAGCATATCCTGTGACAGGTTGAAATACTCTATCGCCTTCTCACGCCTTTGATAGAAACTGTAGAGCCATGCGAGCCCTTTATATACCAGTGCTTTAGCAGTTGCATTGCCCAATCTGTCAGCTAGCAGGAGTCCTTCCCAGTAGGCATCGTATGACCTGACAAAATCAGCGCCGTGAGCATAGAGCTGGGCCAGATTTACTAAATCTTGTATGGCTGCAAGCGTATCACCGTTTTGAATATCCCGGTCGAAATTCTCTTTATAAAAAAGTATAGAGCTGTCCGCATTCAGAAGGTTTAATTCATTCGATTTTTCTAAATATTCCAGCGTCAACTTGCCGCTTTCCGAGGAATCCACATTTATCTGGGCATAGACAACTATCGGAAATAGTAGAAAAGTACTCATCAGCCATTGTCTAGTCCGGTTGTTCAGCATTGTTCAGTTCAGGTTTCTATAAAACTGTTAAATACACTGTTAAATATGGGGCCAAAACTGCGATACTTTTTATTTGATGAATGAAAAATGTCAATGTGTTCAGTTTTTGTCTAGTGAGAATTTATGGGATTTTAAGTAGATGGGTTGAAATTCAAATGTTTTGTTTCATCAATGATGCATTGTTGCTCAAGCAAATCAAAAATCTTTTCAATCAAATCCAAATGCTTATGCGAAAATTTACTAAACAGATAAACAAGTGCTTAGTGATCTTTTTCCTGGCATCCGGGATCTCGGTGGCCTACGGGCAGCTGGTGGTTTCAGGTGTGGTTAAAGACGCTGATGATAACAGTGGACTTCCGGGAGTCAATGTTCTCGTTGAAGGCAGTAAGATAGGTACCATCACCGATACTAACGGTTCTTACAGCCTTCAGGTCCCGAGTGAGTCGTCGGTCTTAAGGTTCAGCTTTATCGGATATCGTACAATAGCTGTATCAGTAAATTCCCAATCGGTGATTAACGTAGTACTGGAAGCTGATGTCACACAACTGGAAGAGATTGTAGTGACCGGTTATGGTGTACAAAAGAAAAAGGAAGTGACAGGAGCGGTGGGCTCCATAAAGTCTGATGCTATTCTGAAGGCGCCTACTTCTGACCTTGGTACAGCCATGCAGGGAAGTATTGCCGGTGTGAACGTCCAGGCTGCGGACGGTAGACCCGGGGCTGCTGCCAATATTCAAATCAGAGGTTTAGGCTCTATCAATGGAGGAGCAGCGCCTTTATATGTGGTAGATGGTATTCCATTTCAGGGTACACCTAATATCGCTCCGGAGCAGATAGAATCGGTAGATGTTTTAAAGGACGGCGCTTCTGCCGCTATCTATGGTGTAAGAGCTTCTAACGGAGTGATCCTGATCACCACTAAAAAAGGACAGGCCGGAAAGATGAAAGTAGACCTTACCGCATATAAAGGAGTGCAGAACATTACCTCAGGAACGCCTTTAATGGATGCGAGGCAACAGCTATATGCTCATGACATCACACTGGAAGCTTTAGGTCGGGAACCCGTCACATTTTTTCTGAATCCTAATACATTGGATTTTAATTCAGACTTTGTCGGCGATGTGCAAAACCAAAATGCTGCCATAGAAAGTTATAATCTGCTGGTTTCCGGAGGACAGGAAAATATAACCATGAGTGTCAATACCAATTACTTCAGACAGGAAGGAGTATTGATCAATTCAGGATTTGACAGGCTATCTACCCGGATCAATGGTGAATTTACGAAAGATAAATTCAGGGTTTTTGCAGGTGTCGGATTCACATTCGAAGACCAGGAACAGGAACCATGGGCCTTATACGAGTATGCCATATCGCAGAACCCCGGGCAAAGAGGACTATTTGAAATTCCTACGGTAGGCCCTAATGAAGTGCAAATTGACGGAGATAATGAAATACTTTATGGCTTTTTGTCCAGGCAACTCGGTAACGACGATGCGCGAAATGTTAATAGTTCCAACATAGCCTTAAACCTTGAATATCAGATTATCGATGGGTTGAAATTCCAGGCTAACCTGGGCAGGAATTCCTGGAACTTCCGGAGAAAATTCTTCCAGCCGCAATACCTTGTTTTTAACAGAGATGGAGATTTTTCCCCTACCGCAAGCAGACCTCAGGCTTCTCTTCAGGAGACATTTACTTTCAATACCAGGAACACCATTGAAAGCATTCTAAGCTATAACCGCAGTTTTGGTAAGCACAACTTAGATGTTCTTTTAGGTGTGACCTATGAAGAATATGAAAGTAAAAATGTAGGTGTGGGTGTAAACGGCCTGCTCAGTAATGATACAAGAGTTTTAGGGGCCGGCGAGGATGGAACACCGCCAACAGGGCAAGACCTCAAAAACACACTGGTAGGAAAGTTGGGAAGGATCAGGTACAATTATAATGACAGGTACCTGTTCAGTGCCAATGTAAGGTACGATGGGTCTTCCAATTTTGGCCCGGACAATAGATACGAGTTATTCTATGGAGGATCATTTGGCTGGAACATTACAGAGGAACAGTTCTTCCGGAATGCCGGACTCGATTTTCTTACCAATCTTAAAATGAGGGTCAGTTATGGCCGTGTCGGTAACCAAAACATTGGGGCTTACAATTTTGCCGCATTCATAGAAAGTGGGATTGATTATCCCTTTGGTCCGGATGAAGATCTTGGAGTAGGCGCCATCCAAAGAGGTTATGCCAATCCACTGGTCCAATGGGAAACCAATGTTTCGCGTAATATCGGCCTGGATGCCGACCTGTTTGAGGGGAGTCTGAATTTCACATTTGACTATTACAGGAACAATAAAAAAGACATGCTTTTGTCCGAGCGACTCGCCCCTTCCACAGGAACCTGGCAGACCAGGGCGGAGAATCAATGGAACAGCAGGACAGTAAACGCCGGTGACATGACCAATGAAGGGATCGAACTGGCATTATCCTATAGAGGGCAGACCTCTTTTGGAATGAAATGGCAGGTAGCCGCAACATTCACCAGGAATATCAATGAGATCACGAATCTGAATGGAGCTACAGGACTTGTTTTTGGCGGTGGCCGACCTATTGTATCGAATGGTTCTAACACCGATCTGACCACATTTTTAACAGTAGGAAGAGAAGGAGGCGCTTTTTTCCTTGTTCAGCATGACGGCGTTATTAAAAACAACGAACAATTGGATGCCTACCGAGACATAGATCCCAGTGCACAGCTGGGAGACATGATGTACATAGATCAAAACGGTGATAATACCATCGATGACCTGGACAGAGTATATACCGGTTCGGGACAACCTGACTTTGAATCCGGTATCTCACTTAGTGGAGAATTTAAAGGGTTCGATCTTTTTGTCCAGGGGTATTACTCTCATGGCGCTGAGATATACAACGGGGCTAAGCTGTATGCTTATACACAAGGAAGACACCTCGATCAGTATTTTGCCTGGACACCGCAAAATTCTGATTCCGATATTCCCGCATTTAGACAAGATGCTCTTCATGCAAATAACAGGGCCAGGTCAGATTACTTTTTGGAAGACGGCACCTATTTCAGGGTTAGGAACATAACGCTGGGATACAGCGTGCCTCAAAGTATTCTAAAGGGAAAGATGGGAAGAGCAAGGGTCTATTTCACGGCGATGAACGCTTTCACTTTGACAGATTATGAAGGATACGACCCTGAGGTCGGAGGGGATGGCTTGCTTACCCGGGGAGTAGACATTGGTAATTACCCGGTAGCCCGCAGATTCTTGTTTGGCGTACAGATCGGTTTGTAACAATAACTTAAGAAAAATGAAGAATTTAAAACTATACCTATTATTTATCCTTTCTGTCATTACAGCAACAGGCTGTGATGAGGAGGATTTTTTGGATGAGACAAATCCAAATGCCATCACTACCGATACGTTCTGGGAAAATGCTGCTCAATTTAATGCCGGGTTGAATACCGTCTATGGTGCTTTACAATTTGGATCAATAAGTGGTAGCGGCCTGGTGTTTGAGATGATCTTGGGGGACATCGGAGGCACCGAATCATGGTACCGGCCATTTGCTTTCAGGAACCTGACCTATACAGATGCCCAGGAACATGTAAGGCTTAAATGGAATGATCTTTACGTCGGTATTTTCAGGGCTAACCAGGTCATTCAATTCATCAATGAAAATGAAGTGAGTGATTTTAGGGAAAGACAACGAGAACAGATAGAGGCACAAGCCAGGTTCTTGCGGGCTTTCTTTTATTTTCAATTGGCCCACACTTATGGAGGGGCTGTTATCCATACTGAGATCTCCGTAGAGGCTGCAGATTTCAAGAAACCATTTTCAGATATTGCTACAGTCAACAGCGAAATAATAACACCTGACCTGGAATTTGCCATCGCTAATTTGCCGCGGCAGTGGGAAGGCAGCAATGTAGGACGTGTTACCTGGGGAGCTGCGGTTTCTTTGTTAGGAAAAGTGCATTTATATGATGAAAACTGGTCAGAAGCAGCCGGCCGGTTTAAAGAAGTGATAGATGCCAACATTTATTCACTTGTACCTAATGTCATGGACAATTATACCGATGAAAACGAATTCAATGCCGAATCAATTTTTGAGGTTAATTTTTCCAGTACGCTAAAGCCAGGTATCAATGGGAATGCTGTTGATGATAGCCCCTGGGAAAGCGGGGCAGAAGCTACTACCATTGCTACGGCTATGGGACAGCTGAGTTTTGGGGCCTTTAATACACTGTTGCCTTCTTATTACTTGCACGAGCTGTTCGTATTTGATGAAATGGACCCGTCGAATGCCGGTAATTTTGGCCTTACACAGTCCCAGAGAATGGGGGCCAGCATAGTGCCTACCAACGGAGATGGCCTGTACTATCAATTACCCATTGGAGAAAGAGGAGGATGGGCCTTCGGGCAAAGCGCCTATATCAAGAAGCATTCCAACTGGTACCAATGGTCGAGCGAAGATCCGAATAACCGGTCAGGAATTAATTTCAGGCATATCCGCCTAGCTGATGTCTACCTGATGTACGCCGAAGCCATACTTCAGGCAAGCGGAGACGCAGCGGTTACCGAGGCCATGTCTTACATTGACAGAGTCCGTGCCCGGGCCGGCGTGATCACCCTTGACCAGTATAGGAATGATAACGCCGGTCAAATCCCGGAATTACATATTTCCGTACAGGTCCACGGACCAAGGACATTTACCAACCCTACGGCAGAAACCGTTTTGACCCATATTATGAAAGTAGAGCGCCCTGTTGAGTTATGCTTTGAAGGACATAGATGGAAAGACCTGGTACGATGGGGTATGGTAAAGGAACAGTTCGATGCCTTGAGAGCAGACGAAAAATGGCGTGAAGATAACTTCGATACAATTGAAGGGGAGGAACCATTGCTGGTCGTAGAGCGTATCCGTCCGGACTTTATTTTGTCGAGTCAGAATTATTCGCCTGACGTTCACAATTACTTCCCTATCCCGACAGGTGAAAAGCAGATCAATGATCAATTAGGAGGGTAATACCAACCGTCCAAAGTATAACTTAAAAGAGTATAGATGAAAAATTCAATTATTTACATATGCATGATTGCTGCAATGGTTTGGTTTACAGCCTGTGATGATGACTATGAAAATCCTACTGGTGAACCGAATCACTTTTCAGTGTTTTTATCTGAAGAAGATTTTGAGAACCAGGTACAAGTGAATGATCACATCGATTTTGGCGATGTGTCCAGGGGAGTCATCGCCAGAACATGGACCTTTCCTGCGGGTTCGGTGGATATTGTGGGCTCGGAAAACAATGAAACCTCACCAGAGCCGGTTGTCAAGGCAGTTTTTATTACTCCCGGCACTTTTGAAGTCACCCTGAGCCAGGAGTATGCGGGAAATGCCTTTATCGATGAAGATTTAAGAAGTAGCACTATTGATACGACTTACACCATTACAGTGTTAGATTCGGTCAGGTCATCGTTCGAAGCGAACCTGCTGTTACCGGATGGGTCGGTGGGAAGCCCGCTCACTATTGCTGACGGTGCGCTGAACAAAATAGAAGCCGGTAATACGATACAATATACGGCTACTTCTACCGGCGGCTCAACAGATTATACATGGATCCTGGAAGGAGGCGACCCGGCTGAAATAAGTAGTGAGCCCGGAGACGATGCCGCTATTACTGAAGTTAAATACAAAAAGCTGGGTGTATATGATGCTATGCTGATCTCATCCCGGGCCAGGCCATTTGGGGTGGATACTACCCGGTTTGAAGATGTCATAGAGATCACAGCTTCTACCGCTCCTGTGTTGATAGATGAAGCTTTCAGACAGGACAACAGTGTGGTCCTGAATTTTAGCAGGGAAATGCAAAACCCGGCGGCTGAAGCAGCTAATTTCACCGTTACGGTCAGGAACAATGGTCAGACTATTATGCCAGCGGTGTCAGCGGTAAGACTTGATCCTGATGCCAGTAATATCATTTATTTGGACCTGGGAGATGAATTGCTCTACAATACGGATACCATTACCGTCAGTTACACACAAGGGACCTTGACCACAACGGATTTCTATTTGGTAGACCCCTTTGCGGATGTATCTGTCGATCCAAGTAAAGTAAACTTACTTACAGGGCCCAACGCTACCATTGATTATGGTATTGAAACTACGTCAGAGAGTAACTGGCCTTATTTATGGTGGGGAGGAATTTGGGGAGAGTATACTTTCGAGGTCTCAACGGACCAGGTATTTGAAGGGGCTAAAAGCGCTTATGTCGTGATGAAGCCCGGTGGTGGAATGATCATAGGCCATAGAGAGGGGGATGACTCTTTTACTTTTCCGGCGGAAGACGGTAAACTTTACGAAGTAGGAGTGTGGATGTACGTCGAATCCATAGGAAATAATGGGGCCGGTGCGCCACCCGACCTGCGTTTCTATGTTGCTGACCCTTTCTTTGAATTAGGTATCCAACCCTTTGCTCCCGGACAAATTGAACTTGGCAAATGGGTATTTGTCTCATTCAGGATCGGAACATTTCCTACCAGTGGAAATCTTGGTTTGGCCATAAGGGGGTTTAATGGAAATAACCCGGAAGAGGTGCGGTTCTACATGGACAATATCACAGTGACTGAACTGCAACAACGGCCTTGATCTGAAAACAAATCTCATTTACTGAATGATCAGACAAAAGCCGGGGATAACGGTTAGCCGGCTTTTGTCTTCAACAACTAACCACCCTTAAGTATATATGAAAAACGGAGTTAAAGGTAGAAAACAGGCTTTGCTGGTAGGGATGACACTTGCCACCGGGGTTTTATTTGGACAAGGAACGATGGTTGACATCAACCTTGATGTCAGGCACAGCGTAGGAGGTATATCCGAATTCGAGCGGGAGAAATTTATTACAATGCATGGAAACTTCACTTCACGTGACTGGGATGGCAACAACTTTACGGACGACCTTCTGGGCGATTTTCTGGAAGGATATAATGCTTTTTTGGGCAGAGATACAGGAGGTATTACGTGGTTTGCTCACCAGGTAGATGAAGACCCTGCAAGGCCGGGACAAATAGATCTGGATAACTTAAAAGCACGTGGTGCTCAAGTCAGGAGTCAGTATGCAGCCAAAACCAGTATACACCGGTACGCGGCCAGGAATACCGGATTAGTACTGGCCGCCCAGTACTATCCTTTTTGGCCGGGATCAATGACCAACCCGTACGATGGCGAAACGCCCTGGTCTTATAAGGACGGTGTTGCCACTGGTGAATACATGGGCCAATTTATCAATGAGTTTTTTGGAAATGACGGACCTCCCAGACCCAAGCTGGTGGAGGTGATGAATGAACCTATGTATCATTTCATAACAGAACCAGGTGATTTTACCAGCACACCCGAGGAAATAGCAAAATTTCATAATGACGTGGCAGATGGCATTCGTGCCGTTGTCACAGATGACGTATTGATCGGTGGGTATACCACGGCTTTTCCCGATTTTGAAAAACAGGATTTCAAACGCTGGGAAAACCGATGGAAGCTGTTTATGGATAGGGCAGGAGAAAAAATGGATTTTTGGTCCATCCACCTTTATGACTTTCCTGCTTTTGGTGGAAAGGAGCTTTATCGAAAAGGTAGTAATATGGAAGCCACCTTCGACATGATGGAACACTATAGTATGCTTTCATTCGGAGTGGCCAAACCTTTTGTTATTTCAGAATACGGAGCGCAAAGCCATGATTTTTTTAATGAGCCATGGAGTCCTTTTGAAGACTGGCTATTTCTGAAGTCAGTCAGTGCCATGATGATGACCTTCATGGAACGCCCCCACCTGATGTATAAAACCATCCCGTTTATGGTAGAAAAAGCTGAATGGGGAAGGTTGCCCTCAGGGGCACCGCATGGAACACGCCTTCTGCGTCAAAAAAAGGAAGGTGAAGGAGAAACAGGCGAAGAATGGGTTTATACGGATATGATCTTGTTCTTCGAATTGTGGAAAGATGTTCAGGGCACCCGTGTGGACTCACATCCATCAGACCCTGATATACAGGTGGATGCATTCGTGGATGATCACAAAGCCTATGTGATTCTTAATAACCTGAACTTTGATCCGGAAAAAATAATATTGAACGCCCTGGGTATAGAAAACAATCCCTTGGAGCGTGTGGTCATAAAGCACCTGCACCTGGCAGGCAACACACCTTTGGTGGAAGTAAAGGAGTTGCAAGAGGCTCCGAAAAGTGTTGAGATAGGTACAGAAGCTACCATGGTGATTGAATATACCTTCGCAAACCAGGTCGTAGTTGACCAGACCTCGGACGAAGTGAAATATTATGCCGAAGAATACTATAAACCCATTGTATCCGGTCAGGCGGAGGTATTTCATATCAATGGGGTAACTATGGGAGATCAGGGTGAGGCGGTGCTTCGGTTAGGTATCGGAAGAGACCATGGGAGCTCTTTGAGGCCTTTGGTGACGGTTAATAATACTGAGGTTACTGTTCCCACAGATTGGAAGGGGTATGACCAAAAGTCCAGGGACCGCTTTTTCGGGGTAATCGAGATACCTGTGCCCTACGAACTGCTGAAAAACGACAATACCATTTCTGTAAAGTTTGACGAAAACGGAGGCCATATCGGAAGTGTAGTCATACAGGTATTTGAATTTAGCAGAGCAATCCAGCGTACAGAGGCTACAGACGTGATCGCGGCGGTGGGTGATACGCTACCTGCGCTGCCTGAGCTCAAAGTATACCCAAACCCCTCCAACGGTAGTATCCATATTGATTTACCGCAGGCAGGACCTGCTTCACGGATCTCCATTTATACTATGGATGGAAAGGCGGTAATAGAGAGGCTCATCGACTCACAGATCAACAGATCAATTCGGGTGGACAGTTTGTCCAGGGGCATTTATTCAATCCTTTGGAACACGGATAACAAAATAGTAAGACAGAAACTGGTGATAAAATAACGGTCACATAGGTGCACCAACTTTAAATACACGACCACTTCCAAGTAAAGATGAAGAAATATACATACATCCTTTTGATAGCTATTGTAGGATCAGTCAGCTTGTTTTACACTAGTAAGTCCGAAAAAGTTAGTGTTGAAAGAGAAGTTGATTTTAACTTCGACTGGAAATTTTCCCTGGCAGATGACTCTGCCTCTGTCAAAGAAAGTTCAGCCGGATTCAATGATGCCGGTTGGAGAACACTTCACTTACCGCATGACTGGAGTGTTGAACATTCCTTCGATTCGGTGAACGGCGATGGAGCTACGGCTTATTTACCGGGTGGTACCGGATGGTATAGAAAACGTTTTGATCAGGATCCGGATAAAAATACCTATGTAGTATTCGATGGAGTCTATAACAACTCGGAAGTCTGGATAAATGGCACCCGGTTGGGGGTTCATCCCTATGGATATTCTCCCTTTTATTTTGATATCACATCGTACCTGAACATTGACGGTAAAAATAATGTCCTTGCGGTTAAAGTAGATCGTACACGATACATTGACAGTCGTTGGTACCCCGGATCCGGCATTTACAGGAATGTAAAGCTGATTACAACGGACAAGTTACACATACCGGTTTGGGGCACATTTATCACCACTCCAGAGGTATCAGAAGAACAGGCTGTTGTTGTTTTGGACGTAACGGTTCAAAATAACTATTCTACCGGTCAGGACTTTGATATCAGGACCGAAATATATGGGCCTCAAAAGGAGCTGGTCTCGTCGGAAACCAATGCATTTTCTTTATCGAAAAATAGCAAGAATACCTATCGCCAGACGTTTGAGGTGGCCTCTCCCCAACGTTGGGATGTTGCGGACCCTAAGATGTACAAAGCAGTTACTTCGGTACTATCCAATAGTGAGGTGATCGATGAATATGAAACTTCTTTTGGCATTCGCACGATTCGGTTCGACCGTGACAAAGGGTTTTTTCTGAATGGAAAGAACATGAAAATAAAAGGAGTTTGCCTGCACCATGATGGAGGGCTGGTTGGTGTGGCTGTTCCGAAAGGCGTATGGAGACGCAGACTTCAGAAACTGAAAGAAGGAGGTTGCAACGCCATCAGGATCTCCCATAACCCCGGTTCGGAAGAATTCCTGGACCTTTGTGATGAAATGGGATTCCTTGTTCAGGACGAGTTCTTTGATGAATGGGACTACCCGAAAGACAAAAGGCTTAATTCACAGGAGCGACATTCCGATTACGTTTCCAGAGGGTACTCAGAGCATTTTCAGGAACATGCTGAATCCGATCTTAAAAATTCGATGCTGGCACATCGTAACCATCCTTCCATATTTCAATGGAGTATAGGTAATGAGATAGAGTGGACCTATCACCCCCGATACAGAAATATCACCGGCTATTTCAATATGAATTGGCAAGGGAATTATTTCTGGGAACTACCTCCAATTTCACCCGAACAGATCAAAAAACGCTATAAGGAAAGCGCGGCGCAGGAGTATGAACTGGCCACTACGGCCAGGAAGCTTTCTTCATGGGTCAGAGAAATGGATACCACCCGGTATGTTACGGCTAACTGTATATTACCCTCAGCGAGCCATATCACAGGGTATGCTGATGCATTGGATGTGGTAGGGTACAGCTACAGACGTATCCTGTATGATTATGGCTATCAGAACTACCCTGACAAACCTATTATGGGAACGGAGAACCTTGGGCAATGGCACGAATGGAAAAGTGTAATGGAAAGAGACTTCATCTCAGGAATATTTATCTGGACCGGGATAGAATATATGGGAGAAGCGCATGGTCAATGGCCTGAGAAGGCTACTGCTTCAGGGCTTCTGGACCTGGGAGGCTTCGAGAAAGGCTCCTATCATATGATGAAAACACTGTGGGTGGATGAACCACATATACATATGGCTACTCAAACGGTAGAAAGGTCTATCAACAAAATTGACCCGGAAACGGGCCTCCTGGTAGCCAGGGACCCGGAAGAATGGGAAACGGCACTCTGGAACTGGCAGGAGGTCAATAGTCACTGGAATTACAGTAAGGGTGAAATAATAAGTGTGGAACTGTATTCCAATTGCGAAGAAATAGAACTGTTCCTGAATAATAAAAGCTTGGGCACGAGAAAACTCGCTGAATTTGAAGATCGCATATATAAATGGGGGGTCCCTTTTGTTCCGGGAAATCTGGTGGCCAAAGGTAAATTCAAAGGCGACCCTGTCAGCGCCTCACTGGTCAGTGCAGGAGCGCCCGCTGCTATTGAACTTACTTTAGACAAAGCGTCATTGAAAGCGGATGGATACGATGTTGCGCATGTCGTGGCACAGTTAGTCGATGATGACGGTCACCCTGTGAAATCAAAAGAACGGGAGATTGCATTTAAGGTACGAGGTGATGTTAAGGTACTTGGTGTGGACAACGGTTCGAGCAAAAATGTTCAGGACTATCAATCCGACAGAATAGTTACAAGTCAGGGCAGGAGTTTACTCATTGTACAATCAGGTCGAAAAACGGGAGAGGCAGTGATTGAAGCCACCTCTGCTGACATTAAATCCAATGAGGTCACCTTAATTGTGAATGGAAATGCGCTTAAATAAGACATCACTCCTTTTTTCTTGTTTGTTCATCTTTTCATTCATCCAACAGGGGTTTGCCCAGGTTGACCATGCATGGTATAATTCCGATCTGCCTTTTGAGGAACGGGCGGACCTCCTGGTAGCGCAAATGACATTGGAAGAAAAGGTAAGCCAGGTGGTACACCAGGCTCCGGCTATTCCACGTTTAGGCATTCCCGAATACAACTGGTGGAATGAAGCACTACACGGTGTTGCCCGTAATGGTAAGGCTACCATCTTCCCCCAAAGTATAGCGTTAGCTGCCACGTTTGACCCTGAGCTGGCCTATGAAGTAGCTTCTGCCATTTCTGATGAGGCAAGGGCTAAATATAGTGTTTCGCAAGCTATGGGAAACAGGGGGCAATATGCCGGACTCACCTTCTGGACACCAAATGTCAATATCTTCCGGGACCCTCGTTGGGGCAGAGGCCAGGAAACCTATGGAGAGGACCCTTATCTCACTTCCCGTATAGGGGTGGCATTTGCCAAAGGCCTCCAGGGCAACCATCCGAAATACCTCAAAACGGCCGCATGTGCGAAACATTTTGCAGTTCATTCCGGGCCTGAAGCGCTTCGTCATAATTTCGATGTTCATCCTACGGAAAAAGATCTGAATGAGACCTACCTGCCTGCATTTGAAGCCCTGGTAAAGGAAGCAAAGGTGGAAGGGATTATGGGCGCTTACAATGCCGTTTATGGGGAGCCATCCTGCGGAAATGGAACGTTATTGAAGGATATTTTAAAAGACACCTGGGGGTTTAATGGCTATATCGTTTCCGACTGCGGTGCATTGGGAGATTTTAATAACGGCCATAACATAACCGGGACCATAGAAGAATCTGCCGCCATGGCCTTGAATACAGGGGTCAACCTAAATTGTGGTTACGCCTATCAAAATTTGAAAAAGGCGATCGAGCTAAATCTGACGTCAGAAGATATACTTGATAGGCGGCTGAAAGAGTTGATGATGACACGTTTTAAATTGGGCTTTTTCGATCCTGTAGAACAAAATCCATACACACAGCTGGGACCGGAACAGATACACAGTGAAGAACATATTCAGTTGTCCCGAAGAGTGGCCCGTAACTCCATGGTGCTGCTTAAGAATAAAGATAATGTGCTGCCATTGGATAAAAATATAAGGGTCCCTTATGTAACAGGTCCATTCGCTTCTTCCGGTGATATACTACTGGCCAATTACTACGGCGTATCCAATAACCTCGTAACGATTTTGGAAGGTATTGCTGATAAGGTTTCATTGGGGACCTCCCTTAATTACAGAAGCGGCTCATTGCCATTTCATGAAAACATTAATCCACTTAACTGGGCTCCGCAAGTAGCGAAAACGGCAGATGCAGTCATTGCAGTGATAGGTCTGTCGAGTGATTTGGAAGGGGAAGAAGTCGATGCAATTGCTTCGGCACACAAAGGAGATCGGATGGACCTCAGGTTACCACAAACTCAAATAGATTATGTCAGGGAGTTGGCAGAAAACAAAAAGGGACCGTTGATCCTGGTGATCGCCAGTGGCAGCCCTGTGGCGTTACATGAGCTTTACGATCTGGCCGATGCCATTTTGCTGGCCTGGTATCCGGGAGAACAGGGGGGAAATGCAGTAGCAGATATTTTATTTGGCGATGCTTCCCCTTCCGGCCATCTGCCTGTAACCTTTCCCCGGTCTGTTGATCAATTACCGGATTATACAGATTACAATATGAAAGGACGGACCTATAAATACATGGAAGAAGAGCCGCTTTTCCCATTTGGCTTTGGACTGTCCTATACACACTTCACCTATACTGATTTAACACTCAGCAAGAAGCGATTAAAGAAGGGAGATGAAGTCACCATTTCTGTTAACGTGAAAAACACCGGGAAAGTGGACAGCGATGAGGTGGTTCAGCTCTACCTCGTCCCACAAAATAAAGATTCCGGTCTGGCAAGGTTCAACCTTAAGAAGTTCCAAAGAATTAACCTTAGCTCGGGAGAATCAAAGACCGTAAGTTTTGACCTTCATTCTTCTGACTTACTTCAGGTCAATAATTCAGGAGCAAAAGCCTGGATCAAAGGAAATTATACCATTGCTATAGGAAATGCGCTGCCTTCTCAAAGAAGCTTTGACCTTGGCGCCGCCCAACCTGTTTCAGCTAAAATAGAATTCAAATAAAAAAGAAAAACGCTTTGTAAATATATGAAAGCAACAATGTACAAAGGAGATAAAAAGTTCTCCATAATTGAAAAAGACGTAGAGCATCCGCGACAGGGCGAAGTAAGGGTTAAGGTAGCATTTTGTGGCGTTTGTGGGACGGACATTCATATTTACCACGGTATGATGGATCAGCGTGTTCAGATACCCCAGGTCATCGGACATGAAATGTCCGGAACAATAGATGCTCTTGGAGATGGGGTAACAGGCTTTGAAGTCGGAGAAAAAGTGGTAGTACGTCCTCTGGATAACCGGGACGAACAACCTTCCGACAAAGGGCATAGCCACATATGTAAAGAATTGAAGTTTATTGGAATAGATAGCCCTGGTGCCATGCAGGAGTATTGGAATGTGCCTGCTTTTACGCTCCATAAGCTTTTTGAACATACGGATCTTAAATTGGCGGCCCTGATAGAACCTTTATCGGTGGCTTGTCATGATGTACGGATGTCTGGCCTGGAAAAAGGTGAAACCGCCGTGGCATTGGGGGGTGGTCCCATCGGACTTTTGGTAGCCCTGGTGGCCAGGAATAAAGGTGCGAATGTGGTCATTTCAGAGGTGAATGAAGTACGTGCCGTTCTGGCGGAAGAACTTGGATTCGTTGTAATTAATCCTGAAAATACCGACCTGGTCACTTTTGTCCATGATCAAACGGACGGGGCAATGGCCGATGTTGTTTTTGAAGTAGCAGGGGTACAGCCCGTACTGGATGTAATGACCAAAGTAGCTGGCATCAGGGGACGCATTGTGATGGTAGCCATTCATGGCCAACCTAAACACGTGAACCTCTTTGACTTTTTCTGGAAGGAGCTTAAACTGATCGGTGCAAGAGTCTATGAGGTGGAAGATTACAAGGAGTCCATTGAACTGATCACAAAAAACGAGCTACCCTTCGAAAAACTGATCACCGCAGTAAAACCATTGAGTACCATTCAAACAGTGTTTGAAGACATTGACAAAAATCCGGAAGGGATGAAAGTATTGATGGACTGTGAGGCTTGAAGCCGGAAAATAAGTTAACACGACAACATAGAGTTTAAGACATACGATGAGCATTTTAGACAAATTTAAGTTAGAAGGAAAAATCGCGCTGGTGACCGGATGCAAAAGGGGAATAGGGAAGGCCATGGCCGTTGGGCTGGCGGAAGCAGGTGCAGATATCATTGGAGTAAGCGCATCGCTGGAAAAGAATAGGAGCGAGGTGGAAAAAGAAGTCACCGCTCTTGGCCGGAAATTCAGTGCATATACCTGTGATTTTTCAGATAGAGCGTCTCTTTACAAATTCATCAAAGAAGTAAAAGGCGACTTTCCGGTAATAGATATTTTAGTAAACAATGCAGGGACCATCCTGAGGGCCCCGGCCGCTGAGCACCCGGATGAAATGTGGGACAAGGTGATAGAAGTCAACCAAAATGCACCATTCATCCTGACCCGTGAGATTGGAAAAGAGATGGTCAGCAGAGGAAGTGGGAAAATAGTGTTCACGGCTTCGCTGCTGACTTTTCAGGGAGGTATAACCGTACCCGGATATGCAGCGAGTAAAGGAGCTATCGGTCAGATGACCATGGCGTTTGCCAATGAATGGGCAGGCAAAGGAGTTAATGTCAACGCCATTGCTCCCGGATACATTAGTACTGATAATACGGAAGCCCTTAGAAAGGACCCTGTTCGGGCAGAGTCCATTCTTTCCAGGATACCGGCAGGGCGATGGGGTAAGGCGGAAGATTTTGCAGGTCCGGTGGTATTTCTTTGCGCTGAAACTTCAGCATATATGCATGGGAGTATCATGCTGGTGGATGGAGGCTGGATGGGTAGATAAATCAATGGAAAACCATAAGAACAAGAGCATGTCAACAATTAAAACATATCAATTATTCATTAATGGGGCCTGGGTCAACGCGGCATCCGGAGAAACTGCAGATATCCTCAGTCCTTCCACAGAGGAAATAGTCGGAAGCGTTCAGGTAGGGGATGAAACCGATGCGCTTAAAGCCTTGCAGGCCGCCGAAAAAGCCCAGAAAGAATGGAAAAAAGTGCCTGCAAGGAAGCGTGCCGCGATCATGCGTGGTTTTGCCGCTGAAATAAGAAAAGAAAAAGACCGCCTGGCCGGGATACTGGTAAAAGAGCAGGGCAAACTATTTACACTGGCACAATTCGAAGTGGAGGTTACCGCTTCGTTCATTGAATATGCGTGTGACTGGGCCAGGCACATCGAAGGGGACATTGTTACTTCTGATAACTCCGGCGAGCATATCTGGATACACCGGATACCGAGAGGAGTGGTAGTGGCGATCACGGCATGGAATTTTCCGCTGGCATTGGCGGGTCGCAAGATAGGTCCGGCGCTGGTGGCAGGTAACAGCATAGTGTTGAAACCCACACAAGAGACACCGCTTGCTACCCTTGAACTAGCTGACATTGCCAAAAGATCAGGGCTGCCGGACGGACTACTGAACATCCTTACAGGGCAGGGAAGAGTGTTAGGGAATGCCCTGGTGGAAAGCCCCGTCACAAAGATGGTTACGATGACAGGGAGTACTCCTGCCGGACAGCAAATATTCAGAACAGCTGCTAATAACCTGACCCATGTTCAATTGGAGCTGGGAGGCAAAGCGCCGTGTATCGTTTTTAGCGATGCCGATATCGATCAGGCAGTTGAAGGGGCATTTCACTCACGATTTGATAACTGCGGTCAGGTATGTACCTGTAATGAGCGCTTGTATCTCCACGAAGACATCTACGATGCCTTTATGGAGAAATTCATGAGTAAGGTAAAAGCGTTGAAAATAGGAGACCCTATGGACCCTGCTACTGATATGGGACCTAAGGTAAACCAGTCAGAATTAAGGAACATGGAACACTTGGTAGCCAAAAGTATAGAGGAGGGCGCCACCATAGCTTTTGGCGGGAAGAGCCCTGAAGGAAAGCAGTTCGAAAAAGGGTACTGGTTTGAGCCCACTATCATTACGGATGTCAGACAGGACATGACCATTGTCCACGAAGAGTCTTTCGGACCCATACTGCCGGTGATAAAGTTTACGGATTTTGATCAGGTGATGGAATATGCGAATGACTGCGCGTATGGATTGGCTGCTATGGTCTTCACCAGAGACATGCGTAAGATCATGCGCTGTAACGACGAATTGGAATTTGGTGAGATTTATGTCAACAGGGGGCACGGTGAACAATACCAGGGGTTCCACAACGGGTACAAATTGAGCGGAAGCGGAGGAGAAGACGGTAAATATGGATTCGACCAGTACATGGAAAAGAAAACGTTTTATGTCAACTACGACGCCTAAGTGGTGTTCAGACCATTCGGAGTTTAACTATGACAAATACGATAAAAAATATAGAAGTCAGGCTGTTTGAAATACCTCTTCCGGAGGTGTTATCAGATGCAAAACACGGGGACCATTTTCATTTCGAGTTGATCACCGTAACGACCACTTTAGAAGACGGGAGCACAGGTACGGGATATACCTACACAGGAGGAAAGGGAGGCCAGGCGATATGGGCGATGCTACAAACTGACCTGATACCGGCACTCATTGGCAAAGACGGATCGGACATAGCATCGATCTATGATTTTATGGAATGGCACATCCATTATGTAGGCCGTGGAGGCATTGCTGCGTTTGCTATTTCAGCCATAGATATTTCCCTTTGGGATATTCATTGTAAAAAAGCCGGTCAACCTTTGTGGAAGATCGCTGGCGGGGCAGGTAATACATGTAAGGCGTATTGCGGAGGTATTGACCTCATGTTTCCTCTGGACAAACTGCTGAACAATGTCAGGGGCTACCTCGAAGATGGGTTCAACGCAGTCAAAATAAAGATCGGACGTAGTGACCTTCGTGAAGATATTGAACGCATCAAAGCCGTTCGGGAACTCATAGGTGATGAAGTGACCTTTATGGTAGATGCCAACTACTCCATGAGTGTGGAGCAGGCCATTGCAGCGGCCGAAGCTTTTAAACCGTATGACATTTTCTGGTTTGAAGAACCTACCATTCCTGACAATTACAAAGGCTATGGGGAAATAGCGGATGCGACCGGCATGCCACTGGCCATGGGAGAAAACCTGCATACCATTCATGAATTTGAATATGCCTTTGATCAGGCCAAACTTTCCTTTATTCAGCCGGACGCCTCTAACTGCGGTGGCATATCGGGATGGTTGAAAGCCGCCGAACTTTCACGGGAACATGGCATACCCGTTTGTTCACATGGCATGCAGGAGTTACATGTCAGTCTGGTCTCTGCCCAATCCAATGCCGGGTGGCTGGAAGTGCATAGCTTCCCTATCGACCAGTATACCACACGTCCGCTTGTAGTGGAAGATCATAGGGCCGTAGCGCCGGCCCAGCCAGGTACAGGAGTAGTATTTGACTGGGATAAACTTACTCCATATGAATTAACATAGACCATAAAATCATTCTCCTATGCAAATAAAGAAAAGACACTTTGGTACTTACCAGGACCAAAACATTGATCAATATATCCTTACCAATAACCAGGGGATGAGGGTAAAGATCATTACCTATGGGGCCACTATAACGTCCATGACCATTCCCGGAGAGAGGGGTGACCTGGACCTTGTTTGTGGATTTGATACGTTGGAAGGGTATTTTTCAGCAGCATATAGCAAAAATGCCCCTTACTTTGGCTGCACTGTAGGCCGATATGCTTCCAGGATCAAAGACGGTAAATTTTCCCTTAACGGAATAGATTATACACTGGCAGTGAATGACGGATCGAATCATCTTCACGGAGGGGTAAAAGGGTTTGATAAAAAAGTATGGAGGGCTGAGGTCATGCAGGACCGGGAGGAGCCAAGGGTGGTCATGTTCCTGAGTAGCCCTCACTTGGAGGAGGGTTATCCGGGAAACGTGGAAGTAGAAGTCAGTTTTGGTTTGAATCATAAAAATGAACTATCCATTCGCTATTCAGCAGTGACTGACCAGGCCACGCCGCTTTCATTGACCAATCATACCTACTTCAATCTATCCGGTTTTAAACACACCATAGAAAACCATAAAGCCATTATATTTTCTGATAAGCATCTTGCTCCGGATCAAACCAATGTACCGGTAGGGGCTGTCGAAAACCTGTCGGGATCACCGGCTGATCTAAGTGGTGGGAAGCTTTTGAAAAGTGCTTTTGAAGGATTGGAAACAGGCTTTGAGCATTATTTTCTTTTCGATAAAAAATGGGGTGAACGTACCAAAGCTGCCATGTTTACCGATACAGATACAGGAAGAACATTGGAAATAGAAACCACAGAGCCCGGCATGCTCTTTTACTCCGGTTACTTTACTTCTGATGAATTACGACGTGAAAGCGGTCCCCAATATGGAAAATATCGCGGTTTTTGTTGTGAAACGCACCGTTATCCGAATGGGCCGAACATAAAGAACGCCCCGGGGTCCATTACCGGACCTGGAGAAAAATATACCAGCGAGACGATTTACAGACTCGGATGGTAACAAAAAAAATACTGCACTTAACTAAACATAGAAAAAATGACTGAAGGAGTTATATGGGCAATACTAGCGGGATTAATGCTGGGACTTTATGCCCTTCCGGAAAAATTCACCAAAGGCTTTAAGTTTGAAAACACCTGGGGACTGTTCTTTATGCTGACGATGTTCGTTGTCCCTGTTATTGCTTCACTTACATTGATCAAAGGGTTTGGACAGGTCTTTGGTGCAGTTCCTACGGATGTATTGGTAAAAATGGCCATAGCCAGCTTTCTATGGGGCATCGGAGTAATGATGTGGGGAAAAGCGATTAATCATATTGGTTTGTCGCTGGGGTTTTCCTTATTCATAGGAACCGTGATCCTGATAGGCTCTGTTCTTCCTTTTTTAGTGGATGGTGTGCCGGAACAAAATACATTTTTGACTATCATGGGAGGCATTGTAGTGGTGCTCATCGGGGTGATTGCCAATGGAAAAGCTGGCCTGGTAAGAGAGGCGGATGAAAAAACAGGAGGTACTCCCACAGGGGAAGAAGGAAAAGGGTCTATGGGTACCGGAATTCTAATTGCTGTAGTTGGGGGACTTTTGGCAACAGGCTTTAGTTATGCCAATGCCGTTGGTCGTCCGCTTTTACATGAAGCTTGCCAGGCAGCCGGTAATGCTGATTGGGTAACTGCCGTGGCGGTGATGTTCCCTATATTTATAAGTGGCGGGCTGGTGATGGCAGCCTATTTCGCCTGGCAGCTGGGTCAGAAGAAGGCCTGGGGGGATTTTAAGACATCACACTTTACCCGTAACCTGGTATTGATTTTGGTCATGGCTGTGTTTCATTATGCAGCCTCGGCCTTATTTGCTTTTGCCGCCTTCAAATTAGGCGGTATGGGAAATACTGTGGGGTATGCCATATTTAATACGGCCTGTGTTGCTACGGCTATTGTAAGTGGCATAGTTACCAAAGAATGGATAAATGCCTCGTCCAAAGCGAAACGTTTCCTGTATTTTGGCCTGACATGTATGATTGCAGGGATCGTCATAGTAGCGATCGGTAATGGGCTGTCATAACTATCTAACCCTCGAATTGAAAATTTAATAAAAATCATAACTATGAGATCAAATTTAAGCTATCCTGTCCTCATCATCCTGTTGGCTCTTTATTCCACTGCCTGTGGACCTGATTCACAAAATCAAGCGGTTACACCTACGGAAGAGGTAAGTGAAATTTCACCCGAACAAATAGACCATCTGGGCATTACTAACCCGGATAAATTAAGCGCTGCTTCAAAGCGGGCGCTGAAGTGGCCTGACGTAGGGAACGAATGGTTCGGTGAATTCCGGGTGTTTGACCTGAAAGGAGACCTGGCCTATGAAGAGGGCGTAGTACGAAGGGATCCAAGCGCTATGATTTATGAAGAGGGTAAGTATTTCGTCTGGTATTCCAAAAGCACCGGGCCATCCCAGGGCTTTGGCGGCAATGTAGAAGTGGATAAGGTGTTCCCCTGGGACCGTTGTGATATCTGGTATGCCACTTCCGAAGACGGCTGGACGTGGAAAGAGGAAGGCCCCGCAGTAAAAAGAGGTGCCAAAGGAGCTTACGACGACCGATCTGTTTTTACCGTTGAGATCATGGCGCACGAAGGAAAATACTACCTCTGCTATCAAACGGTCAAATCACCCTATAATGTACGTGTTAAAAACCAGGTGGGACTGGCCTGGGCAGATTCGCCGCATGGCCCATGGACAAAGAGTGAAAAACCCATATTGAGCCCGGCAGACAATGGTGTTTGGAAAGGGGAAGAGCAAAATCGCTTTAATGTAGTCCGAAAGGGAGATTTTGATAGTCACAAAGTACATGATCCTTGTATTTTGCACTATAAGGGTAAATTTTATCTTTACTACAAAGGAGAGCAGATGGGGGAAGAGATCACCTTCGGAGGGCGTCAGATCAGGCATGGGGTAGCCATTGCGGATGATCCGCTTGGGCCATACGTTAAATCTCCCTATAACCCGATATCGAACAGCGGTCATGAAATATGTGTATGGCCGTTTCAAGGCGGGATTGGATCATTGATCACAACGGACGGACCAGAGAAAAATACCATTCAATGGTCACCCGATGGGATCAATTTTGAGATCCAATCCGTAATAAAAGGCGCGCCACATGCTATCGGGCTGAACCGGGCATTGGCGGATACCGATACCGAACCGTTCAAGATCTTCGAATGGGGCCTGACGCATCAATATAAGAACAGTGATTACCAGTATATTCGGAGGTTTAGCGGAAAAAGAAGGGTCAATCACGTGGCCAAAGGAGCCAGTGCTAAAACGAACCAATAGGTTATCGATCATCGGACAGTTCGAGGAGTAAGAAGTTAACGTTTTTCGGGGTCATGTCAGTGTTGTATCCTTTTGATATCTGATATTTACAAGTAAGTTACAGACTGTTGTATCATTTAGACCCCGAAAAGCATTTTCGATTTTTTAAATATTGTTATTCTGGTTGGAATAGTTCAGGGTGTTTTGCTGACTATTTTGATTTTCCATAAATACATCAGCCTGTTTGCCAATCGCTTTTTAGGGGCCTTGATGTTTTTTTATTCGATCAGTTTGCTACATCTCCTGCTGGAAGAGACAGGCTATTATTTGACGCACCCTCATTTGATGTTTGTCCTCTTGAGTATGATCTTTTTGATTGGTCCGCTACACTTTCTCTATGTTAAACACCTCATCCGCCCTTCGCCAAAATTTAGCGCCAAAGAGTGGCTGCACTTTTTGCCTTTTGTCCTCTACCTGGTAAGCCTGGCACCAGACTTTCTTACACCGGCAGAAGAGATGCGGGTAGTGGCAGAGGCCAGCGCGAATGACCATATACCGGCGCAGTTTTTATGGCTGAATTGGGTTTTTGCCATGCAGTTGCTGGCCTACATGTTCGTGACCATTTTATGGCTTAAAAGATATGCTTT
Source organism: Fulvivirga sp. M361 (assembly GCF_007097395.1). Classification (GTDB taxonomy): domain Bacteria; phylum Bacteroidota; class Bacteroidia; order Cytophagales; family Cyclobacteriaceae; genus Fulvivirga. The sequence goes on from NZ_VKDC01000006.1 coordinate 142,043, forward strand.
GGACATAAAGGATGTTTTTTCCAGCCTGGATAAAGTCAGGCTGGACTGGCTGCGAAATATCACTTATATGGCAACGGCTGTGGTATTTATTTTCTTCAGTGAAAATGTGCTGCTCATGAATGGTATTAACCTGTCTGATTTCAATTTAAGCTCTACCTTAACCGCGGTGTATGTATATACTATGGGTTACCTTGGGATATCGAAATCCGAAATATTTAGCCAACCGGAAGTAGCCAGATCGATGGAACAGCTACCTGGCCTGGGAGGTCATGACAATGTTCAGAATAACGAAAGGGTAGAAGAAGCAGAAAAAAAATATCAAAAATCGGGGCTGTCAGCAGAAGTAGCCGGTAAGCACCTGGAACGATTACTGAGGTTGATGGAGGAAGAAGCACCGTATACGGACAGTAGTTTAACCTTACTTCAGTTGTCACAAAAAATGTCTATTTCACCCCACCATTTATCGGAAGTAATTAATTCCCGGCTAAATCAAAAGTTTTTCGATTTCATCAATCAATACCGGGTAGCAAAGGTGGCCCAGGACCTTTCGGATGAGAAGAAACAACATTTTACACTACTTGCCATCGCTCATGATGCCGGCTTTAACTCAAAATCTTCTTTCAATACGATATTTAAAAAACAGACTGGCCTGACACCCTCTGAGTATCGAAAGGAATTAAAGGCTAAGACATAATAGAAAAGAAAAATACCGGCGGTCACTACGAAGGAGGTCATGATTGCATGCTGTCGCTGAAGCTTTCCCCGAGGTCATAGCCTTTGGAGAAGAACTTAGCATAGAAGCCGGTACTCTCACCATTGTGTAATGAAAAGAATTACAAAATCCTATTCCTGAACCAGTAAGCCTGATGTTATTGCCATAAACCCGCCAGATGGATGCATTACCGGTAAGATTGTCTCATTTTTCCAATTTTGAATCGTTTAAAGAGGCTTCTTTTGCCAAAGAATGAACTTCAAAACTACAAGAAATGCAACACCTCCATGAACTGGCAAAAGCGCATCTTTCATTTTTGTGTGAAAAGATTACGAATAGATGTGTCGGGAGTAAAGGCAATTTATCCGCAACAAACTTCTTCAGCGAACAGCTAGAGAACTATAATTGGCAAGTAGAGCGTCAGGCATTTGAGGCCTTTGACTGGGAAAGTGAATATGCTTGTATTGAAATAGGTGAATTAGTGTTAAAAGCTTTTTCAAGCCCGTATAGTAACTCTTGTAACCTTAAAACTGAAGTTGAAATTGTTTCCACGATAGAAGAACTGAAAAAAACAGATACGGTCGACAAGATTCTGATCGTAAAAGGAGAACTGTCCATAGAACAACTAATGCCAAAGAATTTTGTGTTTTACAATCCGGACCATCATAAAAACATCCTTGCCTCACTTGAAAACAGCCGTGCCCTGGCCTTTATATTCATTGTCGGAAAATCGGGTTTCTACGAAGGCGGAGAGTACCCGTTTCCTATCATTGAAGATGGCGACTTTATGATCCCTTCCGTATTCATTTCGGAAGAAGATGGTGAGCAATTGCTCATGCATAAACCCAAAATGCTAAAACTGATATCAAGAACCAAAAAAATACCTTCAAAGGGCTATAACGTTATCGGGAGACAAGGCCATGGCAATGGAAAAAGAATTACAATTACAGCGCATATCGATGCGAAAAAAGGTTCGTCGGGAGCCATTGATAATGGCACAGGTGTGGTAACTATGCTATTATTATCGGAATTATTGAAAGATTATATCGGCAATTATCAAATAGAGTTAGTAGCACTCAATGGTGAAGATTATTATTCAGTGCCCGGACAAATGACTTACCTTAAGAACAACAAGGATAATTTCAGTGATATTGCGTTAAATATAAACATAGACGGTGCCGGTTTAAACATAGGTAAGACAGCTTATGCTTTGATAAATTTGCCTGACGTACAGATAAACAAAGCCAGAGATGTTTTTAAGCAGTTTTCAGGTTTCGTAGAAGGTAAGCCTTGGCTGCAGGGAGACCACAGCATGTTTTTGCAGTTTGGGGTCCCTGCAATAGCCATATCGTCGGAATGGTTGTTAGATAATTTACAAACTCAACGGATAACACACACCGAAAATGATACTATGAGTAGGGTAGATTTGGATAAAGTAATAGAATTGGCAAATGCCATTTGTACGTTGATCTATAAATTGTAAAATATTGCGAGTAAAGTAGCTATGACATACACAATTAAGAAACCATCTAAGGTGTTAGCTCCTTACATAAAACACTACTGGATGCTGGAAACACCGGTTTCATCTTACCCGGAATATGTACAAAGAATTGTCCCGAACGGTTTGTTCGAACTTACATTTTATCTGGGTGGCAAACCTGTTTTTGTTGACCACTCAAAATACACCTCCTTTAGTTTACAGTTTACCGGACAATTGAAGAACTATTTTGACATAAAAATAAGTGGCAGCCTGTCCTTATTTTCCGTGTATTTTAAACCACAGGGCCTCAGTGCCTTTCTGGATATACCACTTAAGGAAATATATAATGAGGTGATTCCCTTTCATTATCTTTTTAGAACGGGTTCTGAAAGACTTGAGGAAGCATTACGCCATTCAGCATCTTTTACGGATAGAGTTGACGTCACCGAAAGGTTCTTGATCGACCAGATTCGTAAAAGGAAAAATTATTATGAGTTTGACCGGGTCAACCATTGTATTGAAGCTATCAACTCCAAAAAAGGAGAGGTTAAAATTGACCAATTGGCATTGGATTGTTGTTTGAGCAGGAAACAGTTGGAAAGGACATTTTCAGATCACATTGGTGTATCACCAAAACAGTTTATCAAAATAGTCCGGTTCCAACGTACAATCTACTGTAGATCCATTGATCAGGACGTTTCGTTAACTGAGCTGGCATACAAATGTGGCTATTATGACCAGTCTCACATGATCAATGATTTTATTACTTTATCAGGTTTGACCCCCAAGCAATATTTTGAAGAATGTGAGCCGTTCTCAGATTATTTTTATGATTAATTTGATCAACACGCACGATGCTATCACTTTATGCGTGCCGGGGGGTATTTGTCGATGAGCTGTTTTCTACCCGGCCTTGATCTCTTTCATTACCATTCTATTGCAGTTGAGTAATACTTCCTGCAATTCATGGCCATTTGATTTCAACGGGTCTATATTCTTAACAAGTTTGATTCGAAGTTCTAACAGCTTCTCAGCTTCCACGTTGCCGGCATTCTTTATCATTCGAATTTTCATCTTTTCTTCTTGTGCATTTTGTTTTGGGTTCATCCAGCCATTTAACTCGGAGCATTGATTGCAAATGCCATTTTTATTAATAAAAGCACATCGTTCCTCAAAGATGTTGTTAAGCGTACTTCTGGCACGCTGGATCGAGTATTTTATAGTCCCTTCGGATTCATCGAGTATTTTCATAATCTCAGGTACTGTAAAATCATAGATGTCTTTAAGTATAATGGTCACCTGATTTTCGATGGGCAGCGTCTTTGACATGCATGTGAAACAAGTGTCAATGTGTTCTTTTATTTCAAATTTTCCATATTCCGAGGTGGAATGCACCCGTTGAATAATCTCTGCTAATTCAGGTCTGCTTTGTACTAATTCCTTTGCTTCCGACTTTACAGTCACCGTCCATCGTTTTCTTTTTTTTAGTTCGTTGTATGCCTGATGGGTAGCTATTTGGAAAACCCATGTTTTCAGTGAAGACTGTTGATTAAATCCATTGAGTTTATCAAAAGCTTTAATAAAGGTATCGTGGGCAATGTCTTCCGCATCTGCACGATTGGTCATCAACCTAAAAAGATATGATTTAAGCTGATCTTGAAATTTGCCGAATAATTGTTGATAGGCATTAATGTCACCTTTTATTGCCTGTTTTAGAAGTTTAGCTTCACTCTTTTTCATATGAGTATGTATAGAAAACAGCTTGCGCATGGCAAGCTGTTAGTGGTCGTTCAGGTTAATCAGATAACCAATTTACTGCTTTTGATGTGTCATCAAAGTAATCGGTATGAAAGCCTTCTTCCTTTACCGGAGAATTTTTCATAAACTCAACATGTTCCGTATTCATAACATAAGCTACTTTGCTCACACCAATTTTGCGGTAACGATCATGATGTACCGTCTTTTGCCACTCATGAAATTCCGGAGGAGGCATGTACGTAAAGTTTTTTGTGTCGATCAATATTTGCCTGGTGTTAAATTCAAAGCCATAACCTATGAAATTACAACAAGCTTCAATGAAGCTCTCGTAAGTCACTTCCGGATGATTCTCCTCCCAGGTAAATTCTAAAATGTTTTCCGCTTCTTTAAGTTGAATGCAATAAAATCGGTCTTGATAAAGTTTCATAATTGTCAAATTTTAATGTTTTGCCCTTTTGACAATTATCCAGGTTCGATCGGATGAAAATGCTTGATTTTTTTTTGAAACCTAACGCCCGGATAGGGCACATGCCCCGGATTATTTGAATACATACAAAATACCGGATTTGTGCTGCACTTTAAGTAACTATGCGGAGGCATGTGCTATCGTTTGTTATGCTCCTCTAATTTTGCAATAAGTTTACCTCCTTCATCATCATTGATAGAAGAGCAGGTTTTAAAACAGACTCATGATCTTCCCCCGGAATTATTTTCATCGTAACAGTAGCCCCTAAGCCATTTGTGGAGTTGTAAAATTCTGTGGTTAGGAACGGAGGGGTCGCTAAGTCATTCTCGCCCACGTAGAGATGGATTTTCTTGTTCAAATCTAGTTTTGATATACCATCCATGGGAGATAAGCCTCCCATTGGGTTTGACCAATTAGGATTGTTGGTCAGCGTTGCCATTGATTTTCTCCAGGCAGCTAAATTACATGGACAAGCTACCAGAATAGATTGGTCTATGAGTTCGGGGTTTGATTGAGCTAAAAGAGCGGTTAAAGCGGCCCCACCTGAATGTCCCATGACAATAGTCTGTGTGGTGCTTTCCTCTTCCTTAATCGTTGAAATGACAGAAGCAATTGCTTTTACTATTTCTTCGGTATAGTTATCACCCATCGTTAGCCCTTTATTTCCCCCGGATAGATCTCCGCAATCATCTCTGTAACCAGGCCTCAATATAGCAACTGTTACAGCGTTTGTGATTTCTGAGATACTTTTTGAAATATTGTATTGGTAAACCGGGTCTCTGAAAGGGGAGTCGCCATGTATGAAAACCACTAAATTCGAGTTAGTCGTTTCTTGGGGATAAATGATCAGTGCTTTTTGATTTCCAATTTCAGTATCATACCATCTTTTTGCAATTCCGTCCTTTTCCGGGTCGCAGAACCAATCCTGGTTTTGAGCATTAACCAATGTACTCACTAACAGCCCCGGGAAAAGAAGAAGGTATTTCATGTGTTTTTAAGCATTACCATTAGATAAACGTACGAATTTACCTGTTTATTTCTCATATCCTGATCTGGCGGGAGGGATGGTTTTTGGTGACGTCTCTGATAAGGAGGTCAATGACAGCATGCAGTCTTCCCGTCGTGCGACGTAAAGCCATTTATTCTACGTCTGGCGACCAGGAGATTGTTTCTTCATCATTTCATGCGTTGTGTCTCCGATCTCTTCCGCAACGGAGTTTTTGGAAGAGCGGATCTTGGGCCTGGTTAACCAATGCTTCCGACCCGCTTTACTCCAAATCAGCATGCGTATGGACAGCCTGTCGCTGATCTACCATGCGCCCAATAAGCCATATAAATGGCTCGACTTGCCCGTTTAGCACACAGGTCCCCTCACAAATGCTGTGAAGTAGTCCTTGTACATCAAAGGGCTGCAAAGCCGAAACCGTGGCCTTCTCAGAGAGAAGCAACGAACAGTAAGGTAAGTCACAACCCTTCTGAGTACTTAATGTCACGTCTGCGTCTTTAACCAAAATTGTGATGGGCTCAGACGATTCAGAAACACTAACTAATATGGCAAGATCCGGGGTTGGAGCAGCTACTTTAGCCATCGATTTTTTCAGATAGTCAGCGAATGCATTGGCCCAGACCACGACGTCAGAGTGCGTGATATTTGAGTTCCCTGTTTCATCACATACTGCGGCGAGTTGCTCATCTACTTCACGTTCTGCTTCGATGAGAGCTTCCAGCGTTTTATCCACGTCTTCACGTGTATGGGCCGCTGAGCAGATGAGTCTTAAGCGGCCTCGTCCGATTTCCACAATGGGATAGGTCACCGCCAATGTTTGAACGCCCCGCTGATACAAGTTCTGTACTATGGCGTAAAGTTTATCTTTATCGCCAAAATGAGGAGTGACGATAGGTCCGTCTCCGGTCCCCAGGTCATACCCTGCCTCTTCGAATCGCCGGCGCATGTAACGGGTCATGTCCCACAATTGCTTACGTAATGCCTCATCGGAACGGAGGAGCCGTAATGATGTGAGAGCTGCCGCTATATCCGCCGGGCTAATGGAAGCCTGAAAGATGTAGGCCCTGGAAGACGACTTCAAAAGATCAATGTGCTCGTGGCTGGCCGCAACAACCCCGCCAATACTACCTAAGGCTTTGCTGAGGGTTGTCATGATGAAGTCCACCTCATCAGTAACACCTTGAGCAGCACAAATACCGGCCCCATTTTCACCGTAAAAACCAAAAGAATGCGCTTCGTCTACCAGCACGAGTGCATTGTATTTTTTTGCCGTACGTACAATTTCTGCGACCGGTGCGGTACCTTCTCCCATGCTATATACACTTTCCAAAACCACCAGAACAGTACGATAGGGTGACACTTCCGACTCAAGGACAGCCGCCAGGTCAGATGCATTATTGTGCTGGAACGTTCTGATAGATGCACCGCTTAGACGAGCGCCATCAACAATAGATGCATGGCAAAGCTGATCGATAACAACAACATCGTTTTTTCCCAAAAGCCCTGAAACCGTTCCAAGATTGGCCGTATAACCGGTTGGAAACAGACAAGCGCCGGGTTTTCCTACTAAATCGGCAAACTCTTTCTCGAACTCCAGGTGTTGGTTGGTCATACCTGTCGCTGCTGCCGAAATGCCCATGCCGGTTCCAAAACGTGCCAAAGCAATGGAAGCTTCCCTGATAACTTTCGGATCACGGTTCAGTCCAAAATACAGGTTGGTCGACCATATAATGGCTTCCTGCTCTTCATTATGGTAGGAATCGCTGATTGTACCTCTGGCCGCGCTTCCCGTTTGCAATACCTTGCCATAAGGGTTTCTGCGATTGTCGTTCACCATGCGCATGACTTCCTGAACCAGCTTGCTCTTATCATTAGCACTCCATGCCGGGGCATTCGCAGCCTGAAAGGTCGGATGACTGGATTGAATATTGGTTTGGAAGCTGGCAAGTGAATCTGTAGCCACACTAAGTAGCTTATCTGCTGAGAGGGGATCAGTGTCATTTCCCATCCTATTGATAATATAATTGACCAATGCCTTTGGGGTGGGGTGTTCAAAGACCGCATAGGCAGGCAACTTTTGACCCAGTAATTTGGAGAGTCGACTGCTAAATTCTAATGTAGTCAGCGAGTCGAGGCCAAGGCCTTCGAATGAATGGTCTGGCGATACCTGGTCCGGGTCCCCCAGGTTAAGCAGAGAAGCCACCTCGTTCTGAATGATCTGGAGTATCGTTGCCTGTTCGTTGTTTGAGCCCGCTAAATGTTCTATGAGTATACTGGCGTTATTGACTGCGTCAGCACCCGGAGTTACTGCACCTGTACTTTGTTCAAAACGCACCTCTTCTTCCAGGTTCATAAGTTTCTTACGGTCGAGTTTGTCATTGGGTAAAAGAGGCAGTGCTTTGAGGTGTTTCACAATCTGAGGAACCATATATTTTGGTAGTCGTTGGGATAAATAAGACTTGACGCTTGCCTCGGTTACTGCTTCACCCCGGCTTACCACATAAACTACCAGTATTTTCTGACCAATGCCTCCGTCCATGGCTGCCGCGGCCGCAGCGTCAACACCTTCCATCGACTCAAGGGTCGACTCAATTTCTTCAAGCTCAATTCGAAAGCCCCTGACCTTTACCTGTTGGTCTACACGGCCAAGGAATTCGATCTCTCCATTTTCTGTCCAACGGCACAAATCACCCGTTTTGTACAACCGGTTATCCGGAATCAGATCACTCGGTTCCATCTCGATAAAACGCTCCCTGGTCAGTGCTTCCTCGTGCAGGTACCCACGTGCAAGCTTGCTGCCTGCGAGATATAATTCTCCCGCTACCCCGGCAGAAACGGGTTGCAAAGCATCATCCAAAATGTACGCACGTGAGCCGGAAACCGATTTGCCAATTGTAACCACCTTGGCGCCACGAGGAACTTCGGCAATGGTCGAATAAACGGTATCTTCGGTAGGACCATAGGCGTTTAACACGCGCAGTCCCGGGTTTTGTACATGGACCTGTTCAACCAGTGAACGTTTGAGCGCTTCGCCTCCAAAAACCAGGCATCGTATTCTCTCAGGCAATCTTTCTGTAGAGAGCAATGCTTGTACTGAAGATGCGACCATTACACAGGTCCTCACTTGGTCTGACGCAGGAAGTTTAGTTAACTCAAGAGCGTTTTTCGCTAGTATTATAGTACCACCCAGTGACAAAGTGCCCATAATTTCCATAACTGAAGTATCGAAACATACAGAGGCGCCGGCAAACACCCCTTTCAGCTCTTCATCACTGAATAGTTCGCGCATAGACTGACTCATGTAAACCACACTTCTGTGCTCAACAGCAACCCCTTTTGGTCGCCCTGTTGAACCCGAGGTATAGATGACATAGGCCAAATCACTGGCAGAGGGTCGTACCAGGTTATCTGTATGATTCCCTAATTTATCGATCCACATCAGCTCACGTACTCCACTGCATAGGTAGGCAGAATCGTCATTATTCACGATAGCTGCCACAGCACGAGAATGTGTTAACATATACCGGACCCGGTCTTGCGGATATGCGGGGTCCAGCGGTACATATGCACACCCTGCTTGCATCACACCAATAAGAGCGGCGATCAGTTCCCAGGATCGGTCCATACATACCCCGACTAACGATCCCGGTTCTACTCCAAGAGCCACAAGCTCTCCGGCAACCTCACCAGCCCGTTTCATGAGACCTCTATAATCAATTTTGATCTCCCCATCGATAATTGCCATCCGTTCCGGGTATTCCAGCATTTGCCTGGCAATCCGTCCACAAATTGTTGTTTCTAAATGATCACTGGTTTTTTTGACCAGCTCTTTCTCCATTAATTTTTGCAAATCCCGGGCCGCCATCCCGATTATCTCTTCTGCATACTCTACTCCCGCTGCATTCAACATACTCCGTCGATTGCGGGCAATTTCGGCCTCGCTCGAGCCTGAATTAAAACGGTCCAGTTTATCCGTATGGGCTAACAGCTCGCTGAAAAATTGAGTTAAGTTATCCATTTGTTCTTCCTTTTTGATTGTTGCTTAGATTGTATTCGTGTGTCCTTTTGACCAGATATATCTTTGAACACTTTTGTTTGGTAATTAAAAATACCATAAAAAAAGCCACATCCTTCATAATAAATCCGGCAATTTATAGCACTTTCCCGACGTGATGCAGAGTCCTGAGTTGAGGGTTTAAGAGATTGTCAACGGTACCGGCAAAAGAACAGATTGATCAACAGGGTTTTAGAATTATAGTCCTATTAGTGGAAATCAAAAAATTGGGAGATATACCTTATGTCAAGTGTGACCTTTTCCCATCACAGACCCTTTAGTCAATGAAAATTTTATAACCCTCGTATTTGATCCTGCTTTGGGATCACGACAGGCAGACCAGACTGTTTATGCCCGCGTTTCTCAAGCGGATGATAAGCTTTACATAGGTAACGATCGAGACAGTGCCTGGGTATTGGGAGCAAAGGTAATTTACCTGCAACGAACTTCTTCAGAAAGCGACCAGCGAGCCATTTTCAGCTCACACGGAATATGTGCAAAGAATTGTTTAGAACTTACATCTTATTTGAGCGACAAACCGGTTTTTGTTGACCACTCAAAATACTCCTCCTTTAATTCACAGTTTACCAGACAATAAAAGAGCTATTTTGACATAAAAATAAGCAGTAGTCTGTCTTTGTGTTCAATGTATTTCAAACTGCAAGACCTTAGTGCCTTCCTGGGTATACCAATTAAAGAAATATATAGACGAGGTTATTCCCCTTCATTATCTTTTCAGGAAGGATGATCAATAACCTTTGTTTATTCTTTACTTTCCTATGATTATGTTCCTAACATAGGGCTCATCATTAGGAATTGTAATAAAGCGAAATTGAGCCTTATCATCATCGCTTATTAAACCGTCTCCATTGACATCTGTATACTTGATTCCTCCGATTACTGCGCCGTCTTGTGGTGCTGAATTATCTATGTCTTCCTGCGTTTGGAATACACCATAGATCAAAAAACCATCTTTGCTACTCTTGGAATCACCCATTTCTACGGATAAGTAATAGTTACCATTTTCCAAATCATAAAATACTGCTTTACCATTTTCATCACTTTTTGCCACAAAGTCCGGAGTTTTTGAATCAATAGAAGATTGGCTGGTATACAATTTTGCATCTGCTCCTACAACAAGTAAAAGTTCAGGATTTTCAATGGTCCAACTGTTTGCATCTTTAATAGTAAGGTCGATCGACGTTCTATTCGGATCAATTTTTATGATTTTTGAGATAGAATCCGGGTTGTCAAGCTGGTTTAATACACCATCATTATTCTTATCTTCTCCTGCCAGAAGTATAACTTCATAGTCACCTTGTTGTGAAAAAATATGGCTTGGGTCTCTTTGTGTAGATGAATTTCCATCTCCGAAATCCCATACAAATTTTGAAGCGTTTTGAGAACAATTGGTGAATGTCAATTCATCATCCACTTTAAACTCGCTGTTAGCCAATTCAAAACAGGCTTCAGGTTGGAGGTTATCAGAATCTTCTGTATCATCTTCGGTACAGGAGATAATGAATAGAGAAAACAAAATAACGATTAAGCAATACTGTTTTGTAGCCATTAATAAAAGGATTTTATCTATTATGCGTTGTCATAGTTTTTAATGTCTGGTTAGGTATGAGAATTAGAAAGCGTTTTCCGTTCTATTGGCACCGAACCACATCATGGCTTAAAAATATTCATTTTAGCTATATTTACCTATTACAAGCGACGTTTCCTGACTGAAAGAACCCTATTACAAAATCAGCGCATATGACGTTATCGCCAAATGTATAGCAGGTAGAAAAAAATCGAAGACTAAAGATTTGTTACCATTACTCCTGTAAACAAAACACCTGGCCCTGAGAGCTTCGGGATCGTGACCGTTTTGAAAAAATTCCTAACAGTATTTTTGGAAAGAATACGGAAAGAAAAATCCTAGCGCAACCCAATGCTGTGTGTTCAGTTTTTCTTGAAAAAACAAGACCTCAGTGATCATTCGTCGAATAGGAACGAACTCCTAAAACCAGAAACCCTTAAAACGTCTTCAACTTTTAACGCTTTGAGAAACACAAAGACTCCAACGGTGGATAGAATGCCAAAAGAAAAGATGATAAGTGTGGATTTTCCCTGGGCAATAGTGATGTCCCAAAGAAAAAAACTAAAAGTAGAATACCTCATGATACTTGCGAGCACCATAGATAATCAGCGTCCGATTTGAAATGTTTTGAGATAAATATTTAATTAAAAGGGTTATTTAATGCTCAAAATAAGGCTGTTCTGAAAGCTTCACTAAAAACAGGAACGATTGAAACTATAAAATAATCGTATACTTTTATGAGGCTGTATAAAAATGACGTTGAATGCTTATCTTAAAAGCGAAATATTGTATTTAGCCATGTGCTCACCTTAAACGCTTGCATTTATTTTACTGCCATATGTTTTGTTATGTGCAATCGTTAGCTAAAACTATGGAGAAAATATATTTCCAGGAAGACTCCACACCAAAGACATCAGGAATAATCAAAGGCTTTTGGCACATTGATAGTAACGAAGATGTATCTGTTATCAGAGAAAAAATAATACCTGATGGTTACCCGGAACTGATTTTTCATTACGGGGATTATTACAGAACAAATATTAATGGGGTTTGGCAGATCCAGGGGCTAAACCTGATTGCCGGTCAGATAAAGGATCATTTTTTTCTCGAGAATACCGGGGAGAGTAAAATCTTTGGAATTAAGTTTCAACCCTGGGGATTAAGTGAATTGTTTAATATTAAAATGTCTGACGTAACAGATAAAGTAATTGAAATTCCGGAGGATATATTAGATAAGTTGATTCCAATCAAAAACATAAGTGTAAGTTCTTTGCCATTTGTTGAAAAAGTAATGAAAATCGAAAATTGGTTTGTTGAATTTCTTTCGAATTTGGATTTGAGAAGTTCCAAAGGACAAGAAGCCGTTGAATTGATGATCAAAAATAAAGGGAAATTGGAGCTGAAAGATATTCAAAATGAAGTTGGAATTAGTGAAAGAAATTTAGAGCGTTATTTTAAAACAAAAATTGGATTGTCACCGAAATACTACAGCAGAATTATTCGTTTCAGTCATGTTTTTAAGTTGGTACAATCGGATGGTATTGATTGGTCGGATATTGTTTTTCTCACCGGTTTTTATGACCAATCACATTTCATTAAAAATTTTAAGGAATTTACCGGTGAAGACCCATCAAAGTATAGCTTTTTCGAGAAAAATTTAGCGAACTTTTTCCTGAAAAAATGACCTGTCGGGTTCTTACAATTAGCATCTGATATTTGAAACTACATTTACATCACTGAATTCTAAAAACAGAGGTGATGAATATGATCAAATTAAGTATCGTTTTACTAATGCTGACCTCGCATAGTGTTTACAGTCAGCATAAAGATTTACAGCAAGTTGAGTTTTTACTGGGTACCTGGAAAATGGAGGGAAAAGAAAGCTACGAATCCTGGGAGAAAAAAAACGATATACTTACCGGAGTATCATACAAAATTGAAAACAGGCAAAAGACCGTATCTGAAAAAATTGAAGTGAAAATGGTAGGGGGTCAAATAATCTATGCCCCTACTGTTTTTGATCAAAATGATGGCAAAGCAATTCCGTTTAAACTGGAGTCGTTAGAACAAAACTTATTTTCTTTTGAAAATCCGGAACATGACTTTCCGAAAAAAATTCAGTATCAAATATTAAGCGATAATGAGTTATACGTTTCTGTTCTGGGAGAGAAAGATGAAGGCTTTTCATACAAGTTGATCAGGCAGGTGAATTAATTCGGAATAGTGGAGAACAATGGCTGAATTTGATCGTGGCAGATGAAGCCTCGGGTCTCTAAATAGTTTTATTCACAATAATTTAGAATACAATCAACAGGTGAAACAAATGAAAAATAGCGGAACGATATTCAGTGCCTTATTGATACTCGGGATGATGTACGCGAGTTGTTCAACGGATGATGAAGGAAAAACGGACCTAACCGCACCAACAATTTCAATCCAAAGTCCTGATGTAAATCAAACTTATATCGGAGATTGGGGTGGAGCATGGCCGGAGGAGGACAAGGTGAATTTAATAGCGTTAGGAGTGGATGAAACAAAAATAGCGTCGATGAAACTGACCGTTACAAATAGCATCATAGCATCGGAACGGTTGTGCTCGAAACAACAGTTAATAGTATAACAGACACTCAAACTGAACTTGTTATTTCCGAAAGTTTCACTCCAACAGATATAGGAACTTATAGTGTGATATTTACGGCTACTGACGTCCATGGAAATGTTGAAGTTTCAGCACCTCGAACTTTTTTAGTTAAGTAGCCCAATCGTACAATAATGGATAATTTCTAATCGGCTGAATAAAAGTAAAGATGAAAGTTATGCTAAGAGCTGTGAATAACGTCTAATAAACCCAATATCTGTGCAAGCTTGCCTACGAAAATCCTCTTGCGTTTTCTCGCCAAATCCCTATGCCAAAACAACCTCACATAAAACATTTGTGGTAATAGAAAGAGTCAGATTAGTCTATGATAGGACGTAATGTTTCAAATTGGTTAGAAAAGCTCAAATCAGAGAATCCGGATGAAAAGAATAAATCTGCCGGTCACTTATTAGGGTTCTCCGAATGGTATTTTGATGATAAAAAGATTACCCCTGAAGAAAGGATGGAAATGGTCAGGGCCCTGGTTCAACTACAAAATGACGCTGATCCAATCGTTAGAAAATGTGTGGTTTATTTAATCGGTGTATTAAAAATACCGACTGAACCAATCCTTAACCTTTTGGCAGGAAGGCTCAGGGACGAAAATGAAAAAGTTCAAATAACAGCCGTTTGGACAAGTGGGAAGTTAGGTAAGGCATCAGCTTCATTAATTCCAATACTTGCCTCCTTGTCGAAACACCCGAATAGTGAAGTCAGATGGAGAATGGCCCGGACCCTTAAAGAAATTGGAGTAATTGATCATTCACTATCTGAAGTGCTCATTGATTTGTCAAAAGATAAGGACCGTACAACAAGAATGTACGCATTGGATGCGATACCCTACTGTATTAAAGAAATAGATCCAAGGATAAAAAGAGTCGTGAAGACTGCTCTTAAAAGCAAGGATGAATCAGCAGGAGCGGCTTGTCGTGTTATTCAAAAAACCAAGACTGACTGGAAAAGTACGAAAACAAGGTTAATGAAGCTTGTTAAAAACAATAACCTGGAAGCGGTACTCGCTCTTTGTGTACAGTGGCCTGAAATTGTAAATGAACCAACTATAAATAGGTGGTTGAATAACAATACCGGATATTGGTGGGCGGAGGATTTACTCAAAGGGGAGGGTGTTAAAATGTAAAAAGAGGCTGATAGTTTATATACTACGTCTTCATCCGGTAAAATGCGGACGCACGGTTTGATAAACGTCAACGGCAATGATAAAGTAAAATCGAATGGAAAAACTAAACCATATTTGGTCAAAAGACCATCAATATGTTTATTGTAATAACTCAAAAGTATTAAAGGCAGACATTCAGACCTTCAGGGTGTTGAATGCCATTTTTGCGAAAGACACTCATCATGTTTTTTATATCGAGGGAATAGCCCATGGTATTGACGCTTCCACATTTATACCTTTGGATGTCGGTAAAACGGAGAAGACAGACTCGGTCTACGCTAAAGAATTTCAACGTTGGCGGTATAGGGGATATGGCAAGGACAAAAACCATATCTATTTCCATGATATGATGTCGGGAAAACCAAGAACGGTGAAAGGAGCTGACAGTGAAAGTTTTGAGGTACTTGACTTTGATTATTCAAAGGATTGTAACCATGTATATTATTATGGTCACCGAGTGAAAGAAGCGAATAGTTCCAACTTTGAAATAATCAATGCTTTTTTCGCAAGAGACAATAAATTCGTATTCTACGGCGCGAATGTTATACCAAAAATAAACCCTGAAAATTTCGAGGTGATTGGAGATTATGAAAGTAAATGGTCTTTCTGGGGTAAGGATGAGCATTATCTTGTACACCAAAACGAACTATTCGCAAAACTGGAGCCATTGGAAAGCATATAATACCGGCTAGAAATGAACATACAAATCAAATTCAGTAAACCCAGGTATACTGATGTTATCCAGGCTTTAGCAGTGATTGAATGAATACCTAAAAAAACAAACTATGAATTTTAAAATATCCCTGATCGTCCTTTTAATTTCAACTGTAATTTCATGTGAATTCAACAAATCGGTCAATAAAGATCTCATAACGGGTTTAGTAACTAAAGGGGACGAACTTTCTTGTGAAAGTGTTTATTTGTCAGATGGTCTGGACAAAATAAACAGAAGCTCATTTGTTTACGGAGAGAAGATATATTTAAACTTTAACGACATTGATGGATTTACGAAAGACGGTGATAACGCCTTTCCAGGTTTACAACTTCTGGTCCTTGGAATGAACAGGGACACCGTAATGTACAATAATGACTTATATAAAAATAACCGGGATGGATTTGATATTTCTCCTTTGTTGCTGCAAAGCAATATAACCGTCGCTAAGCCCATTCATTCGGGAAATGAGTATACATTATTCGTGAGCATTTGGGATAAAAAGGGTAAGGGAACGTACAAGGCTGAAATGGATTTTGACGTTATCTCAAATAATCAAATCAAAGTTGAAAATAATAGTATTTCTTATGCCGAGATTTATTTGTTCTCGCAGGAAAGAAATGCCGTTATTACAGGCAATGAGGCAAAATTCGATGAGAATATATTCATGATATTTGAAGGGCTGGAAGGGTTCAGTATAGAAGACGGAAAAGCGGCCATAGGATTAAGTATAAAAGGCAAAGATTCTGAGGGTAAAGTGATTTTGAACGAGGATGATCTAATAGGGGATTTGAGTATTGTGGCTTCCGAGCTAAAGAACCGGTTAGCTCCAAATTTTATATTTTCCGGTTCAGATATAAAGAACCCTGTGACCTGTGAAGTAACGATTTGGGACAAAAGAAGTGATAATAGAATTAAAGCACTGATAGCGCTAAACATAAAATAAGGCCAACCCAAAGGAGGGCAACCAGCGGGCTTATTATTCAGAGGTAGAAATATTTCGCTTTGATGCCTGTGTTTTGGAAAAGTACGATTGTTATTCAAAAAAACAGGAATAAAAAAGCCGTTGCCCATGTTCAGTGGTAATAAATTTCATACATAACCTCACATAAATAGGTTCGATCCGTTCGGATCAGTCGATTTGGATATACGGTAGATCTAGCTTAGCGGCAGGTATAACACGTATATTCATGTCAAAAGCTAGAAATCTACTCATTATTACAATTGTGATGTGTCAAACAAATGTATTGGCACAAATAGAAGGCCGGATAAAGGGGCAGGTCACGGATAAGGCATCAGGTGAGCCCCTTTCCTTTGTCACTGTTCATATTAAAAACACTGACCCTCCCAAAGGAGTGGTGACTGACCCGGAAGGAAAGTTTCTGCTGGAACATGTACCGGTTGGAAGGTATACCATTGAATTCTCTTTTTTGGGATACGATCCCATTGTGCTAAAAGAAATATTAGTGACGTCCGGAAAAGACGTGGTACTCCATGCTGCCCTACAGGAGTCGGTAGTGACATTAAGTGAGGTAGTGGTAAAGCCGAAGATAGAGAAAAATGAGCCTGTAAATCCGCTCTCTGGGATAAATGCCCGTATGTTAAGCGTTGAAGAAGCTAAGAGATATGCCGGAGGCTTCGATGATCCTGCCCGGCTTGCGGCTTCATTTGCAGGCGTCAGCAGCGGGATTCAAAGTAATGGCATAGTGGTAAGAGGCAATAACCCTCAATCCCTGCTGTGGAGGATGGAAAACGTAGAGATCGCTAACCCTAACCATTTTGCAGACCTGTCCGTGTTTGGCGGTGGTGGATTGACGGCCCTCAGCAGCCAGATGCTCGCCAATTCGGACTTTCTTACCGGGGCATTTCCATCCGCTTATAACAATGCCATCTCAGGCGTTTTTGATCTTTCCATGCGCTCCGGGAATAGCGATGAACGTGAAAATACGTTTCAGCTAGGACTGATCGGCATTGACCTTGCGTCAGAAGGTCCCTTTAAAAGGGGAGGGAAAGCCACTTATTTGTTTAACTATCGTTATTCAACCCTGGCCCTTTTAAAGCCCGTATTACCGGAAGAAGCCGAAGGGATCAAATACCAGGACCTGTCCTATAAGTTTCAGTTACCAACGGAAAAGACGGGTATTTTTTCCGTGTGGGGCATTGGACTGTTGGACAAGTCCGGCCAGAAGGCAGAAGATGATCCTGTGGAGTGGGAATATGAAAGTGACCAGTTCAGGCAGGATGTAGATCAATATATGGGGGCATCAGGGATAAAGCACACTATTTATACAGGTAGTAAAACATACATTGAGTCGGACCTTGCCCTGACAACCAGCGGACTGGACCTGACTACCCATAAAACGAACGTTGACCTTGAGGAGACATTGGATGAAGTAATAAATACTGAGGATTGGAACATTGTTTTTCAATCACAGATCAATAGCAAGCTAAGTAAAGGTCATACGAACCAAACCGGGTTCAGAGCTACTTTTCTTAATTACAATTTATTGCTGCAAAATGTGGAGACGAATGTACTCGAAACGGTGGTCGATGAAAAAGGCTCAAGCGGCTTGTTCTCTGTGTATAGCCAATCCCAATTTAATATCTCATCCAGCCTGTCTGTTCTGGCCGGGGTGAATGTTCAATATTTTGCCCTGAACGAGCAGACTCTACCTGAGCCAAGGCTATCCGTAGAATGGAATTCCGGAAAAAACCATTCTTTTGGCTTGGGGTATGGCCTTCATAGCAGGGTGGAAAAGCTTAATTATTACCTGAACAAAGATATCAACGGGGTGCAACGAAATAAGGATATGGGACTGACAAGAGCGCACCATATGGTAGGAAGTTACAACCTGCAAATGAATGAAAACCTGAGGCTGAAGGTGGAACCCTACTACCAAAAACTCTTTGATGTACCGGTAATAGAAGGCTCCTCCTTTTCATTCATTAACCTCAAAAACGATTGGTTCATCAACGATGAGCTGGTCAACGAAGGGGAGGGACGGAACTATGGTATTGACCTTACCCTGGAACGTTTTCTGAGTAAAGGATATTATTTCTTACTTACCTCGTCATTTTATAGATCGGAATACAAAGGTGGAGATGGTGAGTGGAGAAATACAGCATTTGATCGTGGATATGTGGGGAACGTGCTGTTTGGGAAGGAGTGGTTTTTAGGAGCAGCCAAAAGCAATATCCTCGGGCTGAACATTCGTGCCGGGTATCAGGGTGGTCAAAGATTTACTCCTGTTAACTTTGATGCTTCCATTGAAAACAGAGATGTTATTGAATTGGAGCATCAAGCCTATCAGGGACAATTGGACCCATCACTAGTACTTCATTTTTCAGCTACGTTCAGGATAAATAAGCCCAAAAGGTCTTCTGTATGGACGTTAAGTTTGATCAATGCTTCTATGACAGAAGAGTTTGAAGAATTTGACTATAATTTTCAAACCAATACCATCGATAAAATAAGTGAGGCCCTCATTATTCCTAATTTGAGCTACAAAATAGAGTTTTGACCTGGCTTTTTCCTAACTTCCGCAACCGAAATTTATTGATTTCATAACTTACAGGATTTAACTAAAGCTAGTAGAAATATGGAGTAGCAGGACTGATTTTTATCGAAGTGTTTCCCCCGCTGGCGGGGGCCAGGGGGTGGACTTTCACATAACTCTAAACATAAACCCAAATAAAATGACCAACCCAAACAATAGTCATTACAATAAGAAACTTCAACCATTCACCAAAGCGCTAAGATCAGATATGACTAAGGCTGAAGCGTGTTTATGGAAGTATGTGTTGAGAGCAAGAATGATGAAGGGATACCCATTCCGCAGACAAAGGCCTGTTCTAAACTATATTGCCGATTTTATGTGTAAAGAGTTAAATCTCATTATAGAAGTTGACGGAATTACACATACCTACGAGGGTATAGCTCTAAACGACAAGAAGAGAACCTCAGATCTCGAAAAAGATGGTTTCACGGTTTTGAGGTATACTGATGAAGAAGTGCTACAGCAAATAGATCGAGTTTACAATAGCATTGCGAGTTGGATGGAAGAACATGCCAAAGCTCCATCCCCTGGCCCCCGCCAGCGGGAGAAAAGGGGGTGGAAAATGATGACGCGGCTATTTCGGTTTTAAGTCATGGGTCCCAGTGCGGAAGTTAGGTGACCCGGTTTTTTGAAGACGAAAGAAAGCTGCAAATAAATGATGAACGTTCCGTCATCAACAAATGTATTAATGAGTGTTTTAAAAGGAGTTATCGCAAACCTCAATGGATGGCGGTAACTCCTTTTAAGTAAAGCAACCTGCACTATACAGGTTCTTATCAGAGTACATTAGCCCTCACTTTTAACGATCCGGCCTTGTTTTACCTTACCTTGATCGGTCGTCACATAGTAAATGTACATCCCGGCCCTGAGTTGATTCAGGTCTAGAGTAGTAAATCGGCTGTCAATACTTGTCGAAAAAACCTCATTGCCGGCCAGGTCAAATACACTTATCAAAACATCACCCGTCTGTTCCATAGTATTTATGTCCAGTTCCAGATGGAGTTGCGTGCTAAAAGGATTCGGATAAACTCTTATCTCCCGCTGCTCTTCAAAAAGACCTTGTTCAATACTTTTGTCAGAGGCAGGAGCGGTTGTTCGTGCTGTAGCCAATGGAGCTCTTGCTGTAGCCAGGGCTGTCACCTGTTCCGGGCCAATGGCCTCTTTATAGATCCTGACATCATCGATCAGGCCATTCCAGTATTCAAACTTATCGTTCACCTGTTTTCCAATAAAGGCCTCTGACAGTTCCAGGGGCCAGTTCTTGTTTTCACTGGCTATTTCCACACCATCGGCATACAGCTTTGCCACAGTACCGTCATAGGTCAGGGTAATATGATGCCATACATTTTCCTGCCAGAAGTTGGGCACGACCAGGTCATCCTGGTACCCGCCGGCTACCAGGTCTTTTCCTTTTTGGCCTATGAACATAGCTTTTGACTTGGTTCCTTTGCCAAAAGCAGCGATCCATCGGAATCCGTTGGAAACATCCTGTGTGGTGGCCCATGCACTTAATGAGCGTGCTGCCTCACCCTCGGGAAGTACGTCCGGATTTCCCAGGTCAATGTATTGCCTCTGACCGTTGAGCTCTAATGCGTGCGTACCTTCTTTCTTCACGGTAGAGAAGTCCGCGCCGCCCTGTAATGTGCCGTTAATACTGTTGGCTGTTTCGTCCACGGTAGTATTATTCAACTTCCAGTGACCTACCAGTGTTTCGGGTTGTGGTGGCACAATGCTGATGATCTCTTCGATCTCCTGGCCGGTAAGTACCTTGTTGTATATTCTTACATCATCGATCCGTCCGTTCCAGTACTCGAATTTATTGTTCACCTGTTTTCCAATAAAGGCCTCTGACAGTTCCAGGGGCCAGTTCTTGTTTTCACTGGCTATTTCTATGCCATCAGCATACAGCTTTGCCACGGTACCGTCATAGGTCAGTGTGATATGGTGCCATACATTTTCCTGCCAGAAGTTGGGCACGACCAGGTCATCCTGGTACCCGCCGGCTACCAGGTCTTTTCCTTTTTGGCCTATGAACATTGCCTTTGATTTGGTTCCTTTGCCAAAAGCAGCGATCCATCGGAAACCAGTGGAAACATTCCGGGTAGTGGCCCATGCACTTAACGAACGTGCTGCCTTACCTTCGGGCAGTACGTCCGGATTTCCCAGGTCAATGTATTGCCTTTGACCGTCGAGTTGCAGTGCGTGCGTACCTTCTTTCTTTATGGTAGAGAAGTCTGCGCCACCTTGCAATGTGCCGTTAATGTTGTTGATGGTTTCGTCCAGGATGGTATTGTTCAATTTCCAGTGACCTACAAGCGTTCCGGGTGTTGGTGGTGGTTCAGCACTGATAATCTCTTTGATCTCCGTATCGGTGAGTACTTTATCATATATTCTTACATCATCGATCAGGCCGTTCCAGTATTCGAATTTATTGTTCACCTGTTTTCCGATGAAGGCCTCTGACAGTTCCAGGGGCCAGTTCTTGTTTTCACTAGCTATTTCGACGCCATCAGCATATAGCTTTGCCACGGTACCGTCATAGGTCAGGGTGATATGGTGCCATACATTTTCCTGCCAGAAGTCAGGCACGATCAGGTCGTCCTGGTATCCACCGGCTACCAGGTCTTTTCCTTTTTGGCCAATGAACATAGCTTTTGACCTGGTTCCTTTTCCAAAAGCGGCAATCCATCGAAATCCACTGGAAACATTCTGGGTGGTAGCCCATGCACTTAACGAACGTGCTGCCTTACCCTCGGGCAGTACGTCCGGATTTCCCAGGTCAATGTATTGCTGCTGGCCGTCGAGTTGCAGTGCGTGCGTACCTTCTTTCTTTACAGTAGAGAAGTCTGCGCCACCTTGCAATGTGCCGTTGATATTGTTGACCGTTTCGTCCAGGGTGGTATTGTTCAATTTCCAATGGCCCACCAGTGTTCCGGGTGTGGGTGGTGGTTCGGTACTGATGATCTCCACGATCTCTGTATCGGTGAGAACTTTATCATATATTCTTACATCATCGATCAGACCGTTCCAGTATTCGAATTTATCGTTCACCTGTTTTCCAATAAAGGCTTCTGACCGTTCTAATGACCAGTTCTTGTTTTCACTGGCTATTTCCACACCATCGGCATACAGCTTTGCTACAGTACCGTCATAGGTCAGGGTAATGTGATGCCATACATTTTCCTGCCAGAAGTTGGGCACGACCAGGTCGTCCTGGTACCCGCCGGCTACCAGATCTTTTCCTTTTTGGCCAATGAACATAGCTTTTGATCGGGTCCCTTTTCCAAAAGCGGCGATCCATCGAAAGCCGCTGGAAACATCCTGTGTAGTGGCCCATGCACTCAAAGACCGTACTGATCTGCCCTCGGGAAGAGCGTCCGGATTTCCCAGGTCAATGTATTGCCTTTGACCGTCAAGTTGTAGTGCGTGTGTACCTTCTTTGTTGGAAGTGGTAAAGTCTGCGCCACCTTGTAATGTGCCGTTAATATTGTTGGCCGTTTCGTCCAGGGTAGTATTGTTCAATTTCCAATGACCGACGATTCCACCGTCTGAGGTATTTCTGACAGGTGTGGTCACATCTTCGGCAGGTGAAAAATCAGATGTCCCGTTATCGTTGACTGCTCTGACTCTGTAATAATAGGTTGTACCGGACTCAAGAGAATTGTCAAGATACTCCGTATCGTCAGATCCGGAGGTGTGAACCGTTGTATATTGCTCTGGTTCGTCTGTTGCTCTTTGGACTTCGAAATATTCTTCATTGTCGGAGTTGTCAGCCCAGTTTAGCGCGACTTGCGAAGGTGAAATAGCGCTGGCCTGAAGGCGATCAGGTCCATATGGAGGGCTACCCGGGCTATTATTGGGATCGCGGCTAAGGTCCAGGAACCATTCGTAAAGGTTGGGATTGTGAACGGAATGGTCAGTGGCATATGCCCTGGACCAGGAGTTATGGCCAACGCCCTGATAGGTAGAAAACCGAAGTTCGGCTGTAGGTACAGGATCGGTACAGTCTTCGATGGCGTCGAATAGGTCTTTTCCCCTGTTGTAGGTAATGGTACGATCATTTGTGCCATGGAAAGCCCAGACATTGATCTTTCTTTCTGAAATAACACATGCCTTGGATATGGCCCCAAAAGCAGCTACCGGCGCCATGGCCCTGAGGATATTGGGATTGTTTTCAGGGCCGTAGGCATAGTTATAAGTACCGCCACCGCCAAGGCTTAAACCCGTCAAAAGTATGCGGTCCGGATCAATTCTATAATTATCAGGTCCGTTAATGACATGTTCCATTACTTCATGAATAAGGCTACTTCTCCAGAAACCACTTTTGAGCTGGGGAGAGATCACAATATAACACTCTTCGACTCCACCAACTGAGTAACACATTTTATGACCATTCTTAATGTGTCTGGGAGGCCCGTTCTTCTTTACACGTTCCAGGGCGCCCGGACTCCCGTCACCTTTTTCTCCAGATCCATGTAAAAAAATTAATACCGGATACAGCTTATTGGGATTGCTATCATAGTCCGGGGGAAGGTGTTCGAGGTACCCAAGTTGGTTACTGCCTGATGTACGTTTGGGGGTTTGTTGTGAAAAGAGTTTGCCTGATAAAATCAGGGCTAAAAGAAAAATGTAACTGGTTCTCACGGGTAAGGCTTTAATCATTGTTTTAATTGTACTTAACTAATATCCTGTGCGCTCATGACGCACTTCGCGGCGAAAGTAAATAAAACACAAAGAGCTGTGATTCAACATTCTATGAACGGTAGAATAGATCGATAAGTCAAATCTCACGGGTATAAAGTGCTTTAATCTGCGGATGGACCCATCAGATCAAAACCCTTTACATACAAACCAAAGGGGGAGTATATATACTTTGAAGAAATAAAGCATGAGATGTGGTCAGAACCAGTGATTTTGTATGCTTTTCAAGCTCTTAAATTAACGGTGATCAGGTGGAACATTCTTCACCATTTTATTTTCCTTCAAAGTGTAATACGAGCGTAAGGGCAAATGGCTGAAGATACCACTGCCCGTATAGATTTCCGTTCAATGATTGATCAGAAGATTTTGTCAGTTGAAATCGTTGATGATTCGAATAACCGCTTCTTCAAACCCTGAAATATCCGTGGCCTGTTGATTGACTGCCAAACATAGGATGGCATTTTTTTCGGGATAATAATAAAGTCCGCTGGTGAAACCAAAACCTTGCCCGCCATGCCCTATGACCTCATGTCCTCCGATGTTATATTTACCCACTCCAAAACCGTAGGCCGACTTGTTATTCAATACTATCCATTCCTGCATGTCCCGGAATGAACTGCGCTTACCAAACAATCTACCATTCGTTAGCGCTTTCATGAAAATACTTAAGTCCGCAAGTGTTGAGACCAATCCACCCCCTGACCAATCGGAACTTGTATTCCAGTTGTTTAAATGATTATTTTCAAAATAGCCGGAAGCCAGGTTATTGTCATCCCCCGATTCATACGCCTCCATGTAAGTGTGGTCCATCTTTAGCGGTTGAAGTATCCTATCTTCATATGCTTTGTGAATGGGTTTGTTGAGAAGTTTTTCGATGATCAGTCCAAGTAAAACATAGTTGGTGTCGGAATAATAATAATTCGTTCCGGGTTCAAACTGAGCGATGCTGTGCTCTTTTACATAGTCCAGTAGATCTTGTGGTTCCCAAAACCTGAGAGGATCAGTCAAAAGGGTAGTAGTCCAGTTTAATGCTACATAATCCTCGATGCCACTTGTGTGCCGGAGTAAATCTTTAATGGTTATCCTATCAATAGCTTCTTCTGCCTGTAGGCCTGTAAGTAATTGCCTGCCCAGAATTTCAAAGATATTATCAGAGAGGTCTATACTTCCTTCTTCTACCATCTGAAAAATGACTACCGAGGTGAACATTTTGGTAATACTGGATATTCTGAATTCACTTGTAACAGAAAGGCGTTGGAAGGAGGCTTTATTTCCATATCCGCTAACCAACTCCGTATATCCTTCATCCATAGTAACGGAAAGCCATGCTCCGGGTACTTCAGCAAATCCCGTGACATAATCATCCAGTTCATTTTGCATCTGCCGGGCCATACGTCTGTTGGTCTTCTGATTGAATGGCTCAGGGTCATGGCAACTGTTTAGAAAAAGCACGATCATAATGGCTCCAAAAAGTAATTTTTTCATGTTGATTATTTTTTCGTTTTGAAGCTAATGACGCAATTCAACGAAATAGGGACTAGCTAAAATCAACAGATTCTACTGAAGGGATCATATTACTGACCGAAGTATACGTGTCAAGCGTTTAGTGGTCAAACCAGCGTTTAAAAGTACTGGCCCTTTTTTGACTGACATATACATTTTCATTGAACACAGGGCTTAATGAAATTTCTATTTTACGATTTTCGATAGGCTTATAATCAACAATAGCTTTATCAGAAGCTAGTATTTGCCTGTTCAGGCGGAAGAAGTTTCCGGGCAATTTACTCTCCAGGGTATCCAGGGTATAATCCGTTCTGAGTTGTTTCTCATCCCTTGAACTGCGAATACAATTTTGTTCCTGGAGTAGAAATAGGCAACGTTATCAAGGTTTATGTGTGATTTTCGGTTGCCGGTCATCCCTACCAGTTTAATACGATCTGTTTTTCCTTCATTGTCATTCCCCCTTTGGAGTAAGTATAAAATAAGGTACAGGAGGTTGATGATCAAAGTGAAAATCAGTCCCATCAGAAGTTCGGCATCCGGGGCCATCACCTGGTAAAACCCAATCCCCATAATGGAAGTATACACAAGTGTTATGGATGTTAGCAACAATGCAGACGCTGTTAATGTAACCGGCAGTTGTACCAAAAGGCGTTTGTATAAACGGGTTTTCCAGGGAATTTTTACATCTAACTTTTTGATAATGTAACGTGTGACCTGCCAAACGGACCAGGTCACAGTTAGTGAGAATAAGAGGTCGAAATAGTAATTGTCTCTATTTTGAAGGAGCTCAATAAAAGCTCCTTCGCGTCCCATATGAACAGTAGAGAAAACGATGAACGAAATTCCACAGATTTTTAACCACCTATCTTTGTATTCCATATGTTTTTACCTTCAAGTCAGGGAGTAAAGACAATACACAACGTTAAAGGTATGTCATTACAACAAAAAACTTCCCACCCGACGGCTCCGTTCCCAGGTCGTTGATCCTGGTTTTATTGAAACCAGTCATGCACTTTATGCTTTTAAGGTTTATATGGTTTCGAAGAGTGATCCCATTGGTTTTCTGACCTTTTTTGCGTCCTGCGTCTGGTCTTCCATGGAACGATAACCTATGGTAGCGATGACTGCAGCATTTAACCCTTTCTCCGAGAGGCCTAAAATTTCGTTGTACTTTTCGGGGTCGAACCCTTCCATAGGGCAGGCATCTATTTTCAGCTCTGCACAGGCTGCCAGGAGATTGCCAAGTGCAATGTAGGCCTGTCGTGCAGTCCAATGATTTTTTTCGGCCGCCGTTTGTTCACCGAGTTTACTTTTGATAAAGTCTCCATAACCTTTTAACCTGTCCAGGTCAGCGTTCTGGATATCGGCTTTCAATTGAATATACTCATCAATGTGTTCATCTTTTATCTCAGAATAATTGCAAAAAACGAACAAATGAGATGCATCGGTGATTTGACTTTGCCCCCACGATGCCGGCCTGAGGGTTTCTCTGATCGTTTTATCTTTTATCACCAAAACTTTGTAAAGCTGAAGTCCATAAGAGGACGCGGAAAGTTGAATAGCTTTCTTTACCTTTTCTAAGTTTTCACCACTTACCTGTTGCGTTGGGTCAAATTTTTTGGTGGCATATCGCCATTGTAAATGCTTAATTAATTCCATTAGTATAGTTAGTTTTCTCTTTTATGAAGATCTTATTCTATTTTCAAAAATTCTACTTACACTTCTTGCCGTAAGGCATAATTTTTCATGATGAACTGTTCTTTAAAACCTAATTTCAAATATAAACCCTGCCCAAGGGTGGAAGCCTGAAGTGTTGCATAATTGAACCCCTGTTCTGTTATCTCATAAAGGATGTTCGTCATCATTTGTTCCGCAAAACCTTTTCTTCTCATTTCAGGGATCACACCCATAGCATGGATACCTGCAACGCCATTTTCATTGACATGTACCAAAGCTGTGCCTACAGGCTCATTTTTTTGCCATGCAATTAGATAATCTATATCAGGGTGAACAGGAAATAATAACTTATGACTAATATGATAATTAAAAGCTTTTTCGAACAGTTGACTCCATAATAATGCGTCCTTATCATCCGTTACTTTTTTGAGTTCCAGTTCATCTGCTTTCTCATAAGTCCGGGTCAGTTTTAAATACATGCCCACCTGTTCAGACAATTTTTCAAAACCATTGGCTTCCAGCAGTTCGTAAGCGGTACTTTGATAGATATCCCAATAGGGGATGGTAAGCCGGGTAGAATGGGACAGTAACAGGCTTTTTGCGCTATCCAGCGTTCTTTTATTCACATCATGGTGAAACCATAACTTGTTAGGCCACGCCGAATAACTTATCTCGCCGAAATCGAAATCTTCTCCGGTAGTGTAAGCATTTGCTTGTTCACTTACCTTTTGCCAAAGCGACGTCAAGTCTTTTATGTTTTCTTTTATAATATCCATAGCTTTTTACTTGTTATTGATGAATAAAATTCCGGTGATCATAGCCACAATTCCTATGATCCGTTTGTATGTAATGGGTTCTTCAGGCAAACCAAACCAGGCGAAATGGCCGGCAATGACAGAAAATACCAATTGACCACACAAACCAAATGAGATCATGGTGGATATGCCCAATTTAGGGATAGTATAGTAGTAAAGGCTAATGCCTAACACACTAAATGCGGCACCCGAAAACCATAAATAATGCGGCACATCTTTTAGCTGCTGCAGGGTTGGAATGCTTTTAATACTGAAAACTACGATCAGGAATACAAACACCGCGCTGCAAAAGAAAGTGGCCAACGAGGCCAAAAGGGGATTACGCAATAACACCCCTAACTGGGCGTTCAAACCACCCTGCATCGCCAGGAATATCCCGCCGGTCAATGCTAAAATACTTAGCGTTATTTGGTTCATAATACTTGCTGTTAGTAATTGATAAACCAAAATTAAGACGGCAACAGTCCAATGGCATTTACATATGTTAATGCAACTAAATTTTATTCAATTCTTTTCTAATTCGGCTCAGCTGGGTGGGAGTAATACCCAGGTACGAAGCGATGAGCCATTGAGGAACCCTTTCTGGTAAAGAAGGGTATTCTTCCAGGAAGGTTAAATAGCGATCCGTAGCATTTTTAGCAGCAAAAGAGATCTGCCTTTTTTCATTTTCTATGACCCATTTTTGCTCCAGGTAGTTGATATAGTACCTTTGTAGGTCATCGTGATCATAAATGGTTTGTTTGTATTCCTGATAATCCATTTCGATAATGACCCCATCTTCTATTGACTCAATGCTGAACTCTGAAGGTGCAGATAGTAATGATGAAACGATAGAACCCGCAAAATTCCCTTCCAGGAAGAAATTTTTAATGTGGATATTCCCTTCTTCATCCGTCCATTGTGATACTAATATACCTTTACATACAAAGTAGATCTTTCTTGCTGTTCGGCCTTTTAATAGAATAGGCTCACTTTTTTTTACCGTTCTGAATTTTGAAATTGAGAATAGCTTTATGAAGGACTCATCGGTTATGGGGGCATATCGATGGAGTGATTTTTTGAAGAGGTCCTCGTATCCTTGATCAGAAAACATAATTGCCGGTGCTTCTTTGTGGTGGCCTTTATGAAGTAAAATGGCGGGATACACCCCAAGCGAAATATCCCGGCATTACCTCATGTCGATAAAGATAATGCAAAGCAGAAAGAATACTGAGAGGGAATATTAATAACTTAAGATCATTCTGTTTTCGTCAGTGAAAATGTCCAATCGCCTTCTACACTATTCACCCTGGCGCCCAACTGGTCCGTGTCACTTGACAAAGTGAAAGATAACTCCATGGTGTTGCCCGAAATAGACAGCAATGCACTTTCCGCACTGGCGCCATTAAAGATCAACTGAAATTGTGATGCGCTATTACCGGTAGTTTCAAAGCTGGTCAGGGAAAAAACTTCTGATTCCGGGGGTATTCCGGTTGCCACTACACCGTTTTGATTGTTAAAGGTAATGCTAAAGCCGGACCAATCACCAGGGGCATCATCCGTATCTAATTTTACATCGCTGGTACTTTGAGTGGCCCATGTGCCGAGAACCGCTGCCAGTTGCTGTTCTTGTATAGTTGGACCTGAATCATCCCCGTCGTCACAACCTGTTGTTATCATCATGGCTGCGAGTGCCATGAAGCTCAGTAAATAATTTATTCTTTTCATTTTTGTAAATGTTATGTGGTAGACTAATTTCATCAAAGATGGAAGTTATCAGAAAACCAGGTATTTATCATCCTGCGGTATCCTGATCGGTGGAATGCAGAGGGGAGATCGTCCTGAATTGGAGAAGTTCGTTCATTCTCTTCTCAGATAAGTCAGGATGGATTACCATGTATGCCCCATGGCAGTAGCTCTTTCCAGTGAAACAACCCGAACAGTTTTATCTGTAAAATGGCTGGCCGGCAAGGACAAAAAAAATGGTTTTTGACCCCCCCCCGAAAATATAAATATCTGTAACCGGGTGGCTTTCTATGACCCTTTCAACGGACCTTGCCTGGCATATGGCCAGTTGGAGCATCAGGTGGTAATAAGCCTCTTCATACGTGTTATGGGCATCGGGTTGTATATCTTATCCCCAACGGGCGGACATTACTTTCATTTAGCGGATAAAAAGGTGTGAGATCTTGTTCATACCCTAAGTCATGCAATAGGCCAAAATTCGCTGAGATTTACAAGCCTGTACTTATCGCAACGGCCCCTCTTTTCCTGATAAGCGCAGCCCGAACATCCAGTTGACGAAAAGCATTTAACGGATCGATGAAAGCATGAGACTGACGCCGCGCTTCGCGTACTAATGGTCGTACATCGGTACGGAAAGCATCTTGAATGACCTCCTGGGCGCCGGCTACATCATTTTCCTGCTGAGCAATGAAAAGCTTTTTACGGTCGATGATCAGCGCTCTTGCATAGGCATTAAGAATGGCATCAGTGGATTGTAACAAGTCTTCCAGAGGGTCCTTAATAGTATGACTGGCATCTATCATCCAGGCAGGAATGGGATTGTTGGCATCATTGTGGGCCATTCCATCTACTAATTCATTAAATATCAGGAAGAGTTGGTAGGGATGTAGAGAACCTACGGTAAGGTCGTCATCACCATATTTGGAATCGTTGAAATGAAATCCGCCCAGCTTACCTTCCATCATAAGTGTGGTTACAATTTGCTCAATGTTTGTATTGGGCAGATGATGACCCAGGTCCACCAGGCTGAAAGCCTTATGTCCAAGTTTGTTGGCAAGGAGAAATGAAGTGCCCCAGTCGGGTATGACCATTGAATAGAAGTTGGGCTCATAGGGCTTATATTCAATGAGCACTTTCCAGTCTTCGGGAAGGTGGTCGTAGATTTCCTGAAGTGATCTCAGGGTATTTTGAAAAGCAGTTTTGAAGTGACTTTGACCGGGGAAACTGGAGCCATCTGCCAGCCATACAGTCAAAGCTTTTGAGCCCAGACTAATGCCATAATCGATCACTTGCTTATTATGTTCAATAGCTCTTGCCCTTACTTCTTCACTTATATGGCTTAATGAGCCAAATTTATAGGACTCCTTTTGGTCTTCCTGATCTTGAAAAGTGTTAGAATTCACCGCATCAAATAGTAAGTCATGATCAGCTGCCAGTTGTCGGATCGCTGCCGCATCTGCTGGTATATCCCAGGGAATATGCAAAGATATGGCCCCGCAGGAACCATTCAGGCGATGTAATAGCCCCACATCAGCTATTTTCTCCTCCAGGTCCCTGGGCTCTCCGCCATCAGGGAACCTTCCAAACCTTGTTCCTCCTGTCCCCAACGCCCAGCTTGGTATGGCTACCTGGTACTTTTTCAGGGTATTGATGACTGCTGTAACATCAATGTCAGTATTGACCAGCTTTGTCGTCAGGTGGCTAAAGTCAGCTTTATGCTGTTGGAGGTAGGGCTTATTCAGTGTTTCAATTTGATTCAGATCAATTTGCATAGGCAATGTGTGACTTACGCTTTTAGATTTACCTTGGAAAAGCCGCAGCTATACCACCGTCAACATTGAGTATATTTCCCGTACTCTTACTCAATAACCCTCCTACAAAGGCAAAAGCTGCATTGGCAATGTCTTCGGCTTCGATAATCTCATTCAATAAAGTGCGTTTCGCGTAATGTTCCGGTAGTTCTTCCGGGGTAATGCCATAAGCTTTAGCCCGACCTTCTGCCCACTTACCTTCCCAGATCTTACTGCCCGTGATCACTGCATCAGGATTGACAACATTTACCTTGATCTTTTCAGGCCCTAACTCTGCTGCAAGCAGGCGTGACATATGGATCTGTGCACCTTTTGCGGTACCATACCCTACGTTATTTGGCCCGGACACCAAACCGTTTTTGCTGGCAATGTTTACTATATCGCCGCCAAAACCCTGTATACGCATGATATCAGCGCCTGCTTTGGAAACATTGAATTGTCCTTTGACGATAACATCCTGCAGCAAGTCCCATTCTTTTTCGTTCGTGTCGGTCATAGGCTTGGAAATGGCCAGCCCGGCACAATTTACCACTATATCTACACCTCCGAAAGTAAGGCATGCTTTTTTGAAGGCTGCGTCAATGTTGCTTTGATCAGTAACATCCATAGCCATGCAACCGGCATGATCTGCACTGTATCCTGCCATAACAGCTTCCAGTGCATTCTCATCGATGTCGGTAAAGAAAACACAGGCCCCCTGTGCAGAGAATACTTCGGCAATAGATTTGCCAATGCCGCCAGAACCACCTGTAATGAGTAATACTCGTCGTGATAGCGGCTTTTCAGCAGGCATACGTTGTAGCTTAGCTTCTTCAAGTAGCCAATATTCTATATCAAATGCCTCTTGTAACGGCAGAGAAACATAACTTGAGACAGCTTCAGCGCCTTTCATTACGTTAATGGCATTGATATAAAATTCACTCGCCACCCTGGCGGTCTGTTTGTTTTTAGCAAAGGAGAATAGACCTACACCCGGCCAGAGAATGATTACGGGGTTACTGTCCCTTATGGCAGGGCTGTTGTCACGTTTATGATCCGTATAATATTTGGCGTAATAGTCACGATATTCTGAAAAAGATGCTTTCAGTTTTTCCCGGATCGAAGCATCAATGATTTCATCCGGAGTCAGCGGTAGAACCAGTGGCCTGATCTTGGTTCTGAGAAAATGGTCCGGGCAACTGGTCCCCATAGGGGCAAGCCGGTCCAAATCGGCGCTATTGATGAATTCCAACACCCTATCATCATCCGTGAAGTGACCGATCATTTTATTTTCGCCGGAACATAGTCCTCTTAGAAATGGGGCGAGCTTAGCTGCCTGCTCCTTCCTTTGGTCTTCCGGAAGCGAAGTGATGACCTGACCGCCAAAAACAGGACGTTCTTTACCATAGTTTTCTTCCAGGTAAGCGGCAGCTTTATTGATCTTGTCGAGACTGTTTAAATAACATTCATGTGCGGTATCTCCCCATGTGAACAATCCATGGCCACCAAGAATAATACCTTCAATGCCTGGATTATCCTTTAGGGACTTTTCCAGTTGAAGAGCCAGGTCAAACCCTGGTCTTTGCCAGGGGATCCAGGAAAGCTTCCCTTCGAACAGCTCTTTCGTTATTTTTTCACCATCCGCAGAAGCGGCAATGGCAATGATAGCATCAGGGTGTAAATGGTCGATATGCTTAAACGGAAGAAACGCATGTAGTGCTGTGTCTATGGACGGTGCTTTAGAATCCAGATCGTATAAGCAGTGATAGAACAGACCTACCATTTCATCTTCATGTTCCAGGCCACGGTATACATTTTTAAGATTTTGAAGCCGGTCCATGTACAGACCGGCCAGGCCTTCTCTTTTTAAAGTGCCAATGTCACCGCCGGAGCCTTTTACCCACATTACCTCTGTTTGTTCTTTGGTCAGGGGGTCAGTTTCAATGGTTTTACAACTGGTGTTACCGCCACCATAATTGGTGATCTTTAAATCGGAGCCTAATGTATTAGACCTATATAACAATAGTCCCACTTCCTGACCCTTCAGTTTGTCTTCCTCTTCTTTATTCCAACGATCCTCAATGTGACTAAATGACTTTTCAATGATATTCATCTCATGATTTTTTGAACTTCATCAAAACTATTGATGGTATGTCCGAATGCTATCCTGTACTATGCTGAGCAATCGTTATAATCGGTTAAACTTTCCGATCATTTAAATTTTAGATCCTATTAAGTTAAAAACTATTTATTTTAGAGACCAAAAGTAAGAAAGGTAATGCGGACAGGATCAGAAGGCTTGATGGATGAATTGGAAATTAATGCTGATTCCAAGACACCGAAGTACAAACAGATAATAAACTTCATCATTAATCAAATAGAGAAGGGAAAACTCAAAATGGATGATAGAATTCCCTCTATCAATGAGACGAGTGAAGAATTCTACCTTTCACGGGACACCGTAGAAAAGGCGTATAGTTTTTTGAAGGAAAGAAATATTATTACCAGTGTAAAAGGTAAGGGGTATTTTGTCTCTAATGCAGAACTGGTTTCTAAAGTCAATGTGTGTCTGATATTCAATAAATTGAGCGCGCATAAAAAGATCATTTTCAACTCCATATTCAAAACACTGGGTACACATGCCTCAGTAGACCTGTTTGTACATCATTCGGATCTTGAACTATTTAAGAATTTATTAAAAAAGAAGATTGGAGAGTATAACTATTATGTTATAATGCCTCATTTTGAGCGTTTCGATGATGAGAGTCTGAAGCTATTGAAGGGCATTCCTGAAGACCAGCTTATTATTTTGGACAAACTTCCGGAAGAACTACAAGGGAATTTTGGCGCTATATACCAGGACTTCAAAAACGATATTACCAAAACGTTAGAGCAGGCACTGGAAGAGTTAAAAAAGTATAAGAAGCTCGTATTAGTCTTTCCTATCGATGAAATGTATCCTTATCCCAGGGAAATAGAGCAGGGTTTCAGGAAATTTTGTGCTACTAACCGGTTTGCCTTTGATATCATAGATGAATTTGGGCCGGGGCGGGATATTTCAGAAAAAGGGGAAGCGTTTGTGGTAATAGAAGAGAGCGACCTTGTCAATATTGTAAAGAAAGCAAGGACCCTGAATTGGCAGATAGGCAAAGACGTAGGCATTATTTCCTATAATGACACTCCTTTAAAAGAAGTGTTAGCCGAAGGCATAACCGTCATCTCTACAGATTTTAAAAAGATGGGGACCCGGGCTGCCGAAATGATTTTGAAAAAGAATTTCATACAGACTGAAAATCCATTTACGCTGATCAAGCGCAAGTCACTTTAGTGTCGTGTCACAGTTGTTGAATATTAGAGGAAGAACTCTATTTGCAGATTGCTGACTTTAAGAATGAGACCTCAAATGGCGGTTAGAGTTAGATTATAAACGCTATTTGCAGTGTTAGAACATTCTCTATTAACTAGCAATAGGTAAGGGGCAATCGGCAAAACTGACACGTTCATATAATTACATTTTTGCCTACTGCCTACTTTAATCGTTCAGTCACCATTTGAGCTGTGACACTAGTAGGAGTACCAACCTCGGGACAGGTATCCACCCAACTGTCGTGCTCCAGGCGCTTTACGCTCTGCTCTTCCTTGGGGAGATTAAAATGGATTTTCAGTAAATTTTAGTTATAACAATCCTGGTTGACGATTATCATTCTCCCCATCATTCCCAGGATCTTGTTTTCTTTAATATATCGGGCTATTGTACCCGAAACGATCGGCTGAATAACGTCGTTTCCAGTGTTGCAGCACTGTTCTGCTTCTATTTGTGTTACCACTATTTGATGACCTCTTTTTTCGTTAAACCTGACCTGGTAAAATCGCCCGGATAAGCAAAAACACAGTCCTTTTTCTAAAAAAGAAGTATCGTTTTGTAACAGTATTGAAATAGCAATGGAAACAAGAGAGCATAAGCGGGGTAGATCCTGACAATGTATGTCGCAGGCCATTTGGATGGGTTTGGAGATCAGTGCGTCAATAGGAGCTGTTGTGCAACTCATTGGGGGTATCCATTTACGGCAAAAAATAAAAAAGTCACAAAATCACTGGCAGAAACTTAATGAAAACCTTCATCGTTAGAGTGGTCTGCTTTTAATTGTCCATTCAATTGTCCTGTCAAACCTCCTTTTTTATGCCCTGATATAACTAAAACGGCGCTACTTTTTTGAATAATGGTTAATATCACCTTTTTGGTTTGAAGAAGACATAACGATTAACATTGAACGCCTGGTACACTGCTGAAACAACACATCTTGCTCAATACTGCCTGTGAGATCATTTTTTTTGATGCCTCTTTTCAATCAGTTACTTTAGAACCACGCCTGTATTTTATCTTCTTCCCCAAACGTGGGCTTTCGCCGGATCGTAGGCAGGGTTAGGTTCTGGCATGGCTGCATCTACCAATGATCTCCACTCTTGTAATAAGCGGTGCAATTCTCTAGTCTTTTCAGGAAGACTTGTTGTAAGGTTTTTGGTTTCGCCAATATCACTTTCCAGGTCATAGAGACTCAACTCGTTTGTGTCGAAGTGTTCAATGAGTTTATATTTACCTAGCCTGATCGCACCGGCGGGTCTGTCATGATGGTATACCGGATAGTGCCAATAGACGGGGCTGCTGTCAAAGGTTTCCTGACGGGTAAAGGCCGGAACAAATGATTTACCGTCCAGTATTGCGTTACTGTCTGAAGGGATGTTTAACATTTCCATAAAAGTGGGAAACAGATCGACCCCTGCCACTATTGCGTTGGTTTGTGTGCCTGATTCTGCCACTCCGGGCCATTTCACGATCAAAGGTTCTCTGATGCCCCCCTCGTAGACCGAACCTTTTTCGCCACGTAAGGGATCATTATTCGTGACAATAATATCGTTGGCTTTGTCATAACGTTGTACCAGGCCGCCATTGTCTGAGAATAATACCACAATGGTGTTTTCTTCCAGTCCAAGCTCTTCAATTTTATCCAATACCTGCCCAACACTTTGGTCAACGTATTCGATCATAGCCGCGTAGGTTGGATTACTTACATAACCATCTGCTTTGGGTTTAGCTTCATACTTTTTTATCAACGCTTCTTTTGCCTGTAATGGAATATGTACGGCATAATGAGAAAGAACAACAGCAAAAGAAGAATCTTTTTTCTCCTCCATAAAGTCAAGTGTTTTTTTTGTCAGGTAATCTGTCAGATAGGTGCTGTCGGGAATGGATTGATCCTTTGGGTTCAGGCTGTTCTTAATGTTGAAATGTGTCCAGCCATTAAATACTATTGAAGTACCAAAGCCCTGCCCGGCAGGTAATACGTCACCATTCCAGCCCAGGTGCCACTTTCCAAAGTAGGCAGTTTCATAGCCTGCACTTTGTATTTGTTCGCCAAATGTAGTGACTGAGTTAGGCAGGTATTGGGTTCTGTTAACAGGTACCGTAAGTTTTTCGAAAGGACGAAAGTGACCTGGTATGAAATCATTCAGCCCGAACCGGGCCGGGTATTGGCCTGATAGAATGGCAGCGCGGGAAGGGGAACAGACCGGACTTGAGGCATAGGCATCGGTAAACCGGACGCCCTGTTTGGTCAGTCGGTCTATGTTGGGCGTTTCATTGAACTTATTGCCATAAGAAGGTAAGTCTGCCCACCCCATGTCATCAATAAGAATGAATACTAAGTTGGGTTTCTTTAGGTTCTTCTGTTCATGATTTGAGGTGCATTTAAAGGTTAAGATGCTAATTATCAGTATTTTTACTATGGTTGTTATTTTCATTTCAAGAAATATTTAATTCAAAAATGAATTAATTTTCTGAGTCTGGTATCCTGTTCATTCATGAAAACGGAACGAACACGGTGTACTTTTTCCATCCCCTCCGCAACTATCCTGCGGTACACCACAGGATGGTTGATATTCAATCTAATACTAGTTTCATTGAAAAATTCCCTAGTTGAATTTTAAAGTCCACGCTAATAAACCTAAGTATGAAGAAAACTTTACAAGTAGTATTACTCTTGCTATTCCCGCTCGCTGTTGCACTGGCCCAGGCCCAGGAAGTGACCGTTAGTGGCAAAGTAATAGACGAGAAAAATGAAGCCCTCCCAGGTGCCAATGTGATTGTAAAAGGTACTACCATTGGTACGGTCACCGATGTTGATGGTAACTATACCCTGACGGTCCCTTCCAATGCTGAAACGCTGACTTTTTCCTTTGTCGGTTATTTAACGGAGGAGTCACCAATCAATGCACAGTCTGTTATCAATATGACACTCTACCTGGATGTGTTATCGCTTTCGGAAGTTGTGGTAGTAGGATACGGAGAAAAACGAAAGGCCGATTTGATCGGGGCGGTTTCACAACTTGATGCCAAGTCGATTAAGGAGTTGCCCATAACTACCTTTGATCAGGCCCTAACCGGCCAGGTGGCAGGGGTGCAAACACGACAGACGGGTCGACCGGGGGGTGGTCCGGAAGTGCTTATACGGGGGGTGAGTTCCATAGGCGCTAATAACGCACCTCTTTATGTGATCGATGGTTTTCCGGTAGGCAACTCTAATGAGCAGAAAGACAATTTCAATTTGAGTTGGCTATCACCGGATGACATAGAATCTATTAGTGTATTAAAAGACGCTGCGGCTAAAGCTATTTACGGGTCACGTGCATCAGCGGGGGTGGTCATTATTACCACCAAAAAAGGAAAACAAGGGGCCCCTTCGATAAGCTTCAGCACCTATACAGGCATTCAGGAAATACCGGATTACGAAAAGCTGGATGTTTTGAATGCCCGGCAGCTGGCCCAATTTCAAAGGGAGCGAATAGAGGATCAAATACGTGTAGTACAGGGCAGAGAACCTACTGAAGAAGATATTCCTGAGGCGTTCAGAAACCCGGAACAATATGGTGAAGGGACGGATTGGTTTGATGAGGCGACCAGAAATGGGATCATGCAGAACTACCACATCAATATGAATGGCGGTACTGATAAAGTTACTTACAATGTATCTGCCGGTTATTTTAACCAGGAAGGTGTTGTGCTCACCACTCAATTCGAGCGATATTCCGTAAGGGCTAAATTTGATGCCAAGATAAGTGATCGTTTGAGGTACGGTATGAATATCGCTCCGTCATGGGTAAGAAACCAGGCAAGCAATACCGACCCTAATGAGGAAAGTGGGTTTGGTGTATACGGCGCTGTTTTATCCAGCTATTGGGTGGACCCTTCGGCTTCCGTCAATAATCCTGACGGAACGTTATCAAATAATACACAAGGTGATCTTCTGGAGTTCTTTACGGCTTCCCCGGTTTTTCGATTGAAAGAAACCAGGGATAACAGGGAGACTTCTACACTTCTGTTTGGGAATTACCTGGAGCTGGATATCCTTAAAAATTTAACAGCAAAAACATTTTTCTCGGTTAACAACAGTGATCGGAGGGTCGATAATTTTACACCTTCCACCTTGCCGGGAACAAGTTTGCCACCTAACCCGGAAGGCACCGGTATTGCAGAGGCACAGATCATTCATGAAGTCAGGAGGAACTGGATCAATGAGAATACGCTGACATACAGAGCTCAATTAAATGATGTTCATAAAATAGATGCCCTGGCTGGATTTATACTGGAAAAGAGAGAATTCCAGAAGACCAATGTTGAAGCAAGAAATCTAATAGAAGAAGGTTTCATCCGGCCAATAACCCCTAATAACGTAGCTAGTGATAATGTGAATAACCTGAAAGGGACAGAGAGCTTCGAGGAAAATGCTTTAGTGTCATTTCTTGGTCGCGTTAACTATGTCTATGATAATAAATACTTCGTTACGGCTGCATTGAGACGTGACGGGTCGTCCAGGTTCGGTGCGGACCAGCGTTTTGGTAATTTCCCTTCTTTAACGGCAGCATGGAGAATATCCAATGAAGGGTTCTGGAATGGTAGCCTGAAAAATATCATAAGTGACCTGAAGTTAGAGGCCGGGTATGGTTTGAGTGGAAACAATGCCATTGGCAATTATATCGCCCAGGGCAGAGTAGGTACTATAAATTACGTTTTTGGTCAGGTCCCGGGGGCTAACCCTGCCGTAGGGCCTGTCGAAGCCCCCGGAAGTGTGGTAAACAGGGTCCCTAATTCAATATTGACCTGGGAAGAAACGGAGCAGTGGGATGTTGGCCTGGACATAGGTTTGTTGACCAATCGCATCAACATCTCTTTGGATGTATATAATGCAGTATCAAAGGATTTTCTTATCAGTGCACCTGTGCCACGAAGTACAGGTTTTGCAGACATTATAAGCAATGCAGGCAGCATACGCAACCGGGGTTTCGAGATCGAGCTAGGAACCAGTGGCCTGGTAAAGGCGGGTGATTTCACCTATGATGTCAACGTAAACTTTACACGTAATGTCAACGAGGTAATCGAATTGACCAATGAGGAGCTCAACAGAGGAGGCGCAGGTAACGGGACTACTTTTTCAACGACACGGGAAGGAGAACCTGTCGGGTTATTCAGAGGACTTTTGATAACGGGTTTATTCACACAGGCAGAAATTGACGACCCGGACGTTCCCAAGTATAATGGCGCTGTTGAAGGGTCCATTAATTACGTTGATGCGGACGGTGACGGAAGGCTTGAAGAGTTGGAAGACTATGTGGTGATCGGAAACCCTCACCCTGATTTTGTTTTTGGATTACGACACAACTTTAAGTATAGAAACTTTGATCTGAGCATTTTAATGAATGGGGCTATTGGCCAGCAAATATTCGATCTCAGCAAGCAGAATTTACAAAATCTTGATGGCGTATTCAACCTGCACACAAGTGTACTGGATCGCTTCAGACCTGGAGATGATCCAACAACTAAAACCATTCCCGGTACAGTACAGATTAGTGGATCGAGTGTGGCCACACAGCGTTGGAGGATACCCAATTCAGCTTCTGTGCAAGATGCGGACTATCTAATGGTTCGAAACATTACGTTAGGCTATAATATTCCCAATGGCATTTTCGACCAGAAATTCTTCAAAAATGCCCGGGCCTATGTAAGCGTTCAAAATGCCATACTTTTCACTGAATATGAACTGGGTAACCCGGAAGTGGGCAGGGCGGGGGACAATGCCCTGGTCCGAAATGTGTTTCAGGGGAGTTATCCTAATGTAAGGACGTACACCCTGGGGTTAAATGTGACTTTTTAAACGTAGATCAGATGAAAACTTATTATATAGTATTGATTACATTAATTTGTTTACAGGGTTGCGATGACTTTTTGGATGTAACCCCGGAAACGCAATTTACTCCGGCCACTTTCTTCCAGAACGAAGAGCAGGTAGACCGCGCAGTGGTAGGCGCTTATGCTAAGAATAAAGCAATCCATAATTCTTTGCAATGGAAATTTGGCGAATTTCGATCCGATAACGCCAGCTTTCAGTTTAATTCAAGTGACAGGGGAGGAATAGCCCTGGAGGCGGTGGATGAATTCATCATGAACGCCGATAACAGTGAGATCAGAAAATACTGGGAGGAAGCTTATGATGGTATTGGACGATGTAACTACGTACTTGAAAATATTGACGGTGTAAGGTTCAGTAGTACATCACAGCGAGACTTGAAAATAGGAGAAGTGCTGTTCATGCGTACCTGGTACTATTTTAACCTGGTCAGGCTATACGGTGATGTCCCTTTTGTGGAAAGTACATTCGCTACACTGGAAGAATCATTGGGTGAAGAGTTTACTACACTGGTTTCTGCAGAGGTTATCTATGACAGCCTTTTCATAGATGCACAGAGGGCGATCGATGGCCTGCCGGTACAGTGGGAACTGGAAAATACCGGTCGTGCTACTAAAGGGGCAGCTTTAATGCTAAAAGCGAAAATGCACATGACCCTCCGGGAGTTTAACGAAGCGATTCCCTTGTTGGAGGAAGTCCAGTCCATGGGATATGAGTTGCAGGATGATTACGAGTCCATCTTTAACCCTGCCAACAAAAATAATAAAGAATCCATTTTTGAGATACAGTACTCCTTTGAGTTAGGACAGGCCTCTGATTTTCTGTCCAGCTTCGTCCCTTTTAATAGTGGCGGAGACATATTGGGTGGGGTTTTCAGAGCCAATAGCAGGGCCGGCAGAAATCAACCCACACAAGACCTGATGGACCTGTACGAAGACGAGGACGAACGCAAAGCCGTAAATATCGGATTGTACATCACAGATGCCGGTGATACCATTCCCTTTATGAATAAGTACAATTATCCTTTATTGGATGCAGGAGCGCAGGATGTGAATTGGCCCATGTTCCGGTATGCCGATGCATTGCTTATGCTCGCAGAGTGTCTTAATGAAGTAAATGGGCTGGACCAGAACGCCATAGGCATTATTAACCTTATTCGTCTCAGAGCCGGAGTGCGTCCCCTTTCAGACACAAGTTCTGATCCTGATTTGGTTGTGATAACCGCTGATGATCTCCGACTGGCCATAGAAAGGGAACGAAGACTTGAGTTGGCCTTTGAAAACCATCGTTGGTTCGACCTCGTGCGAACAGGTAAGGCAGAAAGCGTAATGATCGCACACGGCACTGCTCAAAAGAATGAGAAGACCACCGTTTCAGGCGAAGCTTATACGAACATAAGAACCACCCTTGGCTATCCTACCAATCAGGTTCAGCAATTTGGATACCCCCAAAAACCTGAATGGAACTAACATGAAAAGAAGAACGGAAGATTTTAATACTAATCGTATGATAAAGAGATTTACGCTATTTATACTCATGATTATTTGTGCTGTTCAGGTTGCTGAAGCCCAGGTGATTGTTTCAGAGGATTTTGATTATACTGCTGGTTCTAATCTGGGTAATGCCAATGGCGGTACAGGGTGGGGCGGTTCCTGGCAAGCGTTAGCCACGGAAAGGACTATTGTAGATGATACCCTTAGAAATTACAGGATAGGTAAAGCCAGTGGGACTTATTTAGACCTATCAGTGACCAGTGCAGCTGAAAATCTGCGCTATCAAAGAGCGCTAGCTTCCGATATCACAGATGATGGAAATACTTACTGGCTTGGTTTTACCATGGACATAATGTCTACAGGAGGTAATGTAGCCAATTTAGTTTTACTGGATGAGAATGGTACCAGCCTTAAATTCATTATTGGCCGAATTGGTAATGGTAAGTTAGCAGTCGGAGCGCCTAATGACTTTGAAAGTATTGATGACATCAGCCCCAACCAATTGAACTGGCTTGTGGCAAAAATATCGTTTACAGGTGATACTGAAGAAGACACCGTCAGGCTTTTCGTCAACCCTGATCCGGAGATAGAGCCCACAAATGATATGGCTGGAGCTACTTTTAGCGGAACTATAATGAATACCGGAATAATTAATTCTATCATGATAAGAGCTGAAGATATCACCTCCATTACGGCAAGTTTTGATGATATATACCTTGGACAAAGCTATAATGATGTAGTCCCGGCTACAGCAGTTGATATAGCCAAATATCTACCCGTTAGAGAGAAGTTTGAATATGCCGCTGATGCTGGTATTTCCGGAAACGGAACAGCTTCGGAAGGTTGGGGTGGTCCGTGGGAGCTTACAGGAGGTGTAGAGCAGAATGTGGTCAGTCAGCAGATCAGCAATGAAAATATTCTTAGGACAACTATAGGTAACTCGCTTTTGATGGACAATGTCGCAGGCGAAACCCGGCTTACCCGGCCTTTATCGCAGACTTATGAAGACAACGGATTAACCTATTGGTTCAGTTATTTCGGTGATTTTGTGAATGCAGATGGTAATGATATTATGT
The DNA here is from genome assembly GCF_007097395.1 of Fulvivirga sp. M361. GTDB lineage: Bacteria > Bacteroidota > Bacteroidia > Cytophagales > Cyclobacteriaceae > Fulvivirga. The sequence continues at coordinate 185,210 of NZ_VKDC01000006.1, forward strand.
TGCCTATGTTGATTAATAATGACATTGAGGTGATGGGGCCTGGCGGTCCGGGAGGACAGTTTGCGGCGAGCGGTAAATGGGACGGGGCCTTTCAATTTGGCCTGGGGAAATTTTCAGGCGGATTTGACAAGGAGGTTACTACCTTGACAGAAGATGGAGCGCACTGGCTGGTTACTTCTATTGAAACCAATGGTACCAGCGATGCGGATACATTAAGGTTATTCTTAGACCCAAATCCGGGAGTGGAGCCACAGATAGGAGATGAAGTAGCTAAATTCTGGTCGACACGATTAAACGACGGGTGGAAAGCCATAGGAATTAAAAACGGTCCCGGCAACTTAAAGACTAACATCGATGACATGTATCTGGCTATTGACTACAAGGATGTGGTTCCCGAAGACTTAGCGACAATAGATGCGCCGCCTTCGCCCGCCTTTGAAAAATTTGAGTATACAGCGGGAGCGGGGATAAGTGGTAATGGTGCCATAGAAAATGGTTGGTCAGGTCCTTGGGAATTGATAGGAGGTCCGGAACAAAATGTAGTGAATGAGTCTATTGTCAATAGCAATATTTTAAAGATCACCACCGGTAATTCACTCCTCATGGATGCCGCCGTTGGTGAAACACGTATTGCAAGACCGCTAGCGAGTACCTATGAAGATAATGGTCGTACCTATTGGATGAGCTTCTTTGCTGATTTTGCCGGTGCGGAGGGCTCGGACCTCATGACCGTCATGTTAATCAACAGTGATGCAGAAACTATGGGGCCTTCAGGTCCTAATGGTCAGTTTTTAGCTGTAGGGAAATGGAATGCTGCTTTTGAATTTGGCCTGGGGAAATTTTCCGGTGGGTTTGCCAAATCTCCGAATAACGTTACACTAGGCCAGGACGGCGCCCATTGGTTCGTGGTATCCATTGAAACCAATGGAACTTCAGATGCCGATACAGTTCGCTTGTTTTTAAATCCTGATCCTTTGGTTGAACCAATTAATGGTACAGAAACGGTAAAATATGCAGCTACACGTCTTAATGACGGATGGAAAGCAATTGGGATCAAGAATGGTATTGGAACATTAAAATCAAATATAGATGATATCCACCTTGGCAATAGCTACGGTGAGGTAGTGCCCAATGATCTTATTGACGTTGCCATACCTTCTGCTGCCTTTGAAAAGTTTGATTATGCAGGTAATGAAACCATTGAAGGTAAAGGCAACGCTGAAAATGGTTGGTCAGGCCCCTGGGAACTGGTGGGTGGCGTTGCACAAAATGTGGTATCTGATCAGGTTACTAATACAGAGATATTCAGGCAAACCACAGGCAATTCACTATTAATAGATGCAACGGCAGGTTCGACACGTTTGGCGAGACCGTTAGCCGATCGTTATGAAGACAACGGGTTGACCTATTGGATGAGCTTTTTCGCTGAGTTTAATAATACTACTGACAATGGAGTGACTACGGTCATGCTCATCAATAATGATACGGAAACGATGGGCGCTTCCGGTCCCAACGGTCAGTTTGTCACCATTGGTAAATGGACGAGTGCCGGTGCGTTAGCAGTCGGTTCATTTGGGCCATTTGAAGAATCCGTATTACCAGGTGTGGCGGAAGGTACCCATTGGTTGGTAGCCCGTATTGAAACAAATGGTACTGCGGCGAAAGATACCGTCAGATTATTCTTGAACCCAGATCCTGCTATTGAACCTGAGGTTGGAAGTGAAGTGTTGAAGTTTGCAGCTTCCGAACTTAATGGAGGTTGGGATGCTATTGGTATTAAAAATGACGGCGGTGTTATGACTACCCTGATCGATGATATCTATTTGGGCGCTTCGTATGCTGATGCCGTACCGGGAGACTTGATTGACGTTGAATTTCTTTTTACCGCTGGAACCACCTATGAACCATTCAGTTATACGGTGGACGCCAATATTGCCGGTAATGGTGACCGCTCTAATGGGTTCGGAGGGCCCTGGGTCCGGACTTCCGGAGAGGATATAACCGTTTCTGCCGGAAGTATTGAGACAGATTTTACATTATTTGAGGGAAACAAAGCCAGAGTAAATGTGATTACCGATGCCATACAATACGACCGTCCCTTATCAGGAACATTTGAAGACGATGGAAGTACTGTCTGGATGAGTTTTCTGATGGATTTTGAAACCGTAGAAAAAATCAGTTCGGAAGGTCAGCTTGTTTTGATGAATGGAACTGAAGAGGTAATAGGTTTTGGCAGAACAGAAGGGTTTAATCGGATAGGATTTACCTGGGATGATGAATCGTTTGAATTTATCTCCGACGCCACTACCGATGATGCGCATTGGGTGGTAGTTAGAATAGATATGTCTGGTGACTCCAATGCTGAGGACATTTATATGTGGGTGGACCCGGTGCCGGACTTGCAGCCCGGTGTAAATACGGCGGCTACATTCACTAACTCTACGGTGGATAAAAGGCTGGCTATTAATGAAGGCTTTGATGGTATCCGAATAAAAACAGGAGGGGGTACACCTTTCAGTTTCTTTATCGATGAGATCCGATTGGGATATTCTTATTCTGATGTGACTACCATAGAAGAAGAAGTGCCGGAAGATCTTATAGCACGTGAACAATTCAGGTACCCGGTAGGAGAATCCCTGGGTAACATCGGTTCCGCCGGTGGCCAGTGGGGAGGACCGTGGGAAGCAGTAGTGGCAGGCCCTGCCGTGATAGAAGCAGGAAGTGTTACCATCCCCGGATTGAGTTCATTAGACAATAAAGCCAGGCTGATATCAACTCCTGACTTAGGGGCACGCTATGTTCGCCCGCTGGCCACACCATTGACGGATGACGGGAATGGATATTGGTTCGGGTTTTTCGGGAATGTCGCTCCCCAGGGCGGAGTAGTGGCCCAGGGTGGTTTTGCCAGGGGAGAAGAGCCCATGGTCATTTTTGGCAAGAAGTTCAGCGATGCCAATGCTTCTATTTTGAATATAGGCGGAAATAGCCAAACGGCACAGACGGAAGTGCCTGTCGCTCAAAGCAACTGGTATGTAGTGTATCTGCAGTTTTCCGGTGACGAAGAAGCAGAAACCCTTTCCCTCTGGATGAATCCTGATCCCGAAGTTACCCCTGACTTAAACTTTCCGGATGCCACGCTGGAGGTGGGTACACTCAATGAAGGTTTTGACCATATTTTCTTCAGAACAGAAGGTGGGGCAGCGGAATATTTAATTGATGAAATACACCTCGGAACTACCTTTGAATCCATTGTTCCTCAAGGGGAAGACGGAGGGGAAGTTACAGGTATTGATGACCTGATCAATAATGCCTTTAAACTGGTGAATCATCCAAACCCTTTCTCAACGATAACCCATATTTCATACCAATTGGAAAATTCCGCTGATCTGCGACTCGCTATAGTCGACCTTCAGGGAAGAGAGGTGGTTACTTTATTGGACGGGTATCAGGTAGCCGGGAAGCATATGGTGACCTGGGACGGAAGCGATAAGAATGGGAATGCTTTACCTTCAGGGATGTACCTGTACCGGCTTACGGCCGCAGAACAGACGGTGACAAGACGCTTAATGTTATTGAAATAACAATACAATAGAACAAGCAGATCATGAGAGTTATCAGCCTATATTTCATATTGATTTTTATAAGTAATGTTCTGGTGCTTCAGGCCCAGAACATTACTGTAAACATTAATGATTATAAACACCAGTTCGAAGGAGCAGGGGTTTCCATTGGCCTGTTTATGGGGCATCATTATAGCATGAATGCTGAAAACCAGGACAAAGCGATTCAACTGATCAACAAGGACCTTAATATGAAATACCTGCAGGATTATATCGGTATTTATCCTTCCGATGACCCTGCCTATTTTGATAGAAGGGCCAATTACATAAAGGCCGCGAAAAGCTACAGGCCGGACATACAGGTGTCTATGGTAGGTAATATTTTTCCGGACGATCTGAGGCATGACATTGTAGTCAACAATAAAACATACGCCGTACTCAATACGGATGACCCGGAAATATATGATAAGTTAGCGCAATGGTACTTTGAGCTATTCAAAGGCTTTCACGATCGTGGTGTAACGGTGGATATTCTCAATGTGGTCAATGAGCCGGACCTGGCAAATTGCAACAACCAGTGCCGGAAATACCATTACGGATATGACGGAGACACTCAAAAAGGAGTCTCCATCATATTTACTGAGGCGGTCACCAAGTTCAAAGCCATGTTAAATGACCCACAAATCAACACTGCCAATATGAAAGTGCCTTTGATCATGGGACCGAGTACGATCTCTCCCAATGGATGTTTGAGTTATATAAAATATTTCAAAAAGAACTATCCCGAGGCGTGGAACCAGATTGACATTGTGGCTACCCACCAATACATCAATGGTTCAAGAGACGATCTTTTCGAGGAGATATTAGCAGAGATAGAAGGAAAAACCTTCCATCAATCAGAAACACACGCCTCCCGGTTTGCTAATCAGGCCGATAACCTGGGTAACCTCCCCATAGATGAAGACCATCGGACGGCGCTTTCTTTAGCTAACCTCTTCGGAACAGCTGTCAATAACGGCGTAAGTGCATGGTATTATTTTGAGAATAATTACCCGGATACCTTTCATCCGGGAGGGTTGATTCAGGTGGCATGGCAATCAACCAATCCCGTACCATACAAACACTATTATGCCTACAGGCAGCTTACCTCCGCCCAACCTGCGTTTTCACATGTGGTAGGTCATGACGTAACGGGTATCTCCAATGCGGAGACCACTACTTTCCGTAAAGCGGATGAAGATACTGTCTACGTGCATTTTTCAAATTTTCTGAGCGTGAATAAAAATATAACAGTGACGCTGGAAGACATCGGTGGAGCACAGACAATTAACAGTTTGAGCATAAGAAGAACAAGCAGTGCAAACGATGACGACATAGTATTGGATGAGAACTACACCGATGGACGTACTCAACTGACGTTTACCGCTGCGGGGTACTCCGTGAATACGTTGAAAATAGGATTTAACAAGGCGGTTACTTCTGTGGAAGATTTCAATAGAAAGGAAGCAATCAGTCTGTTTTACGATGATCAGGGGGTGAGCCTGATCAGCCAGGGAAACGACCCTATCATAGCATTGAGAGCTTATGATATTACCGGGCAGTTATTATTTGAGAAGGAAAATTTTAACAGTCAGGAAGTTTGGGTCCCTTACAATGCAGTAGGCCCGGGGTTAACTATTTGGCAGATTTTTAGTAAAAAGGGAATGAACATAAAGAAGAGTATGGCACCCTATTAAGCAGATACTTCCATTCGGGAAATTAATTTCGAATTGCACCCCATATTCTCCTGGCATGTTTAGTTTATTAACTTTTGCCAGCATAGTACAGTATACTATTCCCAAACCGAAACAGTACATTGATGTCCGGTCGAGAAAAGTATTTAGTACCCGGATGAATTCCTTGACCGGGTAGTCATGATTTTATGAAACCAGATGCCAGGCAAGAAACAACCCAAACTGCATATGGCAGTACCTGAAAAACAGTTCACTTCCCGGAATAACCTGGAAGATGAGAAGTTATGGGAGAGCCTTACAGAGGGTAATGAGATTGCTTTTGATAAACTATATTCTCGCTATTTTAATAAACTCTATGTTTACGGCTCCTATTTGGTATCAGACAAAGAGCTGATAAAAGATAGCATTCAGGAGCTTTTTGTTGAACTATGGAAAAACCGACATTCATTGTCGAAAGTAAAGTATGTAAAAACATATTTACACAAATCCTTCAGGCGGAAGATCTTAAAAGCTGTCAAAAAAGATGTATTCAAGGGCGCTGACCAGGAAGTGAAAGATAGCCTGCAGGTAGTCTATTCCAGGGAGAGAGAGATGATTAAAGAGCAAACCGCTGCTTACAACAAGAGATGCTTATCTAAAGCTTTTCAAAAACTTTCTCCCAGACAACAGGAAGTGATCGTGCTCAAATACTATAATGACTTTTCATACCAGGAAATTGCTTCCGTCATGTCATTGCAAAAAGTCAAATCGGCGAGAACATTTCTATATCGCGCCATCGACAGCCTGCGTTCTGAAATGGGTAAATTACCCGTTTATACTTTGACAGCATTTACAGGCCCTACGCTATTTGAAATGATGAAAAACATAGTGCTTGCCCTGCTTTTTGCCACTTTTTAGGGATATTAAACTTCCATACAGCGTTACCATTTCTCCTGTAGTGTATCGATTTCTTCTCAGATCACTTTCATTTATTTCCAGTTGTAAAAAAAACAAAAAAAAGTTGAGGGCATATTGTCACGGCCTGCCTCTATAGTTATAAGAAGACCAATTAAAAGGCACTTCTGTACATCAGGTCTGTTAGCGTGGACTTCAAAGAATGTGCCGGGGGATTATCCTGAACGAAGGATGATCCCTTCAATAGCGCATTGTAAAATGGATGATCAAGTGAAAGAAACATGAGTAAGCATTATAAATTTTTTTCTATGCAGGATTTTGCCCAGGATGATTATTTCATTCAATGGGTACAATCTCCGGACAGTGAATCGGACGCTTTTTGGAATAATTGGATAAAAGACCATCCACATAAAAAAGGGATTATCGCAGAAGCACGAATGGTGATAGCGTCTATTGATTTTAGCGCCACAGAACCCTCTGAAGAAGATTTCAGAGAAGTGAAAAGTAAAATTGACCAACAGATCCAATCTTCTGATCACGCTGATTCCTACAACAACTACCGCAACTGGGTAAGGGTAGCAGCCGTGGCGCTCGTATTAGTAATAAGTGCTTGGTTAATAATGCATAATGGCAGTCAGTCTGACCTGGTGCGTCACTCAACGGCTTACGGAGAAACCGAACATATTGTATTGCCCGACAACTCTATTGTTACCCTCAACGCTAACTCCACTTTAAGCTACCTGGACAATTGGGAGCAATCGGTAAAGCGTGAAGTGTGGCTGGAAGGAGAAGCTTTTTTTGATGTTAAAAAAATGCCTCACCTGGTGACACGGGATTCCGTGGCCTTTAAGCGTTTTCTTGTGCATTCCGGCGCAGTAAATGTTGAGGTGTTAGGTACTTCATTTAACATAAACAATCGTAAAGAGGCGCCAAAAATAGTGCTCCGTACGGGTAAGATAGCCTTAGAGATACCAACGGAAGAAGATACCTCCAAAACGTATATGTATCCGGGAGATTTTGTGCAGTATGTCGCTGCAGAACAACGGGTCATCACAAAAAAAGTTGATCCTGAGAAATATACCTCCTGGACGGATTACCGGCTCTATTTTGACGATACGTCATTGAAAGAAGTGGCTGAGATCATCAAGGATAATTATGGTAAGCAGGTCATTTTCGAAAGTGATGATCTGGAAGATATCAAACTAACGGGTACTGTTTCTACACAAAACCTGGATGTGTTTATCCATGTGATCTCTGAATCTATTGATAAACAGATCATTGCCAAAGGCAACACCCTCATAGTTAAAAACTAGGACTAATTCAAACCTAACATATATGATGAAACGACTACCAAAGACGTGGGCAGCTGGTGTATTAGTGTTGTTATGTCTGGCTTCAAATGCCTCTTCGCAGGTGGCTTCCGGGAAAGCAATGCCATCTGCAACATATCAGCCAAAGGCCTCTTCCGGATCCATGCCTTTAAAAGGGGCGCTGAAGAACATTGAAAAAGAACATAATGTTCACATCATTTTTCAAAGTATACTGGTCAAAGATCAGGAAGTAAAAACGGAGGTACTTATAGGAAAAAATGTGGAGGAAATACTTGAGGTACTTCTCTCGCCCCTGGATTTAACCTTTACCAAAGTAGATGCCCGGGACTATGTGATCAAAAGGGTAAAGAATACTCCAAAAAAAGTTAAAAAAATAAATAGATCATCGGTTGAAACATTAGAAAGGCAGGCCGGGCAAAGTGTGATAGAAGGTAAGTATCAAAAAAAAATAGCTGAAACCCGAAATCGTTTGCAGGAACGTGTCATCACGGGAAAAGTAATAGATGAAAACGGACAGGCATTGCCAGGTGTGAATATCCTGGTGAAAGGCACTACCATAGGCACAGTGGCGGACATAGAGGGAAATTATACACTTGCTGTTCCTGAAACGGCAAAGATATTGCTCTTTTCTTTTGTAGGGTACACCACAGAAACGGTGGAGATCAATGGGCGATCTGTCATTGACATAGCCATTTTTCCTGACATTACCACACTAACAGAAGTGGTGGTTGTAGCTTATGGTGAAACAGATAAGTCCGAATTGATAGGTTCAGTGGCTACTATCGAATCCAAGACCATCGACAAGTTGCCCATCACCACTTTTGAAGAAGCTTTGGCAGGTCAGGTGGCTGGGGTTAACGTAAGGTTCAACACAAGTGTGCCGGGAGGAGCCCCGTCCATTAATATCCGGGGTACCAGCTCTATCTCTGAAGAAGGTATTGGCAATCAACCCCTGTTTGTGGTAGATGGGTTTATTTATGGTAATACAAACGACCAGTTCAACAACCCACTGGCCGGGATACCTCCCGGTGACATTGCATCAATAACGGTATTAAAGGATGCTGCATCCGCCTCTCTCTATGGGTCCAGAGCCAGTGGCGGGGTAATTTTGATCACTACTAAATCCGGTAAGGCCGGCGCTACACGTGTCAGTTTTGACTCTTATGTCGGAGTGCAGGTAGTACCTGACCTGGTAAAACCAGACGTTTTAAACGCACATGAGCTGGCCCGGTTCAACCGGGAAAAATGGATGGATAAGTACTATGATGACAACGGATCATTTCCGACGGAAGAAGAAATGGAAGCCAATGATGTGATAAACCCTGCTGATTTTAATGAAGGTACCGATTGGTTTGACGAAATAACACATACTGGTATGATTCAAAACTATACCATAAGCGCCTCAGGGGGAGGTGAAAATGCCAACTATTTTATATCTGCTAATTACTTTGACCAGGAAGGGGTGGTAATACAAACCGGTTTCAGGAGATATTCCATACGGGCAAATATTGATGCAAAACTGGGAAAGAAATTCAGGTTTGGTTTTCGTATGTCTCCTTCCCAGGCGGTTTTTAAAAGAAACGGCGGTACGGATCCTCAAAGGGCGGCATTCAGTGTAGACGGTACTGTTTTGACCAGTCAGTGGTTGGGGCCGGATGTCCGGGTAAGGGACTTTAATGGTGACCTGGTTCCCTGGGAAGAGTCCCGATTGATCGCCAGTCGCCAAAATAACCCGGTATATGAGCAGCAGGTAAGGGAAAATACACAAACCACCAATCAATTTAATACTAACATTTTCCTTCAGTATGAACCATTGGAAGGTTTGATTTTAAAACCAACTTTTGGGATCAGCGTCATAGCTAACCGTACTGCCGCTTACGTACCTGAGATATTGGGAGGTGGTATAGCTCCCAGCGTTGTCAACCTGGCGCCTTCCCAGGCAGTGTTTAATTATGGAGAAAGCTTTAGGTGGCAGTCAGAGAACCTGGTGACCTATCAACGCCTTTTCAATAAGAAACATGACGTGGAATTTCTGGGGGCTTTTACGCTTCAGAAATCCAAAAGCTTTGGCCAACAGACTACCACAAGAAACCTGAATGAGCCTTTCAAATTACCAAATACCGATAACATAGAAGCCGAACTTAACAATGTTCAGGTTTTTCCGTCAGACGGTGCCAGCAGCCAGGTTTCTTTTATAGGAAGGATCAAGTATGATTTTGAAGATCGCTATTTCGCGACAGCGGCATTTCGCAGAGATGGCTCATCCCGGTTTGGAGAAGATGTGAGGTTTGCCAATTTTCCGTCATTAGCGGCAGGGTGGAGGGTGTCCAGTGAAAGCTTCTTCAAGAATTTCGGAATAGACAACATTCTGAATAATGTACTGCTTGAAGCGTCGTATGGAGAGCTTGGAAATAATAGAATTCCGGATTTCCGTGCTTTGGGTGGAGTGCGGCTGGGAGGAAACTCCTATGTGTTTGGGGGAGAACTTGCCCGGGGACGAGCTTCCGGTGGGGATGACGTGCCGAATGATGATTTGACCTGGGAGGAGACAGAAGAAATAGCCGCTGGTATTGATCTGGGCTTCTTCAATAACCGCATTGTTTTCGAAGCTGATTATTATAAACGAAAGGTTTTCAACCTTTTGAATAATGAATCTTTACCACGTGTAACAGGTTTTGACCGGGTTTTTGGCAATATCGGTGACCTGGAGACGGAAGGCCTTGAACTATTGCTCAGAACGGTCAATATGGACAAAGGCAAGTTTAAATGGAACTCCGACCTTAATGTTACCTTCAGTGAAACGATCATTACCCGCCTGGGAGAAGACAATTTTCCAATATTTCGTGAGGCCGTAAACGGTGGCAATAGCAATCTTTTTCAGATTCGGGTGGGCGATCCGTTGGGGTTATTCTATGGATTGAAGTATGAAGGTTTGTATACTGAAGATGATTTTGATGAAGACGGTAACCTGGCTCCCGGAGTGACTGGTTACAACGGAGGGGGGGGTAACCCAACCGTAGGTTCTGCAAAATTCTTCGATGCCAATGAAAATGGTGGTACAGACATTTCAGGTGACGGAGTGGTCATCGGTGATGCTAATCCTGACTTTACTTTTGGCATAAATAATTACTTCACTTACGGCCCGTTCAGCTTGAAAATACTCATGGCAGGCATAGTAGGTCAGCAAGTGTATGATAATACATCTTTACTGCTCAATAATTTTGACCCTGTAAATGGAAGAGAGGACTTAAGTACTTTTAATGTTGATTCAAATGTTAAGGACCGCTGGAGGCCCGGGGATGACCCCCGGACCAAGACCATACCCGGTACGGCAGGTGGTGACAGGCCCTGGCGATGGGCCAACAGCGCTCATGTGAAAGACGCCGGTTATCTGTCAATACGCAATATTACACTGTCATTCAATATGGCTGAGTATTTCAGCCGGCAGCTTCCCTTTTTGAAAAGCGGGTCTGTCTATTTCAGCATTCAAAATGCCTTTATTTTCTCCCCTTTTGATGGAAACCCCGAGGCCGGACGGGCCAGAGCCGGGGCGCTGAGACCAAACGTGAATTTTGGTAGCTATCCGTTGGCGCGAACGTTTACCAGCGGGCTTCGGATGACCTTTTAACCATTACTTAATCCAGTAAAGATGAAAATAAACAAATACATACACTTACTATTTCTGGCCACCGTAACCATGGCCTGCGATGATTTTCTTGAGCTGTCCCCCGAATCCCGGGTGGTTCCAAGGGACTTTCTGGATTCAGAGCTTGAAGTTGAACAGGCCGTTACCGCCATGTATCGTCAGTTTCGCAATGTATATGTGCAAGAACAATGGAAATGGGCCGAACTGAGATCAGATAATACCTCTAATGACACACTAAGTAATCGTGAAAACCCCCAGGACGTAGATGAGTTTCTGTTGGCTGCCGGGAGCGACCTCATTCGTACGTATTGGCAAGGTAGCTACCAGGGTGTCTACCGATCCAATGTTCTTATCGATGCCATGACCAGTCCTGATCCTGCCTTACGTTTTAAAAATACTACCACACGTTCAAGGGTGGAAGGAGAGGCACGGTTTTTTCGTGCTTTTCATTATTTCAACCTGGTCCGGCTATATGGTGATGTTCCGTTAATTACAATTACCGTTGGAGGAATTGGAGATAAGCCCACATTCGCCAATGTTCCCAGAGAACCGGTTGAAAACATTTATGAAACCCTCATTATTCCTGACCTTGAAAGTGCGGCAGATAATTTGCCTCGTGAATACGGCTCAACAGATATCGGTCGGGTAACAAAAGGAGCAGCACTTACGCTGCTAGGAGAGGTTCATTTGACCCGGGGTGATTATGCCAATGCTATTGTTGCCTTTGAAGAAGTTCGGGGCCTGGGCTACAGCTTAAATCAAAATTACGCTGATAATTTTGCTCCGGAGACTAAAAACGGTCCTGAATCCATATTTGAGCTGCAATTTGCACTGGATGTTCAGCAACCGGCAGGGTTTTACCGGAATTGGATTCCTGCCAATTCCGGAAACGATGTCATTCCAACCGTTAATGCGCAAGGTGAAGCAGGTAAAAATCAGCCGACCATCGATTTAATAGATACTTATCAAAACGGAGACCTTAGAGAAGCCGTGTCGGTTGCCTATTATGAGCGTCAGGAGAGCGGAGGTAACCTGATTCCGTATATCAACAAATTCAATTACGAATTCATCAATGAAGGTGGCGTGGCGGGGCAGGACATCAACCTTCCGGTTTACCGTTATGCAGATGTCTTACTGATGTTGGCTGAGGCTTATAACGAAAATAGTTTCGGAGCAATACCCGATGCGTCTATACTACTGCTAAATACCATCAGAAATCGGGCGGGTCTTTCTCCCTACATCAGGGGCATCAGTTTTAATACAGCCGAAGAGTTAAGAAGACTCATTTTGGAAGAAAGAAGATTGGAATTAGCCTTTGAAAACAAGCGCTGGTTTGATCTTATGCGTATTGAAAGTCGTTCTCCCGGCTTCACAAGAAGCTTATTGGAAGCCCATGCGGTGAAGGAAATTGAAGAAAAGGGAGATCAACTGGATGGCAATGCCTATTTCAATATAAGGCTATTGCTTGGTATACCGGGAGAAGAAGTCACGGCCTATGGATATCCTCAAAATGATGGTTGGGACATTTAAGCATTTCCAAAAGAAAAATATTATGAGAAAACATATACTAGCTGTTTTTATTTTTTTGGTTCCCATAGCACCTTTATGGGCACAGGTTATTGCCTCAGAGGATTTTGACTACACACCCGGAACTGGTATCATCGGTACATCAGGAGGGATCGGCTGGAGCGATCAATGGACCCTGGTGGGAGGGTCCGATAAAACCGTTGTGAGTGATTCCATTACTAATTATCGTACAGGTAAGAAGTCCGGCACGGCGCTGAACCTTAATTTCGCCACCGACACGGACAATATTAGGTTTGAGCGCACCTTAAACGCGCCCGTCACGGATGACGGAGGCACCTATTGGATGGCTTTTTCTGCTGATTTTCTCAATGGAGAAGGAGGGAATGTAATGCAGGTGATCTTAGCGAACGTAGCGGCTACAGGAGCTAGTGGAGGAGCAGGTCAATTGATCCGGATTGGAAAAGTGTTTGGAGGCAAACAACTTGGAGTGGATAATGGTGGGACCACCCGGATAGTCAATGGTAAAACGGCGGAAGGGCCGCATTGGTTAGTGGCTAAGATAGAGTTTACCAATAATCCGGACCCCGATACGGTAACGCTATTTGTGGATCCCGATCCGGCACAGGAACCTTTTAACTTTCAAGCCGATGCTCGACTAACTACAGGGAATTTAAATAGTGGCTTTGATGGCATAATGATCAAAACGGAGGGCGCGCCCATATTAAATGCTAACCTGGATAACATCATTTTGGCCAATAGTTATGCTGATATTATACCTCAGGGGGCCAGGACCATAGAAAAATATCGACAGGTAATTGAGAAATTTGATTATGCTGGGGGAGAAGGCATTAATGGAAAAGGTACGATAGAAGACGGTTGGGCAGGACCCTGGGAAGTACTTGGTACGGGCTTCGATCATTCCATTGTAAATGATAGTATAATCAATGAATCTATCTTAAAAGCTACTTCTTCCAATGCGCTTAAACTGGATTTGGGTAGCGGTGCGTCAAGAATAAAGCGACCATTGGCAGCGCATTATAAAGATAACGGATTAGACTACTGGCTCAGCTTTTCCGCTGATTTTTCCAATGCAGTCACCGGTAATGTGATGAACGTAATGTTAGTGGATAATCCTTCACAAACCCTGGGAGCAGGCGGGCCCGGTGGGCAGCTTTTGAGAATAGGTAAAATGTTCAATGACGAAACCATAGGAATAGATTCAAGGAACGGTGGTTTGGTAGCAGTAGCGGGAGAAGCCAATAAGGCGCATTGGTTTGTAGTGAAGATCGAGACCAGTGGCGATGCTGATGGTGACACAGTTCGTGTGTTCCTCAACCCCGAGCCTGGAATAGAGCCCCTGGCAGGAGAAGAAACCCTCAAATTTTCCCAGGGAGTATTAAATGAAGGCTGGCAGGCCATTGGTGTTAAAATTGAAGGCAGCCCAAACACGCTCACCACACTTTTGGACGACATTTATTTGGCGCTGGATTACCAGGACGTCATCCCGGGTGACCTCTCAATAGTTGATAGCGCTCCGTTGCCGGCTTTTGACAAATTCGCATACACTACGACCGATACGTTGAGAACGTCAGAACCCATTGGTGGCCGGCAGGATGGCTGGAATGGCCCCTGGAAAGCGTTAAAAGGGGAAACTTATATTGCCACGGATAGTATTGCTAATTTTCAGCCGGATGTTTTAAAAACCACAGGGCCAAATGCCATGGACCTGGATATGCTAAGTTCAGTAAATGAGATCAGAGCATACCGGGGATTTGAAACGTCATACCCTGACAATGGCCGTACCTATTGGCTGGGGTACTGGGCAAAATCCCGACGGAATGCCACAGGCAATGTGTCACAAATTCTATTGTGCGATACATCTTCCGTAGCTGCATCAGGTCCCGGAGGTCAGTTGTTGGGAGTTGGTGTCAGTTTTAGTAATAATAACATTCAATTTGATCGTGGAGCAGGTACCAGAGATTCAGGAATGGCAGGAGATACCAGTCGATGGGTGGTAATGAAAATTACCACAACGGGCGACCTCAACGACGAGCAGGTAAAGCTCTTCATTGATCCTGCTCCGGGGACTGAACCGGATGATGGTGAGGCGGTGGCCGAGGTTACCGTAAATACCTTGAACAATGGCTGGAATGGTGTTATGATCAAGCACGAAGGGCCTCAAGGACTACGTACAATTGTAGATAATATCTATACAGGTAACTCTTTTGCCGAAATCACTCCGGACGACCTGATAGACCTGGAGCCGATAGTAATACCAGGCGCAGGCTACGAAGCTTTTAGCTATGAGGCAGGAACAACGCTCGAAGGAGCAGGAGTAAATCCACCAGCCCCCTGGACATCGGCCTGGTTGAAAATCTCCGGCAACGATGCTGTGATCAATGCAGAGAGCCTGGACAATAACCTGACGGTGATTGAAGGCGGGAGCGTAACCCTATCCATCAGTGAAGGAGAGCAGGACACCACAGTCTTTGATAGAAAGGTACGTCCTCGTTTGAATGATGACGGTGAAGCCATATGGCTAAGCTTTTTAATGGAGTCCGTTGACTTTCAGGTGAGCAAATCCAGCCGGTTAAGCCTGTTAAATGGGGAACAGGAAATAATAGGCTTTGGCGGCGTGTCAGGGCTTAGCGCTTTGGGAGTCGTGTGGCCCGGAGGTGTTAAAGCCTCATCTATAGAAGTACAGGGGCTCCATTGGGTGGTAGTCAAAATTGAGCTTTCAGGCAGTGAAGGCGCAGATACCGTACGCATGTGGATCGACCCGGAGCCAACAATACCACCGGAGGAGTCTCTGGCTGATATCATCGTAGATGGAAAAACAAGTCCTGATTTCTTTTTTGAAGGTTTCGATGGGATCCGCCTGAGTATGCAAGGATTCACTCCATCTGAGGCCAGTTTTGATGAAATCCGATTTGGTATTAGCTTCGGAGATGTGAGCCTGTTGCAGGAGGAAGTAGATCCGGACCTCATTGCCAGAGATATATTTGCCTATAGCCCCGGAGCGCTCTCCGGCCAGGGAGCAGAAAACGATCAGTGGGCCGGTCCATGGGAATTCGTTGGTTCTGAGGAAGCAGGTGTGATCGCTACAGGCGCATTGGAAGTACCTGGAATAGTAGGTACCAGTAACCGGGCCGTGCTGATCAATGATCTGGGCAATGTTCGTTATGTGCGAAAACTGAAAACACCCATATCGGATGATGGCAACGAATATTGGCTGAGCGCCTTAGTGGATTTTGGAGAAGGCAGCAATGCAGCTGGAAATGTCGGTCAACTTTACCTGTGGAGTGATGGCTTTAATGCTCCTCTGGACCAAAGACTTGCCATCGGCAGGACCTTTGATAACACGGAAGGCAAGATTGGCTTCTTCGACAGGGCTGCAGGTAGGCGTGTAAAGAGCGAAATGAAAGCAACCGGTAGTTTTTGGCTGGTAATGAAGCTTCAAATGAGTGGTGATGCAGAGGCCGACAGCGCATGGTTATGGATTAACCCCGACCCGGAACTTACGGATCCTGACCTGGCCGATGCCGTGGCTAATATAGCTTCAGCTTCTTTGAATGATGGTTTTGCCGGTATATTCTTAAAGTCAGAAGGAAATCCTTCACTCACCACTTCCTTTGATGACATTAGGTTGGGCACTACGTACAGCTCTGTTACACCCGCATCATCTTCAGGGGGTGGTAACCCTGTAACAGGATGGGAAGATGTAGTGAAAAATAAAGGAAACATCACGAACTACCCTAATCCGTTTCGTAAACGGACAACCATTTCCTATACCATTGAAAAACCTTCAGATATAAAAATTTTAATCGTCAGCCTGCAAGGTAAAATAGTCAGGACGTTGGTGGACAGGTTTTCTTCTGCGGGTACTTTTTACTCCGAATGGGATGGAACAGATCAAAACGGTGATCATGTGGCACAAGGTGTATATTTCTACCGTTTGTGGGATGGAGAAAGTTTTGGGACACGACGACTTGTTCTGATCAACGACTAATGAATACGAATGATAAAGTATACCAGCTATGCGTGAGAGAAGATATTTTCAGTACCTGTTTTTCATATTGTTAACGGTATTTTCCTGTAAGGATGACCACCTGGGAAAACCCGGAGCAGGTACCAGGGTCAGGCAGGAACAGAAAAAAGAAGACGATAGACCGAACATCATTTTTTTGTTGACCGATGATCAGCGGTTTGATGCTTTAAGTTTCGCGGGTAATACCGTTTTACAAACGCCTAACATGGATAGACTGGCAAAAGGTGGAGTATACTTTGAAAATGCCTATGTCACCACTTCTATTTGCGCTATGAGCCGTGCCAGTATTTTGACCGGTCAGTACGCCCGCAGGCATGATATATGGGATTTCGGAGAGAGCCTGACGGAGCAACAGTATGAAAATACGTATCCTGCGCTGTTCAAAAAGGCGGATTATATCACCGGATTTATAGGGAAATTCGGTGTAGGTAATATCAGGCAACCAACTATCCGGAAATACTTTGATTACTGGGAAGGGTTTAACGGACAAGGGTCTTACAAAGCCACTGATAACGGGCGCCCCATACATCTCACTTCTAAAATGGGGGATCAGGCGCTGACGTTTCTTGAACAGCAAAAGGATGCCGATAAGCCCTTTTTACTCTCCATGAGTTTTAAAGCGCCACATGTACAGGGAGATCCCGGCTTTTTTCTTCCTGATGCTGCCTATGATGACCTTTACGAAACGGCGACAATACCGGAGCCGGTTGCTGCTGCAAAAGAATATTTTAATTACTTCCCCGAAGATATCATCAAGAACAAAAATGGAGCATTGAGCGTAGCCCGTAGCAGATGGCACGATCGCTTTTCAACGGCTGAAGAGTACCAGGAAAATGTTAAAAAGTATTACAGGCTGGTACATGGAGTAGATGTGGTGATTGGCAGGATCATCGAAAAACTTAATGCACTGGATATGGATGAAAATACCATTATAGTATTTACCAGTGATAACGGTTTTTACCTGGGAGAGTACGGTTTTGCCGGTAAATGGTATGGTAGCGACCCTTCGATACGTGTTCCGATGATTATTTTTGACCCAAGACCCGAAGCGCCTCAGGGCATTACTATAGATAAAATGGCATTGAACATAGACATTGCACCAACATTGTTATCGATGGCAGGAATCCAAAAGCCCGTCATTATGCAGGGAAGAGATCTGGGCGAACTTATTGCCGGGAATAACGCCGGCTGGAGAACCGAATTTTTCTATGAGCATTTATGGCCCTCGTCCGATGCTTATTACATACCCAGTACGGAGGGGATAGTTACGGAAGATTATAAATATATGAGGTACTTCCTCAACCGGGATTTTAATGAGATTATGTTCGAGGAATTTTACGACAGGAACAAATATAAAGATGAGGTGATCAATAGTGTCAATAACCCTGACTATGATGCCCATATTGACCAATTGAAACAAAAACTGACGCTTATGAGAGATGCCATAAAATGAATTTAACGGTGTTTTTTGTCATAGCGTCTCATCGTCACTTAAATCGCATAACCATTCCTGACACTGTTGTTACATATGACGGAACACTAAAGGGTTCATTGACCATCAATTCGTTTCAGTTTTATGTATCCATTCAATATACATCTTTGATCCCAATGAATATATACATCATTAAGCTCCTTTTATTCTTCGCATTGGTTTACACCATTACTTCGTGTTCTGGCGGAAAGGGGTGCAAGGTCGATTACTATGAAGGGGCTAAAATGACCTGGCAAGCTAGCTGGATATCGGAAAGAGCTCATCCGGTAAGTAATAAAAGACAGAGTATGCCCGTGCCAATAGTAATGCCCAAACTGCCCGGAGATAGTATGGCTACCCTTATGCGAAGAGAATATACTGTTTTACGAAAACCGAAAGCCGTTACAGTCTACATTTCCGGGCTTGGTTATTATGAACTATACATCAACGGTCAAAAAGTAGGAGACCATGTTTTAGATCCCGTTTTTAGTGATTACCAACGTACCGTGCATTACCTGAATTATGATGTTACAGAGATGATCCAATCGGGAGATAATGCCGTTGGCGTGATACTTGGAAATGGCTTCTATAACTACCCGTCTCAAAATTTTGTGCAGTTTAGTGAATCTAACTGGCGCACTCCGAATAAACTCTTATTACAGTTTGAACTGGAGTTTAATGACAACAGCAGGGAAGTATGGGTTTCAAATGAAAGCTGGAAGTGGTCAAATGGAGCAATTGTATTTAATAGTGTACAGGGTGGAGAAACGTTCGATTCCAGGAAACAACAGGAAGGGTGGTTGCTAACTGACTATGACGATGGACATTGGGATGCAGTGAAAACAGTGGAAGCTCCGCCAGGCAGGATGAGACCACAGGTTATGCCACCCATGCGCGTTGTTAAAACCTTACCCGCCCTGGGTATTTCAGAATCAGAGCCCGGCATATACCTGGTAGATTTCGGAGCAAATATTACCGGATGGGCTACACTAAATATAAAAAAATGCCCTGAAGCTAAGCATATCCGCCTTTTTTACAATGAGGTATTAACTGAACGAGGGACCTTAGATAAAAATTATTCGACTACACATTCTACCGGTCGTTTCCAGGAGGGACGCTACATTTGCAATGGAAATCCGGGTGTTTTTAACTCCAGGTTTTCGTATTACGGTTTTCGTTATGTTCAAATAGAAGGATTAGACTATAGACCGGAATTGGAAGATATTGTTGCAAGCTCCGTACATACAGACCTGCCTTCGATTGGTAATTTTGAATGCTCCAACGAAAGATTGAACCAACTTCAATCGGCGGTTAGAAGGACCCTTCTGAACAGTGTTCACTCCATGCCTGGAGAAGAGCCTACCAGAGAGAAAGTAGGCTGGACACTAGATGCAGGTCTTATCACAATGGATACCTATCTATATAATTTTGATGCAATTACCACCTACCAGACCTACTTACAAAACCTGATGGATGCTCAGGAAAAAAGCGGTCATATCCCACCTATTGTACCCACTAATGGGTGGGGTTTTCTGAACCCTGATACCCATGAGCCTGTGTTATATGATGATCCGTGGTGGGGTGGGACTATCTTCTACGTCACTGACAGACTCTACTTATGGACGGGTAACACCAGTCACATTGACCATGCCTACGAGGCTATGAAAAGGTACCTGGCATTTGTGGTTGGGACGGCTGATGATAGTTTGCTGGTACACTGGTCACTGGGAGACTGGCTGGATCCGGGTCAAAACAGGTTTGGCTTTGGGCCTGGCTGGACACCTCCCGTACAAACCTCTACACAAGCCGTTGCCTGGATGGCTGGACTTTTATCAAAGTATGCGAAAATTCTGGACAGACAGGACGACATTTCATTTTATCAAAAACTAGAGGAGAAGACAATTGATCATTTCAATAACCAATTTCTCGACAGGCGTACAGGCTGGTATAGGGACAGCTCGCAAACCGCACAGGCTATGCCTTTATGGCTGAATATTGTTCCGGAAGGTATGAAATCAAATGTGGAAGAACGGTTTTTTGATGCTGTTCGAATGCGAGACGGTCATATATTCTGTGGGTTCCTGGGCATTCAACCCATATTAACCTGGCTCTCGGAAAATAATCACATTGATATTGCTTATGAAATGGTCACGAAGGAAAATTCTCCGGGATGGCTTCATATGGTCAAAGATCACAAGAGTACATTAGGCGAAAACATGAATGCAGAAGGATATGGCACAGGTCATCATCCTTTCGGAGCCAATATGGGACACTGGTTTTATCGTTACCTTGCCGGAATTGCTCCCGACAAAGCAAAACCCGGATGGAAGCATTTTATTCTTGCACCCAAAATCCCTGAAAACCTGGATTGGGTGAAAGCCAGTTATAAATCGCCCGTTGGGCTTATCCGGTCGGAGTGGGAACAGGGAGCGGATTACATGACGTATAAATTTACTGTTCCTATAGGTAGTGAGGCCATCATTCGCCTGGCATTCCAGGAAAGTTTTCAGATCGAATACAATGGTAAACCCCTATCAGCAGACGACTACCGTATCGAGAACGGTAAGATCGTCAAAGGTCTTATAGCCGGAGAGCACCATTTCCAACTGCTAAAAAAGGAATAAAAGTGTGAGCTTGTGTCCTGATTTTTCATTCAGGCAGGACAGTCAAGGATGCCTGGAATTTGTTTAGTTGCTATTTTCCGTCATCTAAAGATATTTACTAATCATTTACCAGATGAATAAAACCATTTTTATGGGGTGTGTCCTCTCCATCTGCATTGGCATTGCTCCATCCTGTAAGCCTGATGAAGAGGACAATTCTCCTTCCAGACCTAACGTTATTGTCATTGTAGCGGATGATATGGGCTGGCACGACCCGTCAAGTTACGGGAGTGAGTTTATCGAAACGCCTAACCTGGATGCACTGGCCGGTGCAGGGGCCAGGTTTACCAATGCCTACGCACCTGCATCACTTTGCAGCCCTTCCAGAGCAAGTATTCTTACTGGCTTACATCCGGTAGAAGTTAACATCACCGAACATATCCATGGTCCGTTCAGGCCTTCGTCATCTATTCCGCTTATTACGCCTGATATAGACCAACGGCTAGGTTCGGAATACTATACACTAGGCGAAATGATGGGACGTGAAGGGTACAATACCGCCTATCTTGGAAAATGGCATCTTGGAGGAGGTGATGCAAAACCGGGTACGCAGGGATTTGACTTTACCTATGCAGCCAACTATCACGGTCTGCCCAATTCGTTTTACTACCCTTTCTTTAATCATGCCATGGAGGATATTAAGTCAGATGCAGAAGAGGGTGATTATCTTACCGATAAACTGACTGATCGGGCCATAAATTACATCACTGAACAGGACACTTTTTTTATGATGCTCTGTTACTATTCGCCACATGTACCCATAGAGGGGCCTGAGCACCTGGTCGAAAAATACGTTAACAAACGTGGCGGTGATACCGGTCTTCCCAACCCGCATTATGCTGCAATGGTGGAATCGATCGATGAGAACATCGGCCGGTTGATAGATCAGCTTCGCAAAGAGGATAAACTTAATAATACGCTGATCATTTTCACTTCTGACAACGGAGGGCTTTCCGTGGAGGAAGTTCCTGCATTTGCCAAACACACTCCACCTACGGATAATGGCCCCCTGGCAGAAGGAAAAGGCTATTTATACGAGGGAGGTATTCGTGTACCCATGATCATGCATTGGCCTGACAGGGTATCTTCCCAGGTGGTAGATGATCCTGTGGTCGGCACTGACCTATATGCAACTGTAAGTGATGCGTTAGGTAAGTCAGCCAAAACGTCGCACGGACAAAGTCTTTTCAGTACGATTTCAGGCGGTGCGAAAAAGCGTTCCATTGTCTGGCATGTACCGCATTATTCTCCACAGCATGGAAAGCCGGCATCGGCGATAAGGAAAGGAAAATATAAGCTGATCTACTTTTATGAAGACGGCAGGTCAGAACTATATGATCTTGAAAACGACCCATCAGAGGAGAAAAACCTGGCTCAATCCCAACCTATCGTAGCAGACCAACTGTTAAGAGAATTGAACGACTGGAAGTCCAGGTTTGATGCAAAAGACCCTGTTCCCAACCCTGATTACCTGGGAGGATGAGTACCAGATGTTATCCATGGATAATCTTCGTGTTACTATCATTAACCGTGAGTAGCCGGCAGAGCTATGCACAACAACGCATAACCATCTCGAATGCAGACCCCCGGCTGGATTTAGAAGGTAAGATAGTAGATGCACATGACGGTCGTGTCATCCAATTTGAAGGTCGGTTCTATTGGTATGGCACGGCGTATGGCACTACCAATGGCTTTACAACAGCCAATCACTATGTGTGCTATAGTTCAGATGACATGGTGCATTGGAAAAAAGAAGGAGTTTTACTCCCACAGCAGCCGGAGGGTGTTTACTACAGGCCTCATGTCATTTACAATGAAAAAACTGGAAAATATGTATTGTGGTACAACTGGTACCCTCAGCTGTGGGACGGGCAGTTTGGTGTGGCGACAAGCGACACCCCGGAAGGACCGTTTGAAATTGTAAATGATAATGTGCAAATGGTCAATTCGTCCATTGGCCTGGGCGACTTCGGGCTTTTTGTAGATGAGGATAAAACGGCCTACATCAGCTATAATACCATTCAAAATCACCAGGTGTCCATAGAACGTCTGACTACTTCATATACGGCGTCTAAGCTGGAAAATGGTGGTGTCATTGCTGAGCATATGGAGGCGGGTTCCATGTTCAAACGGAAAAATAAATACTATTTACTGACCGATTACACCTGTTGTTTTTGCAATTACGGGTCAGGGGCCAGGGTATATATTTCTGACCGGCCTATGGTGGGGTATACCTATACCGGGAACATCAATCGCTACCCCGGAGATCCGGTCAATAGTTTGATCGACGGTATTACAACAGGAAACCTGTTTGAGACATTATCAAACAAAAATGAGCGTTGGCAGGGTATTGAAATAAGGTTGGACCAACCCACCGGCTTAAAAGAGCTGGAGATACACCTTTTCACCGGAAACCGCCCTGAGAACTGTGGTGATGTGAGTAATCCCCGGGTTCATCCTGAATTCATTACCCCTCAATTCTCTGTAAGTACATGGCATGAAAGCTCCTGGAAGCAAGTTGAAATGGAAAGTTATAAAATCAAAAAGAAGGCTCTAAATGAGATTGTTACCCTCCGGTTTAACGAAGAAACCCTTACCGCTAAAGTGATCATTCGCCCTACAGCGTTTTCACTGGATCAATTGCATTTAACTGAAGTCATCATAAATTCAACCCCGGCGTTGCCCATAGCGACCTTTAAGATAGGGGAGGGTATTCCCGAAACTCCGATCATTCCGGCGCAACAAACCTACGTGCTTGAACTAAACACACCGGGTGGCCCGGAATTCATTTGGATGGGCGATCTTTGGGGTTCTGCATCGGATAATGTTAAAGGACATGACTACCAGTACTGGAGCAAACCCCTGGAATTTGGCCCAAACGGCACGATAAAGCCCATGTCATGGGTGGAGGAGTGGGGAGTGATACTGAGTAGGTAAGGAAGTTAATGTGACCTCCTATTAAGGGTCGTCACAGCGAGGCTGGCGGTGCCTGTGCGTTGGGTTACGAAGCTGTCTCCTTATTGCTGGACGTGAAACTATTACGCGTCCGGCGATAAGGGGATTACTTCACCTCGCCACACAGCCCCACGCTGAGGTTCGTAATGACAATCTCTGTTATGGGTACTTTCAAAACGGTCCTGGTGCGCTTTTACAAAGCGTACCCATCTTATTCCAGCATTTGTAATGCCACTCGATTCTTCTCATTAGAAATGTAAAACGCTGCACTGCTATACACCCATTGCTCCGGTGAATGGACATACTCTTCAACCATAGGGTTATTATGAAGATAATCCATCCGTTGATCCATCATTTTATTGCTGGTAAGTTCTACAGGATGGAAACCATCCTGCCATAGTTTGTAGTTTACACCTCGTTTGAGTCGTTTTGCCGCAAAGGAAAATTTATTCAACAGCCATTCCTGCCTGCTCTCAGTAGTATCTTTGATTGTTTTGATCAGTGCCTTACTGGTGAATTTCTTGAAATCACGTATCACCTCGTTGAGAGGTNGCCATAGTTTGTAGTTTACACCTCGTTTGAGTCGTTTTGCCGCAAAGGAAAATTTATTCAACAGCCATTCCTGCCTGCTCTCAGTAGTATCTTTGATTGTTTTGATCAGTGCCTTACTGGTGAATTTCTTGAAATCACGTATCACCTCGTTGAGAGGTACTTTGGTACTACCGGCAATCAAATGAATATGGCTGGGCATAATGCAATAAGCATAAACCACGAATGACTTGTTTTTAATGCAAAAATTTAGCGAATCGATGATGACCTCTTTATAAACAGGCCGTGTGAAAAGATCTACCCAATCTATGACGGTGATGGTGATGAAATGCGGGCGCTGCGATTCTCCAATCTTGTATTTTTCAGACATTAGATGAAGTTGGGGGTAAAGGATTAGCTTTTAATCTAAATAAATTGGAGGGTATTACAAATGCTTTTTAGAGTTTTATATCTTCTTGATAAAGTATAGA
>NZ_VKDC01000006.1:210072-599669 GCF_007097395.1 Fulvivirga sp. M361
CTACCGGCAATCAAATGAATATGGCTGGGCATAATGCAATAAGCATAAACCACGAATGACTTGTTTTTAATGCAAAAATTTAGCGAATCGATGATGACCTCTTTATAAACAGGCCGTGTGAAAAGATCTACCCAATCTATTACGGTGATGAAATGCGGGCGCTGCGATTCTCCAATTTTGTATTTTTCAGACATTAGATGAAGTTGGGGGTAAAGGATTAGCTTTTAATCTAAATAAATTGGAGGGTATTACAAATGCTTTTTAGAGTTTTATATCTTCTTGATAAAGTATAGACTGAATAAGTTGCTTGTGCATATATAGATAGCCCGGATTACAAATCCTATTCCTAAATCGGCACGCATGACGCTGTCGCTATATGCGCGCCAGGTGAATGAAGCTGTCCTTTTGCAGTATGCGCATCCGGTGGTATCTTAAAGGGTATTGGCATTTTTAATTAATTCAAGTTTCTTGTCAAGCTCTTGAATTTGATTGCTCCAGTAGATACGAGCTTTACCAGCATCATATTTGGGCTTCTTTTTTGTTCCTATCCGAACGTCCTTGGGTACTCTGTAAAGGAACGAACTATTTGCGTTTTCATCTCTGTTTATTTCATCTTGAGTTACTGGATCTTCTTTTCTTCTGGCCCAGAAATGTAAGTGTTGCAAATATGTTACCCTAATCCGAAAAAGATAATGTACAAGCTCATCCGAGTCGCTAGGAATATACCCTGGTCCTGTACAGCCGCATGAATGGTAAGTGATTCCAACTTTGTAAAGAGTTGAAAGATGATTCCAAGCCTTGATGTCACTTTTCCTTGGAGATTTAAAGTCAAGTCCCATATCTGCCATGAGATTACCACATTCAGGGCACTTTGCGGGTGTACTTTCATCCGTTTGACAAATTCCTCCTTGAATGTCAAATAAAAGTCTGCGTTTAAAAGTTTTTCGACAGTTGAAACAAGCATAGTGAGGTTTATATCTTGTCATTGACTATCTACACATTCTTCTTTTATTAATGCTAGCAATTCGGTAAACCTACAAATTCATCTGTTTATTTCTTTTATTTCGCATCCGAATCTAACATAGGAGTGTTTGTGAAATTATCTAATAGCAACTTTCTTGATAAAGTATAGACTGCATATGGGTGGTGAGGTGACATATATACACATTCCACGTCCGGCGATGATGGGATTGCTTCTTCCTCCTGCGTCGTCATCGCAATGGCGTTCATAAAAAAAGAAAGTGTCGTCACTGTAGGAGAGTGCGATTGCATACTGTCGCTAAAGTTTTCCCTGACGGTCATTACCCTTGGAGAAGAACTTAGCATAGAAGCCGGCAGTCTCCCCATCGTGTGACGAGAAGTGACCTTAAACCCTACTTCTAACCCAACACGTATAACGCTATCGCTATATGCGCACTAGTTTTAAAATTAGGTATGTAATGAACCTTTGTTTCATCTTAGTGAAGAATCATGTATAGAATGTACTTTTGCCGGATAATGCTATAAATTGCTCAGATTCAAAAGGTATATCAATTAGGAAGGCAATCTTTGGAATTATTGAATAAATTAGGATCGTGGATCAGGGTTTCAAAAAACACTAAATTATGTCAACGCTCAGTAAGCTATATAAGGAATACCGATCTCTTAAACTAAGTGACATTCAAAACTACGATCGCTACAATGAATTATTACTAATTCATTCCAGTAGTGTCATGGAAGGTTCTACTCTTACTATTGATGAGACTGAAATGCTTATCGAAGAAGACACCACACCAAAAGGTAAGCCTTTGGAGCATTCGCTGATGATCAAAGACCATTTCCAGGCTTTGCAATATGTCATTGAACAGTCCAAAGAAATCAATGCTATTTCGGAGTCCATTATTAAGAAGATCAGGGTGTTGATCATGCGTTCTACCGGTGGTGAATACAGCGCTGCACTTGGAACCGTCGATTCTCGTTTAGGTGATTTCAGACTTTCAGCTTCTCGTGCTGCGGGAGGAAGCTATTATGTAAGTCATGATAAGATCGTACCTATGATGAACGACCTTTATAAAAATGTCAATGACAGTATAAACAAAACTTTGTCAATAGATGATGTTATGACATTGTCTTCCTATGCACACCTTCAATTCTTAACGATTCATCCATTTGTTGATGGAAATGGCAGATCAGCAAGGTTACTTCAAAACCTGATTTTATTAAAACACAATTTGCCATTACTCATCATACGACATGAGAATAAAGCTGACTATATAGCAGCTATTAAATTATCTCGTCAGGAGGAGGAGGTAATTCACTTTGAAACGTTCCTGAAAAATGAATATATCTTCCATATTCAAAATGAAGTTAATAAGGCAAAAACCATGAAACAGGACGGATCTAAAGGGATATCATTTACCATCAACTTATAACCCCCATAAAACCCTCAATTATCTCTCCAAAATGAACCTTTTTCAGGGTTTAAATGAATCATAGCAAAACCATAAGTAACTCATACAGCATACTACTGGATAGTTGCTAACCATTTACCGATCATCTTTATACGATCAAGAAATGTATTTGTGTGTATGAGAGTAGTTATATCCTGTTTTGTTGTTCTGATCTTTGTTTTTACTACACACGCTCAAACGTGTGAAACGGTAGATGACTTTAAGATCACCGTTATGGGGTCATCAGTAGCGTTAGGAGTAGGAGGCTCCGGCTTTGGATATGCCCGGAGGTATTCCGACCTGCTGGAAAAGCGATTTGATGAGGGCAATGTCAACGAATGGAAGATGGCTAATATCTCCATAGGAGGAAACAACACCTTAAACATATTGAATCGGTGGTCTGAGGATTTGCTCCCAGAATGTGGCCGGTATGTGATGTACGGATTGTCATTGGCAAATGAAGGAATACAATCAGGAGGTCAGGCTAAGTTTGACCAATTCCGGGATAATATGCTGTCGTTGATTGCCATGGTACGTGAGGAAGGCATCGAGCCTGTGATAGTAGGAAATTATACACGGGGTAATTTCAGCCCAACAGACTATGACTTTATCAAAGAGATCAATATGCTTATTCATGGATGGGATGTGGCCAGTGTGAATGTCCTGGGGGCTGTGGATAATGGTTTTGGTCAGTGGGCTAACGGGCATTCGGCGGATGCAGGCCATCCTAACCAGGCAGGACACCGGGAGTTTTCTTTCACCATCGTTCCCTCCCTGTTTGATGCACTTCATGCAGGCAAGGCACAGCCCGTTTGGGTGGAAGGCACTTCAATGAACCTGGGAAGGGCTGCTTCCAGTGATCAATTGGTCATTACCCCGGAAGAAATTTTACATCCGTTCACACTGTCTTTTGCTATAAAAACCACCTCGACCGGTGCTATAGCAGTTTTCGAGACAGATCAGGAGGAACCTGGTTCCATTACCATTGATAGAACCACAGGAACATTAAACTATACGTCACCCGCAGGGGAGGTGATCAAGGGAAATGAAGTAATCAATGATGGGCAATGGCATCGTATTACTTTGACCCATTACTATGCATGGGGTAAGACGTTTTTATATGCAGATGACGTACGGGAAGGAGAAGTAGACGAAAAACTTGCACCCACTACGTTTTACATTAGTGATAAGAACGGTCCTGATGACGTTTTATTCAGAAATCTCTTGTTCTACAGATCAGGGATGAATGCCACTGAGATTGAGGCATTGAATGAGGGTAAAATGTTAAAATCCAGCCTTGAGATCTATTCGCCACTGGATGAAGAAGGTGTGTTTAGCGAGGATGAACTCATTAACCTGGCACAAAGCACGAATAAACTGAAAAAAAGAGATGCGCTCAGTCTTTTGCCTTTAAGCATTGAGGATGATATGAATGGATTAGGCGTTGAAGTCTACCCTAATCCTGCCAGACGTAATGTAACTTTCCGGTATACTGTGCCCAGGGCAGGACAAGTCACCCTGAAAATATATGACCTGAATGGTCGCATGGTCTCTTCATTGGAGAATAGTCAGAAAGCCGGATGGAATACCTACGAATGGGATTTGTCTGGTCCGGAATACAGCTTGTTAAAAAGCGGCATCTATAGCTATAGAATATCCTCTTCACAGGAAAGCCATACCGGGAGATTGATCATACAATAATAGGAGGGCCTTAACCTATGAGAATACTTTTTGCCATCCTGTTCATCATTTCCCATGGACTGATCGCGCAGCACAAACCCCACTGGCAGAACCCTGAAGTGGTCAATGTAAACAAGCTTCCGGCAAGGGCTACGTCAATATCTTATCCTACAAAAGCGCTGGCACTGGCCGCGGACCGTGATAAGTCGCCCAGAAAGAAGCTGTTGAATGGCGCCTGGAAATTTGCCTGGTATGAAGCGCCTAAACTTGTTCCTCAAGGAATTGAAAAAAGATCTTTTGTGGATGCATCATGGAAAACCATTCCTGTACCCGCCAATTGGGAGTTAGAAGGGTATGGAAAACCCTGGCACCGGCTTACACACCAGATATGGAAGCAGAAGGGAGTAAAGCAACCGAACATTCCTGAGGACTATAACCCCACGGGGGTCTACCGAAAGGAAATTACCGTGCCTAAAAGCTGGAAAGATCATCAAATCACACTACACATCGGAGCAGCTTCCTCGTGTTTAACGGTTTGGGTAAATGATCAATACGTTGGGTACAGTGAAGATAACAGGCTTCCGGCAGAATTTGATATCACCAACTTCCTGTCAGGAAAAAACGATCTGATCACACTCCAGGTATCACAGTGGAGCGACGGCAGTTACCTGGAAGACCAGGACCATTGGAGAATGAGTGGCATTACACGAGATGTGTTTATAGAAGCGGCTCCCAAAGTCCAACTCTATGATTTTGCGGTACGTACCGAGTTGGATGAAGCCTACGAAAATGCCGAATTACAGGTACGGCCTGAGGTAATGATCCACGATGATATAGACGTAGAAGGGTGGAAAGTTACGGCAGAGCTGTTTGATGACCAGGATGAACCAGTGCTGGCCGAATCTATAAGCATTTCAGTGACTCAAATACTGAACGAAAGATATCCCGAGATCGGCAACCGACCTTTTGAGCACCTGATGAAAACCCGGGTGATCAACCCGAAAAAATGGTCAGCAGAATATCCGAATCTATATGTTCTGGTATTGTCCTTAACAGATGCAAACGGAAAACTGGTGGAAGCCAGAAGTACAAAAGTAGGTTTTCGAGAAATTGATATTTCCGATGGTCAGCTTAAGGTCAATGGCGTCCCGGTACTGCTTTATGGCGTCAATCGTCATGATTGGGACGCGAATACTGGTAAAGCAGTAACGAAAGAAGCCATGAGACAGGATGCGCAGCTGATGAAGCGGCTGAATGTCAATGCTTCACGGTCTTCACACTATCCCAACCCTCCCTACTGGTATGAGCTATGTGATGAATACGGTATTTATGTGATGGATGAAGCTAATATAGAAAGTCATGGGCACGGATCACTGTTCAGCAATATCCCTTCGTGGCATACGTCGTTTTTAGAGCGAGGCATCCGGATGGTAGAACGTGATAAAAATTATCCCAGTATCATCAGCTGGTCGCTGGGAAATGAAGCGGGGTTTGGGCCTAATCATGCGGCTTTGTCCGCCTGGATCAAAGAATTTGACCCCACCCGACCTATCCATTCGGAAGGGGCGCAGAATATCTACGGCTATAACTGGCCTAAGCCTGAGCCAAAAGACCGGGTGTATACGGATATCATCAGCAGGATGTACCGCCTTACTGCTGACATGATCGACCTGGTAACCAAACCAGACGACCACCGGCCTGTGATATGGTGTGAATACGCACATTCCCAGGGTAATTCAACGGGTGATCTGGAAGGTTACTGGTCGGCCATCAGGAAATACCCACG
Source organism: Fulvivirga sp. M361 (assembly GCF_007097395.1). Taxonomy (GTDB): domain Bacteria; phylum Bacteroidota; class Bacteroidia; order Cytophagales; family Cyclobacteriaceae; genus Fulvivirga. The sequence continues at coordinate 215,968 of NZ_VKDC01000006.1, forward strand.
TTTTGCAGGAGCCTTTGTCTGGGACTGGCGTGATCAGTTGATTCGTAAGAATAATAATACCGACGGTAAAACACTTTGGGCGCACGGAGCTGACTTTGACCAAAAGCAGGAAGATTTAAATCCTGTTCAAAAGGGGCTGATAAGCGCGGATGGAAAAATCAAATCCGGCGGCTGGCAGGCTAAATATGTATGGCAGCGTGTACACATCTCTTCGGATGACCTTGGTGCAGGTAAACTGTTCGTTCATAATCGACATTTTAGAACAAACCTGGGAGACTATGACATTACCTGGGAAATCACGGAAGACGGTAATACTGTATTTCATGGTAAGGCCGATAAAATGGATGTAGCGCCCGGAAAGCGAGGTAAGCTGGACCTGGACTTGCCGGAGTTGACCCCAGTGCCGGGTAAAAGGTATTATTTGAAAGTAGCCTTTGCATTGAAAGAGGCTGAGCCATGGGCTGAGAAAGGGTATGAAATAGCCTCTGAGCAATTTCTGTTCGCCTATTTGCCGCCGGTTGACGAGAAGGAAGTTTTAACAGATATTGAGAGCTCTGATCAGTATGCTATACTTGTTTCCAACGGTACAACGGCTAAAATCAGTAAAACAACGGGTTTATTGATAAATTTAGAGAGATCGGGTAACTCGTTCATCACAAAACCACTACGACCTAATTTTTGGAGAGCGCCTACTGATAACGATCAGGCCTCCGGTATTTTCGAAAGGCAAGTTCTTTGGAAAGAAGCCTCTGAAGACCTATCGTTAGTGCATTTTCAAAATACAAATTCAGCGGTGATCGCTACTTTAAAGACACCATCAGGAATTAAAGTAGTAATGACTTACACCATGTCGTTAGATGGAAGTTTAAAAATAGCGTATCAATTGCACCCGGTGGCAGACTTGCCGGACATCCCCAGGGTGGGTTTACAGATGCAGGTTCCTGCCCGGTACGATCAACTTAAATGGTTTGGCCGGGGCCCGTATGAGTCCTATCTTGATAAGAAAACCGGGGCTTTTTTTGGCAGGCACCGGGAATCTGTAAAAGAAGATTTTGTTCATTATGTTCGTCCCCAGGAAAGCAGTAATAAAAGTGACGTGTGGTGGTTTGAATTATCCATGCCTGGTGAAAAGGGATTGAAAATAAAAGCAATGAACGAACCACTGAGTGTCAGTGTCTGGCCGTTTTCCCAGGAAGCCATTGAAAAAGCAGACCGGATAGAAGAACTTTTCTTTGAAGATAACATCACCGTCAATATTGATCATGTACAAATGGGAGTGGGAGGTGATAATACCTGGAACATAGATGCTCGTCCTCATGAGCCTTTCAGGATTCCTGCTGTTCCATATTCTTATAGCTTTGTAATATCGGTAAAATGATAAGAGGGAAGATCATATCAATGCACAAACTGTTTTCAGAAACAGCCTGTAGACTCACACCTCGCAAAGGCGTAATTATACTGAGCTTGTTAGCCTCTTACCTGCTGTGTTCTTGTGATGATCAGACGGAGCATCAAAACTCAACGCAAATAGCTGTCGATCTATCGGATATACCCTGGCAGGCGGATTGGATCACTGCAGATCAGCCCACCGCTGATAAAAATGTCTGGCTGGCCTTTAGAAGGTCTTTTGAATTGACAGAGGCTGTTCCATCGATTAAACTGAGGCTGGCAGTAGATACCAAGTATTGGTTGTGGGTCAACGGCACGTTTACTGTGTTGGAAGGCGGGTTGAAACGAGGCCCAACTCCGGAGGATACTTACTTCGATGAAGTAAACCTATCGCTTAAAAAGGGGAAGAATACCATAGCCCTTCTCCAGTGGTACTTTGGAAAAAATGGCATGACCCATAATTCCAGCGGACAGCCCGGGTTGATTGCCGAATTTTATAAGGAGAAAGAACTTCTGTTCAAAACAGATACTTCATGGAAAGCCATGGCCCATCCGGCATTCAATTCCGAAAGTGCAGACCCACAACCTAACTGGCGATTACCGGAGTCCAATATCGTTTTTGATGCAAGGAAAGATATCACGGAATGGATGACCAATAATTTTGATGACAGCAAATGGCCTTATGCAAAAATGTTAGGTAATGGCATTACAGCGCCCTGGAACCAATTAGTTAAAAGACCTGTGCCTTTCTGGAAAGATTTTGGCCTGACCGTCTACAAAAACAAGCTGGATTTTCCATTTATAAGTACGGGTGACACGATCGTTTGTAAACTTCCTTACAATGCACAGGTTACTCCATACCTTAAGGTAAAGGCCAAATCCGGTAAGAGAATAACCATGTTAACAGACCATTACAAAGGAGGCTCGGAGTACAATATGCGAGCCGAATACATCACCAAAGAAGGTGTACAGGAGTTTGAAGCTTTGGGTTGGATAAACGGAGAGAAAATGTATTATGTGGTCCCTGAAGGAATAGAGGTATTAGCGCTTAAATATCGTGAAACAGGATATAATACAACGTTTGCCGGCAGTTTTGAATGTGATGATCCATTCTACAATCAGCTATGGCAGAAAGCGTTACGAACGTTGTATGTCACTATGCGCGATAATTACATGGACTGCCCGGACAGGGAGCGTGCACAATGGTGGGGCGATGTCGTGCTGGAAAGTGGTGAGGCCTTTTACGCATTAGACCGCAATGCCGATGCGTTGACAAGGAAAGGAATGCTGGAACTGATGAACTGGCAGCGCCCTGACAGTACAATATTCTCACCGGTGCCTGCCGGTAACTGGGATAAGGAGTTGCCCGGGCAGATGCTGGCCAGTGTGGGTTATTATGGTTTTTATAACTACTACCTCCATACGGGTGATTTGGAAGTCATCCGGCAGGTGTGCGAACCGGTAAGGAAATACCTTAGCCTTTGGAAGTTAAAACCGGATGGTTCAGTTGCTATACGGTCAGGAGGCTGGACCTGGGGTGATTGGGGTGATAACAGAGATGTGCCCTTACTTATCAACACCCAGTACTACCTTGCGCTTAAAGGTTTTGAAAGAATGCTGGAAGCGGTAGGACAAAGTGCAGCGGCGGAGAAGACCCGGCAGCAGATGAAAGAATTTAAAGAGAGCTTTAATGAAGTGTTTTGGCAAGGGGACCATTACCGGTCTGCCGGATATCACGGACTCACGGATGATCGTTCTCAAGGGCTTGCCGTGGTGGCAGGCCTGGCGGATGAGGAGCGCTATGAGTCCATTTCCCAGGTGCTTAAAACTCAGAAGCATGCCAGCCCATATATGGAAAAATATGTGCTTGAGGCATTGTTTCAAATGGGATATGAAGCATATGCCTTAGAGCGGATGAAGGAACGGTTTTCTAAGATGGTTAACCATACAGAAACATCTACTTTGTGGGAAGGGTGGGGCATTGGCGCCGAAGGGTACGGTGGTGGTACTACCAATCACGCATGGAGTGGTGGAGGACTTACATTGCTCTCACAGTATGTGGCCGGTATTTCTCCGGTAAAACCTGGTTATGAAGTATTTAGAATAAACCCTCAATTGACCGAATTCAATACGATAAAGGCTAAAGTTCCTTCCATTAAAGGTATTATTGTGTTGGAAGTAAATAGAAAAGGAGATACTTATAACCTTACAACACAGGTTCCAGAGGAAACGAAAGCTTTGATATGCATCCCATTAAAGTATCAAACCATCACTATCAATGGAGAGACTTTTTTAGCATCGGGTGATCCTTTAACGATTGAAAGTGTATTAGAACACTCTGAGGAACAAGACGTACGTGTGTTAAAAATGACCCCCGGAAAATATTATATTGAAGCCTTTTGATTTACTCCATTCCCCCGGCAGGATACATCAGGACAGAAAGCTAATGATCAATGCATAATTTGAAAGATCATTAGATCCATTGTAAAGCATCAAATGGCGGAACAAGAAACAGCAATTATTAACGAATTTGAACGTGAACCGGTACCCGTTGCCAAACTGAAAGGCTGGAGAAGTTTTTTGGGCATGTATGCAGGCGAGCATGCGGCAGGTACTGAATTTATGATAGGACCACTTTTTCTGACGGCCGGTGTCAGTGCATTTGATCTGATCATTGGCCTGTTAGCAGGTAACTTACTGGCGGTGTTAAGCTGGCGTTACATATGTGCGGTAGTGGCTACAGAAGTCAGGCTGACACTATATTACAAATTAGAGAAAATATGTGGCAAGAATCTCGTTACCATTTACAACCTGGCTAACGGTATATTATTCTGTTTTCTTGCGGGAAGTATGATTACCGTCTCTGCTACGGCTGTAGGCATACCCTTTAACCTTGAAATGCCTCATTTGGATGACGCACTGCCTAACGGTCCGTTATGGATTGGTATAGTCGTTATCATAGGCGCTGTTATTTCATTGGTGGCCGCTAAAGGTTACCACAGTGTGGCCCGCTTTGCCAACATAGCCTCCCCCTGGATGGTACTCATTTTTCTGGCCTGCGGTATTATTGCGCTTCAGCAGCTTAATATAAATTCATGGGAAGGTTTTTGGAGCATATGGGGAGAAGGCAGAGATCCGTTTCCCGGGCAAACAAAGTTTACCTTTTGGCATGTCGTTTTTTTTGCATGGTTTTGCAATGCCGCTATGCATATCGGAATGGCAGACATGAGTGTATTTCGATATGCAAAGAACAGTTCGGCAGGTTGGACCTCATCCGCAGGGATGTATGTAGGGCACTTTATGGCATGGATAAGCGCAGCGTTATTATATGCAGTCTACCTTAAATCTCCGGAAGCTACTTCCTTACTGGCCAATGGGGAAGCTCCTCCTGTATCACCAGGTCCTATGGCCTACAATGCGGTCGGTATTGCCGGACTCATCGTAGTAGTGATCGCCGGATGGACCACGGCTAACCCTACTATTTACAGGGCAGGGCTGGCATTCCAGGCCATTGCTCCCAAGAGTACCACTTTTGCGGTCACCATAGTCGCCGGTGTGTTAGCTACTGTAGCCGGAATATTCCCGGCTTTTGCCATGAAGCTACTCGGTTTTGTAGCGACTTACGGTTTTATCCTGGCACCGGTCGGAGCGATTATTGTATTTGACCACTACCTGGCTAAAAAAGTAGGCCTGATCTCAGACTATGCGGAATATAAAGGGACAAACTTTAATGTTGCCGTCTTGCTAGCTTGGGTGTTAAGCATGCTGGTGTTTTATGGGATTGCGGAGTATTATGGGTTGTTTCTGTCTTTTCTGACATTCCCTGCCTGGATATCTTGTGGCGCCTTATTCCTATTGTTTAGTAAACTGATGCAAACAAAATGATAAAGACAATCTTGAAAACCCTATCAGTGATTGGGTTGGCACTTACTCTTGTACCGGCATTTTTGGTGTTTTCAGGCACGATTTCTAATGACATGTGCAAATATCTGATGCTCACCGGTACGGTATTATGGTTTCTTTCATCGCCTTTTCTTGAGAAAGGAACCAAAGGGGTCTGATTAGGTCTGTCCGGATACACTTCTTTGCAAATTTTAAGATTACCTGGGTTTTGTTTTCAGCAGGTTGGCCACGCTTTTCATGAGGTAATGATTTAAAAATCAAAGAAAATTATAATTTTAACGCGTTATGGCGTTTAATTAGGTGGTGTATTTGCCGTTCCAATGTTAATGGGGTCATTGAACATTATTAACCTACTTCAAATTCAAGACAAGCCGATATCTTTTGGATAAGACCGATTCATCCACATCAGGTTTTTTTAAATCAGGCGATACCAAAGCCTTTGAAGTATTGTTTAAGACTTACTATCCGGCGCTATGCATTTATGCGAAAAAAATAGTAAATGATCTGGACGAGGCGAAAGACATAGTTCAGGATGTCTTTGTCAAAATGTATGATAATCGTGCTACCATGGAGGTAAATGCCTCTGTCAAATCTTATCTCTACCGCTCTGTTCACAACGCTTGCCTGAATCATTTGAAAAGAAAGAATACGCATAATAATCACAATGAGTACCTCAAATATCAAACACAGCAGAGTGATAACCATGATACCATGGAGCAGACCGAGTTAGAAGAAAAAATATGGAACATAATTCAGGGGTTGCCAGAGCAATGCCGGAGGATATTTACAATGAACCGTTTTGAAGGTTTGAAAAATAAAGAAATTGCTGAAACGTTGGGTATTTCTATCCGTACTGTTGAGACCCAGATCAGCAAAGCGTTAAAAGTCTTGCGGGAGCACCTGGCTGATTTTTTAATGACGTTCTTGCTCCTCGCCCTTTCCGTCTAGAACTTTTTTCATTTTCCTATACGTGTATACACACTGTTAATTGTCATACCTAAAGAAGTAGCCATGAGCGATCCTTTTAATAAACATATAGACCATGAGTTATTAGTGAGATTTCTATCCGGAGATGCCAATGGTATGGAAATAGACCAGGTGAAGATATGGATAGAGGCGGACGAGCGAAACAGGCAATATGTCGATCAGATGAGGCTGCTATGGGAATCCAGCGGTAACGTGAAAGATTTTATGTCCATTAACGTAAAGGAAGATTGGGAAAAAGTGAGCGGGAGAATTAATAAAGCCACTTCGACAAGGTGTGTAACACAGCCTATACAGAAAAAAGGGATTATCTATCAATGGATGCGTTTAGCGGCCGCAATCACCATTTTGCTGAGCGCGTATTTCACCTGGCCGACATTGAAAAGTTATTGGATAAAGGATGTGGTTTCTATTGCTGCCACAGACACTCATTCATCATTCTCGCTGCCTGATGGGAGTGAGGTATATCTCAATAAGAATGCCCGCCTGTCTTATACCAGTGATTTTGATGGTGATACCAGAACAGTTGAACTGGAGGGAGAGGCATTTTTTAAAGTGACAAAAGACGAAACCAGGCCTTTTATGATCAAGTTGGGTCAGGCGGTCACCGAAGTGGTGGGTACCTCTTTCAACGTCAATAGCACCGGTCCGGGTCAGGTAGTAGTTACAGTGGTGACGGGTAAAGTTTTGCTGTATGGACAGATAAAGGATACTGCCAGCGTAGCTCTGACCGCGGGAGAGCAGGGTAAGTTTGATCTGCAACATGGGTTAACAAAAGTGTCCAATGAAGATATCAACTTTTTATCGTGGAAAACCGGAGAGCTGGTATTTCATAATACAGGGCTTCCGAAGGTTGTGGCAGATTTAAACAGACACTATGGAAAAGTGATTCAATTGGCCTCACCAGCTCTTGAAAGTTGTACGCTGACCTCTACTTTCCGGGAACAGCCTTTGGAAGAAATATTGCGGGAGTTGCAAATGGTGTTGCCGGTTCAAATAAAGAAAAAAGAGAATATGATCGTCCTGAGTGGTGAGGGATGTAAGTCAAGGTAAGCCTATGTCAAAACAACAGATACAATTATTCATCCTTTTACTGGTTATTCCCCACTCGATCCGGGCACAAAATGATCTGTTGAGCAAAAGAATACAATTAGACAGTAGCAATGGAACGATTGAAGAGGTCCTGGACAGGATCAGCGAACATGGAGGCTTTACATTTTCCTATAGTAATCAACTTGATCTCACAAAAAACGTCCACCTGCAAATTGATAATCAGACGGTTCGGTCCTTGCTTGACCAGTTGTTTTCCGGTGAAGTACAATACGTTGCCAGCGTAAATAAGATCATCCTATATTCAAAAAGGGATAAAAAAAAAGACACAACGGATCTAACCATTCATGGAAGTTTAAAGGATATAAATACGGGAGAGGCGCTTTATGGAGCAAATGTCTGGATCAAAGAATTGGCTACCGGAGTGTCTGGCAATGCTTATGGTTTTTATGCCCTTACCGTTCCACCGGGACGTTATACGCTATATTTTAGCTATGTGGGATATGAGACCCTCAAAAAGGAGATCAAGCTGCAGAAGGACCTTAAAATGGATGTGGAGTTGTCCGCAGATACTACGGAGTTAGACGTCATTGAGATTACTTCTGACGCAGCCTTAAAGAAAAATGTCTTTTCTGAGGAAATGAGTATTCACCGGCTTTCCATTGAAAGTATTGAAAACATGCCTGTTTTTGGAGCTAATCCTGATGTTATTAAATCCATTCAGTTACTTCCCGGCGTGACCACAGTAGGAGAGGGTTCTACCGGGTTCTTCGTACGAGGCGGTGGCAGGGACCAGAACCTGATTTTGCTGGATGAAGCGCCGGTATATAATCCTTCCCATTTTCTGGGGTTTTTGTCGGTTTTCAATACGGATGCCATTAACAACATGACGTTTTACAAGGGAGGTATCCCCGCACGGCATGGAGGCAGGGCATCATCCATTTTAGATATTAGAATGAAAGAGGGAAATACCAGGGAATTCACCGGTTCAGGAGGGATCAGCCTGGTAGGAGGCGCTAAACTGACCGTTGGGGCCCCCATCCGGAAAGGAAAAGGATCGTTCATGATGTCCGGGCGAAGGACCTATGCAGATCCTCTTTTTTGGGCCCTCGGCAGGGTGGAACCCTTAGCGAAAGGAATAGACCTGTTCTTTTACGATTTGAATGCCAAGGCAAACTATACCATCAATGAAAAGAACCGGCTGTTTATATCAGGATACTTTGGAAGAGATGTAAATACACTGCCCATCCTGGATTTTGATGTACGGTGGGGAAACCAAACAGGTACTTTGAGATGGAACCACCTCTTCAGCAACAGACTTTTTTCCAATTTTACACTAACATACAGTGGCTATGATTACAAGCTGGATATCCCTGCGGCCCAGGTTCCGGTGGGGTGGGAGTCTACCATAAGAGATATTAACTTTAAGGGAGACTTTACTTTGTTCGCCAATCCTACCACTACACTCAATTTTGGGCTCCAAAGTATTCATCACTCGTTCAATCCTGGTAGCAATGACTTTGATCCGCAGTTTAATGTGCCTAATAGCAATGCGCTGGAGTCCGGGGTTTATTTAAGTATGGAAAAAGAGATAGGGAGTTCAATTTCCCTGGAAGCGGGAGTGAGAGGGTCATTATTCCAAAACATCGGTGAAACGAGTGTTTTTAAGTTTGATGATGATTTTATGGTCGTAGATACTACTCAGTATACAGCGGGTGAGTGGTATAAAAGTCGCCATAACCTGGAACCACGACTTTCTGCACGGTTTTTAATAGATGAGAAGCAATCTATTAAAGTGAGTTACAATCGTATGGCCCAGTACTTACATTTATTGGCTAATTCATCGTTGTCTTTTACGGCTTTTGACGTATGGTATCCCAGTGGTCCCAACATCGAGCCATTGCTGGTAGACCAGATCACCATCGGTTTTTTTAGAAACTTCAGGAATAACCAGATTGAAGCGTCCATTGAAGGGTACTACAAAAACATTGATAACCAAATTGATTATAAAGATTTTGCCCGGATCGCTTTTAACCCGGTGCTGGAAGGGGATTTGAGGACAGGAAAAGCCTGGTCATATGGCATTGAATTTTTTCTGAAAAAGAAGACCGGGAAGCTTACCGGCTGGATGAGTTACACCTGGTCAAGGGCCATTCATAAAATACCCGGTATCAACAACGGAGGATCCTTCCCCGCTATTTATGATCAACCCCATAAAATTGCGATTACTTCCTCCTATCAACTCTCGAAAAAGTTTTCTTTTGGAGCTAACTGGACCTATAATACCGGTGGACCTCTCACTTTACCTGTAGAAAGTTATACTTTTGAGGGACAAGCTATTCCCGTACCCGTCTATAATTCAAGGAATGCTTCCAGGCTGCCGGATTACCATCGCCTGGACCTTTCAGCAAAATTAAACTCGCAAAAAAAGATCAAAGACAAAATAAAAGTAGCGTACGTGCTTTCCGTATACAATGCATATGCCCGGCAAAATGCGTTGGCCGTGTTTGTAGGTGATGACCTGTCGAATACAGATGATGAAGCAGATCCCAGGGTAGTAGGGAATAAGGTCTCGTTATTTTCAATTATTCCAACAGCGTCTTTATTATTTAGTTTTTAGGTGGTATGAGCAAAAGAATATCAGTACCTGTCATTTTAACCTTTTTACCCTTACTATTCGTAGCATGTGTCGAAGAAATTGACCTTAATAAGCTCAATGGCCCCGTTTCAAACAGATTGGTAATAGAGGGTAGTATTACCAATGAAATGAAACCTCATGCTGTGATATTATCCAGAACAGATGTGGCCATCCCTGATGCTGAAGTTAAAAAGGATAAAGTCAGCGGGGCGAGTGTGGAGATTAGCGATGGAGTGAACAGTTATATCTTAAATGAGTCAGATACACTTCCCGGGGTATATTTTACAGCACCGGACGTAAAAGGCGAGGTAGGAAAAACTTATACACTTACCGTGGAGATCGGTCAGACTACCTATACCGCTTCTGATAGTATGGAACCGGTAACTCCTTTTGAGCCCACAGATGAACTATTTGCATTGCCAAATCGTGTGGAGGAGTTTGATAATATTCCAGGTGTGACGGATGTCTATGAGCATCGTTTCCCTCATGTCAGGTATGGCACAGCAGCGCCTTCAAAACAAGTGTTGTTTGCATATGACTCTGTGATAAGCGGATTGCGTCAGGCCACTTTTTATGAGTTTCCGAGGATTGATCCACAAGGGTTTTTGCTAAGCTTTCAAGGTGATAATCCAAGACTTATTATAGAAGAAGGATCTACTATTGTTCAGTTTAAATCGTCTATGTCCATAGCGCATTATCTTTTTGTCAGGGCTGTTTATGCAGAAACCAGGTTTCGAGGCGGCATTTTTGATGTGGTACCAGGAAACGCCCCAACAAACGTTAGTCATGATGGTTTAGGCTTTTTCTCTGCATCAGAAGTGATAAGTAGGACGTTTACAGTTGCTCAAGCTGATCTGGACCAATAAGAATGATACTAAAAACCGGTCAAAAGACCTGATCCGTATTTTGTGATCAGTTAAAATGCGTCATGCAATCTCTAATCTGAAATAATACAGCTTAGCTGATGTATGTCATATGATATTAGTAGCTGGTACTGCTATTTTTGACGAAAAATATTCAAAGAATTTCTAAGATCCATTCTCCGTAGTTTTAGGACAACAGGTTTAAACTCCAGTACGAATGTATAGTCATCACAAAGTCCGTGTAACGAAAGAATTTAGTTTTGAAATGGCTCATGCACTTGAAGGTTATGATGGAAAATGTCGTAATATTCATGGCCATTCCTACCACTTGTCGGTCACGATCATAGGGACACCCATTAACAATCTTAACAATCCTAAAAATGGTATGGTGATGGACTTTGGTGACCTTAAGGGTATTGTGGAACGCGTGGTCATAGAGCCATTGGATCACAGTCTGGTGCTTTTTGAAGAATCCGAATTTAAGAAAGGGATAAAAAACTGTTCAGGCCAGTTGGTAGTCTTTAAGCCTTACAACCCAACCTGTGAAAACCTGATCATTGATTTTGCAAGGCAAATTCGCTTTGCATTACCGGGAGGGGCACAACTCCACAGTCTGAAACTTCGTGAAACCCAGACGGGGTATGCTGAATGGCATGCCAGTGATAACGGTACCTGAACAAATGGACGAGTTATGTCATTAAAGGTCAAATGGTGTCCTCGTTTCTTTGGGATCGTTGTCCGACGTTCGGTTATTACTTGGAAATTTCCAGCATACGACGTACGGGTAATAGTGCTTTTAGCCTTATGCTTTCATCAACATCTATAGAAGGGCTTTCATTTTTCAAACACAGGTAAAGCTTTTCCAACGTATTCATTTTCATATAGCCACATTCACTGCAAGCACAGGTGTTGTCCTCTGAGACCGGTGCCGGAATGAGTTTTGTGCCAGGCACTTCTTTTTGCATTGCATGTAAAATGCCAGCTTCCGTGGCCACAATAAATTGCTCGTTGTCATGCTCCTTTACATAGCGTATCATACCTGCCGTAGAACCGATGTAACTGGCCGTTTTAAGAATGTGCTCTTCTGATTCAGGGTGAGCAATAATTTTGGATTCAGGGTACTTTTTATGAAGTTCCAATAATTTGTCAATGGAAAAGGCTTCATGTACCAGGCAAGCACCCTCCCATAGTAAGAGGTCACGCCCCGTTTGCTCGATGAGATACCTGCCAAGGTTTTTGTCCGGAGCAAAAATAATCGGTTGATCCTCAGGTACTGAATTGATCACCTTCAACGCGTTGGAAGAAGTGCAAATGACATCACTCATAGCTTTGATCTCAGCAGAACAGTTGATGTAACTGATGACGCAGTGACCGGGGTATTTGCCTATGAATTTCTCAAAATCTTTGGGAGGACATGAATCGGCAAGAGAACAGCCGGCATTTGCATCCGGTATGAGTACTTTCTTATCAGGATTCAGGATCTTCACCGTTTCTGCCATGAAATGTACTCCGGCCATTATGATAATGTCACTCTCGGTTTTGTTAGCTTGCTGTGCTAAATAAAGACTATCTCCTACGTGATCTGCAATATCTTGTATGGCAGACTCCTGGTAGTAGTGTGCCAGCAGGGTAGCATTCTTTTCTTTCTTCAGATCCAGGATCTCTGTCGTAATATCTTGCAAAACTTCCAAAATAGTATCTGTTAACCAAGGTAAATGAGCAAATGAAATATCGCTGTAGTTACAAAATTAAGATAATTAGATCTATAAGTCTATAGTAAATAAGTTTAAAACCGCTATTCGGTGAACGACTATACTCTTACTTTTCTGAAGAATCGATCTGCTCATCAAAACCTTAATAATCAGGTCAGAGTTCACTATGCATAAGCGTAAGAAAATGATCCATATGTCACGGTTAATCGAAATTTAAAATTCTGTTATTCAGTAATTTATGATTATAATCTGTCGTGTCGAAAAGGTCATTAAGTCGCATGTACTTAAAGGCCTCTACTCTTTCATTATTTATTTTTACTACAATGATCCTGTTGGCATGTCCATAGATACGGTGCCTGTTTTGCTGGTATATTGGAGGACCGAATAACCGTTCTAATTCACCCACTGCTGTGTTCACGATATCCAGTTGGTTTAATGCAGACTCTTTGATAGCACATTGTATTTCCACCAGTGATTCCTGAAGAGTATTAAATTGCTCATTTCCGGTGAACGGTTCTGTCAAGGCTGTGGTGATATGAAAATCTTCTTTTAAGGGGTATTCCTGTTTCGAATTAACCCGGTCATTACCTTTCCGGTGTTGTTTGGCAAAATAATAATAAGTGTACCGGATACGGTCGGGGTAACTGAATAAGTGAGTGCTGTTATTCACTGAACTATGTGCCGGCCCTTGCCATTTCTTGTAATGTTTAAGGTCCAACGGGGCATATATCCTGTTCATTTGTTCACGCGTTTTACCGCCCGATAACTGCATCACCAGCGTATCGCTAAATTCGAACCAATGACCTGCGCTTTTACAGCTTACCAGGTAAATTTTATTGCCTTCTACCCAGTCGTACCGGGGTGGTTTGGTGAATTCATTACCCCGCAAAGAGTCGCGTAATAAGACACCCCAACGTTCTGCGTTTATTGGGTCTTTAAACGTCCATTCTTCCATCAACACATCTTGAAAACCACTATTTCTTCCTTTGAAAGATGCCTGGCGTATCATTTCGATCTGTAAGTGGTCCTCCGGAGTAGGAAGTTTCATTTGTAACCTGGTGGAACGCGCTGAAGAGTCGCGGAACAGGTGTTGACGTTTTCTTTCAATAGCCCTTAACAACCAGTGCTCTTGGTGTGTATCCAGCGTATCAATTAGTCGAGGGTGCTTTGGAGAATACCCGGGAAACGTGTCATGAAAGCTTTTTATGCTAACTGTGAATTTGTCTTCCTTTGGTTTTACCTCGGTTAGCTTTTTGGCAGCCGGAATGGTGTCGGAAATGGATATACCTGACGTATCGTTAACGGCTGTGTGGGTGAGCGTCTCTCTTTTTTTTGAATTACACCCTAAGGCAATAACCAATAATAGAGCTTCCGGTTTGATAAATTTCATATCAGAAATTGATTAAATTATTTATGGAGTCAGTACTACAGTCCCATTTCGACGACGTAAAAATTGATATATAACTATTCCATCAGGTGCTGCTTTCATAACATTAAAAACGACGACTTCATAATAATTTGTTCACAATCATTTGAAAGTTAACAAACTACGAAATACATTTTTTAAATCATAAAGTAGAGACGGCTGGTTTTGATGGCATTGGGTCTTATATTCTCCATTCCTGTATGTCCTTAAAAAGTATGATTCATGACTAAATTCATGTGCATGTCTTCAATTAGTCATTATCAAATAGCGTTCATAAAATTACTTTCGCTGTAAAACCGGATAGAACATAAGATCCCATGGAAAACCTCTTTATAAAAGGTGAACCTATATCAAACCTGGCCGAAGATCACATTTTTCGTAAGCTGTTTGAATTTTCTGTAGAAGGAATGATCATACTTGACAGGCAAGGGGTCATTCTTAATGTCAATCCCAGCTGCCTGGCAATGTTTGGATATGAAAAGGAAGAGTTGATTAGTCAATCTATAGAAAAGCTATTTCCCTCTGGATATAAGGTTTTCTATCCTGTCGATGGGGAAACAAATATAGCAGGAAAACCCATTCTCAATGGACTGCATAGTAGTAAAGAGACTTTTCCGGTAAGTGTAAGCATTAGTTGTGCCCGAACAGAAGCCGAAAACCTCGTGATTGGCTTTCTTATTGATCTAACTGAACGTATTAAGGCTGAACAGGGACATGCTCAGTTTTCCAGGATTTTTGATGAATCCCTCAATGAGATCTACATTTTGGACGCCTGTTCCTGGGAATTTCTTTCTGTAAATAAAGGTGCATTACTTCATCTCGGATATACCCTGGAGGAGATGAGGCAAATGACTATTTTCGATATTAATCCTACCTTGAGCAGAAGAGAAATTGAAGAGATTACTTATCCGCTGAAGGTTGGAATTACTGATAAGATTCAGTTTGAAACGACACGTCTGAGAAAGAATGGTAGTACATATCCTGTCCAGGTACATATTCAACTCACCAGTTATTTTTCCAAAAAGGTTTTTCTGATCATAGCTATGGATATTACAGAACGGAAAAATATTCAGCAAAGGCTCATGAGTGCGATAGTAACAGGCCAGGAGAAAGAAAGAAAGCGGATCGCCAAAGAGCTTCACGATGGTCTCGGGCAATATTTATCAGCAGCTAACTATAACCTGGATACGCTGGAATTCCAAACAAAGGCAGATGCCAGGCAAAAAAAGACGGTGCTCAGCGTTAGAAGGATCATTGAAAATGCCATAGAAGAACTAAAGGCTATTTCGAGAAATTTACATCCTAGAGTGCTGGAAAATCAAGGATTGTCCAGGGCCATTACAGCTTTGTGCGAAACGATAGATTCGTCTAACAACCTGAAGATCCAGACGCACATCGATGATTTTGAACCCAGGCTTCCTTATGCTATGGAGATGGGGCTTTATCGTATTGTCCAGGAGTTGGTCAATAATATGTTGAAACATGCCCGGGCCAGGGAGGTTAACCTGCAATTAGTGAGACACCGGAATAGTTTACTTCTATTAATGGAGGACGATGGTGTGGGCTTTCAGACTTCCGGGTTAAATGAATACAAGTTTGAAGGCCTCGGTATACGTAACATCATTACACAGGTGAAAGCCTTAAATGGTATTTATCATTTTGATTCAAGTCCGGGAAAAGGGACCTCGATAACTATTGAAATACCTTTTAAACAGTAAGATGAATTTGAAACCTGTCAATGTATTCATTGTAGACGACCACAGCCTGATAAGAGAAGGGATCAAGTCATCCCTTGAAAACTTTCGTACAGTTACCGTGGTGGGGGAGGCGGCTAACGGTAAACAGGCTTTGGCTGAACTCGCTAAACAATCCGTTGATATAGTATTAATGGACATCAGTATGTCAGTAATGGATGGGATAGAAGCCACCCGGAAGATCAGAAAATTATTTCCTGATTTGAAGGTATTGGCATTGACAATGCATGATGATAACTCCCATATCTTAAAAATGATGAAAGCCGGTGCTCTTGGCTATGTCTTGAAATCAGAAAATAGCAAAAATTTGGTGAAAGCCATTGAAACGGTGGCTAAAGGTCAGACTTATTTTGGTAAAAAGGTGTCTGATACAATGATGAATCACCTGATGTCAGTGAAAACTAAAAAAAGCACTTTTGGCTTCTCTCAATTGACCAAAAGAGAAGTAGAAATACTCCGGCATATAGCTGAAGGGCTTACTAATCCTGAAATTGCCAAAAAGTTATTTATAGGGCATCGCACCGTTGATACACATCGCAGGAACCTGATACAGAAGCTAAATGTAAAAAATACTGCCGGGTTGGTAAGAGTGGCTATTAAAAATGGAGTTGTAGAGGTTTAGATAACCCAGGTGACAAATAACCTTATTTTAAAAAGGCTTCACCACCTGGAAATTATCTAATCAAACAAGTTTATAGTTAATAGTATTATGTTAATCTTTAAAAGAATGCATGTGGGCCAATGTAACCCGGCCTATTCCGGCCAGTTCTTTGTCTGTGAGGTCATCTTCAGGACGGATCTCGCCTTCTTTGATCTCTGCATCTAATTCTACATTAAGGGCCTCTTTGAATTCCGAAATATCAAAGGTAACAAAATCTACGTTCAGTTTTTCGGCAATGATTTTAGCTTCGCTTTCATCAATATGATTTTCCGCTTTCATTTTTATATGCTTTAGTTTGTTGAATAAGATTAGTCCCACATATCGACACGGCAGGTCCATATAGGAAGTGTTGAATAGCCAGCTATTTTTTCAGCGATGCTTCCACTCAGCAGATGAGGTAATCCGGTGTTTCCGTGGGTCATTACCGCTATCATATCTGTGTTTTGGTCTTCGGAATAATGAATGATCCCTTCGACAGCGGTGTAGTCATCGTATATTTTCATCTCGTAATTTTCTATTTGATGCTGGTCCGTGAATGCCTTTACCTCTGTTTCAATCTCTCGGTTTGTACGCCATTCATTTTTAGTATTAATGGTGAGTATCTGCAAATTAACTTCAAGAACCCTTGTTAGAGCTTGAATTTCATTTGTAACATAAAAAGGAGTTCTGGTAAAATTGGTGGCAAACACTATGTTTTTCAGGGCATCAATATTTATACTGTTTTTGACGGTCAGAACAGGGCAGTGTGAATTCCTGATCATTCTTTGTGACGTTGATCCCAGGTATATGTCTTTGAACTCACCCACACCTTTTGAGCCCATAATGACAAGGTCTGCCTTGCTATCTATGGCTAATTTCTTTAAGCTGGGATAAGCATTGCCAATTTCCACCCGGGGTTCGATCTTTACATCCTGAAAATTCGCCTGTTCTTTAATGGAAGTCATTCTTTCATTAAAATGTGTCATTAATTGCTTAACATACATTTTTTCACTGTCCGCCCCTTCTAACTTGCCGGTGTTACGATAAAAATGGCCTGGCATTTCTATGATATGAGGCATAAGAATCTCAGCTTCACTTTTTCTTGCAATGGCCACGGCAGCTTCCATAGCATACATTGCTTCTTCAGAAAAATCCATCGGAACAAGTATCTTTTTCATGATGACATGCATTTAAATACTAAAAAATATCCTCGGTACGCTATAAAAAATAGGCGAAATCAATCGTCAGAATGTGTTTCTGATGAATCGATTTTCACTGATAGTAAATTTAAAAGACAGTAAAAGAAACTGCCTGACGTGAAAACGGTATTTGGAAAAATAAGTGTTTTCACGTAGGCCTGACGGGGACAGTATTCTGATCCGGATGTTTCACAAAATACGTTCGTCTGTCAGCTGAGTACCAGGTTAAAGGTAAATACCATAGGGTGAGAATGAGGTGTGGGCCTGTAGGTATACGATAGGCTAATGCTGTTCTTCTTAACTTTTCCTACCCGGAGTGATATTTCTTCACCTAATACCAATTGTTGGTTACTTACGCTGATACGGTAAGGCCCGCTCAATGGCCAGATCTTACTCAGAATAGAGTCATCCGCCTCACATTGAAATTGACCCTCAGCCCCAAGGGTTAAGTAGAATTTTTTCATGTCATGTGTGAAGTCCACGTTATTGATCAGGACCCCACCTACCACAGATACTTTCCATTTGCCATAAAGCTGTTCAGGGGAGGTCATGCGTGGTATGCCTATCCATTCGCGTAAATTTGATATCAGCTTTTTCATAGTATCATCTTTTTTTAACCGCACCAATCTGTTTATCAGTTCATTAACAAATCCGATAAAACGGCTGGAAAACTGGTAAGAGATTGGGTAGGAGGATTTTAACGAACCAAATTTCATGGTCGCTTAATTATGGTTAATGTTTGATGTTCTATTAATCTTTTAAGTAACATGACCCGACAAAGGTTGTTCAGATCATTTCAAAGAAAGAAGAATTTTAAAAACCTGACAATGAACGATTCGGTAGTTGTCTTGGCCCAGGATGCTTTTGAAAAGGAGGGAGGAACTGTGTTTTCTGGCGGTTTCAGAAGCATTCGGTATCTTGATTCAAGGTTCTGTAGTTTATTGAGACCATAGTGTTACCAATTTTTTGGTATCCTTATTTACTATCACCGCCAAAAAACGGATATCTATGAGTTAACAGCGTTCGTTTTGGGTGAAATACTTCTAATAATTGGAAATTAGGCCTTTCATCTTAACTGAACATATTTTACATTAGCTTATAAAATGGCTGACTTTAATATAAATTATTACAATAAATATTTATTTGTGTCTATTACAGAGTTGAGAAGAGGCTTGATGCAGGGCTGATGGCACCAATAACACTCAAAAGAATCATTGTTTAGACATTTATTTTAAGAATTTACTTTAATTTAAAGACACCAACAGGCCAACCTACTTTCTTTTGATAAAGAGTTTTAAAGCAATTTAAAGATGAAAAGAGTATCACTTGATATGATAGCCAAGGAAGTAAAACTTTCTAAAACCACCGTATCAATGGTACTTAATGGAAAGGGAGATCTGCACAAAATCAATCCTGATACGCAAACACTGATCCTTAGTGTAGCTAAACGGCTCAAGTTCAGACCTAATATGATTGCCAGAAATTTGTCCACGGGTAGCAGTATGACTTTGGCATTGATTGTCCCGCGTATGATCGATACGTACTACGGCCTTATCGCCGAATCGATGGAACAAATATTGTCAAAATTGGGATATCAGGTTTTACTGGGAACCACCCATGAGGATCCTGTCAAGGAAAAGGAGCTTTTATTAACATTTGAGGCACAGCAGGTGGATGGTATTTTAATTGCGTCCACTCAGCACAATCTTGAAGATATAAAAGCCATTTCAGATGCAGGGTTGCCAATAGTGCTGTTTGATCGTCACTACCCTGAGGCAGACTTGCCTTATGTGGTGGTGGATAATTACCTGGGTGCCCAAAAATTGGTGAGGCATTTGATAGAGGCCGGAAGAAAGAATATAGGCTATATCGGGTTAAACCTGGACTTAACAGCTATAAAGGACAGACAAATTGGTTTTGAAAACGCCATTGAAGATCACGTAAAAGATCAGCATAACCTCAAAATTGTTGACCATAAAAATGCTAAATCAGACTGTCGCCAGGCAGTGGAGGAGCTAATTTTAGATCAGGGGGTGGATGGTATCGTATTTGAAACCCACTATCTTGCCTTATTCGGGATTGCCAAGATCAGAGAAATGGATGTTGACTACCCTAATGCTGTTTCAATTGTAAGTTTTGGTGATCACGAGGTGTTTTCTATTTTTCGGCCGGAGGTGACCGCTTTAGTGCAACCCGTAGAAAAAATTGCTCAAAATTCTATCGATATGCTTATGAAGCAAATTGAGAATAAGCTGAACAGCACTTCGAAGTTACACGAGGTGGTAGAGCCCAGTATGGAAGTTAGGAGCACTTAACAACTCAAACATTTTAACGGAATTTGTTGGATTAAAGGTTTATTATCTTTATAGTTGTGTAACTAAATCGCTTTAGTAAACTATTGAGCTTATGGATTTAAGCTTTTTTTTAATTAAATACTAAATCGGTTTAGTTAAATAATACAAAGAAAGTGCAAACGTTTGTCGGTACCCCCTGTATGTGCTTTGAAAAATCAGGACTCCAGGCTAAAGTTCTTAGAAAAAACTGAGGCCTTGAAGATTAGAAAAATGGGATCTGTATGAAGTTTCGGACTAGACTGAATAATAAAACCTTTAAACTACACGCTACTATGAGGGGCACCTTTTTGGTATTATTCGTGCTTGCCATGAGCTGGCCGAGGCTGTGGGCCCAGGATGGTAAAATCCATTATTCTACTCCTTTAAATTATCAAAAACAGGGAGAGCGTATTATAGTAAGTTCCAAAATGTACCTCAGCGGTGGCTTTAAAGGGCTAAGTATCTATTTAGAGGGTACAAAGATACCTTATAAAGCTATTGGTAAAGATACAGTGCAACTCCAACTACCCTTAATTGGAGACAATGTTGAATTGACCATAAAACGGAGGGGGAAGCCGGACCTGGTAAAAGTTTTCACCCCACTTGTGCCGGCCGATTGGAGCTATTTTCAGGAAGGTACCATACACATTATTGTTTCTTCACATCAGGATATTGCGTGGATGAATACGCCGGAGTATTGTCGGGATGAAAGAATCCATGATATTATTCTTCCTGCATTAGATACAATGCGTCTCTATGATGAATACCGGTTCGAAATGGAGCAGACCTTGAACCTGATGGAACTGCTGGATGAGTATCCTGAAAAGAAATCGGTGGTGTTAGACGCCTATAATAAAGGACAATTTGAATGGGGAGCCACCTTTAATCAACCCTATGAGGGGATAGAAAGTAGTGAGCAACTGATACGCCAGCTTTATCTTGGAAGAAAGTGGATCAAAGACAATATACCTGGCATGGATGCTCATACAGCTTTCAATGTGGATGTTCCCGGTCGTAGTTTTCAATTTCCACAAATTTTGAACAAGGGTGGCGTTAAAAATCTGGTGATCAGCCGTTTTAGGGAAGGCTTTTACGATTGGAAAAGTCCGGATGGTTCCAGCATTTTTACGTATAGTCCGGGTAATTACGGTTGGCCGGTGATCTTTTATAAATATTTTGATAAAGAAGCGCCCTATGGTATGAAGGCGCTGCATGCAAATCTGAAGGACTGGCATGATTACTACAAGAAAAGAAATATTCCACCACATTATGCTGTGATGATCAGCCAGGATGCTGCAGGTCCGATCTACTACAGGGAAGTAGTGAAGGAATGGAATAACATAGTGAGTATGTCCGATATTAAATTACCCGGTTTACGTCATTCTACGGCAGATGAGTTTCTGGGTTTTGTGAACGTACCCGAAGCTACGTTCGATGAGATCTACGGGGAAAGGGCCAATATCTGGATGTACATTCACGGGCCTGGTCACTATCAGGCCATCAAAGCCAAGAAAAAAGCGGCTGTTAGCTTGCCGGCCGCTGAAATGTTTTCCACCATCTCGGCCATGATAAATGATGATTTTGATAATTATCCCGGTGACGATTTTGAGAAAGCCTGGTTTAAGGCCATTTATCCGGATCATGGTTGGGGAGGCCTCAATGGTGGAGTAACGGATAGTACATTTCTTGCCAAGTTGAGCCAGGCCCATTCAGAGGGGACCCACCTGCTACAGAAAGCCCTCAAAAACATCACCAAGCACATCAAAACAACGAAAAAGAATGCTTATGCTGTTTTCAATGATCTTACCTGGAAGCGGAATGCACCGGTGTCTATTTCGCTACCTTCTACTAACAAAACGTACTTGGTTCAGGACGATCTGGGAAAAACCATTCCGAGCCAGAAAGTGACGGATGACCAGGGAACCCGGTTAGTAGTTGCCGCTGAGGAGCTTTCTTCCGTAGGCTACAATGTCGTTTATTTATCAGAAACAAGAAAAAAGCCTGTCAGGACGACCAAACAAGGAGCCAATTTTTACGAAAACGACTACTACAGGGTAGTCCTGGGTAACGGCGGAATAACTTCTTTGTATGATAAGAAACTGGGCAAAGAAATCCTTAATACTTCAAGGTATGCCGGAGGTGACGTGATCTCTATGCATTACAATGGTAACGGAGCCGGGGAATTCAATCAGATGAAAAAGCCCGATATGCGTCGTTTCGATAAGCTCAGCTTAAAAAACAGTCATTGGAAAATTAAAAGTAACGGCCCTGTCTTTACATCATTTGAATGCGACTATGAACTCAATGAAATATCAATTGTTCAGCGCATTACCATTTTCAATACGATCAAGAGAATTGATTTTGAATACGATATCCCGGAATGGGACGGGCGAAAAGAACGTCAATGGAGGTTTGCGCTTCCTATGAATGCTATGGAAGCTGAGGTGAACTATGAATCCCCTGCAGGTGTCGTGACCGTTGGTGAGGATGATTTAGATATGGAGCCGGGAGGGTGGTCATGGGAAGGTACTTATCGTCAAAGGCCAAAGTACATCCATCCAAGAGAAGTGTTGGATTTTATGTCGTTGAATGGAGTTGAATTTGGTATCACGGTTTCCGGTACCGTATCCGTGATGGATTGGATAGATCCGGTACGTGATGCCAGGAATCATCCGGTATTTCAGGGAATTATGATCTCTACCCACAAAAGTTGTCATGGAATGGGACCCTATTACACACAGGAGGGACGGCACACGTTCCATTTTTCACTGACCTCACACGAAAGTGGGTGGGAAAATGGATATGTGTTCGCCAAAGAATTTCAGCATGAACCGTGGGCAACAAAACTTGAAAATGCCAATGGTTCAGGAAAACTGGACACCAGACATAGCTTTTTAAAAGTGAATTCTCCATTTACAGCACTGAGTACCTTCAAGAAAAGCGATTATGATAACGATGTGATTTTGAGATTTATAGATATGAGTGGCAAGGATAGTCAATACACGATTGATTTTCCATGGAAGTATAAAAAATGGGGAAAAACTAATCTGGTGGAGGAAAGTTATAAGGAGGTCGATACGAGGGGTGGGGAAACGTTGAATATTTCAATCGGCAAAAACGCTATTGAAACATTCAAAATTGACTTTTGACTACACTAAATCTGGAATATGAACTCAAACCAAAATACCAAGTACCTGTTTCTAGTTTCCATCACAGCCGGACTGGGAGGTTTTTTGTTTGGGTTTGATACAGCTGTGGCGTCTGGTACCATTGGTTTTCTGCGGGAGAAGTTTGCACTAAATGAGGTCATGGAAGGGTGGATCATGAGTTCTGCACTACTGGGAAGTGTTGTCGGAGCAGCAATTTCAGGGTTTTTGAGTGATAAATATGGAAGAAGGCTGATTTTGATGTTTTCTGCTTTATTGTTCTTAGTATCTGCTTTGGCTTCTACCATTCCTGAGGCACCTGGTTTTTTGGTGGCCGCCAGGCTTATTGGAGGTATAGGAGTAGGGATCGCTGCTATGGTAGCGCCTTTGTACATTTCTGAACTGGCCCCGGCAAATTTACGCGGCAGATTGGTGTCCCTCTATCAGTTTGCTATTACACTGGGTATATTGTTCTCATACCTCTCAAACACCTTCCTCCTCAATAATGCCACTAATAGTGAAGTAACCAGTGGTTTTTTAAACTACATATTTGTTGAAGAAGTCTGGCGTGGCATGTTTGGTTCGGAAACATTACCGGCCATATTATTTTTCGTACTGCTCTTCTTTGTTCCCAAGAGCCCGAGGTGGTTGACAAAAGAGGGCCAGTCTGAAGAGGCCTCAGCGGTCTTGACAAAAATACATGGTGAGACCATGGCCAAGGTGGAAATGGAGGAGATCACGGACACAATCAGCCACGAGTCAGGAAGTTTCAAACAGCTATTCAGCAAAGGACTAAGGGTCGCCCTGGTCATAGGATTGGTACTGCCACTCGTAAGCCAATTTACAGGTATTACCACTGTCATGTACTATGCACCAACCATTTTCGAATTAGCGGGTTTTCAATCCGGTTCGGCTTTTGGAACAGCCGCCTTGATTGGATTCGTTAACATGATATTTACCCTTGTTGCCATCTGGAAGATAGATCATTTTGGCAGGAAACCAATTTTAATGGCAGGTTTCCTGGGTTTAAGTATCGCACTTTTTCTGATTGGTTTTCAGTTTACAGGAAGTCAGGAGATAGACCAGGCGGGAACGGCCATAGTTGCATCGTTTTTATTTTATATCATGGTGTTTGCAGCTACCATCGGTCCGGGCGTCTGGGTACTGCTGTCGGAGATCTATCCTACAAAAGTCAGAGGGAGAGCCATGGCCATAGGCACATTCTGCCTGTTTGTCGGATCCACTCTGGTGACTCAAACTTTCCCCATGTTACGCGGCTGGCTTGGTATCGGGCCTACCTTTTGGGTCTATGCGGCTATTATGCTCCCTGGATTATACTTCGTATGGAAAGTTGTGCCGGAGACAAAGAATAAGACCCTGGAAGAGATAGAAAAAATGTGGATCAAAAAAAATTAGTGCCTTTTATGAATCGATTAGAAAAATACAGTAACAAACTTCCGGGATACCATCCTATTCTGATAAGGGAGGGCTGGCAAGTGGCCCAGCTCAATTATATGGAGGAGCAGGATGTAATGAACATCAAAAGAATAGATGTACACCGGCAGACCGATGAAGTTTTTTGGTTACAAAAAGGTCAGGTGGCACTGATTACTGCTGAGTTAAATGATGGCAAACCCAAATTTTATGCAGAATTAATGTTGCCGGAAGTGGTGTATAACATACCTGAAAATGTTTGGCACAACATCGCAATGACTCCGGGCAGCGAAGTGGTAATTGTCGAAAAGTCGAATACGCATTTAGCGGATTTTGAATTTTTTGATCTGAGCGATCAGGAGTGCCTGGAATTGAAGGAAACAGTGTTTAATGTATTTAATGCACCTAAACTTAGTGAGCGAGTAAATGGAAATTTGGAAAGACGATAGCGAGCTATTCAGTATAGCTAAAAAGGAACTTTTTGTTGCTCTGGTAGGAGATGTTCTGGACAAATTAGGATTTCAGCATCAATTCCTGTCGCCTCAGGTTAAACCTCTTCGGGATGATTTTATCACCATAGGGCGTGCCATGCCAGCCCTTGAGGCGGATGTCTTTGAAGAGGTAGTTGAAAACACGAATAACCCAATGATGAGAAAGCCATTTGGGATCATGTTTGAAGCGTTGGATAGCCTGAAAGAAAATGAAGTTTATATCTGCTCCGGTGCTTCCCCCCGA
Organism: Fulvivirga sp. M361; assembly: GCF_007097395.1. Taxonomy (GTDB): domain Bacteria; phylum Bacteroidota; class Bacteroidia; order Cytophagales; family Cyclobacteriaceae; genus Fulvivirga. The sequence goes on from NZ_VKDC01000006.1 coordinate 241,174, forward strand.
TATGCCTTATGGGGAGGGCTTATGAGCACACGGGCTATCAAACTCGGAGCGGCAGGAGCAGTATTAAATGGTTACTCAAGGGATACCAATGAGATTCTCAACCTCAATTTCCCGACCTTCTCATTTGGCGGATATGCCCAGGACCAGGGGCCAAGAGGGAAAGTGATCGATTATAATGTGTCCATTGAGTTTGATAACATTCGTGTCAATCCGGGAGATATTATCTATGGAGATAGGGACGGTGTCCTGGTCATTCCACAAGAAGTGGAAAACGATGCTTTCGCTGGGGCCATTGAGAAAGCCCGTGGAGAAAAATTAGTACAAAAAGCGCTTCAGGAAGGAATGAGTACGGTGGATGCGTTTGACAAATTCGGAATAATGTAATGTCAGGGATAGTGAATGAAATAAACCTTAAGGGGAAAAAAGCATTAGTTACTGGTGGTAGCCAGGGAATAGGTGCAGGGATATGTCGAAAACTGGCTGCTTGTGGCGCTGATGTAATTATTAATTACTATCGGAATAAAGAAAAAGCGGAATTGTTAGCCTCAGATATTAAGTCGCAATTCGGAGTGAATGCATGGACATGTTATGCCAATGTAGGTAAGGGTTCGGATATAACGGACATGTTCACTTTTATGGATGGCAAGACCGGAGGGATCGATATTCTCATCAATAACGCAGGCATTGAAACGGTCACCCATGTGCTGGATATGACCGAAAAGGAATGGGACAGGATCATGGATGTAAACCTTAAAGGACCTTGGTTATGCGCGCAACACGCCGGAAGAAGAATGGAAAAGGCCGGAGGCGGAGTGATCATCAACATTTCCTCTATTCATGATGTCGTACCCAGAAAGGGGCTAATACATTACTGCACCTCAAAAGCAGGACTGAAAATGATGTCCAAATGTCTGTCACTTGAACTGGTAGATAAAAATATCAGGGTGGTTTCAGTAGCTCCCGGAGCTATTTACACTGAAATGAACCGTGAAGAAATTAAAAAATTCGGAGTGGAAAAATTTGAAAAGTGGATCCCGTCCGGAAACGTTGGCGAGGTAGAGGACATCGCAAATGCCGTTGCATTTTTAGCAAGTGGTCTTTCTTCCTACATACACGGGGCGGACTTGTATATCGATGGGGGATACATGAACAATACGATTCAGTATGATCCAAGACCTCCAAGAAAAAATAACAATGCAGAATCTTAAAGTAGCGAATAAAAATACAGAAAACAGGGTATAAGATGATTAAGCTTGGTTTCGGACTATACAGACACATGCTCAATGAAGCGCATTACAAATTTGCCAAACAATGCGGGGCTACACATTTGGTCATTCACATGGTTGATTATTTTGGGCATGAGAAGAACTCAAAGGACAATACGAATCAACCGGTAGGTGAGAAAGAGGGCTGGGGTAAGGCCGGTACCGGTTCTCCGATATGGTCAACGGACCAGCTTAAAAGCATAAAGTCTGAGATCAATAGTCATGGCCTGGAATTAGAGGCGATAGAAAATTTTGATCCGGCACATTGGTACGACATTTTACTGGATGGGCCGAAGAAAACAGAACAAATCGAAGACTTAAAACAACTCATCCGGAATGTAGGAGAAACGGGTATTCCTGTTTTTGGATACAACTTTTCATTGGCTGGTGTGAGTTCCCGGATCATGGGTGAGTTTGCCCGGGGGGGTGCCATATCGGTAGCTATGGAAAAAGGAGATGAAACTCCAATTCCCAACGGGATGGTGTGGAATATGGTGTACGACGAAAATGCACCTGAAGGAGTGATGCCTGAGATCGACCATAACGAACTATGGGAAAGGGTAGAATATTTTTTGCAAGAGTTGTTGCCTGTAGCTGAGGAGGCGGGTGTGAAACTGGCTGCCCATCCGGATGACCCTCCATTGCCCTATATCAGAAAGACACCCCGGTTGGTTTTTCAACCGGACTTGTATCAGAGGCTTATTGATATAAAAGAGAGCAAGGCCAACAACCTGGAATTTTGCTTGGGATCTATTGCCGAAATGACGGAAGGCGATGTATACGAAGCTACAGACCAGTACAGCCGGCAGGGGAAAATAGCCTACATACATTTTAGAAACGTGGTAGGAAAAGTGCCCAGGTACAAAGAAGTATTTGTAGATGAAGGGGACATTGACATGCTAGAGATATTGAAAATTTTAAAGAAAAATGAGTTTGACGGAGTGCTCATACCTGATCATACACCACAAATGAGTTGTGATGCACCCTGGTATGCCGGAATGGCTTATGCTATGGGGTATATGAAAGCTTTGATAAAGCAAGTTGAGTAGAAGAAACGATATTATTATCTGTGAAATACAAAGAATTACAAATAAAGAGACTGAGGTTGTCGCGTGTTGTTTTTGGACGAGGTGGAAGAACAATTAGCCCTGATAAAAAATGCGACTATTCAAACGATGAAGTGTAATAAAAATGATCCTTACTATAACCAAATGAAATATGATATAAGCAAATGTTCTAAAAAAACGATGCTACCAGGTAGCACCGTTTTCCAGTGTCTAAGGTGTCAAAACCTCGCAAAAAATTTATGACACCAGACCACTTTAAATACTTATTAATTAAACTTTCAAATATATGAAAATTGAAGCTTTACAGAGAATTAAGAAATTAATGAAGCTGGCTTCTTATGGAATTATTTGCCAGATATTGATTATCAATACAATAACGGCAAATAATCTATCTGCGAAAGAAATCCAGCAGGCCTCAGACATTCAGGTTTCCGGCAAGGTGTTGGATGAAAACGGTGAATCCTTACCAGGAGTGAATGTACTTATTAAAGGAACTACGAATGGAACGGTAACCGATTTTGATGGTAATTATAACATTCAAGTTCCTGAAGATGGGACTTTGGTCTTTAGTTATGTCGGATACGCAAGGCAGGAGATAAATATCAATAATAGGACCGTTATTGATGTAAATATGGAACTGGATGCTTCACAGTTAGGTGAGATCATTGTGATCGGCTATGGAGAGACAAAAAAGGAAGATGTTACCGGTTCTTTAGGCGCAATAGACACTGAACGAATTGAACGAAGGGTTTCGGTCAATCCTCTCGATAACTTACAAGGTGAGGTGGCTGGCGTTAATGTCGTTAATACTTCCGGTAGACCGGGTGGAGGTATCAACGTATTAGTTAGAGGTATTACTTCCATCAGCGCTACTAATCAGCCGTTATATGTTATTGACGGTATTATCGATGCCGATATCTCGCAGATCAATACAAACGATATTGAGAGCATTACAGTACTAAAAGATGCCTCTGCTACAGCTATTTATGGTTTTATAGCATCGAACGGTGTAGTGATCGTTACTACTAAAAGAGGAACAAGCGAAGGAGTTACCCTTGATGTAAATTACAATTTGCAAGTAGGCAGATTAACGAATAAACCTGAGGTGCTGAACTCGCAGGAGTATTGGGGTGATTTAAAACCTCGTGTAGACCAACAGTTAAGAGATATTGGGGCTGATGATGGTTTCTTTACCGATAACTACGCAGCAAGGTTTCCATTATTGTTTAATCCTAGTGATGCTGAATCAGTTTATGGAGACCCAAGATTTGATACGGATTGGTTAGATGAATCTACCCGAACCAGTGTATCACACCAATATTTTGCTAATCTACGTGCAGGTGGTGAAAATTACGCGCTTTCTTTTTCTGTAGGTAGCCAGGATGACGAAGGTATTGTGCTCAATACTTCTCTGGAAAAGAATACGATGCGTTTTAATGGGGACTACTATGTCAAAGATTGGTTAAAGGTAGGAGGTAGTTTGTCCTATGCGGAGACAAAGACCAACAGAGTAGATGACTATCGTGTAGGTGCAGATGGCTTGACATATGCCTCACTTTTTTACTTACCTATATACCCAACACGTTATGACGATGGTTCAGTAGTGAATGCTGATGATCTTGTAAAGCCAAACGGCCAATGGGATGTGTGGTATGGCAGAACTCCTTCCGAACGATTGAATATGCTAACCAGGGAGTCAAAGACTACGCAGTTATTGAGGAATGTCTTCGTAGAGATAGATTTTTTGAAAAACCTTAAATTCAGAACTGCTTTGTCACAGGAACAGATCGAGAACGATGGTAATACTCACGTGCCTAAAGAACTGGATACTTTTGTGAATCGAACTTCTGCGACTGTTTCGAACAGTGAGTTTTTATCCACGCAATGGGAAAATACATTGAATTATAACACGCAATTCGGTGCTGATCATGACCTTAATATACTAGCCGGTGCTTCCTGGTATAGCACTGAATCATTTGCATTTAGCGCAAGTGGTCAGGATTTTGACGATTTTTTCAGATTTTATAACTTGGCACAATCAGATGATGAATTCGAACGTATTACCAGTGGACAATCTGAAAGTAAGGCGGTATCATTTTTTGGTAGGGCTAATTATACTTACAAAGGCAAATACCTGGTTACAGCTACCGGTAGGTATGATGGATCCTCAAGGTTTGGTGCAAACAATGAGTTTGCCTTTTTTCCATCAGCTGCCGTAGGATGGAGAATCAGTGAAGAGGGCTTCCTGAAGGATAATAGTACCATGAGTAATTTAAAATTGAGGGCGAGCTGGGGTAAAACCGGTAATTCCAATATCCCCAATTTTCAAAGATTTGGACAGCCCGGTCAACAAAATGCAATTTTCGGTGGTAGGTCCGTAAATAGTACTTCTCAGGGAAGGATTGGAAATGATGATTTAAAATGGGAAGTGACCACTGAAACTAATGTTGGTCTGGACATTGGTTTATTCGATAGAGTGAACCTTACATTCGATTATTATACAAAAGAAAGTGATGATCTGCTTCTTGGTATACCCATAGCTAGATTTACAGGTTACAGTAATATTTTCGGTAACGCCGGGTCTCTTCAAAATCGGGGTATAGAATTGGGAATCAATTCACAAAATATAGCTACGAACGACTTCAGTTGGAATACCTCATTGAATTTTGCCAGAAATGTAAATGAGGTAACCTCTTTGGGTATTGATGATTCAGATTTTATACGATCAGTCCAGTTTGGAGGGTTCAATGAGCAAATCTTTAGAGTGGGAGAGGCTGCCGGATCTTTCTATGGCTATAACAGATTAGGTACCTGGAATATAGGTGAAGAGGATGAGGCTGCTATTTATGGTGCTGTACCAGGTGACATTAGGATTGAAGATGTCAATGATGATGATGTGATTGATTCGGAAGATTTACAGATCATCGGTAACGGACTTCCCGACTTCACACTGAATATAGGAAATACATTCACCTATAAGAATTTCGCTTTGTCATTTGACATCAGAGTGGTTCAAGGTAGCGAGATTGTCGATTATTCAGTTCTCCTGAATGTTGATCGTCAGGGATATGGTAATACGTATAGGGAGTTTTTCCAGCAGGCCTGGACCCCGGAAAATCAGAATACCATGTATCCAAGGGTAAGAAGGGATTTGAAATTCTTTAGAGGAATTGACACAGGTCATGTGTTTGATGCAAGCTTTATTAGAGGGCAAAACCTCAGTTTGTCATATGATTTTAATACCAACATTGTAGAGAGAATTGGGCTGGGTGGAGCTCAGATATATCTGAATTTTCAAAACTGGTTCTTGATTACTGATTACCATGGATACGATCCTGAAGCCAGTTCATACAATGATGAATTCTTCATAGGTTACGAATTGAACGGTTATCCGAAAGCGTTGATTACGAACATTGGAATTAGAGCTAATTTTTAAATCAAACATTATGAAAAAGTATTTAATTCTAGCATTGGCTGGTGTTTTAAGTTTTACATCATGCACCGATCAGTTGGAGGTGACACCAGATTCTTTTAAAGGAGTTGTTGGGACTACCCTTTTGGATGCGCAAGAATCCGTGAACGGAGCTTACGTATTCCTTAGAAACCCATATGGTAAATATGCTTTTGCTTCGATAGGGTTTAGCATATTAGAGGTGCCTACTGGTACTATGAAACCTGCTGCAGGTACACAAGATACAGGTATGGAACAGGCATACGCATTGACTTTTGATGACAATAATAATAATGCATTTGTCCTTTGGCAGGCCTATTTCGACGGCATAGAAGCTGCTAATATTGCTATTGCCTCGATACCAAATATTTCAGACCCTGATCTGACGGATGAATTAGCCAGTTCTTTACTGGGGCAAGCCTATTTCCTTCGTGCATATTACTACTTTCAGTTGGTTCAGATCTTTGGAGATATTCCGTTGAAAACTACACCTTCATCATCATTGTCTGATGGTAAATTGCCAAAATCAAGTGTGCAGGAGATTTATGAGCAGGTGATTGTTCCCGATCTTCAACAGGCCGAAGCAGCCGGACTTCCTTCTACCAGCGCTGAAGGTAGGGTAACACTGGGAGCCGTGAAATCTTTATTGGCTAAGGTATATCTTACCATGGCAGGCAGTCCGTTGAATCAAACAGACAAATATACCCTGGCGGCTGAAAAAGCGCTTGAGGTAATTAACTCAGGAGCCTTTTCTTTATTTCAAGATGGTGGAGGCTTCAGATGGGTTGACAAATTAAGAGAACCTGATTTTGATTTAACAGAAGAGCATATTTTCATGGCTCAGTTTGCCACGGCAATACCTTCGTCTTTTTCACAGTATTTTACGCCTATAGGAGGAGTTGAAATAAGCGCCCAGACATTACACTTTGGTGGTATGGAGCCGGAAGAAGATTTCTACAACAGCTATGATCCTTCAGATGTCAGGGGCCAGAACCAGGGGTTTTTCTTCGATTCTTTCGATGGCGTTTCATTTAACCTTTCCGTATATAAATATTTTGACGAAACATTTCGAAATCAGGCACAAGGTCTTGGGACTAAGAGTTTTCCATTATTGCGATATGCTGATGTCTTGTTAATTTATGCAGAAGCACAAAATGAATCCGGAACAGCTAATACCCAAGCCTATACCGCTTTGAACTCAATTCGTGGAAGAGCAGGATTATCCGATGTCGCCGGACTTTCTCAGAACGACTTTAGAGAGGAAGTATGGAGACAACGCGCATGGGAGTTTCCTGCTGAGGGTGGTTATGTTTGGTTTGATATGAAACGTACCATGAAAGTATTCAATGGTACAGGATTTGACGACTTCGTTGGTGCTACTTTGCCTAATGGAAATACCTTAGGCTCAGATAACATTTACTTTCCTATACCTGCAGGAGATGTTCTTTTGAATCCTGCTTTGGGTGACGGATAATGTATAAAGAGTAGTAGAGTTGTGGTGCCCTGCTTGGGTGCCATAACTCCTACAACTGAATATGCAGATCTCTTTTAATGTGATGAATCAACGATCGTACCTATGAAGTTATACATCGGTTGTTATACCAAGCAGATAACTGAGGAGTTAGTGGGAAAGGGAGACGGTATATATGTGTTAGACTTTAATCCATCTGATGGTTCAATTCGATACTCTGATTGCATCCCGGCTACTAATCCTAGTTATCTGAACATTTCATCGGATTGTAAAATTTTATTTGCTTTAGAGGAAAATCCAATTGAAGAATGGCCAAAGGTTTGTTCCTATCGAATAGGTGAAGCCTCCGAAGATCGGCATTTGGAATTAATCAATAAGCAGGAACTGCCAGGGTCATTTGCGTGTCATTTGTCACCTTCAAAGTCAGGGAATCATTTGATCGTAGGAGCATATATGTCTGGTAACATACTTGTTTACCCTATCACGTCTGAGGGTTGCATTGAGCCCTATATTCATAATGTAACTCATAAGGGTAACGGGCCAAATAAAATACGTCAGGAAGCTCCACATGTTCATTTTGTCTGTCCGAATGATATAGGTCAGTTTTACGCGGTTGATCTGGGAACAGACATGGTGAAATCTTATAGGTTCACAGACGATTGGATCAAAGAGCAACCGGAGGAGAATATTCAGGTTGACACTGGTGCAGGCCCAAGACATATGGTAATAAGCCCATCGGGGGAATACATTTTTGTTTTCTCTGAATTAGATGCGAAAATCCATAGTTATAAGAAAAGCAACGGAAAATTTGAATGTTTAGAATCAGTGGCTACACTTCCTAAAGATTTCAAAGGGGTGCCAAGCGGTGCGGCAATAAGGATGCATCCGAATGGAAGATTTATATATGTTTCCAACCGGGAGTATAATGGGATCACAATCTTATCCTTCGATAAAATCAGTGAAAAAATAGTTTTGATAGGCTTTGTTTCTTCGGGAGGAAAGACGCCGAGAGATATGAATATAGATCCTGATGGGAACTGGTTAATTTGTGCTAATCAAGACTCTGATAACCTTATTGTATTCCGTATTCATCAAACATCAGGAAGATTATCTCAAATCAGTGTAAATGAGGAGATAAAAACCCCGAGTTGTGTATTATTTGGAAAATAACCTTGAGCACTAAATAGTACCATTTGGACAGGTATTAAAAAAATGACAAAAATTTATTTTCAACTAGAAAAGTTACAAAAACTGTATTTATTAAGCCTCTTATTTTATAAGACGACATTACAAATCTTTATTGAATCAGAAGAGGCCTAACTCATCCATTGAGGAATATAGAAATACTTAAATTATAAAGATTATGAAAACGAAAGCTTTACTATTATTTGGACTATTTATAGGTTCGTTTCTGACTTTCACCTCTTGTGGTGATGATGATTCAGGGTCTGTAAACTTAGATTCCAATCTCGTAGCGCAGTGGGAAACTGAGGTCGAAGAGGCCCGTCAGTTGGCAGCTAATTCGCAGGAAGGGTCTCTTCCCGGAGATTATTTCCCTGGGGCAATTGCTCAACTTGAAGAAGAGATCGCCAAGGCTCAGGATATTTTTGATCGTGCGACTGCTGATATTCGTATTGAAAGTGCACTACTCGTACTAGAATTTGCACTCAAAGAGTTTGAAGTTAGCCTTGTCCAGGAGGCTATTCCATTATTTTCGAACCTGGCTTCAGAAATGCTGTCAACCGTGCCTGATGCAGCACTGTCACCCGATGAATTTACAGCAGAATTTAGAGTTAGATTGCAAAGTTATGATGCGGATCAAATTGTAGCTGATATGGTTGGTACCTTAAACCAAGTTTCCGGGTTAAATACGTCAGGTTGGGCTATTCGATATTTCACAACGCCTTTTGCCAACACGGGAGTCGTAGATTTTATTATTGGAGTAGGACCAGAAGCACCTTTCTTTGTTGAGCCTGATGTCCCGGATTATATTATTCCATTGAATGAGTGGGTCCATATTGCGGCTACATACAACAATCAAAACATGAAACTATATATTGATGGTGTCAAGCTACTTGAATTCGATTCACCCTTACCTATGAATCCGGATCCTGCAGGTTCTTTTTTTAGAATTGGTAATAGCGTATTCAAAGATGGAAGGTATACCAATGGTAATATAATCGATGTACGTTTTTGGGATGTCGAAAGAACAGAGGAGGAAATCAATGATAATTTGAGTGATTTCTTAGAACCTCCTTTTGATCACCCCAACTTAAAGCTTTATTTTCCACTTAATGCCAACCTGGGGAAAGTACTTACGGATGAGACAAAAACCTATAAGGTTGATGTAGCTGGTGTTACATGGCAAGAACAATGATTGCTACCGGTTCCATGAATTGACTTATAATCAATGGCATATTTGTAAACCACTCTATCTACTAGGTAGGGTGGTTTTTTTGAAGGTCTGGCATTGCTTTTAGTTCGTAAGGAACTTTTTATACTCATAAAAGCCCATGGCCAAAGGGAGATGTAATACATTGTCTACGGTCACCAAAGCGCATTTGGTTACTCGGACTTTGGGTGACGACTGTTGAATAGGCCTTACTCAGTCGCTTGGGTTTCCGAGTGACAACTATTAAATAGGCCTCCGGCCGGGGTGGGTTACGAATACGAAAAATTAATAAAAATACTTATAAAGATTTACCTGAACACAAAACCCTTTCTTTACACGTTTACACCACATATCAATAAGTATTAAGCAACGAAAGAACTAGCACTGGCATTTTTCAGAGGAACCGTCCATTATTCCTTGAGAAAGTTTCGGTTGCCTGGCCAGGAGGGGTACTGTACGGGTGAATATATCCACAATACCCTGACCATCTTTTTACCAATATATTATGCTTCTAATACGGCATGAGCAGGTTCTACCTCTTCCGTTAAATGGAAAAATATACTTATGTTACAAAAACTAATTAAATTTTAATTTGCTGAAATATAATAACTAAAACGATTTAGTTAGCTATATTTGATAACAAATCAAACACCCTGTTAAGGTCATGGAGCATAAATTCTCTGGTAGCGGCCAGGTTAGTAACAGCCTCAACCCGCAATATTCTTTATTTAAAGCGACTTCCGAAGGTCTCATCAATGTATCGATGAAAAAGTTTTTTGCACTTTTTATACTTCTAGCATTTTACGGTAATTCCTTCGCTCACGAAGGGGCCAGTAACAATCATATTCACACGATCAACACCAACTACAAGCTCTATCAACAATGCAAAGGAGATGTAGAAGGCTATGCCAATAAGTTGAGTGGGGGAGAATATGATTATCCCTCTCTTCGGGACGACCATAGGGATGCAATGATCTCCAGGGCTACCACGGGTAAAAATGGATTTGAATTCATGACCGGAAAAGTTCCGGAAGACTATAAAGGGAATCATGTTACCTCATTCAGTCGCTTGGATTTCCGAGTGACAACTATAAAATAGGCCTCCGGCCGGGGTAAATTATGAATACGAAAAGACCATGGAAGGGCCGGTAGAGATATCCGCTTTTGCAAGCGTATAGTAAGCCAGATATCTTAAAAACTGTTCCCTTTTTATATTTCCGATGCTGTGTCAGCAGCCCTTATTTAATTAATATACTTGAATTATTCTTGAACAACATATTGATAACCTTTTCTAATTCTATCCTAAGCATCTTAATGTAAACCGATCTGAGTAACACCTAATACTTGCTCAAGGGGCAAGCGATTGTTACACTTTTTTGAACATACTAGCGACTGAGGAGCAAATAAAAACGTTATCTTTACAAATATGTGTACATATTCAAAGAACATGATCTCTTTATTTCTGAGGTGTTATTTGCTCAATAAATATTTTTGTATCACTAAATAGGAGGGGGTATGCAAAAGATCACATTAATGGTAAAAGATGACAGTAAAATTAGTTTTTTCTTAGAATTGATAAAACAGTTTGATTTTATTGAAGTGCAACGTTCTTCACGAAGTATATCAAAAGACTATAATTTTTTCGAATCAGCAGGTTTGTGGAAAGATAGAAATGTAACCGGAGATCAACTTCGTGAGCAAGCATGGAAGAGGGACAACTAATACTGTGCGACACAAATATTATCATCGAGTTTTACAAAGAAAATCCAGTCATACTTAATATCCTTCAAACAATAGGCCAGTCTAATATAGCATTGAGCATCATTACAATGGGTGAGTTATTGTATGGAGCCTTGAATAAGAATGAGTTAAAGCTTATTCGTAGGGACATTGACCACCTTCATGTTAAGCATATAACTCCGGCTATTGGAGAACGTTTTATAGCATTAATGGAGCAATATGCTTTAAGCCACAAACTAAGCTTACCGGATGGCCTGATAGCCGCTACCGCATTAGAGGAAAACATACCTCTATACACGTTAAATCAAAAAGATTTTAAATACATAAAAGGGCTCCGTCTTTATAAATAGTGTTCAAGGCTGGAAGCCATTTTCGGGTTCACAAACCTCAGACCGTTGCTTGTTAAGAAAAGCACATAACTACCTTATGGCAAGGTATTGTTTAGCAGAATGTTTCTGGTACTCGGGGAGGATTGCGCTTCACTTAACTCGGTCTCTCTCAGTTGCTCGGGTTTCCAAGTGACAATTACAAAATAGGCCTCCGGCCAGGATGGATTATCTCTCAGTCCTTGGGTTTCCGAGTGACGGCTATTAACCAGGCCTCCGGCCGGGATGGACCATGAATACGAAAAATTACGGAAAGTACTGATAAAGATGTACTCGAACACAAAGCCCTACCTAACCCATCTACGCTATGGATTAAGAAGTGTTAAGCAACGAAAGAGCCAGCATTTTTTAACTAATTGTAAATTATTCCTTGAGAAAGTTATGTCAACCTCACCAGAAGCAGTACTTTGCCGGTTAGTATATCCACAATGATCTGATCATCAAGTCAATACATTATGCTTCCAATACAGCATGAGCAGCCCCCATCTCTTCGGTTAAACCGAAAAACATGCTAGTGGTACAAAAACTAATTAAATTTTAATTTGCTGAAATATAATAACTAAAACGATTTAGTTAGCTATATTTGATAATAAATCAAACACCCTGTTAAGGTCATGGAGCATAAATTCTCTGGTAGCGGCCAGGTTGGTAATAGCCTCAACCTGCAATATTCTTCATTTAAAGCGATTTTGGAAGGTCTTATTAACAGACCTATGAAAAAGTTTTTTGTACTTTTTATGCTTCTGGCATGTTCCGGTAATTCCTTTGCTCACGAAGGGGCCAGTAACAATCACATCCACACCATCAACACCAATTACAGGCTTTACCAACAATGTAAGGGAGATGTAGAAGGCTATGCCGCTAAGCTAAGCGGGGGAGAATACGATTATCCCTCTCTTCGGGACGACCATAGGGATGCAATGATCTCCAGGGCTACCACGGGTAAAAATGGATTTGAATTCATGACCGGAAAAGTTCCGGAAGACTATAAAGGGAATCATGTTACCTTCTTCTTTTATTCGGATGTTGATCTCAACAAGCGCCAGCCCTACGATGTCAAAGTGAATGACAGGGCATTACTTACTTTCCGTGCCAGGGAAGATGGTACGATGGAAGTCCTTGAAAATCCTGGAAACGGAAAAATAGAGTACATTTTAGTCAAAAGAGATGGGAATGGTGACGGTGTTGGTGCATTGAGGCTAACCGTTCCAAAAAGCATAGTTAAGAACGGAACCCAGGCTAAGATCTCTGTTTACGGGCATCATAAAGGAAGTAATTCCTGGTTTATGATCTTCAAAGTGCCGGATGCAGTTGCTCAACTGGCTAAGTCGGCCACTCAGGAGGTTTCCTTCCGGATCCGTCAGTTCAATGATATGCTGCTCATTGATGCTCCACTGCGCATGGCCGGAAAGTCAGTACAATTGGTTAGTGATAAGAAAAAGAGCGAAGAAGCCATTTTTAAAGTTCAGGGGGAATTGGCGAAAGCCTCTGTAAAGATCGCAGCGCCACAAAAGTCCTTTGCCATCCACTTTGAAGGGGACGTATTTTACCTGAAGGTTGAAGACCCTTCCAAAGATATTAACCAGTCGGAAGTGATCGGAGAGTTTGTCTATCATGTGCATTCACATGCTTCCAGCGACTGGTCAATGACATTCAGCAAGTTTTACCGGCCGAAGCATTTTGAAACCTATACCAACTTTTTTGATGCGAAATATGCCAAAAGCAAGGTTTCCATCATGAACTCCAGCCACCAGGACATTGCCTGGGTAGACCGACCCGAAGTATGTATTATCATGCGGGATACCTTGCTGCTTACACCCGTTTTGAAGGATGCATTTGAGCGTGCGGATTATGGTTTTGATGTGGAGGATGCCCTTATGCTACGCGAGTATATGGACCGGCACCCGGATGCGAAAGACAAGATAAGTGAATTGCTGAAAAGACAACTTTTGTCCATAGGTGCTACCTATAACTGCCCTTATGAAGATATGTACAGTGGTGAAGACCTGGTGCGCCAGCTTTACGTTGGAAAGAGATGGCTTAAAAGCACTTTTGACGGATATGACTCAAAGGTTTACTGGAACGTGGATGTACCTGGTAAAACGTTGCAGATGCCACAGATATTGAAAAAAGCGGGTGTGGATTACATGATCATCAGCCGGCATGCCAAGAGCTTCTTTCATTGGGGAAGCCCGGACGGTAGTTCTGTTTTTACCTATTCTCCCGGGCATTACGGGACAGACCTGATCCACCTATCCCAGGACCGTGGGAACCAGCTCAGGTATGGCGCCGAGCAGGTGGTATGGTGGGGGCAGTATTCTGAAGAAAAAGACCATTATACGCCATTATTGTCCAGCCAGGACATGCTGCCGGCCATTGATTACTCGGAGTTCATAGAAGCGTGGAACGAAAAGGAAAGTATTAAAGACGCTAAGAAAAAGAAGAAAAAGATCTACTTACCGGATATGGAGCTGATGACAGTGGACGAGTTCATGCCATTAGCCGCCCAAAACGTTGATTTGGTGGATACCATTGTGGGAGAACGGCCTAATGTATGGGTGTATATCCATGGACCAACGCACCATACCGCACTCACTGCCAGTAGAGAAGGTTCCAAACTACTTACTGCCGCGGAAAAGTTCTCTACCGCATCTTATCTTTTAGATAAATCGAAAATGCCTTACCCGACAGCTGCATTGGACCAGGCATGGCAGGACAAAGTATATCCTGACCACGGTTGGGGCGGGCATGACGGAGACATCACGGATGGCTTGTTTGAATCGAAGTTTGTTAGTTCCAGGGTGCAGGGGCAACAGCTGCTTGACAAAGCGCTCACCTTTCTATCCAGCCGGGTGAACACTAAAGAAGATAAAGGCATCCCGGTCGTGATTTTCAATAGCTTGTCATGGGAACGAACGGACCCTGTCACCATAGACATCGACCTTCCGCAAGGCGTGACTAAAAGCATCTCGATAAAAGATGCAGGCGGAAGGGAGTTGACTTCACAAGTTTCAGACCTTACAACGTACGGCGATGGGTTCATTAACAAGGCGAAGCTGACGTTCATTGCTGAAAAAGTACCTTCTGTGGGGTATAAGACTTTTTACCTGCACCACTCGACGCCTGGTTCTAATGGACTGAATGATCTTGCCAAAGAAGCTTCCTACGAAAACCCTTACTACCAGCTAACTTTTACGGAAGGTGGACTTTCACAGGTCTACGACAAAGATTTGAAGAAAAACCTGTTCCTTACGAATGATTTTAAAACCGGTGAGATATTCACATTAGAGTCCGTGGGCAACGGAGCAGGAGAATTTGGTGATATTCAGCAACCTTTCATGAACGACTTTGACAAGGTGAGTATCCATGCGCCTAAAGTGGAAATAATCGAAAACGGGAGTGTCTTTACCACCTATCGGATCAAACAGCAAATATTACATGCCATAGCACAGCAGGACATCACCATTTATCACAAACTGAAGCGTGTTCAATTTGACAACAAACTACTGAACTGGAACGGAGAGCTCTACCGTGAGTTCCGCACTGCCTATCCGGTGAATATGAAAAATGCTACGATCACCTATGATGTGCCATTTGGCTCCGTACAAGTCGGGCGTGATGAAATCCATACGGCTGGTGAGCGCTACACGCCACTTTGTAAAGACGTGCATCCTCGTGCCATTATGGATTGGATCTCAGCTTCTGATGGAGATATGACGGTCACGCTCAGCTCTTCGGTAGCTGCGGCAGATTGGATAGACCCAACCAAAGAGAATGACCGGGCGGTGCTCCAGCACTTGCTATTGGCCAGCCGAAAGTCTTGCCACTGGGAAGGCAACCTGTATTCGCAGGAAGGGAGCCATAGTTATTCCCACATAGTGACTTCCGCGCCGGCAGGTGACCGGTCGGGGGGGCTCGTGGCGGAGCAGTTTAATGAACCGCTTTTTGTGGTCTATAACCCGGATAAATCATCCAAAGCGAACTTGTCAGACGAAGAAAGCTTTTTTACCGCACAAGGAAAGGACGTGATCGTTTCTGCGATCAAAAAAGCGGAAGATTCGGATGATGTGGTATTTCGACTTTACAATAGGGAAGGGGAGAGTACAAACGTGAATATCAACTCTTATTTTGAATACGACCGTATGTTTCAAACCAACATCATTGAAGAAGAGCCAAAAGAAGTGAAACAACTGAGTCTGGGGAAATATGCCATCGAGACGGTGATATTGGATGTGAAATGAAAGCAGTGATGGATTGTTGAGCCAGGCTGGAAAACGATAATACTATTCAAAAAGGAACGTAAATGATTGAATTGAGAGGAATAGCATGGGACCATCCCAGGGGGTATGAACCGTTGATAAAACTTTCTGAAAAATATTCGGAGCTGAACCCGGCAGTTCAGATAAAGTGGGACGTACGCTCCCTCAAGGAGTTCGGCGATATGCCTATTGAAGACCTGATAGAACGTTATGATCTTCTCACCATAGACCATCCTTACATGGGACAGGCGCATGAAAACAAGTTATTGCGTGACCTGAAGCCCTACCTTTCATCCTATCTGTTGAACGAGCACTCCAAACAGTCTGTTGGACCGGGTTTTCAATCGTACTTTTTCGATGATCATCTGTATGCTTTGCCGATTGATGCGGCGGCCCTGGTAGCTGCTTATCGTAAGGACCTGTTAGAGCGACATCAGCTTACTTTCCCGGAAACCTGGGCTGAACTTAAGCATTTTTACACCCTTGTGCCAACAGGACATGCAGTGGCATGGCCCCTTTGCCCGACCGACTTATGGTGTTCCTTCCTGACGCTCTGTGCACAGTCTGCGGGGCGTGATTTTATCCGCGATTTTAAGGTGAACGAAAAGGCAGGGATCATTGCTTTGGACGAGTTAAAATTCCATTTGGAATACCTTCATCCCGATTCGATCCATTGGAATCCGATACAGATCTTAGACCGGATGAGTGATGAGGATGAGATCATTTATTCTCCTTATTTATTTGGATATTCCAATTACTCGCGTGAAGGCTACGCCTCGAAACTGGTGCATTTTGCAAACAGCCCTCAAAATCCTCAACAAGATATTTCAACCATTCTTGGAGGCGTGGGACTGGCAGTTTCAGCGCATTGCGAAGCTACAAAAGAGGCTGTTGATTTTGCGAACTATGTGGCCCATCCGGAGAACCAGGAAGGAGCCTATTTACAGCATGCCGGACAGCCGGGAAGCCTAAAGGCCTGGGAAAGTGAGCAAGGTAACGCCCTGTGTCATAACTTCTTCCGTGATACATTGGCGACACTTGAAAAAGCCTATGTCCGGCCACAACATCCCGGATGGAATAATTTTCAGGAACAGGGAGCGGATCTCTTGCATGAAGGATTAATCAAAAATCAACCCTCGGACACTTTGATCAAACAGCTAAACGAACTGTACAAAACCATATTACAACATGTCGGGTAGTTACGAACATATCGAAATTCTCATGGAAGAAGACCTGGCATTCCTGGTGTTCAATCGCCCGGATCAACTCAATGCCATGAATAGAAAGATGATGGGAGAGATTGTCACGGGTATTGAGGAGATCAATTTGAATGAACAAGTCAAAGTTGCGGTAATAAAAGGAAAAGGTCGCGCCTTTATGGCAGGTGCTGACATTAAAGAATATGGCAGCCAAACACCTGAAGAGTTCAGGTCCTTCCAGGAAAATGGAAAAAAACTCTATGAATCTATAGAGCAATCTTCCAAGCCCTGGATCGCAGCGGTTGACGGTTTTGCCTTAGGCGGCGGATGTGAAATAGCCTTGTGCTGTGATTTGATCCTGGCCTCAAACCGCTCGAAAATGGGATTGCCTGAGGTCCACCTGAGTCTGATCCCCGGAGGTGGAGGGACACAGCGTCTGACGCAAAAAGTAGGGATTAACCGTGCGAAAGAAATGCTTTTTACCGGTGGACAATATACGGCTATGGAGCTATATGGTTGGGGGATCGTAAACCGTGTTTTTGAAGATGAAAATTTTGATGAGGAAGTTCAAACCTTTGCCAAAAAGCTGACCAGGAGATCGGCTCAGTCCATTACCCAGTTGAAGCGACTCGCCCAATTAAGTTTGACAAACACCCCCTTTCAGGACCGCATTAACGATGAAGGACGCACTGTGGAACAACTTTTTTTGACAGAAGAGGCACAACAGGCGATAGAAGCATTTATTTCAAAAACTAAAAGTTAGCACATGGAAAAAAATGGCCCGTTAAAAGGATTAGTGATTGCTGATTTTTCACAATTGGCACAGGGACCTTTTGCTACTCAAATGCTCAGTGACATGGGGGCGGAGGTGATCAAGATCGAACCTGTAAAAGGTGATTGGATGAGACACTACTCTTATGGCAATCTTTATCCTGAAGGAGAGAGTATTTCATTTGTCAGCTTTAACAGGAACAAACGCAGCATTGCCCTTGACCTCAAAGATCCGGAGCAAAGTAAGATAGCCATCGGGATCATTAAAAAGTCGGATATTCTGATCGAGAATTTTCGCCCGGGTGTGATGGAAAGGCTGGAATTGGGGTATGCAGAGATGAAACCCCTCAATCCAAGACTTGTTTATTGTTCCAGCTCCGGTTACGGCGCGTCCGGGCCATACCTCAAACGTCCCGGACAAGATCTGATGGCCCAGTCGATATCAGGAAGTGCCGCTTTGAATGGAAAGAAAGGGGATATTCCTATAGCCACAGCAGTAGGTCAGGCCGATTTACTTACCAGCCTGTTTATTGTACAATCTGTGCTTGCGGCCATTTATTCAAGAGAAAAAACGGGAAAAGGTCAAAAAATTGAAGCCAACTTATTGAATTCAGCCGTAGGGTTTCACGTGCAGGAAGTTACCGCTTTTCTGCACAAAGGAAGTAACCCGGAGCGTAGCGAAAGCGGGATCCCCAACCCTTGGTTAGGAGCACCCTATGGTATCTATCATACACGAGATGGATATGTGTCCGTAGGGATGAATTCTGTTAGAAGGTTAGCACGCGCACTTAACTTTGCCAAGTACGATTCGGAAGAGTATGATTCGAATAATATCATTGAAAACCGCGATGAGATCCGAAAGGACTTTGAAGAAGTTTTCCGCCAAAAAACAACCGAAGAATGGCTGATTATTTTACTGGAAGAGGATATCTGGTGCTCACAGGTAAATACTTTTGAGGAGATGGTCGAAGACCCTCAGATCAAGCACAACAATATGATCCTGGAGTACGAGCATCCAACCATAGGACCGGTGAAGACCACTGGTTTTCCCGTATCCTTCAGCGATACACCACAGCGGATTTCCAGGCCGGCGCCGTTACTTAATGAGCATGCTGCAGAAATTCTTAAAGAGTTTTGCAATTATGATGATCAGCAGGTTGAACATTTTTTGTCAAAAGAATTGACTTAGGTTGAGTTTCCCCGGGTAATATCTATAGAAACATAGTTTAGCCATGTGAAAAGTAAGTAAGAGTAATTTTGGTTTTGAAACTAAACCGATTTAGTTATATTCGTTTAATAGACTTTCAACTTAAGCCCCTGATATTATATGGGAAGTAATTGAATTCAGATACCACAGAACTATGAAGAAATACGCACCGACTCCTGCACAACTTATCATTAGATGAATACAATGATCAGACATATACTGGTGGCTTTATCGGGCGTATTATGTCTGAATGGTTTTGCCCAAAGTAAACTGGATTATGTCAATCCTTTCATTGGTACTTCTAATTTCGGAGCAACGAACCCCGGAGCTCTCGTACCTCAAGGAATGGCTTCTGTGGTACCCTTTAATGTTACAGGCTCTGAGGCAAATACGTGGGATAAAGATAAACGGTGGTGGTCAACGCCTTATTCATTGGAGAATGAGTATTTCACAGGTTACTCTCATGTCAATCTGAGTGGTGTGGGTTGCCCCGACCTGGGGGTTATTTTGGTCATGCCTACCACGGGCAACATGACCGCCAACCCGAGGGAATATGGATCGAAAATGGCAGAGCAAAAGGCATCTCCGGGGTATTACAGTACTTCGCTTGTCAAGTATGATATACTTACTGAGGTAACTGCCACACAACGGGCCGGACTTAGCAAATTCACCTTTCCGAAGGGAAAATCCAATATACTGATTGATTTAGGCAATGGGCTTACCAACGAAACAGGTGGGTCAATAAGGATCGTAAATAGAAAAGAAATTGAAGGTCACCGAATGACCGGTACCTTTTGTTACAATGATGGTACCGAACGTCCGGTATACTTTGTGGCGCAGTTCAGTAAAGCCGCTGAAGAAATGGGGGCCTGGAAAAAAATGCCTGAAATGACTGCCGAGCGATCATGGTCTTCCACCAGTGGAGCGTTCAAATATTATCTTGATTACCAATCCATGGTATCAGGTGATAGTATTGGAGCTTTTATGAGCTTTCATACAGAAGCGGACGAGGAAGTCCTGGTGAAAGTGGGAGTTTCTTATGTAAGTATAAATAATGCCAGGCAAAACCTGAATACCGAAATACCTGGGTTTGATTTTGACAACACGTTAAAAAAGGCGCAATCCGATTGGGAGAAAGCTCTCTCAAAGGTATCTGTCAAAGGAGGTACGGAAGACCAGAAAACCGTGTTTTATACTGCATTATACCATATGCAGATCCACCCCAATGTGATC
Organism: Fulvivirga sp. M361; assembly: GCF_007097395.1. Classification (GTDB taxonomy): domain Bacteria; phylum Bacteroidota; class Bacteroidia; order Cytophagales; family Cyclobacteriaceae; genus Fulvivirga. The sequence continues at coordinate 261,615 of NZ_VKDC01000006.1, forward strand.
AACGATATTAACGGTGAATATCCAATGATGGAGTCGTTCAAAGTAGGGAAGACCGAAAATGGGGATAGATATACTGTTTTTTCGCTTTGGGACACCTATCGAAACTTTCATCCTTTTATGAGCCTGGTCTATCCTGGGCAGCAACTGGATATGGTGCGCTCTATGGTTCAAATGTATAGAGAAAGCGGCTGGTTGCCCAAGTGGGAGCTTAACAGCGCTGAAACACTGGTCATGGAAGGAGACCCCGCTATTCCCGTAATCGTGGATAGCTATTTCAGAGGATTGAGGGATTTTGATGTAGAGCTCACTTATGAGGCCATGATAAAATCAGCCACCACCCGTGGTGCAGAAAACAAACTCCGGCCGGATATTGATTTTTACCTGGATAAAGGATATGTGCCTTATGAAAAAGAATTCGATAATTCTGTCTCACATGCACTGGAATACTACATTGCCGACTGGAACCTGGGCCAGTTCGCCCGTTCCCTGGGGAAAGAAGAAGATCACAAGCGCTTTCATCGACAGTCGTTGCGCTATAAGGAATATTTTGATCATGAAGAATTCAATATGATCCGCCCACGGCTGGCAGATCGTACGTTCTATGCTGATTTTGATCCAAAGCAAGGAGTTAATTTCGAACCCTCTCCGGGATTTCATGAAGGTACCGCATGGCAATATACTTTTGGTGTTCCGCACGATATACAAGGTTTGGTAAGGCTTTTCGGAGGAAAAAGAAAGTTCACTTCTACGCTTCAGCGGGTATTCGATGAAGGCCTTTTCGATATGGCCAATGAGCCTGATATTCACTACCCCTGGCTGTTTAATTATGTGCGCGGAGAAGAATGGCGGACACAGAAAGAGGTGAACACACTGCTGGATACTTATTATAAAAACACTTCCGACGGACTGCCGGGGAATGACGACTGCGGTACACTCTCTGCATGGGCTGCTTTCGCAATGATGGGGCTTTATCCCGTTTGCCCGGGCGATATGGACTTTGCGATCTCCGAACCGGTATTTGATGAGATTATCATAGACCTGGATAAAAACTATTACGAAGGTAAGCAGCTGATCATCCGTAAATCCGGACAAAGGGAATATATCAGTTCGATTAAAAAAGACGGACGGTCAGTAAACGGCTTTTTTATCGATCATCATGAGCTTACAAAGGGAGGGGTTTTAGAAATTAAAAAATAGCAAACATGAAAACATCCTTTTTAATTTCTAATGATAACAACGCAGATGATACGGGCAAAATGCGGCATGAAATTTTGAAGAAACATACAAAAGAATTTGAACACTAAAACGAGAAATAGTTCCCTCCATCCGGGTTTTTGGATTCCCACGGTCTATTTTGCTATGGGGCTTCCTTTTATTGCCATAGCACAGGCTTCTACATTGATGTTCAAGAATATGGGTATCACCGATACGAAGATCGCTTTTTGGACATCGGTCATTATGATGCCGTGGACCTTAAAACCGCTCTGGAGTCCAATTCTTGAAATGTTTCGGACCAAGAAATACTTTGTGGTGATCACGCAGGTCATCACAGGAGTGGTCTTTGCGCTGATAGCTTTTTCCTTACAACTTCCGGATTTCTTTGCCTACGCTATCGGACTGTTAGCCGTGGTAGCGCTCAGTGGCTCTACGCATGACATAGCTACTGACGGCCTTTACATGGACGTATTGAACGCCCAGGACCAGGCCAAATACATTGGATGGCAGGGAGCGGCTTATAATCTGGCTAAGATTTTAGTAGGGGGTGCATTCATCTATATAGCCGGTCAATTAGAAGATGCGCTGGGAGTAACACAAGCCTGGACCATTGTAATAGGTGCTTTCGGGGTACTTATGTTAAGTATCGGCTTTTATCACGGTCGTATGTTGCCTTCAGGAAAAACGGCTGAAGGTGTACAGACTTTCCGTGAAGGAGTTAACACTCTTTTAGAGGTTTTAAAAGGGTTCTTTAACAAGAAATATGCCTGGGTCTATATTGGGTTTATCTTACTGTATCGATTTGCCGAAGGGTTTGCCATCAAAATAGTACAACTTTTTTTCAAAGCGCCTCTGTCCGAAGGTGGCTTAGGGTTAACTACCTCTGATATAGGGTTGGTTTATGGTGTGTTTGGGGCTGCTGCTTTCGTTATCGGTTCGTTACTGGCCGGTTATGTCATTGCAGCCAGAGGTTTGAAGAAAACCTTATTCATTATGTGCTGCTGTCTTAACCTCCCTTTTTTAGGGTATGCTGCACTAGCCATTTTCCAGCCTGAAAATATTTACCTCATTGGGCTTGCCGCTGTGACGGATTACTTCGGTTATGGGTTTGGGTTCGTGGGACTGATCCTTTTTATGATGCAGCAAGTTGCCCCCGGAAAATACAAAATGGCACACTATGCCTTTGCCTCCGGCATTATGAATCTGGGGTTTATGTTACCCGCAATGATCAGCGGGTATTTAAGCGATTGGTTAGGATATAAAAACTTTTTCATTTGGGTATTGATCGCTACTCTTCCTTCACTATTGGCAGCGTGGTTTGTGCCATTTGCTCACCCTGACAATCGTGAAATACAAAAAATGAAGCAATTAGAAACTAAAGAAATTTGAAAATGAATGATCTGGTAACAACGAGTAATCTGGTAAAAATACCCTGGGAGGAGCGACCACTCGGTTCATCGGAAGTAATGTGGCGTTATTCTGCCAACCCCATCATCGGAAGGTATGATATACCGACCTCCAACAGTATTTTTAACAGTGCAGTCGTGCCGTTCGGAGATGGTTTTGCAGGTGTATTTCGTTGCGACAACAGGGCAGTTCAGATGAATATTTACGCTGGTTTCAGTGAGGATGCTATCCACTGGAAAATCAATCATGAGCCTATAGAAATGGTGCCGGGAAATACTGAAATGATTTCCTCTGATTACAAGTACGACCCACGTGTTACATTCATCGAAGACCGTTACTGGATTACCTGGTGCAACGGCTTCCATGGTCCGACCATCGGTGTGGCCTATACCTTCGACTTTGAGACTTTTCACATGTGTGAAAATGCTTTTCTTCCATTCAATAGAAATGGAGTGCTTTTCCCTGAGAAGATCAATGGAAAATATGCCATGCTAAGCCGGCCAAGTGATAACGGGCATACACCTTTCGGAGATATTTTCATCAGCTATAGCCCGGATATGAAGTATTGGGGAGAACACCGATGTGTAATGAAAGTGACCCCCTTTGAACAGAGCGCGTGGCAATGCACTAAAATCGGGGCCGGTTCCGTGCCCATTCGTACGGAAGATGGCTGGCTGATGTTCTACCATGGAGTGATCAATACAGCGAATGGGTATCGATATTCCATGGGAGCAGCCTTGTTAGATTTGGAGCGCCCGGATAAAGTATTGTACCGTACCCAGCCCTATTTATTAGCTCCGGCAGAACTATATGAGCTTACCGGAGATGTGCCTAACGTCGTATTTCCATGTGCTGCCCTGGCAGATGATGACAAGATCGCCGTTTATTATGGCGCTGCAGATACGGTAGTGGCTGTAGCTTTTGGCTATCGGTCAGAGATCATTTCATTTATTAAATCGAATTCTATTTAGCGAGGATTCTATCCATAAACACTTAAAACAATGATCCGGACTTCCTTCAACAAATTTGAAAAAATACCCCTGGCAATATTTCAGGATGCCACGGAAGCCTCCGTTAAAACGGCCCGGGAAATTGCGGACTTGATCATATCCAAAGAAAAAGAAGGGCAGCAATGTGTACTGGGATTAGCTACAGGTTCCTCACCGAAAGGCGTTTATACCGAACTGATCAGGCTACACAAAGAAGAAGCCTTGAGTTTCCAACACGTGGTGACCTTCAATCTTGACGAATACTATCCCATACCTCCCGACGCTTTACAGAGCTATTACAGGTTCATGCATGAATATCTTTTCGATCATGTCGATATCAAACCTGAAAATGTACATATTCCTGACGGTACGCTTCCGGTCGACAAAGTTGCCCAATATTGTAAGGATTATGAGGCAAAAATAGAGGCGCTTGGTGGCCTTGATCTTCAGCTTTTAGGTATTGGACGGACCGGGCATATTGGCTTTAACGAGCCCGGATCATCGATCAATAGCCCCACAAGAATGATCACCCTGGACCACATTACCAAGATGGATGCAGCCAGTGATTTTTTCGGAGAGGAGAATGTACCCATTAAAGCCATCACCATGGGTGTAGGGACCATCATGAAAGCGAAAAGGATCATTATCATGGCGTGGGGGGAAGGTAAAAGTTTGATCATAAAAAGGTCTGTTGAAGAGGAGGTGAGCACGAACGTACCTGCTACTTTCCTGCAACAGCATTCGAATACAGCGTTCGTCATTGACCAGGTAGCCAGTGCAAAATTGACCCGGTCTCTGGAGCCATGGCTATTCGAGCAAGTTGTTTGGGACGACCAGATGATGAAAAAGGCAGTGATACTGCTTTGTGAAAAGGTGAACAAACCCATTCTCAAGCTGACAGACAGGGATTATATTGATCATGGGCTCGCGGATCTGATACATCAGCACGGAAAGGCCTACGATATTAATATTCACATTTTCAACAAGATCCAGCACACGATCACGGGCTGGCCAGGAGGAAAACCTCTGGCAGATGATACTAACCGGCCGGAGCGCGCTGAACCTTCAAAGAAACGTGTGGTGATCTTCAGTCCTCACCCTGATGATGATATTATTTCAATGGGAGGCACCTTTATCCGGTTACAAGATCAGGGACATGATGTACACGTGGCCTATCAAACATCCGGTAACATTGCCGTATTCGATGAAGATGTTGCCGATTTTGCTGAGTTTGCCAAAGAGTATTCTCTCGCTTTTCACCTGGGAGATAAGGAAAAATCAACGAAGTTTTATGAAGAGGTTACTGAAGACCTTCATCATAAAAAACCCGGTGAAATTGATACAAAAGAGGTGCGGTTTATAAAGGGGCTAATAAGAAAAATAGAGGCCAAATCCACTTGCCGGTATGTGGGAATACCGGATGGGAACGTGCATCACTTAGAGCTGCCATTTTATGAAACAGGACTGGTCAAAAAGAGCCCACCCACGGTAAAAGATATCAGGATCACTACCGATCTACTTCAGGAGATCAAACCACAGCAGATTTTTGCTGCCGGTGATCTCTCCGATCCGCACGGAACCCATAGAGTGTGCCTGGATATTATTTTCAGGGCCCTTGAAGAATTAAAACAGGAAGCCTGGATGAAAGATTGCTGGATATGGCTTTATCGCGGAGCCTGGCAGGAATGGGAGATTGATCAGATTGAAATGGCAGTACCTCTCAGCCCGGACGAGTTACTTAAGAAACGCAGGGGTATTTTTAAGCACCAATCTCAGAAGGACCGTCCCTTATTTCCCGGTACAGATAACAGAGAATTCTGGCAAAGGTCTGAGCAGAGAAATCGAGCGACAGCGGAAGAATACCATAAGCTGGGCCTGGCAGAATATGAGGCAATTGAAGCTTTTAAACGGGGTCAGTTATGAAGAGTCCCGGAGTCGTATGCATGCTGGATTTCTTTAACAAAACTTACTTTATAAGATGGTATAGACCGGCAAATATGCGCTCTGTTTCACCCTACTTACTTAAAACAAATCCAAACATAGGCTGGTACCAGCTGACCAGGCAGATCAAAAATCAAACCCAACAAAAGATGAAACAGAATTACAGATTAAAATGGATGATAGTCGCGTTAGGGGCCGTCTTACTCTGGTCTGCTGCATCAGGCCAGAGTAACATGGTTTTTAGCGGAGGAGCGCTATATCATGACATTGACGAGAATTCAGACATTATACGGTCTTCCGGCTTTAACACGGTGGTGTTATGGAGTGTTCACATTGGACCTACCGGTGATCTGATATTGAATGATGGTCTTATTGCGGAAGATGGTGAATATGCAGGGAGAGCAGATTGGCCTGCGAGTGTACACAAGTTGTTAGAGGCCCCCACCTCCGTAGAGCGGATCGAATTGTCGGTGGGGTCCGCCCAGGTTCCGGATTGGGAAAACATCGAAGCACTTGTTAATGCAGAGGGAACCGGGCCGACAAGTACATTGTATAAAAACTTTGCCAAATTAAAGGAGATCCTTCCAATAACAGCGATCAATAACGATGATGAAAGTAATTACGATGTGCCAACTACGGTGGCATTTTCAAAAATGCTCATTGACCTTGGGTACAAGATCACTTTTGCACCGTATACCCGTGGAACGCTTTATTGGCAACCGGTATATGATGAATTGGAAGCTTACCAGGCAGGAAGCGTTGATAAAGTGTATTTACAAGCGTATGCTGGCGGTTCGGGAAACAATCCGGCAGACTGGAATAACCTGTTTGGGATCGAAGTAACGCCAGGTTTGTGGAGCTACAATGCGAGTTGTGCCTCGGGAGACAGCCCTCAAAGCATGGAAACCCGGATGAAAGATTGGGATGCCGCTGCAGGTATTGATGGTGGATTTATCTGGCTGTTTGAAGACATTCTAAGGTGTAGCGAAATGGCAACGGCACGAGACTATGCAAATGCCATTAACAGAGCTTTTAATATTCCTGCACCTGCATTGTCCAAAGCGTCTGACCCGACACCTGTTCATCAAGCCACCGAGATCAGCGTGGATGGCGATTTAAGTTGGACGGCAGGAACTTATGATGCGACACACGTTCTATATTTTGGAACCGATCCCAGCCTGACTGATAGTGATCTGAAAGGAGAGCTTACAGCTTCTTTTTATGACCCGGGAACGCTTGTAAATAATACCGTTTACTACTGGCGTGTTGACGAAAAAAACAGTACAGGTGAGTTAGAGGGAGATACATGGTCTTTTACAACAGAAGTGACCACACCTCTTCCAGGAGCAAGCACAAGTCCGGTTCCTGCCAACATGGCGACAGGCATAAGAGCAACTACGCCGTTGAGTTGGGAGGCTGGTGCTAATGCGGTTTCTTATGATGTGTATTTTGGAACAGAAAATCCGCCGCCATTCATTGGAAATCAAAGTGCCACAAGTTATGCGCCAGCTGATCTTCAACCCCTGACAACTTACTATTGGCAGGTAAACAGTGTAAACTCTACCGGAACAACTACAGGTGAGATCTGGTCTTATACCGTTCAGGAGCCTAATATTGCTCCTATTGCAACGGTAACGGTGTCTTCAGAGTTTAATTCGAATTTCTCGGGGAGTAAACTTGTGGACGGGATTTCAGGAGTGGCTGCCAACGGTATAGGGGAATGGGCTTCCTCCGGAGAACAAACACCAACAGCAAAACTTACGTGGGACAATGAAGTGAGTATAAAGAAAGTGGTGCTTTACGACCGTCCCAGTGGTGCAGAAAGGATCGATGCCGGTATTCTTGAATTTGGAGATGGAAGCACAGTGATGGTAGGTGCGTTACCAAATAATGGTTCGGCGCTGGAAGTGAATTTCCCTGAAAAAAATACTACTTCTGTTGAATTTAGAGTAACGGCTGGTGAAGGGCCCAACGTAGGCATGTCAGAATTTGAAGTATTTGGGTTAGACCTTATAGGTGGATCGCCTTCAAAACCCAGACTTACCAGACCAAGGAACGAATCGGTCGATATTGATAAGGACATTACCTTGGATTGGGGGTTTACGAAAAATGCCACTACGTTCAAAGTGTACCTGAGTGAGAGCAGTACCATTACGGAAAATGATCTGTTAGAAGAGGTGACCGCAACAGAATTAGACGTCACCGGATTGAAAGCCAATACCACTTATCACTGGAGGGTGGATGCTATGAATTTTTTGGCTACAATAGAAAGCGATGTATTCAGTTTTACGACCATAGAAGAGAATACAGTAACGTCTATCGATGCTGAAGATCTTACGGATGCAATTCAAATTTACCCAAACCCTACAACAGGAGTTTTAGCTATTGAATTTCAGAATAATAATGCTCCAATATCCTTACTAGTATATGCTCCATTAGGCAATAAAATACTTGAACAGAATAGAACAATTGTTGACCATAAAATAACCCTTGACTTGAGCAGAATAGCATCTGAATATAAGGGGATTTACTTCTTGCGTTTTACTCAATCCGGCAAGCAGATCAACAGAAAAATAATGTTAGAATAATGATAAATATATAAGAACGTCAGGCATCATCAGACATTTTGTATGAGCATTCATGCTCTGCCTGCTAAAAAACAATTGATTATTGCTGGTATCAATTTATTTTATATCCGAGAAATAGAAGTTAGATGAAACCCTATTAATAATGAAAACACTTATAACAATTATTGCTAGTCTTCTTATGGCCTTTCAGCTTCATGCGCAGGTCTCTGCCGTTTATGTAGGAGGACCTTTCGTGCGACAGACTAATGAGGAAATAGATGAACTTCGGGCATCGGGATTTAATACGGTGATCCTCTGGACTATTCATGTAGATGCGAATGGTAAACTGAGTGATGGAGGTGTAGACTTTACAGATAGTGATGGAAACTATATTGGTGACCCTGAATGGGGAGCTAAAGTGGCAAGGTTGAAACAATTCCCCTCATCCATAGATAGGGTAGAGCTCTGTATATCAGCTTATAACAGAGATGATTTTAAAAATATTAACACAATCATCGACAGAGAAGGCACTGGTCCCGAGAGTATCCTTTACAAGGCCTTTACCACTGTAAAGAATGAATTAGGGGTAGATGCCATAAACTATGACGATGAAGATCACTATGACGCTGCATCAATGACCGCCTTAAGCATTATGTTGGCAGATATAGGTTTCAAAGTAACATTAGTCCCTTACACAGTACAAGATGTCTGGGGTCAGGTATACACCGATACGGAAGCGGCACGACCCGGGGCAATTGACAGAGTTTATCTCCAAGGTTATGCCGGAGGATCTAATAATCAACCGTCAACATGGAATCCATCTTTTGGAGATCTGAAAATGATACACGGCCTATGGTCAAAAAATGGCGCTGGCTGTGGCTCAGGAGACAGTCCCGCACAAATGAAACAAAAATTCACCAACTTCAAAAGTGACATTTCGGGTGGGTTTGTTTGGGTAGATGTTGATGTAAGAAATTGTGAATCAGCGGGTACCCTGAAAGATTATGCCACCGCAATTAATGAAGTTTTTGATATACTACCACCTGCAATAGAAAAAGCTTCAAACCCACTGCCAGCGGATGGCGCAACCGAAGTAAGCGTAGATGCAGACCTGACTTGGACAGGAGGAACTTATGATGCTGTCCACTCGGTATATTTTGGAACAACACCTACGCTTTCCAGTGGCGATCTAAAAGGAGAATCCATTGCATCTACTTATGATCCGGGTACTCTGGTAAACAACACAACCTACTATTGGCGGGTAGATGAGAAAAACAGTACCGGTGAAGTAACCGGAGATACATGGTCATATACAACCGAAGTGACAACTCCTCTTCCCGGGGCAGTAGCTAATCCATTTCCTGCTGATATGGCAACTGAGGACGTTCGGACAGATGCAACACTAACCTGGGATGCCGGGGCTGGTGCAATATCTTATGACGTATATTTTGGCAAAGAAAATCCACCCCCATTCATGGCTAATCAAACGGGCCTGAGTTATACTCCTGAAGATATCGAACCTTTGACCACCTATTACTGGCAAATTAATAGTGTTAACTCGACCGGAACCACTACAGGAGCTATCTGGTCTTACACTACTCAAGATCCAAATATTGCGCCTGCAGCTACAGTAACTGTTTCTACCGAATTTAATTCAGACTTTTCAGGAACCAAATTGACTGATGGTATTATAGGACGAAGCGGTATAGGAGAATGGGCATCAAATGGGGAATCAACACCATGGGCAAAACTCACCTGGGATAACGAAGTTACCATCAAAAAAGTAGTACTATATGACCGTGCCAGTAATGAAGACATTTTATCAGGCGTTCTTGAGTTCGGAGAAGGTACTACAATGAACATCGAATCAATACCAGGTGATGGTTCTGGTTTGGAGTTAGATTTTTCTGATATAAAAACCAACTCGGTTGAATTTAGGGTTTTGACATCAGTCGGGCCTAATATAGGCATGACAGAATTCGAAGTATTTGGAATTGATGAAATAGGTGGATTGCCCTCGAAACCAAGGCTTACCAGGCCACAAAATGAATCGGTTGATGTGGCTACAGACGTTACTCTGGATTGGGGTTTCACAAAAAATGCTACCTCTTTTAACGTATATCTAAGCGAGAGCGATGCTATTGAAGAAGGTGATTTACTAAACACTGTGACAGCCACTCAATTGGAAACTATGGAATTAAAAGGTAGTACAACCTACTATTGGAGAGTGGATGCTGTAAACTTTTTAGGAACAACACAAAGTGATGTATTTAGCTTTACAACTGCCGGAGTAGTGACCTCAATCGATTCGGAAGATTTGCAGGATCGAATTAAAATTTATCCCAATCCTACGGAAGGACGCTTACAGATTCAATTTCGAAATAATAACACTCCGGTGTCTTTGGCGCTGTATTCTCCTTTAGGCAATAAAGTATATGAACAAACCCGTGTAATTACCGGCGATAAGATCACACTTGATTTAAGCAAAATAACATCTTCCGGTAAGGATATTTATCTCTTGCGTTTTGTTCAATCGGATAAACAAGTGAATCGAACGATAGTATTAGAATAGCACAAAATGCCAAAGTTGAACTACGAAATGTTCCATAAAACACACCTATCTAAAATGTATATTGTACTCCGTAGTGTAGTAGGTACAACTTTGACATTTCTTCTTTTTTTATCAAGTAGTATTGCACAACCTACGTACGAGGCTAATCAACCTTATTCCTCCTATTGGTTTATCAATGAATTCCTTCAATGGAATCCGGAAAAGGACCCTCATGCGAAATTTAATGTTAGCCATGTGGCGTTAAAGGCACGTTTTGTCGATTCCAGTACCCAGCTTCGACCTGAATTAAGCGCAGAGCCATCCATAGTTTCTCTTGTTCCCACATATCGTTCAACTTCTAAGCACCCTTCTCAGGGTTTTCAAACCGTAGAAGAATATGCTTTTCCGTTTTGGCAATACATCGATTATTTCGTGCAATGGGGAGGTTCTGCCGGAGAAGGATTGATCGTAACCCCGGCTGTTCCTTGGGTGGATGCGGCACATCGAAACGGTGTGAAAGTGTTGGGGACAGTGTTCTTCCCCCCAAATGCCTATGGAGGGAAAGAAGAATGGGTCAGAGAATTTCTCCGGAAAGATGAACAGGGAAATTTCCCTGTAGCAGATAAAATGATTGAGGTGGCCGGATACTATGGGTTTGAAGGTTGGTTCATTAATCAGGAGACTAAGGGTTTGAATGAGACTGATGCGCTGAACATGCAAGCCTTCCTGGCTTATTATCAGCAGAGATCCAAAGGGAGGTTTAAAGTGATGTGGTATGATGCCATGATTGAAGACGGAAGAGTGATCTGGCAGGATGAGTTGAATCATCACAATTCAGGCTATTGGCAAAAGAATGATCAAAAATTGTCAGATATTTTATTCATTGATTTTGGCTGGAGTACCACACAACAGGAGGATTCACATCAACGGGCCAGGGACCTTGGCAGGAGTCCGTGGGAACTGTATTCAGGGATCGATGTACAACAAAGGAGCTATAAATCCCCTGTCAACTGGAAAGGTCTTTACAAAAACGATAAACCCTATACAACGTCGATAGGTCTTTACTGGCCAAGTTCCACGTTCAACATAGCACAAGACAAACAGCCGGAATCAGTCTATTTAGAAGAACAAAAATTTTGGAACGGGACCGTACTGGATGAAGATGTTCCGGCATGGCGATCCAAAGAATGGAAAGGATTTGCCAGGTATTTTCCTGCCCGGTCCGTCCTCAGTGAGTTGCCATTTGTTACGAATTTTAATTATGGCCTGGGCAGGTTTTACAATGAAAAGGGAAAACGTCTTTCTGATGCTGAGTGGCATAACCTGAGCAACCAGGACATATTACCCACATGGCAATGGCAGGTAGATACCACAAAACTCGCTGCAGCTTTTGACTTTAATGAAAGCTACAACGGAGGCTCCTGTCTTCGATTCGATTTTAAGCAAAAAGATGAAGAGGTTTTTGTTCCATTGTATAAAACCAATTTTGATTTGCAAGGGAATGAAAAGATCGAACTGGTGGCTAAGGGAAAAGGAAAATTAAAACTGACGGTAAATTTTGCGAATGGAACGAGTAAAGATCATGCTGTTGAGGTGACCGAAAAATGGCAGTTATTCTCCTTTAAAACTCTTGACCACACATCTGAAAGAATAGTGAAGATCGGGATAAAAACACAAGGCAACGTTGGTGACTTTATTCATATCGGACAGCTGGCTGTGCGTGCAGGTACTCATACCAAAATTGCGAGACCAACGATTTCCTGTGAATCATTCATAAAAGGTGATAAAGCAGAAGTATACCTTCACATTGAAAGTGATAAAAATGGTCATCACCATAATATTTACCAGGTAAACCCCGACAAAAGCAAAACATGGCTTGGACAAACCCACAGTACTGACTATTACTTGCCGGCATTACAAAAAGGTGCAAGCAAAACATACGCGATCATTGAAGTGGTTTCGGTGGCCAAAGATGGCAGTAAAAGTAAGGGGACAACCCAGAAAGTTTATTGGCAATGAAAGTGAAAACTATTTGTATATCCGGAAATTTGGAATAAAAAGCATATGAAATTAAATAAAATGTACGGGTTGATATTGTTGATAGGTTTCGCTTGTCAGCCCACCGATAAGGAATCAAATGATAAACCCCTTCCAAGAATAGCCATAGCCGGCCTGGCCATAGAGTCAAGTACGTTCTCACCGGCTAAAAGTACTGAAGAGGCTTTTCATGCACTTTATGGAGAAGACGTTTTTAACTATTTCCCTTTTCTGGCGGCAGATTCATCCGTGCGAAAACAAGCTGAATATTTCCCGGCGGTCAAAGGGCATGCACTTCCCGGCGGGATAGTGACCCGGGAAGCTTATGAATCACTTATGTCAAAAACGCTGGAAAGCTTAAAAGCTAACCTTCCTTATGATGGCCTCTTTTTTGACATTCATGGCGCCATGAGTGTGGAAGGATTAGATGATCCGGAAGGAGATATGATCAAAAGGATCCGGGAAGTAGTGGGGTACGATTGTGTGATCTCTACCTGTATGGACCTTCATGGCAATGTTTCAAAAAAACTGGCGGGAAACACGGACCTCATTACTTGCTATCGTATGGCCCCGCATGAAGACGCTTTTGAATCAAAGCGAAGGGCCCTGACTAATTTACTGGACCGTCTGGAGAGCGGAAAAGGAAAGCCTGAGTACAAAGCCTGGATCCCGGTCCCCGTCTTACTTCCTGGCGAAAAAACCAGTACGAGAATTGAACCTGGAAAAAGCCTTTACGCCAGGGTGGCGCCAATTGCAGAACAAGAGGGCATCATTGATGCTGCTATTTGGGTAGGTTATGCATGGGCGGATGAGCCTAGAAACCATGCAGTGGTGATGGTGACAGGTGATGATAAATCCAAAGTGAAAGCCTCAGCGGAAAGTCTGGCCAACAGCTTTTGGGAGGCAAGGAATGATTTTGAATTTGTGGCCCCTACGGAACCTTTTGAAACGGCGCTGCAAATGGCTATCGAAAGTGATAAAAAACCATTTCTGCTTAGTGATATGGGAGATAACCCAACAGCAGGGGGCGCCGGAGATGTGACCTGGACACTTAATGAATTGTTAAATACAGACGAGTTTAAAAAGGAAAATGGCAAATCACTCATTTACGCTTCCATACCAGGGCCACAATTAGTAGAGCAAGCCTTGCAAGTGGGAGTTGGTAAAGAAGTAGAAGCATATGTCGGGGCTGAAGTCGATGATCGCTATGCTGCCCCCATTCTATTGTTCGGTACGGTGAAGTCGATCAGAGAGGGGGACAGGCATGCTGAAGTGGAAGTAGTGGTAGAGGTAGGTAACATCTCCGTTATTGTCACTAAAAAACGTAAGCCGTATCATCGTGAGCATGACTTCACTCAATTGGAGTTGAATCCTCGTGATACAGATATTATAGTAGTTAAAATAGGGTACCTGGTCCCCGAGCTTTACAATATGCGCGGAGACTGGGTGATGGCGCTTACTCCAGGCGGGGTTGATCAGGACCTGGAGAGACTGGATTATCAGCGCATTAAAAGACCCATGTTTCCTATGGATAAAAACATGACGGATGTGGACCTTAATGTTCGATGGATTGAAACCTCTAATTCGAAAATGTAATACTCAAGCGTCGAAAACTAAAAGGCAAACCAGTCCCGTACGTTGAATGGAAATTTAGCACAAGAAAATAAACTAAAGATGAAAACGATATTGGCCAAGGTTGTAATCCTGATCCACGTATTTGCCTTCACGTCAGGAAATCGAAGCGCATTAGCCCAGGAGACCTTTAATTGCGATGAGGAAACATACGAACTATTAAGAGCACTTTCAAAGTCAAAACTGGCGACAGGTAAGGTACTATTATTTACGACCACTCATGAAGATATTGCCTGGCTGAATGAACCGGAGATCTGTAAGATCGATCGGGATAACCTATGGTTGACCCCTTACATCAATCGATTGAAGAGGGAACCTGACTTCAAAATGGATATCGAGCAATCTTCCATTGTAATGGAATACCTGCACCGGCATCCGGAAGAAAAAAAAGACTTCATTAAATTTCTTAAAGAAGGGAGAATATGTGTGGGAGGGGCTTATGTACAGGCTTACGAAGAGATGTATTCGGGAGAAGCTTTGACCAGGCAATTTTACCTCGGCACAAAATGGATGCAGGATAACCTGGAAGGGTATCAGACCAATACTTATTTTAATAACGATGTTCCCGCCAGAACTATGCAAATGCCGCAATTGGCTAGTAAAGCAGGAGTAAACAATTTTGTTTTTGCGAGGCACATCAAAGGGTTATTTTACTGGGAAGCTCCTGATGGCTCGAAAGTGCGCTGTTATAGTCCCGGTAATCATTACATGGAGTTTTACAATCTGTTAGGGAGAAGTGATGAAGGTGCGGTAAAACAAATGGCAAAAGATGCCGTGGATTGGTACACGAAGTACAACAATCAAACGGCAGATAATTCCGTTATGCCTGCCATGTTGAATTATGAATTTATCTGGGACCAAAAACCCGTGGAAAACTGTGTTCCTTTCATCAATAAATGGAATGAGATAAAGTACATAAAGGCAGAGGGTAAAAAACGTGTCAAAGTTGATTTACCCAAATTCAATTATGCCACGGCGGATGAGTTTTTTGAAAAAGCAACGGCAACTACAGCGATCGAAAAGACCATTAAAGGAGATCGTCCCAATACATGGGTATATATTCATGGAGCTGCGCATCAACAAGCCATAAAAACAAGCAGGGAAGGGGATATTTTACTAACGCAGGCTGAAAAATTTGCCACAGCTGATGCATTGGTCGAAAACTCATTTAGAAAGTACCCGGAACAAGCCTTAAAAGAAGCATGGGAGGCTAAAGTTTACCCGGACCATGGCTGGGGGGGTAAAGGGGGTGATGTTACTGATAACCTTTTTTTACAGAAGTTTATTATCGCGAAATCCAAAGCGGAAAAAATAGTAAGCCAATCGATCAGGGATATTGCCGGAAAAATAATACTTGATTCAAAAAAAGGCACCCCGGTTGTTGTATTCAACAGCCTGAGCTGGGAACGAACGGATCCTGTCAGCTTTAGCATAAACTTTGGTCCTGACGAAGCTGAAAACATTTACCTGGTTACTGAAAATGGGGCCAACGTATCCGTACAACTGTCTGAAGTGGAACATTACCCTAATGGATATTTACAATCTGCCGTTGTCAACTTTGTCGCCGAAAAACTTCCTTCCATTGGGTACAGGACTTTTTATTTAAGGCCAGCCGGGCCGGTAGGGTCTAACACGGGTAAAAAGACTGAAAATGCCTATGAAAATGATTTTTACAAAGTAAGATTTGGCCATGGAGGATTGGAAAGCATTTTTGATAAAGCCCTGAAAAAAGAACTGATCAACACCACTACATTCAAAGCGGGTGAAATATTTGCCATGCATTCTGAAGGTAATGGCGCTGGAGAGTTTGCTGAAGTGCAGCAACCCGATCTGACCTTTTTTGATAGACTGGGTACAGGGGTCACAAATTGGGAAGTAGATGAGCAGGGTCCCGTTTACACCTCATTCAAAATGAGACAACCTATGAAGGAGGCTGTTGTTGAAATGAAGATCACACTTTACAACACCGCCAGGAGGATAGACTTTACAGTGGATCTTTTAAACTGGGCCGGAACCCTTTACAGGGAGTTTAGAATAGCCTTTCCGTTGAACATGGAAGATGGGACCGTTACTTATGAAGTTCCGTTTGGTGCAGTGACCATTGGTAAAGATGAACTGAGAGGTAACGGAGGTGAATATTATAATACGCCTGTACGAGAAATTCATCCAAGAGCTATTGAAAACTGGATATCTGCCAGCAATTCGGATTATGGAGTAACCATCAGCTCAAGTGTAATAACAGCTGACTGGATGGACCCTGTCGATTCATTGAGTAGACAGACCATTTTGCAACCGATCCTCCTGGCGTCCAGAAAAAGTTGCCATTGGGAAGGAAACACCTACCATCAAACGGGAGACCATCATTTTTCATTCAGTTTCACCTCCCATCATACCGGCTGGAAAAATGGTCAGCGCTTTGGAAAGCAGGCAAATGAAAAAATACATGTAGTAGTCGATCCGAGATCTTTTCGTGAAACGACATTACCCGAAAAACTCAGCTTTTTTAAAACTGATCAGGACAACCTGATAATTTCTACCGTCAAAAAAGCAGAAGATGACCAAAGTACGATACTCAGGGTATATGATACGGATGGAAAAGGTGTTGATGCCTCCATTTCTATTTTTAAACCTGTAAGTAATGTCCAATTGACCAATTTAATTGAAGAGCCCATCAGGGAATTAAAATCAGAGGACGGAAATATCCAACTGAAGGTAGGTCATAATGCCATTGAGACTATAAAAATCGAATAGGGTGAGTTGACCATGGGAATAAATATGGAAGAGCGCAACCGAAATCAACTTCTCTCCGGAGTGGCAGATTTTGTATTAAGGATTTCGGGGCTGGTGTAATAGCCGGGCCAGGCTATGGATATAAAAATATGAGAAATACTTCGAAGTATACACTTTAAATAGATGACCAAAACTCTAATTATACCAACGTGAACAGATATTATATACTACTCATCGCATTACTTTTTATCGGTTGCGAACCGGAAAACAATACACCTGCATATAGAGACAAAGGATTAGCTGTGGAAGCCCGGGTAGCCGATCTTCTATCAAGAATGACATTGGAAGAAAAGGCGAAACAACTGGATATGTATTCGTCCCATGATCTGGTGACCAACGGTAGATTATCTATTGAAAAAATGGATAAACACTTAAATGGTATCGCCATGGGATCCATACGTGATTACTATCCGGAATCCGCAGAAGCTGCCAATGAAGTTCAGAAATACATTATTGAAAATACACGACTTGGAATCCCTGCATTGATCATTGAGGAATCATTGCATGGATATGTTGGTCATCATGCTACTGCATTTCCGGTTCCTATAGGGATCAGTAGCACATGGGATGTAGAGCTCATTGAGAAAATCGGAAAGGTAATCGGAACAGAGGCCCGTTCGGTGGGTGTTCATCTGGGGTTGTCTCCTGTATTAGGTTTGGGAAGAGAACCACGTTGGGGAAGAATTCAGGAAACGTTTGGTGAAGATCCCTACCTGGCCGCCAGAAGTGGTGTGGCAATGGTAAAAGGAATGCAAGGTGAAGATCTGTCAAATGATGATGCGATTGTAGCCGAACCCAAGCATTACGGAATTCATAGTATACCCGAAGGAGGCAAAAATACAGCTCCGGTTTACATAGGTGAACGTGAGGCACGTAGCAACTTCCTTTATGTTTTTGAAAAAGCTTTTAAAGAGGCGGGCGCTTTAGGGGCGATGGCTGCTTATCACGATTGGGACGGCATACCCGCCTCTGCAGACCCATGGCTGTTGAAAGACCTGTTGCGGGATGAGTGGGGATTTAAAGGAATGGTCATTTCCGACCTGGGAGCCATCAATAGATTACAAGGAGCACATTTTACGGCAGAAACCCCTAAAGAAGCAATCACTGCGTCCATAAGCGCAGGTATGGACATGCAGTTCTATGATTATGCCCACGATACCTATCAGCAATCCATCATCGATGGCGTAAATGATCAAACACTGAAAATAGAAGATCTTGACAGAGCAGTATCCAGTGTGCTTTATGTGAAATTTAGGTTAGGGCTTTTTGAAAATTCTTATACTGACACTGCTTTGAAAGCAGAAAGATATCATTGCAAGGCACACCAGGGTATCGCCCTGGAATCAGGCCAAAAATCCATTACCTTATTGCAGAATAAGGATAATGTCCTGCCATTGAGCAATGATATGAAAAATATTGCCCTCATAGGCGAATTAGCCGGTGAGGGACTTCTTGGTGGTTATTCACCTAAAAGCGCGGTTGGGGTGCCGATCACAGAGGCATTTAAAGACACACAATACAATGTTGAATTTGTAGATATTGGTGTCCCGGGAAATTATTTCGAACAAATAAATACCCGGTTTCTGTTTACTAAAAAAGGAGAGCAGGGTATTGATGTCGAATATTTTAACAATGCCGATTTATCAGGAAATCCTGCGCTTACCAGGGTTGAATATGACCTGGAGAACGATTGGCACAACAATACCCCGGCTGCAGGTATTTCTTCAGATAACTTTTCAATTCGTTACAGTGGTTATATCGTACCGGAATTTACCGGGATCTATGCGTTTGATCTTTGGGCTGATGATCTGGGGAAACTCACCCTTGATGGAAAAGTAGTTATTGATAGTTGGAATAAGGATTTTAAAAGAACATGGTCCTCAACACGGTCGAAAAATGAAGTCTATTTAGAAAAAGGAAAAAAGCATTTTCTTAAATTGGAGATGGCCGAACTGGACGAATTTACAGGCATATTCCTTCGCTGGAAATTTGCTGCCAATAAAGGGGAAAGCATGTTTGAAAAGGCAGCAAAAGCGGCTAAAAGAGCTGATGTCGCCGTGTTGGTGCTAGGTGAAAAAATGGATGAAGTAGGCGAAGGTCTGGATAAGGTAAGTCTTGAGCTTAACACCTATAGCAAGCAGCTATTGAATGAAGTGGCTAAGTCAGGTACTCCAATTGTTTTGGTGCTTCAAAACGGAAGACCCATCGTATTGACCGAAGAAAGTGAAAAAGTGGATGCTATTGTTGAAACATGGTACGCAGGAGAATTCTGCGGACCAGCAACGGTGGATGTACTTACCGGAAAGGTAAACCCCTCAGGGAAATTGCCAGTTTCATTTCCTCATAATAGCGGGCAAATTCCGATCTACTACAACCATAAAAGATCGGCCAACCGTACCTATGTGGATGGTAACAATCAGCCTCTTTTTGCATTTGGACACGGATTAAGCTACAGCAAATTTGAGTACACGGACCTAAAAATAGCGCAGGCAGAAATAGCTAAGGATCAAAACCAAAAGGTGAGTTGCAGGATCAAAAATGTTTCTGATCGAAAAGGAACGGAAGTTGTTCAATTATACATCACCGACAGTTTTAGTTCTGTGACCACTCCTGTCATGCAACTGAGAGGGTTTAAAAGAGTTGAATTGGATGCAGGACAAGAAAAAGTAGTTGAATTTGTGTTGTTACCTGATGACTTGGCACTGTGGAATGCTGAAATGAAACGGGTTGTGGAGCCTGGAGAGTTCAAGGTAAAGGTTGGTGCTGCATCCGATGATATTAAGTTAACATCTACCTTTCGTGTAAAATGATTATTGGCTACTTCCCTGGAGGGAGCAACCGAACCAATGATTTGACCAAAAAGGAATAGAATAAATAATGAAAGTATGAGATGGAATTATTTGTTTTTTGGGATCATCTTCTCAGTTGCAGCTTGTATAACGGATCAACCTGTTCCTGCTTATAAGAATGCAGCACTGGATACTGAACAACGGATATCTGACCTTTTATCAAGAATGACACTGGACGAAAAAATCAGGGAACTGGATATGTATTCATCTCATGATTTGATTGAGGCCGGAAAGTTATCGGTTGAGAAGGCAGAAAAAGTATTAAAAGGAATGAACATTGGTTCGATTCGCGATCTGTATCCTGAGTCTGCTGAAATTTCTAATGAAATACAGAAATATATCATTGAAAATAACCGGCTCGGCATACCTGCATTAGTGATCGAAGAGGCGTTACACGGGTACCTGGGAAAAGGTGCTACCTCCTTTCCGGTACCTATTGGTTTGGGAAGTATGTGGGATGTAAAAGCGATGGAGAAAATTGGAAAAGTTATCGGATCTGAGGCTCGCTGTGTCGGTGTGCATCTCGTGTTAGCGCCAACTTTGGGTTTAGGCAGAGAGCCTCGTTGGGGACGCGTGCAGGAGACCTATGGCGAAGATCCGTATTTGGCCGCAAGAAGTGGAGTGGCCATCATTAGAGGTATGCAAGGTGACAATTTAAGTGATGATGATGCCATAGTAGCTGAACCAAAACACTTTGGTATTCATAGTATTCCTGAAGGAGGAAAGAATACTGCGCCGGTTTACATTGGAGAACGGGAAGCCAGAGGTAACTTCTTATATGTCTTTGAAAAAGCGTTTACAGAAGCCGGAGCATTGGGTGCTATGGCTGCCTATCACGAATGGGATGGTGTGCCCGCAGCGGGAGATCCATGGTTGCTAAAAAAAGTGCTACGGGAAGAATGGGGTTTCAAAGGTATGGTAATTTCCGACCTTGGAGCCATTGCAAAACAGCAAGTGGTACACTTTACAGCAAAAAACCCTAAAGAAGCTATTGCCAGTTCGATCCGCGCCGGATTGGACATGCAATTCTATGACTACAAACATGAAGTCTATGCGCAAAGCATAAGAGACGCTTTGGATGAAAAATTATTGACTTTGGCAGATATAGATAGGGCTGTTTCAAGCGTATTGTATGTGAAATTCAAATTAGGATTATTTGAAAACCCCTACACCGATGCGTCTTTGAAAGCTACCCGGTACGGTAACAAGGCGTCTGAACAACTGGCCTTGGAATCAGCTCATAAATCCATCGTACTACTACAGAATAACAATGACATCCTGCCCCTGGAAGACAAGTTTAAAAATATTGCCATTATTGGAGAACTGGCTGCTAAACCTTTTTTGGGAGGATATTCACGAAGACCCGAAGGTGAAATATCCATGGTTGAAGTGTTCAGGGAAACAGACTATACCATTGATTTTGTAGATGTTGGAGTTCCCGGAGGTATCATGGAAGAAATTGATGAACGATTTCTTCTCACAGAAAATGGAGAAAAGGGGCTTTTGGCAGAGTACTTTACGAATACGGATTATTCAGGTAACCCCGCGCTGACCCGGGTAGAAACCAAATTAGAACAATACTGGCACAATCTCAGCCCTGCACCCGGGATCCCCAGTGATAATTTTGCCATTCGCTGGACCGGCTATATTGTTCCCAAACTGGACGGTATATATGACTTTCAGGTATGGGCCGATGATTTGGGAAGGCTCACAATCGATAATAAAGTATTGATAGATAGTTGGGATAAGAAGTTCAAAAACTCCTGGTCTAAAAAGAGCATACGTTTAGAAAAAAACCGAAAATACCCTGTTAAACTTGAATTGGTAGAATATGATGAGTTTGCAGATATCAAGATCCGCTGGAAAATTAATCCCGACGCTAAAAAAGAGACCATGTTTGAAAAAGCAGTGAGATCGGCACGTAAGGCTGATGTAGCGGTGTTGGTATTAGGTGAAAAAGACCCTCACGGAGAGGGGAGGGACAAGGTGGACCTTGAATTGAACCCCTATAGTAAAAGGCTATTAAGCGAAGTGGCGGGAACCGGGACACCTATTGTTCTTGTGCTTAAAAATGGCAGACCTTTAGTGTTGAAAGAAGAAGTGGAACTGGCAGATGCCATAGTGGAAACATGGTATGCCGGTGAAAAAGGAGGTCAGGGTATTGTGGATATCTTAACAGGTAAAGTGAACCCTTCGGGAAAGTTGCCGATATCTTTTCCCAGGGCCAATGCGCAGCTTCCTATCTATTACAACCAAAAGAAATCGGCAAACGCTACCTATGTAGATGAAAGTAATAAACCATTGTTTGCTTTTGGTCATGGACTCAATTACAGTCAATTTGACTATTCTGACATAAGCGTTGAAAAACCTGTCATTTCAACAACTGAGGAACAAAAAGTTAGGGTGAAAATTAAAAACACTTCGGATCGAAAAGGTACTGAGGTTGCTCAGTTATATATAACCGATAGCTATAGTTCTGTTAGCACCCCAAGGATTCAACTCCGGGGATTTCAGCGAGTGGAACTTGCTCCTGACGAAGAGAAAGAGGTGGAGTTCACCCTGCTGCCTGACGATCTGGCACTCTGGAATGTGAATATGCAACGGGTGGTTGAGCCAGGCCAGTTTGAAGTGAAGGTGGGAGCTGCCTCCGATGACATAAGACTGAACACAGTTTTTGAGGTAGAGTAAGTAGATCGAGATGGTTTGAGATTAAGAATAATGGAAGAAAAAATTCAGTGGATCAGATGGCAATCTTGTGTTTAGCTCAATCGGAAAGTTTAAAAGCACTTTTTATGAATAGACCCTTTCAAAAAGCAATATAAGTAATCGTATGAATCAACAGATGATCAAAATCACCACCGCATTATTGGTTATGGCAGTATTCTCAGGCTGCAGTCATACCCGGGAAAACGCTGTTTCCTTACCTGAAAAAGGATTTCTCAGGTATGTAGACACCAGGGTAGGGACAGCTCCCAGCATAGCCGATGTAACTGTCACCGAAACCGAAGAACCTTTGGGGTATGTTTCTCCTATTGTAGGAAATCCATCCGCCTTAACACACTGGACCCCTCAAACGGCTAAGTGGACAAAACGCGTAATTACGGTTCCCGTTCCTTATTGGTACGATCAGGAAAAGATCCAGGGTTTTCGCGGCACACGTTATCCCAATGGAGCTGTTGTCGGAGATTGGGGCCCCATGTCATTAATGCCCATGACAGGACAGGTTAAAATAGATGCTGATGCCCGTGCTTCAAAATTTAGTCACGATAGTGAGACCGCTAAACCCCACTATTACTCGGTGAACTTAGACGATTATGATATAAAGGCTGAATTTACAGCGGCTTCAAAAACCGGATTCTTTCAATTTACTTTTCCCGAATCCGAGTCCTCTTCTGTGGTTTTTGATGGCGTATATGTTCCCGGGTATTATAAGGTGATACCTGAGCGAAATGAGATTGAAGGTTACATGGTTATTGCGGGGCATTTCAAAAACCACTTTGTGGCCAGGTTTGATAAAAAATTCGAAGCATACAATGTGGATCTGTTGCCTGATGTAGTTGATGCCGGTTTGGTTCCTGACGGATTCAAAGCAAAGTACTACAATAACGACAAATTGGAAGGGGAACCTGATGTACTCGTGAACTATTCCGAATTGAATTACAATTGGTTGAAAGCACCGGCCGAAGGCGTTAAGGATGATTTCTTTTCGGCGATATATACGGGTACGCTGGTGGCAAGGCATACCGGGGAGCATACATTTGAATTAACCACCAAAGACGGTACCCGAATGTATATAAACGACGAAAGGGTAATTGATCAATGGATGTATAGAGCCACGGGGACCAACATACACAAGATGAACCTTACCAAAGGGCAGCAATACGAGATACGTATCGAATATTACGACGGTTCAAGTACGACTGAAATGCAACTTAGATGTTCAGAACCAATGAAGCCGGATCCAAAACTGGGTTCTCAAATGGCGCTTAAAGGAGCTGATGGGAATGCAGTATATGTAACTTTTGCCACCGGGGACCAGGAAAAAGTGAGAATGAAAGTGAGTACTTCTTTGATTGATATAGCACAGGCCCGGGCAAATATGGAGGAAGAGTTTCCGGATTTCGATTTTGACAAAGCGGTGGCAAAAGGGGCTGATGTTTGGGAGAAAGAGTTAAATATGATCCAGGTAGAAGGTACCGAAGATGATAAAGCTATTTTCTATACCGCTTTAACCAAATGTTTCGTAAATCCACGCAACTTAAATGAAGGTGGGAGATATTTTAGCCCATTCGATTTTCAAGTTCACGAAGGAGAGATGTATACCGATTTATCTATATGGGATACATTCCGTTCGTTACATCCTTTATGGGTGATTTTGAAACCCCGGGAAACTACTGATATTATTAACGGTATGTTGAATACCTACCAGCAAGGAGGTTGGTTGCCTAAATGGCCAAATCCCTGGTATCGCAGTATTATGATGGGAACGCATGCCGATGCAGTGATTGCTGATGCTTACATAAAAGGTATTCGGGGTTTTGATGCTGAGTTGGCTTTTGAGGCCATGCTGAAAAATGCTACTGAAAAAGGAAATCGTGGTTTTTCAGGTCGGGTAGGTATAGAGTACTTCAACGACATTGGTTATGTGCCTACCGATATTTTTGGGTTTTATGGCGAACCTGTGGCAAGAACACTTGAGTTTTCTTATGATGACTATTGTATTGCTCAAATGGCAAAAGCTTTAGGTAAAGAGGAGTATTACACTGAGTTTATGGAACGCTCAAAGCGCTATGTTAATGTCCTCGATAAAGAAACAGGCCTGGTTCGCGGGAAAAAATTGAATGGTGAGTGGCTTCCGCCATTTGATAAAAGCATTAGTGTTTGGGCACAGGGAACAGATCACGATGCAGAAATATATTATAAGAACCATACCCTGTTAGTGCCCCATGATATTCCCGGATTGTCTGATTTTATGGGTGGGGACGACAAACTGATAGACTATCTTGACGAGTTTTTCGAAAAGGACATGTATTACGTAGGGGACGAATTCTCTATGCATGCACCATATATGTATAATAGTTTAGGCGCACCATGGAAAACTCAAAAAGTTGTTCGTGATATGTTGGCTAAATATTTCTTTAATGACGTCGGGGGACTTCCTGGCAATGATGATTGTGGTCAGGTATCCTCCTGGTATGTGTTTGGCGCTATGGGTTTTTACCCGGCAAACCCGGGAGATCCGATCTATCAGATCTGTAGCCCGGTGTTTGATAAGGTCCAAATGAACGTGGGAAAAGGAAAGGTATTTACAGTGATCGCTGAGAATAACTCAAAAGAGAACCTGTACATACAATCGGCAACATTAAATGGAGAGCCATATAATTTGAGTTGGTTGCACCATGATGCTGTAATAGAGGGGGGCGAACTGGTTTTTGAGATGGGCCCGGAACCCAATAAAAACTGGGGATTACTACAATGATCCGGATGTTTTAAACACGAGCCGGATAATGGTAAGAAAGTGAGAATAATGACCTTCGGTTTTGGTCAGGTCGATTATTGAGATCTCTTGTTATCGTGCATTGAACTCATTTCGACGTTAGATCGGAAGATGTATATGGCCTGACATACGTCATCAAAAGACTCTTTTATCTCATGAAAGAAATAGCTACGAGATTATACAACGATATGAATAGTTAAAATCACCAAAATAATAAGCATCATGAATTTCCTCACTCTTAAAACAGTCTTTCGCCTTTTCATGAAAAACAAGTTTGTTTTTTCATTATGCGCTATTGGTTTAAGCGCTGGTTTTGCAGTATTTATTAGTGTTTTTATGCATTATCGATTTGAGCATAGTTACGATACGATACATACGAATGCCAAAAATATATATCGGATGCACTCCGTTTATGGAACGGATGACGGGTATATGAACACGTATGCCACCACTGACAATGGTTACGGACCTACCCTGAAAGAAGAGCTTCCACAGGTGCTGGATTATGTGAGAATACTGTCCTATCAGTCTGAAAGAATAGTAAGCTATGCTCCCGAAAATGGATCTGTTTTGAAATTCCGTGAGCCAAATGTTTTCCTGGTCGATTCTAATTTCTTTTCCTTTTTTGATTACAAATTAAAAACAGGTACGGCAGATGATGTGCTAAACAAACCAAATACCATGGTAATTTCCGAGAGCGCCGCCCAAAAGTTTTTTAAGAATGAGGACCCCATAGGAAAGTCTTTAAAAGTATCCACAAATGGTGATCCGTTTGAGTGTGAGATCACAGGTGTTTTTTATGATATCCCCGCTAACTCAAACCTGCAATTCAATTTTCTGATGTCAATGGGGACGCAAAAGCAGCGTTGGCAAGGGATGGATAATTCTTGGAATTATGCCATTTCATACACCTATTTGCATTTGACAGAGCATACTGACATCGAAAAATTTGAAGATCAAATTATGGAGGTTTTCTTTAAAAGGAGTGGTGTGGTAGCTGCAGGTGATTTAATCTATGATATGGAATTAGTACATTTTCCTGAGATCCATCTTAATGAACCATTACAATGGGAACATGAGAAGAAAGGAAATAGAGAAGAAACCAAATATCTATTAGGGATTTCTATCATAATCATTCTTATTTCATGGTTGAATTACATGAACATAAGTACTTCTCTGGCCACTCAACAGAACAAAAACACACGTATAAAATCAATTCTTGGAGCGGGAAAACTTCAACTTATTTTTCAGTTTATTGGCGAAGCATTTTTTATAAACCTGATTTCAGTTTGTCTTTCGATCCTCTTTATCTTTCTGGCTGCCCCTTTGATCGATGCATTTTTCCAACACGGAGGGACAGGCTTTATTTTTGACGATCTGTTTACTTTAATAGTAGTGGCCGGTATCTTGTTGGTCGGAACTTTTTCATCCGGGATTATTTCAGCTGTCTTCTTTTTTATAAATAATTCTGACTTTTTATTAAAGCCAACTTCAAAAAGTTCAGGTTCCCGGTTCAGGCGAATAATGGTAGTTGCCCAGTTTACAACTGCCGTAATGCTGATCATTGGTGCTACACTGGTTTACAAACAGGTTCAGTTCTTACGTTTCCAGGACCTTGGAATGGATTTAAACCAAATGATAGTCATTAAATCTCCCACAGGTAGTGACGCAAACCCGGAGGGGTTGAATAGGATCCGTCAATCTCTTGCAAGCAATCCGGCAATCACCAATGTTTCTGCAGGTAGTGATATCCCCGGGCAGTTTATCGATATGGGATATATGATTGATAGAACCACTATTGATCCACCTGTCAATGAAATAGTTGATGGCGGGCAAATTGATTTTGACTATGTTAAGACGCTTGGTTTAGAACTCGTGGCAGGGCTTGATTTTGATGAAAAAATGAATACCGAACGTAAGGTATTGATCAATGAAGAGATGGGCAGACTTCTAAAATTTAAAAGTCCTGAGGAAGCGGTTGGCAAACAGGTTCAGTTGCCTGAAGTCTATCAAAATGAACCGGTTACTATATTGGGTGTATTGAAAAACTATCGGCAGCAATCACCTACCCATGATTTTAAACCGGTATTCTTTTATTGCCGTGAACAGGACTGGCTACGGTATAACTATTTTGTCATCCGGTATAATGGAAAGACCCAGGATGTAATTTCAGACTTGAAGGATAAATGGATCGAGGCGTTTCCTGCCAGCTCATTTGATTATTATTTTCTCAATGACCATTATGAAAAACAGTATAGTGGAAATGTTCGTTTTGGAAAGCTATTTGGCGTCCTCTGTATTATGGCAGTTTTAATCTCTGTGCTTGGACTATTGGGCTTATCAATAAACACCACTCAACGAAGAATTAAAGAAATTGGGATTAGAAAAGTAAATGGCGCCCGGGTGGAAGAAGTGTTGGCTATGTTGAATAAAGACTTTGCCCAATGGATTATTATCGCCGTTATTATAGGAAGCCTGTTAGCCTATTTTATAATGCAAAACTGGCTTAAAAACTTTGCCATACAAACGACTATGAGTTGGTGGATTTTTGCATTGGCAGGGGTGTTGACATTGACAATTGCCTTATTAACCGTCAGCTGGCAAAGCTGGCGGGCAGCTACAAGAAACCCTGTGGAGGCATTGCGACATGATTAATACAATTTTCAGATTCAGCTATTTAATCTCAAATAAGCCCTTTTTAAAATGAAACACGGGATTATAAATATTTCAATCTGCCTTTGTTTAGGATGGCTTGGTTCATGTACTGATCATCCGGAAAGTATAGATTATACCAGGTATGTGGATCCATTCATTGGCACTCAAAATGAAGGGCATTGCTTTCCAGGTCCTACAACTCCATTAGGTATGGTACAAGTAAGTCCGGAATCCTATAACGAGCATTATGAAGGTTATGAGATGGACCATATAGCCGGGTATCAGTACAATGATCCATGGATTATTGGATTTACTCAGACCCACCTGAATGGAGTAGGATGCCCATCCATGTCTGATATCCTGTTCATGCCTTATTGTAACAATGATGTGGACCCCTCATCACGGTCCAATTTTCGTTCTGTGTATAACAAGGAAAAAGAAGAAGCTTCGCCTGGATATTATCAGGTTTACCTGGATGATCATAATGTAAACGTAGAGCTCACTGCTTCCGAACATGTGGCGTATCACCGGTATACATTTGATCATCCCGAATCGACAAAACTGTTAATAGACTTACAATATGGTGTTTCATGGGATATTAATGCCGTTCCTGATAATATACTCGAAGCCTACCAACAGTTTGAAGATGATTACACATTGTCAGGTTATCGAAAAGCCAGTGTATGGGCCGAACGTGATTTATACTACGTAATAAAATTCAATCAGAAAATCGTAGAAAAGGACAGCTTAGCCCCACCTGACGATAAAGATGAGAAGGCCCCCCGGTTTATCCTTGAATTTGATATGGACAAAAGCAACCAATTGGAAGTGCTGATTGGTTTATCAACCGTCGGCATAAAGGAAGCAAAGGAAAACCTCGAGGCCGAAATCAACGCATGGCAGAGTTTTGAGCTAATCCGAACACAAACTAATCAAAAATGGAATGAAATCCTCAAGAAAATTGAGGTGACAGGAGATCATGAGAAGAAGGCTTCGTTTTATACTTCTTTGTATCATTTGTATATCCAACCCAATAATATTGCAGACCTTGATGGAAGGTACAGGACGGATAAAGGGGTCGTAAAATCATCGGGCCGTAAGTTTTATTCTACATTATCCTTATGGGATACCTACAGGGCAGCCAATCCTTTGTACACCATCCTCAGCCCGGATATGGTGGGGGATATGGTCACTTCCATGCTGGATAGTTACCATAATATGTCCGTAGATCCTGACAATCCAAATGAGGCTAACAGGTATTTGCCACGTTGGCAGCTATGGGGTAAAGAGACACATACAATGGTGGGCAATCACGCCGTACCGGTAATCGTAGATGCCTGGTTAAAAGGAATAAAACCATCGAATTATACCGATGAGCAAATCTTTGAAGCGGTCTGGAGTTCAGTAACTAAAGAGCACTATCGCAATCATGTACAGTTGATTGATTCATTTGGCTATATTCCGTACGACGTACGATTATCCAAAATTGATGATGGCAGAGAAACCGTATCAAGACTTTTGGAAAATAGTTATGATGACTATGCAGCAGGATTGCTGGCGGATGAACTGGGTAAGCAAAAAGAGTCGAACTTTCTGAAAAAC
The DNA here is from genome assembly GCF_007097395.1 of Fulvivirga sp. M361. Taxonomy (GTDB): domain Bacteria; phylum Bacteroidota; class Bacteroidia; order Cytophagales; family Cyclobacteriaceae; genus Fulvivirga. The sequence goes on from NZ_VKDC01000006.1 coordinate 291,347, forward strand.
AGGGCCGGGTTTTATAAAAATGTATATGATAAAGAAAGCGGGTTCATGCGAGGTAAAAATGCATATGGAGATTTTAAAAGAAATATTGATCCGTCCGAGGTAGTAGGAGAGTGGTTGGAAGGGTCCGATTTTACGGAAGGGAATGCTTACCATTACCAGTTTCATGTCCTGCATGATGTCCCGGGATTAGTAAAGTTGATGGGAGGGAAGGACGTTTTTGCTAAAGAACTTGATTCCATGTTCTATTCAAAATCCAAACCTGAGGTTAAAACATTGGTTTGGAATATTCATGGTACTTTGGGGCAGTATTGGCATGGAAACGAACCTTGTCATCATGTACCCTACTTGTATAAGTATACCCACCAGCCTTATAAGACAGATAAAATAATTCGTACACTGGTAGATGATTTTTATGACAATGAGCCGGACGGACTCATGGGAAATGACGACTGTGGTCAAATGTCTGCCTGGTATATGTTTTCTACGCTGGGTTTTTATCCGGTAAACCCGACGGGTGGCGAATATATCCTGGGAGCCCCGCAGATGGAGAAAGCGGTGATTAACCTTCCCAATAGCAAAAAATTCAGTGTGGAGGCTAAAGACCTGAGCGAACAGAATTATATTGTACAATCCGTACGATTGAATGGAGTACTATTGGATAGAAACTATATTATGCATGAAGAAATTGTGAGTGGCGGTAGCCTTATATTTCAAATGGGCCCGGAGTAGCCATTATTGAGTAATTGAAATGGCCTGTTACTTCAAGCTTATCCAGGCTGCCCGTAAGCGACCCGGATGTATTTTTCCAGTATGTTACGTTTAATATTAGCTTCTTTTACCTCTTCCAATCCATGTTGAATGAGTGTATCTCCTTTTATTTCAATGGTAAATGGGAAGCTGTGACCTCGGATTGCCTCTGCACTGGTATAGTTCAGTGTTTCCGTATATTTATTGCCAACTAATGTATAGGAGCCACCTCCGGCGTAGAAGCCATTACCATCATTATGGTTTTGATTAAAAAACGCAAAGTGGTCCTTGTTGATAATTTTAACAAAGTCTGTTTTAGTCAGGTCCTTAATGTCCAGGGAGTCATTTTCCCGGATCTCGCCATATACCATTTTCCAGGTTCCCTCGATTGTATTCAAACGTTCAGTTTCCTGTGAGGATGAATCTGTTTTTTCTTCATTACAGGAGCTGATTACTAAAGCCAGGATAGATAAAATCACAATTTTTTTCATATTCGAGTGCATAGTTGTTTTTGCGTAGGCAGTCATTTATTTTGCTTGTTGATAAGGCTTCCCGTTCATTCGACATAGTCTGATTTTAAACAATCGCTTATATCCCGTGAGTGAGGCTTCCGGCTATATTTGAAGGAAATCATGAGTTCATTACTTAAGGTAGCTCTAAGGTATTCCAGCACCTTTGACAGGTTACTTTTTTATTCTTTTTTAACCTCATACCATAGTTCTACCATTCCGTCCTTGTAAGCGGTTACATCTTTTAGGTGCAATAGCTCCTCCTGGCCAATATAGTCAAAAAACAATGTTCCACCCCCCAGGATAACAGGCATGATGGCAATGATTATATCGTCCGCCAGTTTTAAACGGATAAAGTCTTTGGCAAGCCTGGCGCCACCCACCAGCCATATATTCTTGTAGTTTGGTTTTAGTCGTTCATTTACCAATTTGTCCAGATCCCCCGAGTAGAATTGGACACTTCCTCTTTCAGTCGTCAGACCTCTGTTCGTCAAGACGATCACCGGTACATCACCATAAGGCCATCCAAGTTCCAGTGCATGTTCATAGGTTCGGGAGCCCATTACGTAGCAGTCTATCGTCTTGAGAAACTCTGCCACCACTTCTTCGCTGAGCGTAGTGCCCTTCTCGTAATGGTCCGTCGATTGAAGCCATGAAACACTCCCGTCTTTTTTGGCGATAAAGCCATCTAGACTTGATACCATGTGTAAGGTTATTTTGGAGGTGTCAATAGTCATTGAATGGAAAGAGGCTAATGAATATGATACACTTATCTATACCACATATAAAACTAAACGATTTTTAGGTTTTATGAAAAAACCTTCCTTTTTTCCAGGAAGTCCTGACAAGCGCCTTAATGTTTTTACAGATAACCTTTAAGAATTTGCCTTCTACAAACTGACGGCATAGATGTTTGCCGAAACGAAAGGCTGATATTTTTTATTCACACATGGCATCTAAGTAGAAACTCAAATTCTGCTCCCCTTTTGTCCAATGGTCCATTGCTTTATCTCTGAAATAAGCAGTGTGAGTGGGTGAACCGGCTGTTGAAATGGCAAAATATTTACTATTTTCATGTGCTTTAACACTTTCAAGCCATTGTATGGTAACGGCTGCTTCTTTGATGTCATCATTAAAGTAAATGTCGTATGGCGTTAAATCTACCTGGTGCCAACCTAAATAGCCGTCTTTAATGTCGAAGATGATGTTTTTTTTAACGATGAGATCTGTTGGTAGACCATCTTCTATTTTATAAAAGTTCAGTCTGAATTTCAGGGAGGAAAAATCATTGGAAGTTATATTAAAACTTAGCGCATCAATGCGGCAGTTTTTCCTGATCTTCAATTTCATTCCTCTTTCTTTGCTCAGCCGGTCATCCACCTCTTTTTCATAGAACGAGTAAAAATTTAAATGCAACAATCCAAGTCCTTTTGATGATCGTCCGATTTTTTTTGGTCTGAGCTCAATTTTTTTTGAGCTTATTACCACTTCATCCAAGGCTACATTTTCCGGAAGAAGCAGTATCGTTTTGTGATCATTTTTAAGTTCTGAAATCTGATACCTTTGAGTGACAAAACCCACATGTGAAAATAACACAGTGTCGTCAGCGGTTATTTTTTCATTTAGTCGGAGTTTATACATTCCTTCTATAGTAGAAACGGTGCCTGCAGTTTTGTTCTTAATTCCAATGTTTACATAAGCCATGGGCTCATTGTTTTCTGCATTTTTGATCTTCCCTGTAATAACATTTTCCTGACCATAAGACGTTAAGCAGACTATGAAAGGGCTTAATAAAAAGATAACTGATTTTTTCATTCAACGTTTTTCTACTAACAATTAAAACAATCGCTCTTATCCTGTGCGTGATACCTATCCAAAGGTCTCTGGCGGTATTTGACAAAAAAATGGATACCTAAAGAGCTCATATTGCGATGGGATACTTGTTAATAGTCTTTCCTCGACCGAGGTACTTTTGATGCCATTGCCATATGCATTTATAAACGTAAGTGAACAGCCATAAATTATACTCGTCTTGACATACTTGTCTGCTGAAATGAAACGTAGGTAGAGCTATCCACGCCTATCGTAATAAATCATCTTTCAATCTTTTTTACATACCATTTGAGTTCATTGTCCATGATTTTGTCCATAGCTGAATCTTGGTGGGCATCGGTTATTCTCCAAACTTTAAATCTTAATTAAATAATTATAAATGAGGTAATAATCATGCACATGAATTATTTACTCAATGCCTGACCCGAAAGCCTTTGTAGAAAACTCAGAATGGAATTATCCTGGGATAGCAATGGCTCTTACCTCAATTGTGTTAAGAATGATGATCAACCCTGTAAGAACCCTTAAAGCTACGTTAGTTGTCGGTAGTCTGCTTGCAATAACCGGCTTCAGCACCAGATCCGTGCCGCCTGGTTCGTCTGGTGGAGTTGCTATTATGGAACAAACCATGTCGCCCCCACCTATTTTTACCTATGTGGGACAAGGCTTTGACGTATCTGCAGCCGTGCATGCAAGTGATTTTTCAGTGGCTGGTCAGGAAAGTGATCCACGGGGGATAACCTTTAGTTTAGATGGCCTGAAAATGTTCATAATAGGAATAGTTGACCATGCAGTAGTGGAGTATAACCTGGAAAAAGCATTCGATGTATCTACGGCAATCTACGCAGGTTCCTCGGAGGAGTTTTCAGTAGCTGACCGCGAGATGAGTTCGCAGGAATTGATCTTTAACCCGGATGGTACAAAGATGTTCATCATAGGGGCAAATGAAAATGCGGTGATAGAATATGATCTGGGAATTGCCTATGACGTGTCCACTGCTATCTATGGGCGTGAGTTTTCAGTAGCTAATGAAGAGGGTACTTCATTGGACCTGGCCTTTAGTTCAGATGGCCTGAAAATGTTTATCGTAGGGTTTGATAATGGTGAGGTAGTAGAGTATAATCTGGGAATCGCCTATGATGTATCCACAGCGTTGTATGCAGGTGCGTCGGAAAGTTTTAGCGTAGCTGATCAGGAGATCAGGCCCCGGGGTATGACCTTTAGTTCGGATGGTATGAAACTTTTCATTATTGGGTCCGATGGACGTGCGGTAGTGGAATATAGCCTGGGAATAGCTTATGACGTATCCACTGCGGTGTATGCCGGTGCATCGGAAGAATTCTCGGTGGTTACCGAAGAGTCACTTCCACAAGGGATCACCTTTAATCCGGACGGCACAAAAATGTTCATTATCGGGTCCAACGGAGATGCAGTAGTAGAGTATACCCTGGCATCGATGGTAGACTACCGGGAAAACGGTACCGAGAATGTGATTGATATTGATGCGAATGACAGTTTTGGCGGAGCGAATGACAGTGTCACTTACCACCTTAAAGGTGCGGATGCTTCATTGTTCGATATTGATGCTTCAGGTGCGATTACTTTCAATACGGCCCCGGATTTTGAGGACCCGAAAGATGAGGATCGGGACAACATTTATGTGATGAAGGTGATTGCGGAGAATGACATTGGTAAGTCTTGTCAGTCCATCATAATCCATGTTTCAGATATGGATGACATGGCGCCTACTGTAATCACACGGGATATTACAATCTCACTTGATGCTACGGGTAATAGCTCCATCACCCCTGACCAGGTAAATAGTGGAAGCTTTGATAACGTAGGTATCATGTTCCTGTTACTGGATAAAACGGAATTCACCTGCGCCGATATAGGTACGCACGAGGTGACCCTTACCGCCTCTGATGATAATGGCAATACCGCTCAGGGAACAGCTCTCGTTACCGTGGTTGACGACTTAGTACCAACTACAGTGGTTGTTCAGGATCTTAAACTGGAACTGGATGCTTCCGGTATAGCTTCGGTCACCGCAGCTCAGGTCGATAATGGCAGCAGCGACAATTGCTCAGTCGCCTCATTGACACTTGACCAAACTGAGTTTGATTGCTCTCATCTAGGGACAAATACAGTTACATTAACTGTCGCGGATGGCAGTGGCAATATGAGTTCGGCTACCACCACTGTCGAAGTTGTAGATAACTTCCCCCCGGTATTGAGCAGCTGCCCGACGGATATTACCGCTATAGACCCTGTTGTCTTTTACGATCTTCCTGAAGCTGGTGACAATTGTTCCATAACCTCAACCTCGCTGGTGGAGGGGTTAGAAAGTGGTTCCCGGTTCCCGTTAGGCGTTACGTTAGTCACTTATGGGTTTACAGACCCCAGCGGAAATGCCAGTACCTGTAGTTTCCGAGTGATCATCAATGAAAAAGAAATGACATTAGACATTCCAACGGCTTTTTCACCGAATGGCGACGGGGTGAATGATACCTGGAATATTTTAAACATTGACCGGTACCCTAATGCAAGGCTGCGGGTGTTTGACCTATCCGGTAGAGAAGTGTTTTCTTCCATAAGTTATGAACGAGAGTGGGACGGTAGCTACCGAAGTAAGATACTACCGGCGGCTTCCTATTATTATGTCCTTGACCTGAACGTTCCGGACGATAAGAAATTGAAAGGAAAGATAACCATTATCAAATAACCGTATGACCAGCAGATTATATATCGCCGTACTTCTGATGGCTGTTACTTTACAAGGCAAAGGTCAGAGTGACCGGTTGCCGGTTCAGTATTTCCTGACGCCTTCCCTTGTCAACCCTGCATTGAGTGGAAAAGGCAATAATATTGAGTTAAGGGTAGGTTATCGTCATAGGGTGATTGGGATTGATGGTAGCCCGGCGACCTATTTTTTCAATGGAGAAAAGACCTATTTCCCACAAGGTGGTATCGCTGATCGTCTGCGGAGAAAAATGGCTGAATGGACGGGACACCAAAATACTGAAGTTTCCGGGCTGTTAAAAGTTGATGTGGGTGCCTTTGCGATAAGAAGTGAACAAGGGGCCTTTCAACACCTGGAAGCCGGTTTCAATACTGCGATACATGTTCCTGTTGGCTCCAGGTCATTCTTATCATTAGGCATATCACCGAGAATACGCAATAACCGGATCGATCTTTCCGACCTCGTAGTCAGGGATGCCGCGATGGACCAATCGTATCAATCCTTACTATTGAACGGGACTTCAAATACGTATTTTAATATCAATTCAGGGTTTTCTTTTCATTCAGGTGAATTTTTGATTGCCTATGGCATAGATAAGTTGGCCAATGCCCTGGTCTCAGGAAATGAGGATTTAGCGATTGATGATGCCGTGGAACATCGTTTTATGGGGAGTTATAGTCTGTTGATAAACCCTGACATGGAGCTGATACCTACTGCACTGATCAGAATAATTTCGGCTTTCCCTGTCTTTTACGATGCCGGTGTTCGCTGGAGATACAAACGTAATATCTGGGCAGGCCTTTCGTACAGAAGCAATAAAACTCTCCTTGGCTCATTAGGTTTCACAACAAATCACGGCATCGTATTTGGGTACAGCTATCAGCACCGCAGTGCAGGTTTGGATGACTTTAACAACGGAAGCCATGAAGTCGTTCTTGGATTGAGCATTGAATAGTTTTACAGGTACAAGGTGATTGGGAGGGTATACAGTGAAGTATCTTTAAACCTTACCCTGGTTGTAGCATTAGCATAGCGACGCTACGACCTCGATGTTACCAAGAGCGTCCGCTCGATCTGTTTTGTAACACACCAGCTTTATCGAAAAAGAAATAAATTTCCGGCAAAAGCTCAATGCCACTCATTATACCCATAAGTATATAAAGCCCATCTATTGATGCAGCCCGAGCGGACGCTCTATACAGTTGTAGGTCGTAGGACCGCTACGCTTAACCGACGACCAGGATGCTAAGAAAAACCTACTTCTGCCCCTTCAAAAACTTCTCCATCATCACCACCTTCTCCCGCTCACTTTTCAGCAAGGCTTCGTACAGTTTTTCGTTTTTTTCAAGTGCCTCTACCCATTTCTCGATAGGGTTGAAAGTGCATTGATAGTTGACATTTACTAATTGACTTGTGCCTTCCAGCTTGGGTTCGTGGTTGTGTTGAATATTATAAATGGTCTGTTCTTCATTAAAACCCTTTATAGCTTCCGGCTTTACGCCCAGTGCATCAGCAATTTGTTCGAGTGTGTCGTTTTCCACCTCTTCATTACTCTCAATATTGGAAACGGTTTGTTGAGTTACCCCTAGCTTTTCTGCTACGGTCTCTTGCTTTACACCCAGGATCTCACGCATACGACGAACGTTTCTTCCAAGGTGTTTTGATCGGGGTGTGGTAGTACTTTCCATAGCGTTAAAGTTATTAAGATTTTATACATTCCGGGTATTGCGTTAGTAAAATACAAACAGGATTTGTGAAGTACAAACCGGGCCCCTTTGCCGTGACACGTAAAATGACTCAACTCACGTCTGACGATTAGGAGATTGCTTCTTCCTCCCGCTTCGTCATCAATATACGTTGGAAATTAAAGCAATGTCGTCACCCAAGTCGTCAGTCAAGCTTGGTGATTCTACGACCAGGAAGTTTTTCAAATCATTGCCCCGAACTATCCAGCCATGATATAGAGGGACTTGTGAGAATCTTGTATCATAGTTTAGGACAGGATAGTAGAGACATTGTAGAGATGAAATCTTAGCATATCACCCTATTTCACAGTAGCATTACGGTTGTTCATAGATCAAACCGGAAAGGTAAACCTTGATCTATGTCGTAAACGTAACAGTGTGTTCTACTCACCTGGTAGTCTGACATGCCGGGTGTTAACCTCTAATGCAATGCTAACACGATCAATTTTTTGCGTATTTATTCCGATATTTTTAACGTTTGCTGTCAATGCTCAATGGACTGAACAAGTTCTTCTTACGGATCAGAACTTGTATGACATAGCTTTTGTGACTGAAAACGAAGGTTGGGCCATCGGCCTGGAAGGAACTATGCTGCGCTACGAGGGTAGTGAGTGGAAAAAGGAAGCATCGCTAACAGGGAACAGCTTTAATCGTATAACTTTCACTTCTGATACGGAGGGTTGGGCAATTACCGGTGAAGGTAAAATATTCCGCTATAATGGCACAGAATGGTCATTGAATTTCAGTGCGGGTAAAGCGTTGTACACACTACATTTTCTGGAAACCGGAGAAGGCTATGTTTCCGGATCGGATGGCTATATAGCCTACTACAGCGGGAGTGAATGGACCGAAGGAAATATAGGTTTCGATGTGATCTCACTTGCTTCTTATTTCTCCGACAATAAGAACGGATGGATATCATCGGGAGCTGGTTTAATGTACCAATTCAAAGATTCAGTCTGGTCCGAGATTAATATAGCCGCTACCGGCGCTTTTTTTGAAATGGACTTTATCGCACCGGATAATGGGTATGCAGTGGGTTTTGACAATACGATCTGGCATTATGATGGAAACTCCTGGAGTCTCGACTACACCAGCACAACCAACACCAACCAGTACCTGACAGATACCTATTTCTTAGATGAAGATCATGGCTGGGCCGGGGGTCAGGGAACACTTTTTACCTACCGTTACGGTGTATGGCAGGAAGAAGCTATCAATCAGGATTGGGAGATATGGGGTTTTCATTTCACTGATCCCTTTAACGGGTGGGCAGTAGGATCTGACGGCCTGCTACTACAGTATACTGACCTGTTAGATTGGCAGCCGGTCAATGCCATTCCGTCTAACCTGTTCATCACTGAAATTAGCCGTGGTCCGAATGGAGACTTATATGCTATTGGGCATACAGAAAATGAGATTATCGCTGATTCAGAAGCCGGTTTGTATAGATCGTCGGACGGCTTAAACTGGCAGAAAATATCTTCAGACCTGGATCTGCTGGCCCGGACGAACACCATCCTGGCTCTTGATGGAGTATTACTCGTTTCTGGCATGGATACGGAATTCAATACAATACTCCATAAATCTACCGATGGAGGCCTGACCTGGACACAGTCTGATACAGGGCTATCTGAACACACGTCAATGGAAGATATGGCCATAGATGAAAACGGAGTAGTATATGCAGTGGCCAATTATTTCTACCCGGAGCTCTACAAAAGCGAAGACCTTGGAGATACCTGGACGCTCATTACTACAAGTGGTTTTTCTACGCCGACAGATGTTTCAGAGGCTGACTTCGTTAACATCGCTGCGATAGGAACGACGCTTTTTGTTTTTCACCAGGATACCGAGAATGGTATCAGGGGAATTTATACTTCCGCGAATGGTATGGATTGGACAGTATTGGAGAATACCCCGGATGAGCTATTTGCAGCAGACTTGCATGCAGGTGAAAATGGCTTGCTCTATGCTTCCGGAGCTATAGTGGGTAGTGAGATAGTGGGGGCTGTTTATGCTTCATCAGATATGGGTAACTCCTGGTACGATGTTTATGCTGAGGGCCTGGGAGGCATCTATACTTCTATCACCTCGTGGGGCACCGAACTTTTTTTGAGCACCTTTGCCGGTTCCTCTAATGAGCGCATTTTTGGTGTATTCACCACACTAAAACCGACACCACAATCTATTGATTTTGGAGCGCTGCTTTCCAAAACATATGGTGATGACCCGTTTGAACTTACTGCATCGGCAAGTTCCGGATTACCTGTAACCTATAATAGCTCAAATGAGGAAGTCGCTGTGATCATTGATCAGTCCATTCATATAAATGCAGCAGGTTCTTCCATTATAACGGCTTCTCAGCCAGGGAATGACTCTTTTGCAGCTGCTGGTAATATAGAACAACTATTAACCGTAAATAAGGCTACACTAAATGTTAGTGTAGCCAATGTTTCGCGCAAGGAGGGGGAGGTTAATCCGGATTTTGCAGTAAGCTATTCAGGTTGGGTGAATGAAGATGATGTCAATGACCTTGACACAAAGCCTGTAGCTTCGACCATCGCTGACGTATCCAGCGCAGGAGGTACCTATCCCATTACGATATCAGGAGGCCTGGACAATAATTATACTTTCAACTACTCAGAAGGTATTCTTACCGTTGAAGTGATCACGTCCCTGGCCGATAACAGTTTGATACAAACCCAGCTGTTTCCTAACCCTGTACATAACCGACTCATGGTAATTCCCGGAAGATCTATGGCATCTGCAGAGTTATTGGTCTATAATGCCAACGGTATGGTGATTCACAACAAAGCACTTGATCCGGTTACTACTGAATTGGATTTTACTTCTTATCCGAATGGCGTTTACCTCTTGAAAATAATTTCAGCGGAAGGAATTGCTTTTCATCGGGTGATCAAGGAATAAGGGGATGTAGGTAAGTGATATTGATCGTCTCGCCTTTTTTCACCGATACTGCTAGCCTTTAAATAAGCCTTAGAGGTGGGAAAGACGTGGCAGTCTCCTCATCGTCGGACATGAGTCAGGTTGCCCGGTCTCATACCCACTAACTGATCACTTTTAGCATATTTACTATACTACTTATCCTGAATCCACTTCATTTTAATAGCTTCTTTTCAAAGAGTATCTTAAACACATCTTCTTTTAACCTGCGCGCCGTAGTTAATAGAAAGAAGTAGTTTCTCCATCTATCATGCCCAGACTCATTCCCGGTCGTCGTGAATCCATCATATAAGCATCAAAATTCTTATGGACCAACAGGTCCAGTTCAGACTTAAGCGGGTTGTCGGTGGCTAATTTTTCAATGGTGGTTCCGTTGTCATCTTTGCATCCTGTAAAAAAAGGACAAAGTGTAAGTAGAAGAATGGTAAAATAAGAATCGAACATATGCATATTTTTTTTAGGTAAAACAGCTTCTTTAAGCTCGTTATCAGAAATCAACTTGACGAGTGGTGGGTATAAATTGACCAGAGGTAATAAAATGGACTTGTGAAAATGGGGTAGCAATTGTCTCAGACACTGTATTCAAACAATTGCGCAAGGGGAATCAATAAATATTCCTTAATTAAGCTAGTTGAAAATTGACTTTTATGAACCTTCAATGCTGTTTATTCAATATGCGTATGCAATGGGGATAATTAACAATTTTGATCACAGTCAGACCTATCCGTATTTAGGTGAATGGCAAGAAGTTTAAATGGTGCATATGACACAACAGGATGGTTTATGGTTAAGAAAGGCATTATATTACTTATTTCAAGGATGAAGCGACCAGGTGTGGTACACTATCAGGTTTAACTTCGGGTTAAGATGATTCTAATCACAGCTTTATGATTTACCTTTGGCCAGGTATCCAATGGGGAGCGTAATAATAGTATTGTCCATGAAATAGATGATGATCTATAAACGAGTATGGCATGTAAATAACTTAACTTTATACAACCTAACTAAACCTAATATTGATTTTCAATCCATTGTGAAAACACTCTTATGAAATTAACCATCCAGCCATTTTCTTTAACCTTCATGATTGCCTTGTACGGCATTACTGTGTTAAATTATAACAAAGTTTTAGCCCAGGAAGTACCTCACTGGGAGAACCTGGAAGTTTTTCAGGAAAACCGGGCACCGGCACACGCCAGTTTCTATCGCTATGAAGATGAATCTTTGGCATTAAAAAACGATCGCTACTATGCCTCTTCGCTGTATCAGTCGCTGGAAGGCAAGTGGAAATTCAACTGGGTCAAAAAACCGGCAGACAGGCCTGTTGATTTCTTTAAAGCGGATTATGATGTGTCCGAGTGGGATGAGATACAAGTTCCGTCTAACTGGGAAATGCAGGGGTATGGTATACCTATTTACACCAATGTTACCTATCCTTTTCCACCTAATCCGCCTTACATCGATCACTCGTATAACCCGGTAGGGAGTTATGTAAAAGAATTTGCTATATCGGACGATTGGGATGGCAAAGATATCTTCATCCATTTTGGTGGAGTACGTTCCGCTATGTACCTATGGGTAAACGGTACCTATGTGGGATACAATGAAGGCAGTAAAACACCAGCTGAGTTTGATCTGACCAGGTATGTAAAGAAAGGCAAAAATACATTGGCAGTAGAAGTCTACCGATGGGCGGATGCTTCTTATATGGAAGATCAGGATTTTTGGCGTTTGAGTGGCATCGACAGAGAAGTATATCTCTACGCAAGAAATAAAGTTACGCTGCATGATTTTAGTGTAGAGGCTTCACTGAGCGATGGGTATACCAATGGTGTATTTAAGCTGGAGTTAGACTTTCTGAACAATACTTCTTCCCGGAAAATAGCAGATGTCAATGCAGATCTTCTGGATGGCGGCAAGAAGGTGCTTTCCTTTGCGCAAAATGTATCGCTTTCTGCGGAAACATCAACGCAAGTCACGCTCAACGGCAAGGTTACAAACGTAAAGAAATGGAGTGCAGAGACCCCGAATCTATATACGTTAAAGGTCACATGGAAAGATAGTAACCGTAAAGCGATCGAATCAACAGCCATTAAGGTAGGGTTTCGAAATGTGGAGATCAAAAACTCGCAACTGTTGATCAATGGCGTGGCGGTCTACCTGAAGGGTGCAAACCTTCATGACCATGATGAGGTAACAGGACACGTGGTTTCCGAAGAGCTCACTGAACTGGACCTGAAAGTGATGAAGCAGAACAACCTGAATGCGATCCGTTGTAGTCACTATCCTAAGAACCCGTTCTTCTATCAACAGTGTGATAAGTATGGCTTTTACGTAATTGACGAAGCCAATATTGAGTCCCATGGAATGGGCGCCACGAACCAGGGACTGGAAAATGCCCCGGAAAGGCAAAAGATACATCCGGCTTACCAACCGGAATGGAAGGGCATGCACCTGGACCGTACCATACGCATGTTCGAAAGAGATAAAAACTTTACCAGTATTATCATCTGGTCTTTGGGCAATGAAGCAGGCAACGGTCAAAATTTTTATGCCACCTACGACTGGTTAAAGAAAAATGATAAGACCCGACCGGTGCAATATGAGGGAGCAACGAAAACTGAAAATACAGACATCCAGGCACCCATGTATGCTCGGATTCCAAATATGATTCAGTATGCCGAAAATCAGCCCAAGCGACCATATATCCAATGTGAGTATGCTCATGCTATGGGGAATAGCGTAGGTAATCTACAGGATTACTGGGATGTAATCGAAAAATACGACGTATTACAAGGTGGATTTATCTGGGACTGGGTAGACCAGGGTTTGTTGACCAAAACAGAGAAAGGAGAGGAATACTGGGCTTATGGCGGTGATCTGGGAGGGGCCGATCTACAGCACGATTACAATTTCTGTTTAAATGGCTTGGTAAATCCTGACAGGACCCCACATCCGTCGCTTTATGAGGTGAAAAAAGTATATCAATACATCAAATTCAGAGACCAGGATGCACGTTCCGGGAAAATAGAGATATACAATGGATATGATTTCATTTCATTGGAGGACTTCGATTTTAGCTGGACATTAAGAGAAGATGGTGTGGCTGTAGCAACTGGTGCTTTGGATAACCCAGGCTTAAAGCCGCATACAGCTAAAACGGTTACGATCGAACTGCCTCAAATGGATACGGCTAACAAAGAATACTACCTGGCGCTATCTGCTATAACCAAAGAAAAACAGCCGTTGGTGCCCAAAGGGCATGAAGTGGCCATGGAAGAATTTCAATTGAATGAAAGTGTCATTACCCAATTTTCAGGTGACCTTTCCGGAAAGGTCAAGATCAGTGATGAAGGAAATGAAAAAGTGATTACGGGTAAGGATTTTGAAGTCAGGTTTGATAAAACTACCGGTCATTTAACTCGTCTCGACTACGGGGCCGGTAACCTGATTACCCGCCCTATTAAGCCTAACTACTGGCGGGCTCCCACTGACAATGATTTTGGTTTTAATATGCCGGTAAAGTGGTCAGCATGGAAAAAGGCTTCAGCCAATCAGAAACTTCTTGCTTTTAACGTATATGAGGGAGCAGGTGATGTTAATCTGGAAAAACCTTTTAACAAAAGTAAAGCCAATGGCATCACGGTAAAAACGGAATACGATCTGCCGGATGTAAAGGGAAAAGTCACTATGACCTACGCCATTAACAGCGAAGGAGAGGTGCAGGTCACCTCTGAAACGAATGGCCTCTCTGAAGACCTGACCCCCATTCCCAGGTTAGGTACGAATTTCATCCTGCCGGAGGCTTACAACCAGGTAGACTGGTACGGGCGTGGCCCGCATGAGAACTACCAGGATAGAAATACATCCGCCCTGGTAGGCCGATATACTTCTAAAGTGGAAGACCTTTATTTCCCATATATCCGTCCACAGGAGAACGGGTATAAAACAGATGTGCGTTGGGTTTCTTTCAGCAATGCATCCGGTGAAGGTGTTATTCTTATTGCTCAATCTGATTTACTGGGCTTTAGTGCGCATCATCAATACAACGAGGATTTTGACGAAGGCGAAAAAAAGGTAAACAGGCATACGGTTGATGTCCCCAGGCGTGATCTGGTAAATGTCAATGTTGACCACAAACAGATGGGTGTGGGCGGAGATACCAGCTGGGGAGCACAACCCCATGATCAATATAAGATCATGCCTACAGATCCGTTGAAATATAGCTTTTTGATCCGGCCAATATCGAAGTAGGAAAGCAGAGAGCAAAGGGCCTGGAGCATGGTATATTAGAGGGAAAAGCATAGTGCATGAGCTGGATGCTGGATACTGGTGACATGACACTAGTGTCGTGTCAATGCTCAATTGACGTTTAGAGTTAGATTATAAACGCTATTTTCAGTGTTGGAAAGTTCTCGGCCAGTCAGCAATCTGCAAAGGGCAGTAGGCAAAAAAATGGAAGTTGTCCCATATTTTTTTGCCTACTGCCGACTTTAAGAATGAGACCTAAAAAATAGTGTAACCGCCATTTGAGGTGTGACATGACACTAGTGACTAACTACTGGCTGGGTGTTGGTATTTTTACATGACGTTCATGCCGACTGCCTTTTGCCTATTGCTTCCGGCAGGGAGAGTGAAGATGGAGCCAGGTACTGCGTATTGGCTACTTGTTACTGGGGACTAACTACTGGCTACTAGGATGCTGGTAACTGGTAGCTGAACATTTCCTGTTATTTTATTTTTTAAAGAAAGTCTTGTATACTTTATAAGACGATAAGATTTCCGGATCAAATGCATAAGCCATGGATATCCATCCGCAGGTGGAGAAGCATTAAATGTTAAGTATACAAAAGCTATTATGACTAATTCATTGACTTATAGTTAGTTCTGTGAGCAGCTGAAGTGATCGAAGCATCCCGAGGTGGAACAAGGTCAGTGATTATTCCAAAATTCGTATTTATAGGTATTCTGTTGCGAGATAATGGTTGTCCGTAGAAGGTCATACGTCGTTTGGATATTTATTTGAAAGGATCAATTACATTCTTTGAAGTTTCAAGGCAACTTGATTAAATTACTTAGAGATTTCTCCAAAAGAATTTCGGAATGAAAGACGATAAAAAAATTATAAAAAAAGGGGTTAGTAGACGTGGGTTCTTAAAAGGAGCAGGATTGACGACTGCCGGTACGATCGTGTTGCAAACAGGTGTGTTGGCCAAAACCAAAGAGAACAGTGTCCAGTCAAAGACAGTAGGTCCTGGTCCGGTAAATGTGGAAATGAATGTTAACGGAAAGACAAGAAGCTTGACGATTGAGCCGAGATCCACTTTGGCCCAGGCCCTTCGGGATGAGATTCAATTAACCGGCACCAAAATGGTTTGTGACAGAGGAGCTTGTTCGGCATGTACCGTCTGGGTGGATGATATTCCTGTAAATGCATGCATGACCTTTGCCATGGATGTGGGGGATCGGAAAGTGGTAACTATAGAAGGGCTTGCTGAAAATGGCAAGCTGCATCCTATTCAAGAAGCATTTATTGATCATGATGCTACACAATGTGGGTATTGTACGCCAGGTATGATCATGAGTACGGCCCACCTCTTAAAAGAGAATCCTAATCCTACGCTGGAAGATGTGAAACACGCAACACGAGGTAATTATTGTCGGTGCGGTACTTATCCACATGTTTTTAAAGCCACTTTGGCAGCAGCCAAAAAAATAAAATAGCCATGGATACCAAGAAGATAAAAATGCCCTACGGCATATCAGAGGACGCCATCACTGAAGTTGAAAGGGAAGTGCCGTTGAATGAGCCCGATGCCTGGCCGGTAAATGAGAAATTGAAGCATGTAGGCAAAAGAGTAAAACGTCTGGATGCGTATGCTAAGGTTACCGGAGAAGCCCGATATACCTCAGATATCCAGTTGTCAGGCATGTTGATCGGTAAGATGCTCATTTCTGCACACCCTAACGCAAAAATCCGGTCCATAGATACCTCTGCAGCGGAGAAGCTGCCCGGTGTATATGCTGTACACGTGATAAAAAATGAGGAAGAAGAAGCGTATCCGGTGGTTCGCTATGCAGGACAGCCTATAGCCGCGGCAGCTGCAGTTACGGAAGCGGTAGCTGAGGAAGCGGTGAGATTGATAAAAGTAGATTATGATACCCGTCCGTTTGTGGTGGATATTGAAAAAGCCATGGACCCCGAAGCACCGGTGGTCTATGAAGCCCCGGTAGAGCAAAAGGCCTCGGAAGGTGGGGAGGAAATAGAAAGTGGGTTGAAATTAACCGGTAATGTTAGAGGGCCTAATGAAGGAAGACCCAGGGGAGAACTTACTTCGGGGTTTGCTGAAGCAGATATTGTGGTGGAGAATACCTATCGGACACAGGTCCAGACACATAATGCCCTGGAATCGCATGGAATGATCGTTGATTGGAAACCCGATGGAGTAACTATTTATGCTTCGACACAAGGGACACAGGGGGTACGAAATGAATTTGCAGACTTGTTTGATCTGCCGAGGAGTAAAGTGCGTGTATTGGTGGAGTTTATGGGCGGTGGTTTTGGTGCTAAACATGGCCTGGGAACCCACGGAGCGGCAGCGGGACACCTGGCAAAAAAGACAGGCCGCCCGGTAAAAATGATGGCTACGAGAAAAGAAGAACAGATATCCCAGGGAAATCGTCCTAACTCGATACATCATCTGAAAGTAGGTGTAAAGAAAAGTGGAGAACTAACGGCCATAGAGCAAAAGTCATATGGAACAGCTGGAGTGGGCCTGGGGGCCGGAGTAGGAGGAGTGGCCCAATCTATGTATACCTGCCCTAATTTTAAAACGGCGCAATACGACGTATTTACGCATGCCGGTCCCGGAGCTGCCTGGCGCGCACCGGGGGCGGTCCAGGGAATTTTTGGGTTAGAACAGATGATGGATGAACTGGCGGAAAAAATCGGTATTGATCCGCTGGCATTCAGAGATAAGGTCGATCCCAGTAGAGTACGGAAGGCGGGTCGAAAAGTGGGTGCCGAACGGATGGACTGGTCGAGAAGAAAACCAACAGGCTCTGATCCCGGTATCATCAAAAAAGGGATAGGTATGGCGCAATCCAGCTGGTGGCGGATCCATTCGATCAATGCTACAGCAGAGGTGAAAATATTTAAAGATGGCGCTATCGAAGTACGATCGGGTGTACAAGACATTGGTACGGGTACCAAAACGATCCTTGCGCAGGTGGTAGCGGAAGAGTTTGGCCTTGAGCCTGAAGATATCATGGTACGCATTGGAGATACGCTGTTTCCTGATGCGCCGGGTTCCGGTGGAAGTCAGGTGACTGCTTCCATCACTCCGGCAGCCAGAAATGCAGCGTACCAGGCTAAGTTGAAGCTTTTTAATATGGTAGCTTCAAACCTGGAAACCGATGTTTCCGACTTGAAAGCGGCTGATGGTTACATATTTTCATCAAAGGATGAAACTAAGAAAATGACTTTTAAAGAAGCATTGAAATCCATGCCGGTGAGCCAGATTACGGCCACAGAAAGCCGTACAAAAGAATATGACGGAGACTATTTACATTGGGACCTGGGGGCTGTGCAGTTTGTAGAACTTAGTGTAGACACTGAAACCGGGTTCATAAAAATTGACAAAGTGGTGGCTGCACATAGCTGTGGCAGACCTATTAATATCACTCAACTTGAGAGCCAGATCAATGGAGGAATTATCCAGGGGATATCATATGCTATATATGAAGATCGTATTCTCGATCGAAACACGGGCCATATGGTAAATCATACGCTGGATACTTACAAGGTGCCGTATGCCATGGACATTCCTGAAATAGATATAGCACTCATGGAAGACTATAATGCTAAATCTTCGACAGATGCTTATGGTATTGGAGAACCCTCGAATATTGCTACGGCAGCGGCTATTGCCAATGCCGTATATAATGCCATTGGAGTAAGGATCAAAGAGATCCCGATCACACCGGCAAAAGTACTTGAAGCCTTAAACAAAGCTTAAATCCCTTAGATATGAATAACTTTAGCTGGTATGATGCTACCACCCTAAAAGAAGCGCAAAATGAGGCAGACACTACTGTTTCCGATATGCTGAATAAAGATAAAAAGGGTTCTTCTATCATTAAGTCGGGAGGTATTGATGTGATGGACCTGATGAAAGAAGGCTTGATCACACCTGAAAAAATAGTGAACATCAGGAATATACCGGGACTTGATAAAATTGAATTTGATACAAAAAAAGGAGTAAGAATAGGGGCTAACGTTACCCTTTCTGACATTGAAAAGAATAGTGTCATCAGAGATAATTATCAAGCCCTGCAACTATCGGTATCTAAGGCAGCTACACCTCAGTTGAGAAACATGTCCACCATCGCAGGTAACCTGGGGCAACGGACAAGGTGTTGGTATTTCAGGTCTGTAGAACATGACTGTTTGCGGAAAGGAGGAAGTACTTGTTTTGCTAAGAACGGGGAAAACGATTACCATGCTGTGATGAATAATGGAAGCTGCGCCAGTGTTCATGCCTCATCTATTGCCACTGCGCTCTTAGCATTTGGAGCAGTTTTGGAAATAGCCCTTGAAAATGGAGAAAAAAAAGAAGTTCCGATAGAGAACTTCTTTGTTACCCCTTACGAGAACATAAAAAATGAAAATGTCCTCAAAAGCGGAGAGATTATCACGGCAATCGTTTTGCCCGCGGTGAATAATAAAACCAAAAGTTACTACATCAAACAAGGTGCGCGGCAATCGTATGACTGGGCTTTGGCGGATGTAGCTGTAGTGGTTGAACTGTCAGGAAAAAAATGTAAAAATGCCAGAATTGCTTTAGGAGCAGCCAGCCCGGTACCCATCAGGGCCAATAGTGCAGAGTCGATATTAACAAACGAAGGTATTTCGGAAAGTAGTGCCAAAGCGGCAGCTGAGGCTGCTATGGAGAAAGCTACACCATTGGAAAAAAATGCCTATAAAGTAGCCATTTTCAAATCAATTCTTCAACGAGCGATATTAAAAACAGTATAATTAAAGATCTGATGGATAACAAAAGATGCCGTTTTTTTAGGGCCAAAAGTCCGTATCATGGAGCAATTTCCGGAGGCGACCCAATCATTGGTTTGAACGATGATAACCTGGCCAATTGTTGGTGTGTGAAAACCCAGGGTCCTGCGGCGCCTGATAATGGTTATGTGGCCCCAGCATTATGCATAGAAGGGAGAACATGTTTCGTCACATCAGCGTGACCTGAATGTGTATAAAACCACCCGCTATTTCACTGTTCAAAGATGGCCCGAAATAAACCCGGGTTGAAAGATCACGGATACCTATGGTCTATA
Source organism: Fulvivirga sp. M361 (assembly GCF_007097395.1). GTDB lineage: Bacteria > Bacteroidota > Bacteroidia > Cytophagales > Cyclobacteriaceae > Fulvivirga. Next base: position 311,239 of record NZ_VKDC01000006.1, read on the forward strand.
TTGCCCGGATTCCGTTTTGCCTGAAAAAAGTATAGGGCCTATTCCCAGGTCATGTGTAAATTAGCCCGTACGGATGGTGTTTCTATTTCATAGACCCTGGCAAAATTGTCATCATTACCTTTATTTGCTTTATGGGTAAGGCTGTAGGGGTTGAACCGGACAACACCCATAGAGGTTATAGGTTGGCAACTGATCTGTTGGGGAGAACCTTCTGCATCTACAAAATGTAAGAAAAACTCACTTGAGGCCTGAACGGAAATATCAGAGCGTGATTCGGTACCCTTAACAGCAGAAAGTATGAAAGGCAGACCGTTTTCAATATCTACGTTCCAATCAATCGAAAACCGGCCCGGACAAGTACTGGTGGGTATGGTGATCACAGAAATATCAGGATTATCGCCGGTACCATCCCAGGAATTTCCGGAAGGGTCTAAAGGATTAACATAGGTAAGCTCTATCTGGTCAATGGTGACTTTGCCAGGGATGTTGGTCACTTCAAAATACTGGTCTACTGTCATATGCTCGTCGAGACTAGAGGCGGTCAATTCGATCAATATCCATTGGTTTTCCTGGATAAAGAAAAAGGAATTTTCATCGAATGAAGTACTCCTTGTATAGCTATTTGAAATATAGGGTTCGCCGTTATTTTCATCCGCCAGCCAAAGGTTCCAGAAGTAGGTGTCGGCGTTTACTGACCTGTTCATAAGGATAACTTTTCCCGGAATATTCTCATCCATGGTAATATCAAAAGAAGCTGTCAGCCCCTGGCTGGAAGGGTCATCTTCACTCTCACAGGCCTGAAAACAACCTGTAATGACGAGGGTATAAAGCAATATTTTTTTCATTCTGTGAAGAAATGTGATTTAATGGATCGTTGCAATTTTTTTTACTGACAAATAGCATTTTGAAAGTTTTATAGTAGCAATTTAGCGCAAAGCATACCGATAAAAGGTCCTGTAATAAGGACCCGGTAATAGTGGTTTTTAAAGTGAAAGTAACCTTCTACTATTGAACACTTGGAATAGATGGAAATCTATGCTTAATGACCGATGAAAAAATGAATAAAGAAAGGTTAGCAGTTAGTTTCATATTCTTCATTAATGGCTTTACATATGGAAGCTGGGTTTCCAGATTGCCAAAATTCCAGGAAGAATATGGTATGGACAATGGAATGCTGGGAATAGTTTTACTGGTACATGCTATCGGTGCACTATTTTCTATGCCACTGGCCGGCTGGCTGATCGTTAGAAATGGGAGTCAAAGAATCACACTGTTTTCCTTATTCATTTTTTGCAGTCTTACGGCTTTTCTTCCGATGATGCCGAATATCATGACGTTGGCCATTTGGTTAGGTATAATGGGGATATTATCAGGAGTACTGGATGTATCAATGAATGCGCAAGCCGTTTTAGTCGAACAACGGGCAGATAAGCCTATTATGTCCTCTTTTCACGCTTTTTTCAGTATCGGAATGATGGTAGGGGCCGGGTTGGGTTCATTTTTTGTTTACCTGGGCCTGACCTTAACACATCATTTGATCATAGCCTCTCTTTTTGGTCTGGTGGTAGCTGCCTGGAGTGTTGGTCAGCTCATTCCTGATCATGCTGACCCTTCCGGGAAGTCGGAAAGTGTTTTTTTTCGTCTTCCGAATAAGAGCCTGGTAGGGATTGGTTTGATAGCTTTTTGTGGTTTGCTGGGAGAAGGAGCAATGGCAGACTGGAGTACCAGCTACCTGGAAAACTCACTACTGGCAAAAGAAGCCATTGCCCCACTTGGATTAGTCGCATTTTCAACGGCGATGACATTGACACGTTTATCCGGGGACTGGGGCAGAAAAACCATGGGAGATGATACACTTCTTATTATTTCAAGCAGCACGGCTATTGTTGGGATGCTGATCGTCATTTTTGGCGTCTTTGTACCGGTTGTTATTTTTGGGTTTTTCCTGGTAGGGCTGGGGCTGGCCATCATAGTACCTATAGCCTACAGCAAAGCGGGGAGTATCAAAGGGATAGCTCCCGGACTGGGCATCAGCATGGTAAGTACCTTGGGATATTCCGGCTTTCTTTTTGGACCACCAATTATTGGCTACCTGGGGGATGTATTTAATCTTCAGGTAGCTTTCTTATTTTTATTGTTGCTCTTTGCCGTCATGCTTTTTATAAGCTGGCTCAACCCAAAATATCAGGCTGCCAGAAAAAACGCTGAAATAGATCCGGGAGAGTGAAAGACAACCCGGCTTTTAAGTGAGACAGTTTTATTTTCAACAGACTAAGACCAGGTAAGCCTGGGAACTTCTTCGGGTGAAAAATGTTGTAAATCCAAACATTTTATCGCATTAGCAGGAAAAATAGCGTAGATTTTAAGTCTGGAACGTTCACCCCTAAAAGATTGATAACATGATTACACTTTGCATTTCCATAATAGTATTGATCATAGGGTATTGGCTCTATGGCAATTTGCTTGAACGTGTTTTTGGAGTTGAGGCAGAACGACCTACTCCTGCTCAGTCGAGGGCAGACGGTGTGGATTTTGTGCAACTACCCATATGGAAGATATTCCTTATCCAGTTCCTTAACATCGCCGGGCTGGGTCCCATTTTTGGGGCCGTGGCCGGAGCGCTTTGGGGACCTGTGGCTTTTCTCTGGATTGTACTCGGCAGTCTCTTTGCAGGGGGTGTACACGACTATTTTTCAGGGATGATGTCCATCCGTCATGAAGGTAAAAGTATTTCGGAAGTATCAGGATACTACCTTGGTAATGGAGTGAAGCAGTTTATGAGATTATTTACCGTTCTGCTCATGATTATCGTAGGGGCTGTCTTTCTTCTGGGGCCGGCTAAGATCCTCGCCGGTATGAGTGAAGGATACATAGGGTTAAGTGCATGGGTCATGATCATCCTGGTGTATTATATTCTATCTACCATATTGCCGATCGATAAAGTCATTGGCCGCTTTTATCCCATCTTTGGTTTTGCGTTGATCTTCATGGCGCTTGGACTATTCATGGCCATGTTTGCCAAAGGGATGTCCGTACCGGAGCTTTCGTTTGCCAGCTTTGGTAACTTTCATTATCAAAGTGAATCATTCCCGGTATTCCCGATGCTCTTTGTAACGATTGCCTGTGGCGCCATTTCAGGCTTTCATGCTACACAATCACCTATCATGGCGAGGTGTATATCGAATGAAAGACAAGGCAAAAAAGTCTTTTACGGAGCCATGGTTACGGAGGGAGTGGTAGCTTTGATCTGGGCTGCTATTAGCATGAGTTTCTTTGGCGGTATCCAGGAGCTGAACCTGGAGATGCTTGATAATAATGACAATACTGCTCTGGTAGTGAATACAATTTCTAATGGCGCCTTAGGGAAAATAGGTGGATTACTGGCAATATTGGGTGTGGTAGCGGCCCCCATCACTTCCGGTGACACTTCATTCAGAAGTGCCAGAATAATCATTGCTGATTTCATGAAAAGCGATCAAAAATCAATAAAAAACCGCTTGCTGATCAGTATGCCGTTATTCCTGGTCGGGTATTTACTTACCCTCATCAATTTCGGAGTAATATGGAGATATTTTGCCTGGACCAATCAAACATTGGCTACCGTAGTATTATGGACGGTGACGGTGTATATGATCAAAAAAGGAAAATCGTATTGGATAGCTCTGATACCGGCAGGCTTTATGACCTCCGTAGTTGTTTCGTACATTCTTCTTGCTCCGGAAGGTTTTGGGTTACCGGTAGATCTTTCCATCTATATTGGCGTGATCACTGCTTTTGTATCTATGCTTTTTGTCTTAATAAAAACAGGTCAGCGCAAATTAAAACCGGATATTGAGACCCTTGCCGAATGAAGTATGATGTCTTGCAGGTCTACAAGTTTTTAATGGGGTCATTCTATATACAGAGACATTTCTTGTAATTTGATGTTTATTCCGGACCATGAAAGCGCTTTTCAGATATACTTTAAGGATACTCTCAACCCTTTTATTGTTGGTGGTCGTGGTATTAGTGACCGTATTGTTGCAGCAAGTGGACCCGGAGCAAAAAAGACCTGCCATTGAAACCTATTCCTTTGCGGATACACTGGCCAACCGGGAATATGACCTGGATAGTTTAAGAGCTATTATAGGTGATAACAAAGGTCTTCCTGAAGGGTTTGAAATAGCGGCGGCCATTGCTTATTCTGCCTACCCGCAATTGAAAGAGGTAAACATTGATATGATACTTACGCAGACGGGTGCACCAATGGAAGCTACGGTGGATATCTGGTCACTGTTTGGTTCTGGTAAGCATCGGCAATATCTTATTTTATTGAATGATGCCCAAAACACCTTTTTTGACCCGATCCTGTTACGGGCACTCCCGTTTGATGCTCAGGTGGGGATTTTGGCACACGAACTGGGGCATGTAGCCTATTACCATAAGCTGAGCCTGTTTCAATTTGGTAAATGGGGATTGAAATATTTGAAGAGCAATGAATTTCGTGCGTCCCACGAGCGCACCACCGATCTGATGCCGGTATATCATGGATTAGGGAGTCAGATCTACCAGTATGCCTCGTTTGTTCGGAATGATCCCACCTGTAAGTCTCTGTATGAAATGGAAAAAGATTTCATAGATACCTATTATATGACGGACCGGGAGTTGTGGGAGGTGATAAATGAATAGCTGGTAAAATTTAAGATGATTAGTTTTGTAGCTTTATATAGAATCGAAAAAATAGATTTGATGAAAAGTTCTTTGTTATGAAATGCATTAAGATGGTTCTTGTCCTCTGTTTTTCATTACCATTCATGGTCATGGGACAGTCCTTGTTGATCAGGAATATTAACGTAATAGATGTAAACACAGGGGACTTAAAAGCTGATCAGGATGTCCTTGTAGTGGATAATAAGATAAGCAAGGTAGGAAAACGCTTAAAAGGGCCTGAAGGTGCCATCACGCTGGAGGGTGTCGGAAAATTTTTGATGCCCGGCTTGATAGATGGGCATATTCATTTTTTCCAAACAGGTAGCGTTTATACCAGGCCTGACGCTATTGATCTGAGACAAATGAGGTCATACGAAGAAGAGCGGGAACTAGCCTTTGAGAGTATACCTGACCAGTTCTTGCGCTACCTGCGTCTGGGCATTACCACAGTGGTAGATGTAGGCGGGCCATTTCAAAACTTTCAGATCAGGGATGAAGTAACCCAACAGCACCTTTCTCCGAATGTCTTAGTCACCGGACCGCTTTTTTCTTCAGTAAGCAGAGAGAAATTAGCGCTGAATGATCCGCCGATCGCCAAAATACCCACTATTGAAACAGCAGATTCTCTATTTGATAAAATGCTGACTTACGATCCTGATCTTATTAAGATCTGGTACATTGTGTCTAAGGAACTTCCTGCGGAAAAGACCTACCCGGTCATGGCTCATATTGCAAAAAGGGCCAGGGAAAACAATTTGCCGTTGGCGGTTCATGCTACTAACTTGAATACGGCTAAGCTGGCGGTAAAAATTGGGGCAGATGTATTGGTACATAGCGTAAGTGACCAGGTAGTGGACCACGAATTTATCACTGCCTTAAAACAAAATGATGTCACTTACATCCCGACCTTACTGGTAGGTAAAAACTATGGCAGGACTTTTTTATCCAGTCCGTCCAATCATCCGCAGGACCTGGCGTGGGCTGATCCCTTTCTTTACGGAACATTAACCGACCTGTTAAAATACAATGAAAAAGACCTGCCTCAAAGAGTTGTCAGGCTAAGAGATAATCCCGGGCAGATTTGGGAAAGTTATGCCAAAAGTGATTCCATTATGGATATTAACCTTTACAAGCTGGTTAAGGCAGGAGTAAATATAGCTACCGGTACTGATGCCGGAAATATCGGTACGATGCATGCCTCGTCCTATTTTCAGGAATTGGAATCTATGCAACGTGCAGGGTTAAGTACAGAAGAACTGGTGAAGGCCTCTACCATCCAGGCTGCCAAAGCGTACGGTCTGGATAAAGAACTGGGAACCATTGAAGCCGGTAAACTTGCTGACCTGATCGTTTTAGATAAAAATCCACTGGAATTAATGGATCATCTTAATACGATCGAGTATGTAGTCAAGAGTGGCAGGTTGATAAAAACGGATACATTGATAAAGGAATCACCTGCCGAGGTGGTTCAAAGACAGGTAAATGGCTACAATGCCCGGAATATCGATGCCTTTATGGCGACCTATTCCGATGACATTGAACTTTATAGATTTCCGGATGAACGTTTTGTAAAAGGGGAGGAAGAAATGAGGAACAGATATGCCAAAATGTTTGAAATGACCCCTAATCTTTATTGCGAGATAAAAAACAGGATGGTGTTGGGAAATAGGGTCATTGATCAGGAATATGTGAGGAAAAATGATGCATTTGTCAATGCAATAGCCGTTTATGAGGTGAACGATGGTAAAATAACGAAGGTGACATTTATTAAATGACCACCTGTTCTTCATTTGGTGTGATGGTGATTTATAGAGAGCTCCTATGGTCCATTGCCGGGACCACCCCGGAATACACGGGTGATCAAATACCAAATTTTTTGTTCGTGTAGTTTTAAGGTAGGTTATGATACTTTCTACCGGGTTATTGATATTTTCTTAAATATCATTAAAGCATTCAAATTGCTCTCAGGTTCAAGTAATACGGCTTTCAGGCGGCTTGTTCTGTTGAATTTTTTCGGGCATTGCTACTGTTTTAAATTATATTTTACAGACAAAGGTAAACTTAATTGAAGCTGTTCCGTATATTACAGACAAAATGAAATTAAATAACGATGAATAGAATACACCTGGGTGAATTTGAAGAACTTGTTTTACTCACAGTGGGCGTACTCTATCCTGACGCATATGCTGTAGCCATCACCAAAGAAATCACGGCACAATCCGGCCGGTCTGTGAATGTCAGTGCAGTTCATAAGTCATTGTACCGCCTCGAAAATAAGGGGATGCTTACCTCAGAACTCAGTGACCCTGAATCAAAAAGAGGAGGGAAGAGGAAACGGTTATTCAGTATTACACCTTTTGGAAAAAAGGCTTTGGACGAGTCCATGGAGCTAAGGATGAGCCTCAGGAAACAAATACCCGAGCTGGCGTTTAAATGGCAAATCAGCTAGAATGTGCAGAAAAACGGATATACCGAAAATACCTCACGCATTATTCAAGTGGTACTGCAGGCCGGAAAGGTATGAGGAATTGCATGGTGACCTGGAGGAGTTCTTTTATGAAAGAGTAGATGAATACGGTGCCACCAAAGCCAGGTTATACTATTTGCTGGATGTAATCCGCTGTTGCCAGTCCTATGCCTGGAAAAAAACCGGACGTCAAACCAACTTAACGATTAGTATGTTCAGAAACTTTTACTTCACTGCCATTAGAAATCTCATTAAGAATAAGGGCTATTCATCTATTAACATAGCTGGCCTGACCATCGGGATGACGAGCTTTATTTTTATTAGCCTGTTTATTGTCAACGAGTTAAGTTATGATCGATTTCATTCTGACTATAAAAATATATATCGGGCGAGGTCAGAAGGGCAAATTCGGGCACAACGGGTAGATAATGCCACTACTCCTTCACCAATGGCCAAGACCTTACTCAATACTTATCCCGAGGTGGTGAAGGTTACCCGTGTCAGAAAAAGCGATCCTTTGCTGGTGGAGAAAGGAAGTAGTAAGATCAATGAGGAGGGTATACTGTATGCAGATTCCACCTTTTTTGACGTATTTGACTTCAACTTGGTGGAAGGAGACCCGGCTACTGCTTTGGTTCATCCAAGGTCAATGCTATTGACAGAAACGTATGCCAAAAAATATTTTGGAGAAGAAGAACCTATAGGTAAGCACTTAAGTATCGAAAAGGACACGATCCTATATACAATAACCGGTGTGTTAGAGGATGTCCCGGCAAATTCACACATTCAATTTAACATGCTGTGCTCCATGAGTTCCAATGCCTCCTGGGACAATGACCGTTGGGTGGACGGACTTTTTTACACTTATGTGATACTCGCTGACAAGGTGAATGTAGAAGCCCTGGAGGAGAAAATGCAAGACCTCGTATACCAATATTTGGCGCCTGAGATAGAATATTACACAGAATTGACCATGGCGGAATGGGAAGGCTCGGGCAACCATGTTACGTATAGTCTTTTTCCTGTTAAGGACATTCACCTTTATTCGAAGAGTATCAGAGAAATTGGGGTGAATGGCAATATCTCCTACATATATATTTATTCTGTAATAGCCCTGATCATAGTATTCATTGCCATATTCAATTTTATCAACCTGGCCACTGCACAATCTACATCAAGAGCAAGAGAAGTAGGAGTGAGGAAAGTAATGGGTTCCACGAAAACAGGGTTGATATACCAATTCATATTCGAGTCTGTTATCGTTTCATCGATCTCCACCATTCTTGCGGCAATACTAGTGACTGTGTTTATGCCATCTTTCATCCATTTGGTCGGTAAACCTCTGACCTTTGGACTTACCTCCAGTTATATCGGATTGCTGGCCCTATTTGGTTTGACCATTGTAGTGGGTGTACTGGCCGGTAGTTATCCTGCATTTGTTTTAGCCACTTCTAAGCCGGTAGATGCATTAAAGGGAGCATCACGTTCAGGTTCCAGGGTGGGGTGGCTACGCAATTTTCTGGTGATCATACAATTTGCCGCTTCCATTGTCATTATTATAGGGACCCTAGTGGTGTACTATCAGATTGATTTTATGCTGACTAAAAACCTTGGGTTCGACAAAGAGCGTACCTTGGTGATCAGAAGACCTGATGCATTGGCAAATAATTTGGAAGCCTTTAAAAATGAGCTGCTCCTGGACCCTGCGATCAGTGCTGTGGTTAACTCTAAGACCATCCCGGGAAAAAACTACGCAATAAGGTCTTATCGCCGGAAGGATCGTTCTGAAACACACATATTTAAAAACAATCAGGTGGGTTTTGGATATGAAGCGGTCATGGGGCTTGAATTAATTTCCGGCAGGTATTTCTCTCAGGAATATAGTTCCGATTCCAATGCTGTTATCATCAATGAGTCAGCTGCAAGATCACTTGGTTTTGAGGACCCGATAGGTCAAAATTTAACCTCTTCGTTTAGAAGGGGAGAGCTATTGGAGATTATTGGAGTGGTAAAAGATTATAATATAGAATCACTACATAGGCCCATTGAACCTACATCCCTGGAATTGAGGCCAACTACTACCAAAGGATATATCAGTGTGAAAATGACAAGTGATCTTAATGTGCGTGAGACAATACAATATATCGAGAAGGCCTGGCACACTCATTCGGATAAGCCCTTGCAATACTTTTTCTTTGATGAAGATTACGAGAACCTCTATAGATCTGAATCAGCTACAGGAAAGGTCTTCGTTGTATTTGCCGCACTTTCCATTTTTATTGCCTGCCTGGGATTGATTGGGTTAATTGCCTATACCATTGCTGTTCGTAAAAAGGAAATAGGAATAAGAAAAGTGCTGGGGGCGAATACAGGCATTCTGATACGGTTATTGTCAAGTGAAATAGTCCGGCTGATCATTATTGCTACCCTGGTTTCATGGCCCCTGGCATATTTTGCAACCGATTACTGGCTTCAAAATTTTGCAGATCGCCTGGACATTGACCTCTGGATCTATGCCGTACCTACGCTTATTGTACTATTGATAGGCTGTTTGGCGATCAGTTTCCAAACGATCCGGGCCTCCCTGAGCAATCCTATCCACGCATTGAAGGAGGAATAAAACGATAAATGAAAACAAATAACAACATACCGAAGATACCTCACGCTTTATTCAAGTGGTATTGCCAGCGGGAAAGGTACGAGGAACTGCATGGCGACCTGGAGGAATTCTACTATGAAAGAGTGGATGAATACGGGGTTACCAAAGCCCGTTTATACTATCTACTGGATGTAATCCGCTGTTGCCAACCTTATGCCTGGAGAAAACCAAAGGGTCAGACTAACTCAACGATTATCATGTTCAGAAACTACTCAAAAACGTCACTCAGAAGATTAATGAAAAATCCGATGAGTTCTTTTATCAATGTCTTTGGATTATCTGTTGCCATAGGTATTTGTATGCTCGTGTATGCTTTTAACGGCTGGGTGAGTGGTGTGGATCAGTTTCATATAAACAAGGAGAAAGTCTACCTGGTCACCATTTTTGTAGACAGAGATGGCACACTACAGCAAAATGGGCAAACACCAAGGCCATTGGCGGAAATGTTGAAAGGAGATTTTGGACAGATACAAAAAACCTGCAGAGTAAAGGATGGGAACGTTGTAGTGAAATACGAAGATAACGTCTTTCATGAGCGTGTTAGATACGTTGATCCTGAATTTCTGGAGATGCTCACCTTCCCGTTGAAGTGGGGATCGATTCGTTCTTTGCAGGATCCTAACAGTATTATTCTCAATGAAGAAATGTCGGTTAAGTACTTTGGGGCTGAGAACCCTGTCGGTAGCGATATTCTGATGATCTTTGATGAGAATAACAGTAAAGCTTTCAAAGTAGGGGGTGTGGCAAAAGCGTTCCCTGATTCACATGCTATTCATTTTGACTTTCTGGTCAACTTTGAAAATATAAAAGCGGCTGATCCTGCCTATGACACGCACGATTGGAGTGCCTTCATAGACGCGACACTGATCCAGGTGGATGATCCATGTCATATCCCTGCTATAGATAAGAGAATGGTACGGTACAAAAAAATGCAAAATGAAGCCCAGGAAGACTGGGCCATTTCATCTTTTGCCTTTGAACCACTGGCCACACTGTATGAAAATTCTGTTAACATAAAAAATAGCATTTCCAGTCCTTATTACTACAGCAATCACCAGGCGCGCATTATTCTGTCCATTCTGGCTTTGTTCATGCTGGCTCTGGCCTGTTTTAACTACATTAACATAGCTATTGTCTCCGCAGCCAAAAGGTTGAAAGAAATAGGCTTAAGAAAGGTGATCGGCGCTAATCGCAGGATGGTCATTATACAGTTTTTAGCTGAGAATATGTTTGTGACCTTTTTTGCGTTGATCATAGGCATTGTTTTGGGCGTTACCGTTATTATCCCATGGTTTGAAGAGCTCAATAACTTCAGTACAGATTTTGAGCTTTTGGATGGGAAACTTTGGATATTCCTCACTTTAGTATTGTTTATAACAGGATTCTTATCTGGTATTTATCCGGCTTTTTACATTTCAAAATTTCAGGTGGCCACCATTTTTAAAGGCTCTGCGCAGTTTGGCAGGAAGAACAGGATGACTGAAGTGTTTTTAGGCTTTCAATTGATCTTGTCATGTATTCTTATTGTATGTGCTGTGGTATTCACTCAAAATAATGACTACATGGCGAATCGCAGCTGGGGGTATGATCCGGGACATGCACTTTATGTAAACGTGCACGACTATGCTGCCTTTGAACAATTAAAAACGGCTATAATACCGGACCCAAATATCGTATCTGTCTCAGGCTCGGAAAATCACCTGGGGCGAAGTCATGTAACCACGGTTTTGCATTTTCCTGACCGGTACTACGAAGTAGATCAATTAGCGGTGGATGCTCATTATTTTGAAACGATGGAATTGGAACGGGTTGCCGGAAGATTATTTTATGAAGATGCTGAAAATGACAAACGGACCGTGGTGGTAAATGAACTTTTAGTCAAAAATCTCGAGCTAAATAATGCTTTAGGGACACAGTTTGAGATAGATAGCATACAGCACGAAATTATTGGTGTCGTAAAAGACTTTCATTCTTACAGTTTTGCCGAGGCAGTGCAACCCACCATTTTCAGGGTGGCTGACGAAAAGGAATTCCAATACCTGTCCATGCGGGTAACTCCCGGGACAGAAATGGAGACGTACAAAACCTTACAATCCCAATGGGCAACACTATTTCCCGAGATCCCTTTTCAGGGAGGATATCAGGAAGACGTATGGGGCAATTATTTTGAAGAGGTTGCCAGTCATGGACAATTTTGGAGGATAGTGGCGTTCATCGCGATTTTATTGGCCGGTTTGGGCTTGTTTGGCCTGGTCTCGCTTAATGTAGCAGGAAGAGAACGAGAGTTCAGCATCCGAAAAGTATTGGGTGCCAGGCTAATAAATATAGCCGTGAATATGATCAGGCAGTATATAGGGCTGTTTGCACTGGCCTTGCTGATAGGTGCTCCTCTCAGTTATTATTTGATCACTATGTTTTTTGATTTAGTGTATGAGTATCATATACCCATCAACTATACAGGAGTAGTCATTTCTGTGCTGATGCTCACTGGTGTTTTACTAATTGTGATTTCCTCACAGCTTGGGCAAATCTCCAGGTCTAACCCGGTAGACGGATTAAAAGCGGAATAATAGCACTCGTTGCGTTCGAAATAGTGACCCGTTAGCCGGGCGGTTGGAAAAGAGGTGTGTATTGTACTGTTCCGCCGTAACAATCCTGATACTGAGTCGTCATACTGTAATAGATAATTAACAAGCCACTAGTGGGTTAAAAACAAATGATAGTCAATCACAAAACCATTGACCTGTTTGATAAACCTTTATTTACCTGGGTGAATATCCGTACTCCCATGGAGACAAGTGTTCCCTTACCTTCTGAGGCATGTTTTGCCTATATTATAGATGGAGATGATCAGGTGGTATCTTTTGAAGACGGAATTAGGGTAGAAGCAGGTCAGGCCATACTCTCATTATGTGGTCAAATGATGGGACATACGCTTTCAGAGCAGGAATATGGACAATTCACTTCCATAATCGTTCATTTTCATAAAGAGGTGCTGTTAAAGGTCTATGAGAATGGTCCGCCTCCTTTTTGGAAAGAGTTAGAAGAACCTGTTACGCAATACATTGTGCAAATGGCTGCATCGGAATTGGTAAAACAGTATTTTGCCGGAGTGGCTTGTTTCTTTCATAATAGAGAGGCCATATCCCAGGACATCCTCATCCTGAAGTTAAAGGAAATTATCCTTCTCCTTTTACAAACCAAAGATGCACCTGTGGTCACAAAGATCATGAGCAGCTTGTTTTCTCAACGTACCTTTGGTTTTAAGGAAATAGTGGAAGCGCATATCTGCGGTCCGGTAACCACTGAGAATTTGGCCTTGCTTACCAATAGAAGCATTTCCACTTTTAAGCGTGAGTTTAAAAAGATCTACAACACTACACCCGGAAATTATATCATCAACAAAAGGGTGGAAAAGGTAGCTAAATTACTTAAGGTGTCCGATGAAAGTATCAGTAGTGTGGGATACGAATGTGGATTTAGTAGTCCCGCACACCTTTCGCGTGTGTTCAAAACTAAATATGGCATGACACCGAGTGAGTATCGTTTGAACCTTTCAGATAAGTGATCGGATGTTTCAGATAACATCAACGTGTATTATTTAACGACTTTTGTGTCAATAAATACACGAAATATGGCGTGTCAATTCGTATTTTTCTCCATCACAGTTTTAAAAAATATGCCTATGGATGTATTGATATTTAAAACCAACATTTCCTCGAAAAAAAGTGTCCTGGAACTTGAGCCTGTTCTTGAAGAGCATCCTTATGTTATCATTTGGTCAGTGGATACGGAAGATATAGATAATGTATTGAGAGTAGAAACTTCAGGAAACATAAGCGAATACGACATTATTGATCTGGTCAGGACAAATGGATTCTATTGTGAAGTATTGGGTGATTAGCGTTCATTTTAGACTATGAAAGCAATTGTTTGGACAAAATATGGAACCCCTGATGTGCTGGAATATAAAGAAGTGGCAAAACCTGTTCCTAAAGACGATGAAGTATTGATCAAAATTAATGCAGCATCCGTAACACCGGGAGATTGTGAGATCCGAAGGTTTGACATCCACGTGCTATTCTGGCTGCCACTACGTATTTATATAGGGATCAGAAGGCCCAGGCACACTATGTTGGGAATGGAGCTTTCCGGAGAAATAGAGGCCGTAGGTAAAGAGGTGAAACGTTATAAGAAAGGTGACCAGGTATTTTGTGGCACAGGTATGCGTTTTGGCGCCTATGCCGAATATAAATGTCAAAAGGATACTTCTTTCATGGCCATAAAACCAGTCAATATGAGCTATGAAGAGGCGGCTACAATTCCTACAGCAGGCATAAATGCATTGCACTACCTGAGAAAAGGAAATATTCAGCCTGGTGAGAAGCTTTTGATCAACGGTGCGGCAGGGTGTTTTGGTACTTACGCCATACAAATTGCTAAAATGATGGGAGCGGAAGTGACCGGTGTCGACAGTACAAAAAAACTGAAAAAACTACTTTCCCTGGGCGCAGATCATGTCATTGACTATACGCAGGAAGACTACACCCAAAACGGGCAGACCTATGATGTCATTTTTGATGTAGTAGGGAGAGGCTCAGTTTCAAAGGCGATGAGGTCGCTAAAGAAAAACGGACGTTATGTTTTATCCAGTCCATGGGTTCTGCAGGTGGTGCAAGGGCTTTGGAGTGAAAGGATAAACAACTTGCCGGGCCGGCGAACAGGCAAGAAATTTATCTTTGAATTAGCGAGTGAAAAGACGGAAGATCTTGCTTACCTCAAAGAATCTGTTGAGGCAGGTAAGCTAAAAGCAGTCATTGACAGGACCTACTCTTTGAAACAGACCTCAGATGCACACCGATACGTGGAAACAGGCGAGAAAATAGGTAATGTGGTCATCACCATCTAAAGAGAGCAGGGGCATGGCGCCTAGGGCGAGGAGGAATGAGCATGGTGCAAAGATTCCTTATCAGCCCAAATTAAGCATTTGAGATCCTGAATGTATTTTCACACTCTGTTTCTTTAATAAACTACTTATAAACGTGGAATACATAAGTAGATGGTATGCTCAAATTAAACTACCTTTATACCTTCCTTTAATTATTCTTTTTCCGGACGCTCTGTTTAGTTCATTTATCCCGCTTATGTTATGGGGATAAATAAAGGTTAATTGCTGGTATATTGATGTACCGCTGGTTCTGTTTTCTTGAAAGTTTGGCCATTCCAGGCTTAAAAATGGCCCGCTTCGCTTCACCGACCAGTAAGTGATTTCAACGGGTTTGTGAAAACCATTATTCTACTTTTTTTATATATTGTACTATAATATAATATATAGAACTAAAACAATGAATAAGACTGCTTATTATTGTATTACTCTTTTATTATTGACTTTTTATTCTTTTGGGCAGGTATCAGACTTACACGTCAAAAGATACACCAAGAAGGAGGGATTGTCCAGTAACAATATTACTTCTTTTGCGCAAACTCAGGACGGAAAATTATGGATCGGTACCACCGACGGCTTAAATCGATTCGATGGTTATGAGTTCAAGGTGTTTCGCAATAATCCCGGAGACTCAACAAGCATTAGTGACAATAATATTACGGCTCTTTTTGTAGACCACCTTGGTAGTTTATGGGTAGGTACTGAAAATACAGGACTCATTAGATACCATCCTGAAAGCGAAAGTTTTGAAAGATTTGCTCATGCTCCTTATCAAAGTAATACGATCAGTCACCCTTACATAACTTGTATTAAGGAGGATTTCAACCAACAACTTTGGGTTGGGACTATTATGGGGCTGAACTTATACCGTAGAGCCGAAAATGATTTTAAAAGATATTTTTTTGAAACAAGCCTGCTGCTGGATGATAAGTCAATGGCGCGGTTAAAGAAGGTTGACATCCCCAATGGAATATTATCCCGGCTTTCCTTTATGAAAGACTCTATATTTTCTAATCAGGTATTATTTAATTCTGCCTTGCAACAGCTATTTGATGAAAGAGAATTGACGGTTTTTAAGGATGATATCTACCGCAGTTGCCACGTTCAACGAAATGCTTCACATATTAGAGTAATAGAACCCGATACAAAGGGAAACCTTTGGGTAGGTTATGATGATGCCGGATTAAGCTATTTTAACCCACACACCAATCATTTGATCAAGTTTGATAATGAGCTGGAATCCGCTAAAATGGAAAAACAACGAATAGGAGCGCTGCTGGCCGATACCGACGTTCTTTGGATTGGCTTTCTGAACGGTTTTTTGTATAAGCTGGATATAGCATCAGGTAAGTTAGAAAAGATAGCATTGCCCGGTGATCCGGGCAGTATCGAAACCTTACTGAAAGATAAACAGCGTTCAATTTGGATAGGGGATAACTCAGGGTTGTATCGCAAAAAAAAGGAGGATATATTTTTTACATCCTACTTAATTGATCCGTTGAACGAGTGGGGCGTTTCAACTCATTCGGTGAAAACGATTTTTCAGGATAACCAGGATAACATTTGGTTAGGCATCGTTCAGGGAGGAATTAACCAGATTTTGAGCGATATACCGTTCAGTACCTATAGTAATAGCCGGTCCAGTGATTTTCGGCTGACTAAAAATTCTGTTTCAAGTGTATTAGAAGACTCAAAAGGACGTCTATGGATTGGATACTATACGGCAGGAATAGATCTCTGGGATAAAACGGACAGTACGATCAGACACTTTGAATATAGTAAAAGCGATCCGTTTTCATTGGGGAAAGGCACTGTTTTCTCCATATTCGAGGATAGTGAGGGGCGTATTTGGGTAGGAACGTATGAAGGAGGGTTACAGGAATACATTCCTTCCTTAAACCGTTTTGAATCTCACCTTTATGATCCGGCAAAGGACAATACTATTTCAGGCAATGATGTACGTTGCATCAAAGAAGATCGTGACGGCAACCTGTGGCTGGCAATTCATGGGGGTGGTGTGAATAAATTTCAGAAGTCCACAGGCACCGTTACCCGGTATTATGCTGATTACCTTAATTGGGAAAATGCATTAAGCGACAATTGGGTCTATACCCTTGAAATTGGTCGTGAAGGGAATGTTTGGATCGGCAGTGTGGCTGGCCTTACAGTATTTGCACCTGAGAAGAATCAATTTCTGACATATAATACTCAAAACAGCGATTTAAGTCATGATAAGGTGAGAGTGCTGCATGAAGATACTAATGGCATAATCTGGATTGGCACTGAAAGCGGTTTAAATAGATTCAATAAAGCAGATGGTTTATTTAGTATGGTCACATCAGAAGATGGGTTGATTGATAATACCGTTACTGGAATTGTATCGGACTGTAATGATCACTTATGGGTATCTACCAAAAACGGTTTGTCAAAAATAGACGTTGTGACTGAGGATGTACACTCATTCACAGAGTCCGATGCATTTGAATCAAATGAATTTTTTGCAGGTGCTCATACCGTTGGAAAGGACGGGGCCTTGTATTTCGGAGGGTTTCAGGGTTTGCTTACACTACATCCGGATGCGTTAGAGCTTAAGGACCCGGAAATCCTGTTAAGTCTTACAGGGGTCAGCATAAACCATAAAAACAACCATCAATTACTGCAATCAACCGATCCTTATGGTTGCTGTAGTACTACATTGCACTATAACCAGAATCATATCAGGTTCAATTATGTAGGGATCAACTTTCAACACTCAAGGCACATACAATACGCTTATCAACTGGAAGGGTTTGACAGAAGCTGGAATTATGTAGACAATAGCAAGGAAGCCACCTATTCCAATTTACCCCCCGGAAAATACAGGTTTATGCTCAAAGCATCGGTGGGAAACAATCAGTGGATAGAACCTCAAATGCTCATGAGATTTGAAATTGATCCGCCATTCTGGAAAACATGGTGGGCTAAGTTGTTTTATATTGTGCTGATAATAGTTTGGATAGCTATTTATAAATGGTACGTAATCAGGAAAGAACGCAGGAAAAGTGACCTAAAATTTGCACTTTTTCAAAAAGACCTTAAAGAACAGCTTGATTCGCTCAAAATCAAATTTTATGCTGATATTTCAAAAGAACTACAATCTCCATTTAACCTTATCAGACGACCGTTACAAAAGCTTATCTCTGAAAATGATTCCATTTCTCCGGAAACCCGTATGACGTACTTTAAATTAATTAGTCAAAATGCGAGAAAGGTGATCACGCTGATAGAACAACTATCTGATATATCAAGGTTTGATACTGTTTCAACACAGTTGAGCGTTTCTAATTATGATATTGTTCATTACTGTCAACAATTGTCGGACGTATTCAGAAGTAAAGCGGACAAACGTCATTTGGGGCTTGTATTTGAGAGTAATAAAGAAGCAGCTGAAGTATTTTTTGACGTTGCAAAACTTGAAAAGATAATGCATTCTTTGATTTCTTACGCTGTTCAACGAGCCCATCCAAATAGTCAGGTTAAAATTGGTCTTGAACTACATACGGTGGAATCACCAGAGTTACCCAGTGGTTTGAAAAGAGTTAAAAAGGCCTTGGAGTTTGCTAAAATTACAGTAGGTCATGCCTGCCTGCCCATGACGGATCAAAAAGAAGGAGTGGATGATTTTAGGGAGGAAGAACAAATCGTAGAAACAAACTATGCTATGGCGTTGGTCAAACAATTAACCGCAGTACATCTTGGCACATTCAACTTGTCTATGGACGAAGAAAAAACAAATTATACGGTTTGGCTTCCGGTGGATAAAGATGTATTTAAGACCGGGGAATTCATACCGGTTCCTGATGTAGACGTAAGAATGCTGGAACTCAAATCTTATCTGAGTTCAGAACTTCTGGAAGATCGCTTTGCGGAGGTCCACTCATTTTCTGAAAATACTGCCAATCCCCGTTATGACGATTCTCCCTTCATGGTCCAGCTGTATGAAATCGTGGATGCGCAATTGGCCGATGATCAATTCGGACCGGAACATTTGGCTGATTATATGAACCTGAGCAGGTCGCAATTGTATAAAAAGGTGAAGTCATTTACCAAACTTTCCGTAAGTATACTTATCAGAAACAGGAGGTTATCAAAGTCATTGGAACTACTGAGCTACATGGAGCATAACATCTCGGAAATAGCCTACGCCGTTGGCTTCAGAGACCCCGGGTATTTCACAAAATGCTTCAAGGAGATGTATGGTAAATCTCCTTCCGAATTTGTACAGGCAGACGGAACTTAAGGCACTCGTTTTAGTAAACCATTCCTTTATTTGATATCTCAAAAAATGCCTTTAATGATTATTCAGAGAGGTTAAGAGACAATATTCCAATCATGAGACAATAATCCAAGTGGCATTTTAGTCCCAGTATTCGATACTTTAATCAACATCATTCCATAGAGAGAGCGATACATTTGATTTAAGTAAACCAAAAATCAAATCATATGAAAAACACCAACTGTTGGATGGTATTTACCATTCTTCCACTCCTGATGCTGGTTATAAATTTCAGCTCTGCACAGGAGTACAACTATGGAGAAGTATTACAGAAATCACTCTTCTTTTATGAGGCCCAACAATCCGGGAAGTTACCGGCCTGGAACCGCGTATCATGGCGCGGAGATGCAAATGTAAATGATGGACAAATTGAAGGAATTGATGTGTCCGGCGGATGGCATGACGCGGGAGATCATATTAAATTCGGATTGCCTATGGCGTTTTCCGTGACAGCGCTCAATTGGGGCTTCCTGGAATATCAACAGGCTTATGTTCAATCTAACCAGGATGAGATATTCAAGAATAATATCCGCTGGGTCACTGATTATTTCATCAAATGTCATATCGGGCCTACAGAATTTGTGGCACAGGTTTCAGATAAATCTACAGATCATTCACTTTGGGCAGCGGCAGAACTCACTGAGTTATATACCGCGCGAAAATCATACAGCGTGACTGCTGCCAATCCTGGCACAGATGTAGTCTGTGAAACAGCCGCCGCCCTGGCATCTGCCAGTATTATTTTTAAAGACAGTGACCCTGCCTATAGTGCAGAACTCATTGATCATGCCGTTTCGCTGTACAATTTTGGAGATCAGTATCGCGGATTTTATACCGGAGCGGTGCCGGCGGATTGCTGTTATCCTTCCGGAAACTACTTTGATGAACTGGTATGGGGTGCGCTGTGGCTTTATAAGGCTACCGGTGATATCCAGTACCTGCAAAAGGCCGAAGCCGAATATGACAATATGATCAACAACCCGGCAGGCAGGCCTGTGGATTACCTCTGGAGCCTGGTATGGGAGGATAAGTCGTATGGCAGCTTTGTGTTATTGTCGATGCTTACTGATAATCAAAAGTATAAGGATGATGCAGAAAGACATCTCAACTTCTGGACAGATGAGATCACCTATTCCCCGGGAGGGCAGGCATGGCTATTTCAGTGGGGATCTTTAAGGCATTCAGCCAATGCAGCCCTTACAGCCTTCATTTATGCGGATAATGTGGCCACTCCCAACAAGGCCAAATACATTAATTTTGGCGAACGTCAGATAAACTATATCCTGGGTGACAACCCTGATAACAGAAGTTATGTGATCGGTTTTGGTAATAACCCGCCCAAAAACCCTCACCATCGTAGTGCACATGGCTCCTGGGAGGGTACCGATCGCGGTCTGCCCATACCGGCGGCGCATACATTATACGGTGCATTGGTAGGAGGGCCCGGAGCTGCAGATGATCAGCACACGGATGTTACTACCGATTTCCAGGAGAACGAGGTGGCCGTAGATTATAATGCTTGTTTCCAAGGCGCTATTGCCCGGATGCAGCAAGTGTATGGCGGTACACCACTGGCAAATTTCCCTGTAGATGAAGTGCCCGGCCGTGATGAGATATTTTCAAGTACCAAATTGAACAGCCTGAATGCTACAAGTGCTACCATCTCCATGGATGTGAGCAACTATTCAGCCTGGCCCGCACGGACACTTACAGGTCCTTCGGTAAGGTATTACATGGATATCTCCGAGTCAGTAGCAGCCGGATATTCCATCAATGACTATGACATTTCTTTATCGTTTGGTGAAGGCGGAGCCACATTTGCGGGGCCTATAGTGGTGGATGCGGCCGCTAATACTTATTATGTGGAGGTTACCTGGGCGAGCGATGTTATAATAGCGCCTGCCGGTTATAATAACAATGCAAAAGAAGCGCAAATACAGATCAGGGTAAATACGGGTGTACCTTTTGACCTTGGCAATGATTGGTCAGGCAGCGATTTGACCAGTACCGCACAAGTCATTGCTAACATACCTATTTATGAAGGCGGGGTATTAGTCGGTGGGCAGGAACCTGGCCCGGCAGGACCTTCTTATACAATCACTGCGTCAGCACAAACCGGGGGAACCATCTCGCCAAATGGTGTAGTTACCGTTGCTGAAGGTGGTAGCCGTACTTTTATAATTACCGCCAATAATGGATTCGAGATAGATAATGTAACCGTTAATGGGGATACCGTTGGAGCTGTTGCAAGCTATACATTTACCAATGTTCAATCCAATGGTACCATTGTGGCAAGTTTTGCCGAAGTGATCGTTCCTACCTATACCATTACTGCCACTGCAGGAATCGGAGGGTCGATAAGTCCGGTGGGAAGCGTAATAGTGTCAGAAGGTAACGACCAGGTATTTACGATTAGTCCTGACCCTGGATTTGTTATTGACGATGTCCTGGTAAATGACATTTCTGTGGGGAATGTAGCTACGTATACTTTTGCAAATGTTATCTCCGACCAGACCATTTCAGCATCTTTTATAGCAGGCAATCAGCGTCCGGTAGCACGTGCGTCAGCTACTCCTGTTTCCGGTGCAGCGCCATTAACCGTGGACTTTGATGGTAGTGGTTCTACCGATCCGGAAGGAGATGTACTCACCTACAGTTGGGATTTTGGTGATGGCGCTGTGGCCAGTGGTGTAACGGTTACTCATATTTATGCCTTGGCAGGAAGCTATACGGTTATACTTACGGTCACAGATGTTTCAGGGGGAGTTGGTAGTGATACCATAGCCATATCCGTTACCGGTGATGGTGGTCCGTGTGCCTTTGATACCCCACGACCTACGCCGTTGCCTACCGGACATACCTCTTTTGACCATATTTTTGTAATAGGTACAGGAGGGCCGGACCTATCCAATGTATCGAATTTCACCATTAACTGGGACCTGGAAAATAACGGTCTTTGGCAGTTTTCCATGAATACCAATAATGGTATTCCCAGCTGGTGGAATGATTTAAGGGCCAACATGACTTACCAGTTTTCTTCTCCACAACCGGACCTTAGTTTTGTAAATACAGGCTTCCAGGGAATGGACGGTGATTATTATGTAACCTGGGACAACGGTAATTTCGTAATGGTCTCAAAAACGGTGGATTTTACGATCTATTGCTCTACATCTGCAACACCTCCTGATTGTTCCGTATCCAATGCAAGAAAGCTTGCCGATGGCAGCTCTGTCGTTAGCGGAATCCAGGGCCTTTCGGTTTATCCCAACCCATTCAATGAGTCCATCCAAATTGCCTTACCGGACAGACACGTTGAGTCGATCACTGTGTTCGATGCGATGGGAAAAGAGATGTTACGACTAAACCATGAAGAAATTTCTGACAGGCAGGTAATTGAACTAAGTCCAAAGTTCAAAAAGGGGCTGTACATGCTACACATCGAAGGAGCAGATTGGCTGGAAGTATTAAAAGTACTAAAGAACTAACCGGTAGAGGGAGCATTAAGCCCCCTTTTTATCAACTAAATCAAATAGCAATATGAAAATATTAAAAACCAACCGTCTATTGTTTTGGGTAATGTGTCTGATGTTTTTAACCATGCATCAGGTCAGCGGCCAGCAATGCACAGGCAATTATCTGACTGCTTCAGGAAATAAACTATATGATGCGCAGGGAAAAGTAGTAAGATTAACCGGTATCAACTGGTTCGGGTTTGAAACATCCAACAGGGCTCCTCATGGATTATGGAGCCGTGACTGTAAGAGTATGTTGATGCAAATCAAAGACCTGGGATTCAACTCCATAAGAATTCCGTGGAGTAATGCTATCCTGGAACCGGGAGCCACCATGTCCGGGATCAGTACCGCTCCTGTCCCTGATCCGTATACGGGAAGAATACTTAATGAGGTAGAAGGAAGTCTGACAGACCCATTGGACCTGCTGGACCTGATGGTAGATTACTGCCAGGAGCTGAACCTGAAGATCATCCTGGATAACCATTCCAGGCAGCCGGATGGATACCTTTCCGAAGAGCTATGGTATACAGACATTACGCCTCATGAAAAATGGATTGAAGATTGGGTATTTCTGGCAGATAGATATAAGAACAAGGACGCTGTAATCGCCATGGACATTAATAACGAACCTCATGGCAAGAACGGAAACGGCTCAAGGTGGGGGAGTGGTGATATAACCTCAGACTGGAGGCTTGCAGCAGAAGCCTGTGGAGACGCTATACTGGCAGTAAACCCCAATGTACTCATTATGGTGGAAGGTGTGGAAGAATTTGAAAATGAAACCTATTGGTGGGGAGGTAACCTGAAAGGCGCCGCCAGTTACCCGGTAAGGCTTTCAGACCCTTCCAAACTGGTGTACTCACCGCATGAATATGGTCCCACGGTATTCCAGCAGACCTGGTTTAGTGATCCCACTTTTCCAGGTAATATGCCAGCCATCTGGGAAGCCAACTTTAACTACCTGCATACACAAAACATTTCTCCCTTGTTTGCCGGTGAATTCGGCATTAAAACACAGGGTGGGGTAGATGAGGTTTGGTTTGATACCTATTTGGCATTTATGGGTGAAAAAGGATATTCGTGGAGCTTTTGGTGCTGGAACCCTAATTCAGGGGATACAGGAGGCATCCTGACGGATGACTGGAGCTCGATCCATGATTGGAAAATGAATAAGTTGATCCCCCATCTGGATGCAGAGATCCCGAACGGTATCGGGACCGGATGTGGTACAACTTTTGAAATTACGGCCACAGCGGGTTCCGGGGGCAGTATTTCCCCTGTCGGATCAGTGGTTGTTCCTGAAAACAGTGACCGCTCCTTTGTCATTACGGCCTCTTCCGGATACGCGATCGATGATGTGCAGGTGGATGGCGTGTCTGTAGGAAATGTTGGTAATTACACTTTTAGTAATGTTACGGTTAACCATACGATTAGCGCGAGTTTTGTGCTTGACAATACTTCTTCCGAATATCCCGCCGGATCACCGGTTGCCATTAACGGAAAACTCAGTGTCTCAGGTAATCAGATGGTCAACGAGTGTGGAAATACAGTTCAATTACGAGGAATGAGCACGCATGGACCCCAGTGGTTTGAAAACTGCTATACCACCGGTTCATTAGATGCACTTGTCAACGATTGGGGCATTGATATATTCAGGATTGCCATGTATGTGGAAGAAGGTGGGTACGTGAATAACCCGGATTACTGGAAGAACTGGATTGACAATATGGTAGACGAATGTGCCAGCAGAGGAATCTATTGTATGATTGACTGGCATGTATTAAACCCGGGAGATCCGAATGCCAATATTGTAGCTGCCAGGGATTTTTGGTCTTATATGTCAGCCAAACACACAGGTAAAAAACATGTTATCTATGAAATAGCCAACGAACCTAACGGCGTTACCTGGCCGCAGGTAAAGACCTATGCTGAAGACATTATTCCAAGGATCAGGGCAAACGACCCGAGCACAATAGTAATTGTAGGAACACCTACCTGGAGCCAGGATGTGGATGTGGCGGCAGCCGATCCTTTGAATTACAGTAACCTGATGTACGCCCTGCACTTCTACTCCGGTACACACACAGACTGGCTGCGGGCTAAGGGAAATACTGCGCTGAATGCCGGACTCGCACTATTTGTCACCGAGTTTGGTACTAGCCAGGCTACGGGTGATGGAGGACCTTACCTAGCTGAAACTCAGAATTGGATGGATTGGATGAGTGATAATAAGGTCAGTTGGATCAATTGGAGTTTTGCCGATAAAGCAGAAGTGTCTGCTGCATTGAATCCGGGAGCATGTTCTTCAGGCAGCTGGAACAATACCTCAACATCAGGAGCTTTTATCAAAGACCATATACTGGTCCCCGCGGATAATTTTGCTTGTGGAGGTACCGGAAACCAGGATCCGGTGGCAGTGGTTACGGCGTCACCTCAGACAGGTGAAGCGCCATTATCCGTACTTTTTGATGCTTCAGGCTCCAGTGATCCCGATGGCGATGTATTGAGTTACTCATGGAGTTTTGGAGATAATAGTTCAGGTACTGGTGTATCGCCAAGTCACATGTATACTAATAGCGGTGCATATACAGCTACAGTGACGGTGACGGACAATAAAGGAGGGGTCGACCAGGCAAGTGTTGTCGTTTTAGTTACCGGAGGTTCTACAGGTTGTGATTTCGGTACACCTGCCGCTTCACCTTTAGCTACAGGACAAAATGCCTACAACTATGCGCATGTATTGGGTGCCGGTGGTCCGGACCTGTCCAACGTTTCCAATTTTACGATTAACTGGGATCTGGAGAATAACGGATTATGGCAGATATCCATGAATACGTCGAATGGGATACCCGGTTGGTGGATAGATCTAAGGGCTTTTGCAACGCAGACCTTCAATGGTACGCAGCCTGATCTGAGTTTTTCCGGGACGGGTTTTCCAGGGTTAGATGGGGATTACTATGTAAATTATGTGGGAGGTGATCTGGTGATGGTTTCAAAGACCGGATCGTATACTATCTACTATTCTAATTCAGCAACACCCCCTGATTGTGGCCCGGCTGGCACTGCTTCAAACCGAATCGGTTTAACTATTGGGGAAGGCGAGGAGGCATCAAGCATGCGTGTTTATCCTAATCCGTTTACTGATGTCATTCAAATTGAGGTAGCCGACCCTCAGGAAGTAGAATCCATCGGCTTGTTCAACCAGGCGGGTCAACGTGTAGAATCGTTAGTGATCACTGAAGGGAACCTTATTAAATTAAGGTCAGATATTCCAGGAGGTATGTATTTACTTAAGATCAATACGTTTAAGTCTTCTATGATCATTAAAGTAATGAAACAATAACCTATGAATTATCACCATAAAAGAGCTTAACCCAAGCTCTTTTATGGTGTGTTTTCAATATCCTAATTTGTTCGGCTTGAGCAGTTCGTTTTTTCGGGTTTTGAAGGACATAAACGGTTGCTTCAGAGGTGTAGTGTGATCTTAACACAGTCTCCTGAAATTTCCTTCTGCGTATTCAAATTCATTCGATGGATAATGTTGAGCATTTCACGATTGGATGAAAGCACTTCGGCAACTACCTGCTGAATGTTTAAGAATTTCCCGATTTGGAGGAGATGGTTTAATAATAAAGTGGCAATTCCCAGGCCATGGAATTCTTCGTCAATAGTGATCGCTGCTTCGGCGGTTATTAAACCGGCGTCAGGTAATACGACAAACCTTCCAACCCCCACAGGTTTGTTAGCAGGGTGAAATTCTGCCACCAATGCGACGTGATGAATAAAATCAACCTCTGTTAGATCCTTCAATTCCGCTTCAGTGAGTTCTTTACGATATCCTAAAAACCGGCAATATACAGATCGGGGGCTTAACCTTTTAAAACCATTTTTTAACGCTAACTTATCTGAAGGTCTGATGGCCCTGATAAGAATTTCACAGCCGTGAAGGGATGTATCCAGCTTGTGGTAGTGACTTAAATTGTGGCTTTCATTTTTGCAAAACGGAGGGATAGCGTGCAGGTGACTGGTCATTCTTTTTGGCTTACATGCTCTCAAAAAATCTGTTACATCACTATGATTAAAGACGGGTTGCATGGCATGACAATCCAGGAGTTTCTTTGATCCTTATGCGTTCCCTGTGAAAACGAAGCTATCCTTAAAATAGCCTGCATTCTAAATCCTCCTCTGTTAGTTTTAAGTCTTACGGGTTTGTAAGTGGGGGTTCCACAGCGCTTCATGTAAACGTTTACTGCACTATGGGTTTTAATTTAATCCTTTTGATAAGAGAAGGAACTCCGGTTTACTAAAACTACTTCTTTGTCATTATCCTGACACTCAATGCCTCATGACATTATAAAATTACATAACCTTACAGTTAAATAAAATGACGTAAGTCACGTCGGATTTTTCTGACTACAGGACAGGTAGATTTTAAAATTTACCTGGCTTTAATAACTTGTATTGCACTAACAGGCATGTACTAACCCAATATTGATGGATGAAACTGATTAATAAGCGAAGGTGGCAAATCATTAAGACCTATTGCATAGGATGGACTTTGGCGTTCGTATTTTTAAGTATTGTCAGGGGAGTAGGTACGACAGAAATGGGGTCGGTTAAGTTTGATTTGTGGACCAGCTTGCTTATATCCATTACCACAGGACCTGTTTTTGGGGCTATCTCAGGTTATGCACAAATACTTACGGAAGAACGTATCTACAAACGCCTGTCCATTCAAAGACTACTGGTCCTTCGGGTGATATACGCTTTCTTCTTCCTGATTATCCTACTTGTGGTGTTTTATGTTATCTGTACATTGTTTCTTGGATTAAACCTGGGGCTACTCGAATTTGCTACAGAGCCCGGAAGTTTCCCCATCTATTTTTATATCCTGTCGGTAGATTTTTTTATGGCAGTATTAAGACAGGTGAATTTGCTGATTGGAGACAACAACTTTAGTAAGCTCTTGCAGGGAAAATTCTACACTCCCAGGGAAGAAGAAAGGGTTTTTATGTTTCTCGACCTCCAGTCTTCCACACAGCTTGCAGAAAGGTTAGGTCATATTGACTACAGCAGGATGATCCAGGACTGCTTCAATGATCTTGGTGTAGTAGTGGAAAATGAAGCCGAGATCTATCAATATGTGGGAGACGAGGTAATACTTACCTGGCAGTTACAAGATGGATTGCGACGACAAAACTGTATCAACGCGTATTTTAACTTCAAGCGACAATTAGATAAGAAAAAGGAGTACTATCTGAAAGAATATAATTGCCAACCATTTTTCAAAGCGGGAATGAATGCCGGTATTGTCACCGTAACGGAGGTAGGTAAATACAAAAAAGAAATAGCCTATCATGGCGATACCATTAATACTGCCGCCAGAATTCAGGCTAAATGCAATGATTTTGGACAAGAGCTGTTGATCTCGGAGTACTTAAAGGACAAATTGGATGCAAATGGGTTTGTATTTGACAGACTGGGGAAAATTGACCTGAAGGGGAAGACGAATGGAGTGTTCGTCTATGCAGCTTCTGAAGATGATGGACGATCCTAAAAGCTGTTTCAGAGGATCAGCAGTCCGCTCCGCCGAATGTCGTGGAACGTTTCGCTGTCCAGCCATTCATCGAAATCGCCA
Source organism: Fulvivirga sp. M361 (assembly GCF_007097395.1). Classification (GTDB taxonomy): domain Bacteria; phylum Bacteroidota; class Bacteroidia; order Cytophagales; family Cyclobacteriaceae; genus Fulvivirga. Next base: position 339,467 of record NZ_VKDC01000006.1, read on the forward strand.
GGGTGGGCGGCTTCAAATGAGCGCTGAAATTTATCGAAAGTGACTTTCTTGCAGTCTGGTCCCGCGTTTTTCAGAAAGGGCACCAACCAGTCTGCAAGGCTTTTAATCATTGTTATGACCGTGGAATCTGTATTGGTTTCAAACCTTAAAGCTACTTCGTTTGATCCCACGAGTTGAATGCCCGGATCTACGGCCACATGGCCAATCCAAAGCAACCTGGAATGAGCATTGACCTCTGTGTCTTCATAGCTTTCCAGAATATCTTCAATGTAATTTTCAGGTATGGATGTATTTGGTGCTTTGAAATCAAACCATTCACTCAGATGAAAATCAAAGCCAATGCCATGCATATAGTTAAAAAGGGATTTTCTTAATCCCTCTGAGAATACTTCATGTGTGGTACCGGACGGGTCTTCATGTACCAGGTCATTAACGGCAAATCCACCCGGTTCGGGTCCTGTCTGAGTCACCTGATATGATTCAGGTGACATGCCCACTGGGCTGTGTGCTGTCATGGCAAACTGATGCCAGAAGCCGCTTTGTAACACCCCATGAAAGAACAGTTGTCGCACCATTTCCAGGGAATCGACCGTTTCCTGGGCATTTTGGGTGGGAAACCCGTACATGAGGTAGGCATGTACCATAATGCCGCTATCGGTAAAGTTACGTGCTACCTGGGCCACCCGGGCTACTGAAACACCTTTTTTCATGAGTTCAAGCAATCGGTCCGAAGCTACCTCCAGACCTCCCGATACTGCTATACAACCGGAGGCTTTCAGCAGGTTACAAAGGTCCGGGGTAAAATGTTGCTCAAAACGTATATTGGTCCACCAACTGATGACGAGGTCTCTTTTCAGGATCTCGATGGCCAGTTCTTTCATAAGGGCAGGAGGGGCTGCTTCGTCTACGAAGTGAAAACCTGTTTCCCCTGTTTGTTGAATGATCACTTCTATCCGGTCACAAATGATGGCAGCGCCAACGGGCTCATAATTTTTGATATAATCCAGCGAGATATCACAAAAAGAGCATTTTTTCCAATAGCAGCCATGTGCCATAGTGAGTTTATTCCATCGGCCGTCACTCCATAGCCGATGCATTGGGTTGGCGAGTTCTATAACGGATAAGTATTGCTTCAAAGGTAGATCGCTGTAATCAGGCGTGCCGGTTTGGCTGAAAGGAATGTCCAATTCCTTTCCATTATTGACATAGATAGCCGATGATTCCCCTTTCATAAATGTTCTTTTGAGCTTTTCTACCGGCCGTTGCCCGTCCAGGTATTCTATGAGGTTGAGCAAAGGTCGTTCTCCGTCATCCAGTGTGATAAAATCTACATAATCGAATACCCGGTGGTCATGGAGTGAGCGTAGTTCCGTGTTTGGATAGCCACCCCCCATAGCCACTTTAATGCCAGGATAAGTCTGCTTAACGAACTTTCCTATACGTAATGCACCGTATAGATTTCCGGGGAAGGGGACCGATAAGCAAATTAGGGTAGGATGGAAGCAGGCTATTTTCTCTTTAAGGATATCTAAACTTAGTTCGTCTATAAGTGAAGCGGGATCATCGAGCGCTTTTAGCAATGGATCAAAGGAAGAAGCCGACATGCCGAGGCGCTCTGCATACCTGCTGAAGCCAAAATGCGGATCATGGACTTCTTTGATAAAATCACCCAGGTCTTCAAGGTAAAGCGTGGCAAGGTGCCTGGCCTTGTCCTGCACCCCTAATGTGCCGAAGGCCCAATCCAGATCATCCAGTTGTTCAAACCGCTTGCCTTCCGGCAGGTAATTCCGTTCCCCGATGGAATACGCAATGGTGGGGTTCTGCTGTTGCAGGAATTTTATAGTGGGTTCAATGGTATGTATATAGCGATTCTTCAGTGTTAACGTCCTTTGTGCATGCGCAGAAAGGTCAGCTTCTGAGCTAACTTCTTCAAAAAGACGTGTCAGGCAGGTCTTTGTGAAAAGACGATTGATGACTTCAATACCTGCATCCACCTGGTGAGATGCGATGCTCTTTGTATTCAGAAAACCTTTTAAATAACAAGTACCCGGGTAGGGGGTATTAAGCTGAGTAAAAGGAGGGGTAACAAGAAGCACAGACTGCACGGACATAAAGGATCTTTTCAAATGCAAATATGGCTGATTTCATTGCTATTCAAGCTATTCCTGTTCAACCTTCTCCTGCATGATAAAACTTAAAGCTTAGTATTTTTCAAACAATTGGAAACAATGCTTTGAATTAATCGAAAAAGCATTGGAAATAAATGAATTGGAAACTATGGGAATGTAAATATATTAGAGGGCGAAAGCCAGAACTTATCAGGTAGAATGGAAACACCTCATGTGTTAGTTCTTTATGCAAAAATCACCGGCGAACTATCGGCTAATTGCTGGAATACATATCTTGATCAACTCTCTCAGGACCTCCGGGATAAGGCAACCTCCTATGTAAACTGGAAAGATCAACATGCCTATGTCTTTGGAAAATTACTTTTGATGAAGGCCATTGAAAAATACGGATATCCTCCGGGAGATCTTTCCGGGATCCAATATACGGCGTACCGTCGTCCTTATCTATCCGCTGATTTTGATTTTAATATTTCACACTCCGGAGAATATGTAATGTGCGCTATAGGAGCGGGTTTGAGGCTTGGGATTGACATTGAAGCTGTCAGATCCATTGATTTTGAGGATTTTAGAAATGTAATGACCCCGGGCGAATGGAAAGACATTCATAACGCCAAACATCCGATAACCACTTTCTTCAGGTATTGGACCATCAAGGAAAGCGCCATTAAAGCAGATGGCAGAGGGCTGTCCGTACCGTTGTTAGAAGTTCAGGTACAACGTAGTCATGTACAGTTAGGCGACGCTTCCTGGTACTATCAGGAATTCCATCATATAAAGGGTAGCTGTTTGTCTATAGCTACAGATCATGAAAAGTTTACAGTGGATTGGGAAGAAGTTGATTTTTATGATTAATACATTGAAAATTAGAATCTATACCTGTTTTCTTGAAAGAATACTACGCTCAGCTAGGGTTTTAGATCGTAGCACCACTGCGTTCATGCCACGACCAGTTGGAGAACCTTACTGATAATCTATTTACAATAAGGAAAGATCTATAATTGCGTCATAACTATTTAATACATTGACCAAATTATCCCCTTTATACTTTAATAGTTTCTCTAAGAACTGAGTTTGTCGGTTAAGCTCATTGATCATAAACGGATCTTGTTTTATTTTCACTTCAAAATTTGGGTCATTGTAATCCAACTTCTCTTTTTCTTGGATAAAGATGTCAACTGTATCTCTCATAAGAGATCCAACACTAATGATATGTTCATTTTTTTTATCCTTTAAAAATAATAATGTTTCATAGATTGAGCTACAGGCATCTAGGGCAAAGGATGCATAGATAGTATCAAAATCATTTGTATTCGGGATAACATCATCTATAATTCGCAAAAGCTCTCGTATCTTACCTTCATCATACTCGTCATTAATTAAATAAGCTTCCAAATAATTAAGTGCATCAAGTAGAACATTAATATCTCCCCAGTTTTCTAATTCGTTAAACTTAACATAGTTAGGCAACAACCTTTTACAACACCAATAGGCAAATATTGTCTTTTTCAGGTCTGTAAGTATCGGTAATCGCTTAAATACGTTCGATGAAAATTCATCCATATTCAATTCGTATAATGCCAACTCCAATGTTAACGACTATTTTTCTAATGGAGGAATTCCATCATATAAAGGATAGCTGTTTGTCCATAGCTACGGACCGTGAAAAGTTTACAGTGGATTGGGAAGAAGTGTACTTTTATGATTAGTGTATAAGAAACTGCTGCAAGCTTATGTAGAAACCAAAAGTTAACTCTAGGGGAGGGGTCAATTAAAACTCCTAAAGTTGGCATAGGTAGCCAGGTCAAGCATTTCTTTATCCCCTCTGCTATCTCCATACGCATGAATGGTAGCGAATTCGTCTATGTCTATTACCTCTTTCAGACGATTCACTTTTTCTATTCCGTAACAGTTCGCTCCCATGATCTTACCGGTTAACTTATTTTCATTTACTTCGACCCTGGTGGCTAAAAGGAGATCACAGTGATCTTTTGCCCAATCGGATATCCAGTTTTCAAAGGATGCTGAAACGATGATAATTTTATCTTCATTGGTTTTATGAAACTTCAAACGTTCCATGGCACTGTCCTTAACGTATTTTGGGATTTCATTTTTAGCAAAAGAAGCCCCGAGGCGATTGAACTCGGAAACGGACATTCCTCCAAAGAAAAAAGACATGACCTTTTCCTTGGCCTTCCAGTTAGGGTACACCTTTAACTTCATCAGTATCAGGTAGGGGGATAGCAAAGCAAACCCGATAAACAGCTTGGCACTGCCTTTGGCAAATTGGATAAATTTAATGAATGTGTCTGTTGACGTTATGGTACCATCAAAATCGAATAAGGCCAGATTTTGCGTCACAGTTTTAATCTTTTAAAAATGGCTTCAGGTATGATCTTAATTATCAGCATGATATACCTCCATTTCCATGAAAGGTAGACGGTGTTCTTTTTGGACTGAGCTATGCGATAAATACTTTGGGCCGCTTCCGCCGGTTTTATGGTAAGTAATTTGGGTAAATCCATACCAGCCGTCATTTGTGTGTCCATGAATCCGGGTTTTACCGTGACGACGTGCACACCTTTATGAAAAAGGCGGTTTCTGAGCCCGGACAGGTATGCCGTAAATCCTGCTTTTGCACTGCCATAGGTGTAGTTACTCAGTCTGCCTCTGTCTCCGGCTACAGAACTGATGCCTATAATGTATCCTTTCGATTGCTTTTCATATCGGTTTGCAATAGCGTTAAGCAATGAAACGGGACCGGTATAATTAGCGTCAATGATGGCCCTGGTCATGTCGATACGCTTTTCTGCTAATTCCTGGTCCCCCAGATAACCTACGAAACAAATCGTTAAAAAAGGCAGGTTTCCCATGTTATCGATCAACGGCTTGTGATCCTCAAAGGACAGTATATCCATTACTACAGGTGTACAACTAACGCCATATCTAATGGTTATATCGTTGGAAATAGCTACTACCTTGTCCTCATTGCGGGCCATAAGAACAAGCTCATATCCTTTTTTTGCAAATAAATGAGCCGTTGCTCTGGCGACATCACTTGTAGCGCCAATAATTAAAACACTTTTTTCCATTAAGAGGTAATTGACAATCGTTTTGACAGGTCAGAACCAAATTTCCCCTCGGGATTTAGTTCGGATATAAATTCTAAAAAAGGGCTGCTATTTGCGTAGCCCTGTAGAAATCGTTCGGGTTTCATCCGGGCATCTTTCGATAAGTAGATACGCCCTCCGAGATCATGTACAATTTTATCCAGTTCATCAAGGAACGGAAGCAACCCTTTTTTCATAGGGAAGTCGAGGGCCAGCGTGTAACCTTCCATAGGAAATGATATGTAACTCGGTTGATTACCAAATAGTTTTAATACTGCAAGAAAAGAACCCCAGCCTTTTTTTCTTATACTTTCCAGGATCACCCGGAGGCCTTTTTCACTTTCTTCTATTGGCAAAACAAATTGATATTGAATGAACCCCCGTTTACCATACATTCTATTCCAATGAAGAATGGCATCCAGAGGGTAGAAGAACCCATCGTAATGGTCAACACTTTTGAGTTCCCTGGAACGCTGTTTGTTATAGTATAAAAAATTGAATGCTTTGATCGATAGCGGATTAAGAGCAAAACCAGGAAGGTTAAAAGGCATATTTATTTTCTTCCCGCTTCCTGTTGTCAATACTGATTTTTTTTGGCTGGCATTTAGTTCATCCGGTGTAGCGTGTTCTCCCATCATCATAAGGCTTCTGCCAAATCCCTTACCGCCTTTTAAACAATCGATCCAGGCCATGCTGTAGGTGTATGACTTATACTGATCAAAAAGCGCGATGATTTCACTCAGGTCGCGTGCCTTGATCTGCTGCTTACTAATGTAGCTGGTTTCGATCTTCTTAAGATTGAACCTGACAGTGGTGATAATCCCTGTCAAGCCCATACCACCTCTTGTAGCATGAAATAGTTCAGGCGTAAGTTCTTCCGTGCATGTGATCAAATCACCCTGTGGTGTCTGCAATTGAAATGATGTCACATGATCCCCGAAACAACCATCTACATGATGATTTTTCCCATGAACATCGGAAGCTAGTGCACCTCCAACGGTAATGAATTTGGTGCCTGGAGTAACAGGTAAGAACCAGCCCGCAGGAACAATAACCTCCAGAATTTCGCTTAAAGTAACTCCGGCCTGGCATTCAAGGATACCTTTTTGCCGGTCAAATTCAATGAATAGGTTTTGTTCCAACATCGAGACTATGTTGTCCGATAACGCGGCATCACCGTAACATCTGCCCATTCCTCTGGCGATATAGTTTCTGCCTTCGGTGAGTTGTTCGCTACCCTGCCATTTAATTAGATTGGCGTCTCTTTGAGGGAAATTGTTCCAATTGGTAACCTTTCTATTCATATCTTAAAACTTATGTTCTTAAGGTTATAATGTTTTGTGAGCACTGTTATCATCGATTTTGAGACTGCCTTGCTAGGAAAACAGGATCAGGTCTTTAAAATAGATTAAAAGATAAAAGCTCAATCCCCAGAGTAAAATGACGGACTGTATAAAACGATCTTTAAAAAGCAATTCAGTAGGGGACCCGGTATCATTTTCAACTAAGGCAATTTGCAAGTACCGTAGCAAGCCTGCTAATACAAAAACAGAAGTATAAAACAAACGGTACGTTCCCATTCGTGCTACTACATCCGGAGAAAGCGTGTACATTAAGTAAGCTACAAATATAACCCCGGCCAAAAGTGACATACCTACATTCAGGAAATCTAATGAGTAGTTCTTTGTCACTTTTCTCATATCTTCTCCCGATGCTTTCTTGATCACCAGATCATCCCTTCTTTTCGCAACGGCAATGAATAGCGCCAAGAGAAAAACCATTATGATAATCCAATGAGATAGTGCGATGTTAGTTACTATGGCTCCTGATTTGATCCTGATAACAAAACCTATGGCAACAATAATAATGTCAAGTATCGAAACGGTTTTAAGTTTAAAAGTATAGGCCAGATTGAGGGTAAAATAGATGCCTAACACAAACATGAATTTCACATTGACCGCACTGGCAATAGAGAACCCTGACAGCAAAAGCACAGCTCCGAGCAGGAGGGCATGTTTTTTACTGATGGCGCCACTGGCCAGGGGTCTGGTCTTTTTCTTGGGATGTAGTTGGTCAGCTTCAATGTCCTTGTAGTCATTAATCACGTATATGGTGCTGGCTACAAATGAAAAAGCAAAAAAAGCTAAAATTAACTCTCCAAATACTTCGAAGTGATCAAGACCACCGGAAAAGAAGACGGGTAGGAATAAAAAGAGGTTTTTGACCCAGTGCTTAACCCTTATTAAGCTAATATAGTCCAACAAATCGAATGACTTTAACTGTTGAGCAAAGATATAAATATCAAATTTATCGACAACAAAACTAACATCATGTGTAACAGGTTATTAAACTTTTAACGATCAGATCCGTGGATGACAAGACAACGTGACAGGACTTCTGACAGAATTAGCCTCGACAAACATTTCTGACAGGCCTTACAGGCTGGTTTTTGATGTAACTTAAAGGGTTGATTTTATTACATTTAGTAATTTAGAAATGTAAGTTTAAGACGTTATTTTTGTCGATTCTTTTTAACTTTGCATATATTTTACTAAAAAAACACTCTTTTGGATTACCTATTACGCCGTTTTGGGATGTAAGGTAATTAAGATATCCTGCGTGAATTGTTTATAAAAATGGCGAGAATAACCAATTTTCTTCTGGTTTTTGTAACTGTTAGCGTTCTCTGTTCTTCTATTGTACAGGCTCAGACACCACCAGTGTTCGACAGTACACCGGTTGATATAGGGACGTTTAATGATTCATATACTTATTCAATTGAAACAAGTGATGGAATTGAGAACGACACCCGGACGATCTCTTTGACAGGAACATTGCCTACAGGACTGACATTCAATGACAATTTAGATGGTACAGCACTTATTTCAGGCACAATAGCTCAAACAGGTACTTTTCCATTGACCCTTACAGTACAGGAGACTGTTGATGGGTCTCAAATGGCTTCACAAAACTTCAACTTAGTAGTAGGTAAGGCCACCGCCAGTATTGTATTGTCTTCTTTGACCCAGACCTATGACGGAACACCCAAATCAGCAGTAGCTACTACCACTCCTGTGGGTTTGACAGTCGATTTTCTATACAATGGTGTTGCTACAGTACCTACGAACGCAGGGAGTTACTCCGTCATAGCGACGATCAATGATGCGAATTATGAAGGCACCGACAACGGTACGCTTACCATTGATAAAGCTACTGCCGGCATTGTCTTATCTTCTTTGACGCAAACCTATGACGGAACACCTAAATCAGTGGTAGCTACCACCACTCCCGTTGGTTTGGCGGTAGACTTTCTATACAACGGTATTGCCACGGTACCTACCAACGCAGGAAGTTATCCTGTCATAGCGACGATCAACGATGCGAATTACGAAGGCACCAATAACGGGACGCTTCTTATTAACAAGGCCACAGCGAGCATTGCTTTATCCACTTTAACGCAAACTTACGATGGAACACCTAAATCAGTGACAGCTACTACTACTCCGGTGGGGTTAACGGTAGACGTTCTATACAATGGTGTTGCTACAGTACCTACCAACGCAGGAAGTTATCCTGTCATAGCGACGATTAACGATGCGAATTATGAAGGGACCAACAATGGTACACTTGTTATTAATAAAGCCACTGCGGGCATTGCTTTATCCTCTTTGACGCAAACCTATGACGGAACACCTAAATCAGCGGTAGCTACCACCACTCCCGTTGGTTTAGCAGTAGACTTTCTATACAATGGAGGAGTTACAGTACCTACCAATGCAGGAAGCTATCCTATTATTGCGACAATCAACGATGCGAATTACGAAGGTACCAATAACGGGACACTTCTTATTAATAAGGCCACAGCGGGTATTGCTTTATCCTCTTTAACGCAAACGTATGATGGAACGCCTAAATCAGTGACCGCTACCACTACTCCGCTAGGTTTAACGGTAGACTTTCTATACAATGGTGTCGCTACAGTACCTACGAATGCCGGAAGTTACCCTGTCATAGCGACGATCAACGATGCAAATTACGAAGGCACCAATAACGGGACACTTCTTATTAATAAGGCCACAGCGAGCATTGCTCTGTCCTCTTTGACGCAAACTTATGACGGAACGCCTAAATCAGTGACCGCTACCACTACTCCTGCGGGTTTAACGGTAGACTTTCTATACAATGGTGCAGCTACAGTACCTACCAATGCAGGAAGTTACCCTGTCATAGTGACGATTAACGATGTGAATTATGAAGGTACTGGCAACGGTACACTTACTATTAATAAAGCCATTGCTACGGTTACATTGAATAACCTTAACCAAAATTTTGATGGAGCGCCAAAACCCATCAATACCCAGACAACTCCTGTGGGACTAACCGTTGATATAACCTATGATGGTAGTTCAACAGTACCTTCAGCTCAGGGAAGTTATGCCATTTCCGCGATTATCAATGATCAGAACTACGAAGGGGCAACAAGTGGGACATTGCATATTAACGGCCCTCCAACTAGTCCCGGGATACCTGATGTCAATGCTTTGGAAGATGCCGCCAATGTGGTGATTGACCTTTATCCATTGTTTGATGATTTAGAAGATGCAGATGCGGATCTGGTACTCAGCATAGAGTCCAATGACAATACAATTTTGTTTCAGAGTGTAGACCTACCTACTAATATTTTAACACTCGATTTTGCACCGGATACATTCGGAGATGCCACCATAGTGGTGAGAGCTACGGACTTAGGTGGTTTATTTCTGGATGAATCGTTACAGATTTCCATAGAATCTGTTAATGATGCTCCGTCCTTTACGAAAGGGTTGGATATAGCAGTCAATGAAGATGCCGGCTTACAGGAGATAACAGGTTGGGCTACCAATCTCTCTGCAGGGGGAGGGACAGCTGAAAACACACAGACACTGAGTTTTGAAACCTCTGTAAGTAGCACAACGGGTAACTTGTCATTTGCTAATGACCCCGAAGTTGATGCTGATGGTAACTTAAGTTTCAGGGCAGCATTGAATACCAACGGTACCGCTATCGTAGAAGTAAGGATTATGGATTCCGGAGCTGGAATTTCTCCAAATGTAAATCAAAGCCCTATTCAGACTTTTGAGATTAGAGTAATTGAGGTGAATGATGCTCCGACATTTACCCGTGGCATAGACCCCAACATTAATGAAGATGCGCCATTGCAGACGATAGCCTGGGCTACCGATATAACGCCGGGGGGTGGCAGCGATGAAGCAGGGCAGGGGGTGCGTTTCGAGTTAACACAGTCGGGAATTTCAGGAACTTTGGGTTTTACGCAACTACCCGGTATAAACAATTCAGGTACATTAACCTTTCAAGTGGCCCCAAACACCAACGGAGAAGCTACTTATTCGGTGGTAGCGATAGATGACGGTGGAAATACATTTCCTGATGACAATGAAAGTAATCCGGTAACATTGACGATAACCGTAGATGCTGTGAATGACCCTCCAAGTTTTACAAAGGGAAGTGATATAACGATAAACGAAGATGCCGGAACACAATTGGTTAACCTCTGGGCTACGAATATTTTTCGGGGTGGGGGTGACGATGAACAAATCCAGTCCCTTTCTTTTACTACCAATGTCCGGATCAATTCCGGTAATTTGAGTTTTGACCAGGGGCCTGACATATCTCCTACGGGTCAATTATCGTTTACGACGTCTGAAAATGCCTTTGGTGTAGCTGAGGTAGAAGTAACCTTATTGGATGGAGGCTCTGATGTGGCCCCGAATATGAACCAAAGTGCACCCCAGACTTTCTTCATTACGGTTAATCCTATCCAGGATGCACCGGCATTTACAAGTACTGCTGTAACGGCAGCTGTTCAGGGTCAACTCTATGAGTACTTTATTGAAGCTAATGATCCTGACCCATCTGATGTGTTGACCATATCCAGTCCTATTGCACTACCTGCCTGGTTAACGCTCGAAAGTACCGCTAACGGCATGTCCCGATTATTTGGTACACCTGGCAATGGTGACATTGGAAAAGCAGGCATTGTATTAAGAGTGACAGACAATAACAGCAATGAAAGTACACAGTTCTTTGACATTGATGTTATTAACAGCAATGATCCGCCACGTTTTACCAGTGTACCGATCACATCTGCCACGGAGGGTATAGGGTATACTTATAACATTACTACAGATGATGATGATCCGGATGAAGAGTTGTTGATAACAGCTCCGGGTTTGCCGGATTGGCTTTTATTGACCAATGGAACGAACGGAAATGGAGTGCTCAGCGGCATACCTGGTAACGATGATGTGGGGGTTAATACCATAAAATTAAGGGTGAGAGATAACGCAGGGGCTTTCGTTGATCAGGATTTTGATATCATAGTAGAAAATACAAATGACCCGCCTATATTTATAACAAGCCCGGTAACAGCGGTGGATGAAGATGATCTGTATAGCTATGAAATACGTACAGAGGATCCTGACACAGGCAACGAATTAGAAATTAAGGCCCTTTCAAAGCCCGATTGGCTGACACTTACGGATAATGGTAACGGAACAGGATTATTGACCGGTACTCCTCAAAATAAGGACGTCGGACAAACCAGTGTGGTATTAAATGTGAGTGATAACATTGGTGCAAATGTGAACCAAAATTTTGATATCGTGGTAACAAATACAAATGACCCGCCTTCATTTACCACGTCACCGATAACGGCTGCATTGCAAGGTGTAGAATATAACTATGCAATATCTTCTTCGGACCCTGATATTGGTGATGGAGGGACCATAACAGCTCCGGTTTTACCAGACTGGCTGTCTTTCACCAATAATGACAATGGTACGGCCACTTTGAATGGTACACCGTCCAACGAAGACTTTGGAGAAAACCCGGTGACGTTAAGAGTTACTGACTTAAATGCTGCCTTTGTGGAGCAACGATTCGTCATTAATGTGGATAACACAAATGACCCGCCAAAGTTTGAAAGTGTTCCCGTTACTTCGGGGCAAGAAGATAGTCCATATACCTATACTATTATCACTTCTGATCCTGATCCAAATGATACGAGGATAATCACGGGACTGTCTGTTCCTGACTGGTTAACACTTTCTGAAACCGTAAATGGTAGGGCTGTTTTGTCTGGAACACCGACCAATGATGAGGTGGGATCATTTAGCATAGTATTGACGGTGACAGATGCTCTTGGAGCTAGTGCTAATCAGAACTTTACTTTGACGATTACTAATACCAACGATGCACCTTTTTTTACATCAGCTCCTGTTACAGCCGCTTTTCAGGATGTCACCTACAGTTATACCGTTCAGGCATCAGATATAGATAATGGAGATGAGATTGTGATCTCACCCATTCCAAATTCAATTCCTGAGTGGTTGACCTTTTCTGTCACCGGGTCAGGAACAGCTCTGTTAACAGGTATACCAACGAATTCAAACCTCGGAGCAAACTCAGTAGGCTTGAGAGTAACAGATGAGTCAAATGCTTTCGTTGATCAGCGTTTTGATATAATCGTAAACAATGCGAATGATCCTCCATCATTTACCAGTACCCCGGTGCTAAGCGTTACAGAAGATGAGTTGTATGTGTACGATATTGTAGCCGAGGACCCTGACGAAGGAGATGGTTTGAACATAAGGGCTTTGGTCCTTCCTGATTGGCTTACATTGAACAACATAAGCAATGGGAAGGCACAACTGATCGGTACACCGTTGAACGAAAATGTTGGACTGTCAAATGTGGTTTTGAACGTAGAAGATGCCTCAGATGCCAGTGCCAATCAAAACTTTGCCATCCAGGTGATCAATACGAACGATCCTCCGTCGTTTTCAAGTGATCCGGTTACCGGAGCCATTCAAAATGTGCTTTATTCTTATACGATCGTTACCTCTGACCCGGATCTTGACGATACCCGGCAGATAGTGGCTTTCGATATACCTTCCTGGCTTAACCTGGTAGATAATGGAAATGGTACCGCTGTGCTAAGTGGTACACCTACCAATTCTAATTTAGGGATTAACCCTGTGAGGATCGATGTCATTGATGAATCTATGGCATCTGTGAGCCAGTCTTTTGATATTAATGTAGATAATATCAATGATGTACCTGCCTTTAGTAGTACTCCGGTTACCTCAGCGCTGGAAGATAATCTGTATACCTATAATATAACCACGACAGACCCTGATTTACTTGACAGAAGAACGATAAGCCTGCTGTCCGGACCTGATTGGATCACCCTGGAGGACTTTGAGGATGGGTCGGCATTACTTTCCGGTACACCTTTAAATGAAAACGTTGGTACTTCGACGATTGTGATCAATGTCAGGGACGCCATAGGCGCTAATGTGAATCAAAACTTTACGATTACCATAAGCAATACCAATGATGCACCGGAATTTACTTCGGTTCCGGTGCCTGTTGCTTTGCAGGACATTGTTTACACCTACAATATTACTGCTATAGATCAAGACCCGGAAGACGAAATAATCATTAGAGCAGTCACTCTTCCGAACTGGTTGAATTTTAATTATAATGGCAATGGGTCAGCCACTCTTCAGGGAACCCCGGGAAATTCAAACCTAGGTCTGAATGATGTTACACTGGAAGTGGAAGATTTGTCAGGGGCCGCCGTTGAGCAAATTTTTCAAATTAATGTTGATAACGCCAATGATCCACCTTCCTTTACAAGTATTGCCCCCACCGAAATTGATGAAGATGATCTTTATACGTATCTCATAGATACAGATGATCCTGATGATAAAGATGTAGCCAAAATTACGGCATTATCAAAGCCGGCTTGGTTGACTTTAGTGGATAATGGAGATGGTACGGCTTTATTATCAGGTACGCCTGAAAATGATGATGTGGGGACGTCCAGCGTGGTTCTCAACGTAGCAGATGGAATTGGCGCCAACGTCAATCAAAACTTTGACATAGTTGTTACCAATACCAATGACGCTCCGTTTTTTACAAGCGAACCTCGAACGGGAGCTATACAAGGTGTAAATTATCAATATGATATCACTACGAACGATATTGACCCAGGCGATAACCTTCGACTGGAAGTAGTTGAGAAACCAGGTTGGATAACTTTTGTTGATGACGGTAATGGCCAGGGGACTTTGGAAGGAACTCCCTCAAATTCTGATTCCGGACCTAATTCGGTAACGATGAGGATAACAGATGCATCCGATGCTTCCGTAGACCAGGTTTTTGTTATTAATGTGAATGACACCAATGATCCACCCTTTTTTACCAGTTCTCCACCGCTCTTAATTGACGAAGATGACGAATACGTATATAATGTGGCCACCAAAGACCCGGATGATGGTGATACCAGGCGTATAACTGCTTTATCCTTGCCTTCCTGGTTAGAGCTTACGGATAATCTTGATGGTACTGCAGTACTGCAAGGAATTCCTGTTAACGATGATGTAGGTGTTCATTCCGTAGTACTTCAGGTAAAAGATGCGTTTGACGCTGAAATAGGCCAAAGTTTTAATGTTACTGTAGTTAATGTCAATGACCCGCCATCATTTACGTCCGATCCCGTATTAAATGCTGCACAGGATGAACCTTATCTATATAATATTGTCACCTCAGATCCTGACATTGGAGATGCACTGACCATTGAAGCAACAACGCTTCCGGAATGGTTGACTTTCACCAATAATCCCGGAACACTTTCACTGAGCGGCACACCTCGAAATTCGGATGCCGGTGAACATAATGTGGTTTTAAGGGTGGAAGACCGTGAAGGCGCTGCGGTTGAACAGCTTTTTACCATTGATGTTGGAGACGCGAACGATGCGCCTGTTTTCGATAGTACACCTGTTATTACTGCGACAGAAGATCTGCTTTATGAATATCTTATAGTAACATCTGATGAGGACGTTAAGGATACCAGAACCATACGTGGCCTTTCGGTACCAGACTGGTTAACCTTGACGGACAATGGTGATGGTACCGGGAAACTATCAGGAATACCTGAGAATAGTAATGTGGGCAGCCATCCGATAGTGCTTAGGGTTACCGATTTTGCAGGAGCTGAAGCGAACCAGGATTTTTCTATTACCGTTGAAAATGTAAACGATGATCCTGTTTTTACTTCTACACCTTTGACCAGCGCTCAACAAGACCTGGAATATACTTACAATATCACCTGGCTTGATCCCGATAAGGACGATACCTATATTATTCAGGCTACCGTTTTGCCATCATGGTTAACCCTTCAGGACAATGGGGACGGGACCGCAGTACTTTTTGGAGTGCCTTCTAATGAGAATCTGGGTGCCCATCAGGTGACCATTGTCATTGAAGATGCTGCTGAAGCCACAGATACGCAATCTTTTTCTATCACAGCGGACAACATTAATGATCCCCCTGTTTTTGAATCTACCCCCATAACGTCCATACAGGAAGATGCCCTTTATCAATATAACGTGGAGGTTACAGACCCTGATGTTGGTGATGATCTTACCCTGGTCAGCATTTCAATCCCGGCATGGCTCACATTTGAGGTGTCAGAGGATGTCAATGGTTCAGGTGCTTTAACAGGTACACCTTCTAATGCCGATGTGGGATTTCATGATATACGATTACAAGTGACGGATATTAGAGGTCAGAGCGTTTTTCAGGACTTCCGGATAGAAGTGGTAAATACCAATGATGCTCCGGTCATTATAAGTACTCCTGTATTACAGGCGGCCGAAGATTTTGAATACAACTATAAATTGGTAGTGACAGATGATGATACAGGTTTTGGAGATATTGTGTCCATTCAGTTTATGGAAACATTACCCACATGGCTTTCTTATAGTGCAGCAGATACTTCATTAACAGGTACTCCTTTAAATGATGATGTAGGCATATACCCGATAGCCATTCGTGTTACAGATGATGAAGGAGCGTTTGATGAGCAGAATTTTTCTATCACCGTAATTAATACAAACGATGTTCCTGTGTTTACCAGTACGCCGGTCACCGCTGTGAATGAAGACGAAGCTTACAGTTATGCCATCGAAGTGAATGATGTTGATGTGGGCGATATCTTATCCATAACATCACCTGCATTACCGGCATGGTTAACGTTAACAGATAACAATGATGGTACTGCAACGTTATTTGGGACACCGGAAAACGAACATGTCGGAATGGTCGAAATAACTATTCAGGCGAGTGATGACGTAGTGACTCAACAGCAAATATTTACCATAGAAGTTGCCAATGTTAATGATGCTCCGATATTTGTTTCACAGCCAACACCTAAAGTGGCCATTGGGGATGAATATAGCTATGAAATTACAGTTAACGACCCTGACGTTGCGGATGAAGTGACGATTGAAGCTACTGTACTTCCACCTTTCCTTTCTTTTTCGTCACTTGGTGGTGGACGTGCAACAATAAAAGGTACAATAACCGATCTGGCATTTTCCAATAAAAGCATAAGCATAACAGCGACGGATAGAGACGGTGCTGTTACTACGCAAAGCTTTGACTTAATAATTAATACTGTGCCCGTCATTCAGGATATCAACGTTACTCTTTTGGAAGATGAGGTATACCGGTTCGGTCAGGAATTTGTTCTTAACTATACAGATGGTGATGCGGATCCTCTTGAACAGATCATTGTCACTCAACTGCCCTCCAATGGACAGCTTTCATATAACGGAAACATAGTAACGATTAACGATCCAATTATTTTGACAAATCAGCAAGCCCCTGACTTGAGTTACATACCCAATCCTGATTTTAATGGTACTGATCAGTTCACCTGGAATGGCTTTGACGGTACATCCTTTGCTGCCAGCACCGCGTTAGTGATCCTGACCGTAGAAAGTGTCAATGATATTCCTGAGATCAGTACAAACGGAGATCTGACAACGTTATCCTACAGTTTGGGTGATCCGGGCATTAACGTTGTGCTGCCTGCTGATAATCTAAGGATCAGTGATGTTGATTCAAGATCAATGTATGGTGCAACTATCAGGATATCTGAAAACCTGGCCGCAGGGGACCGACTATTCCTGGAGGAAGATTTCATTGACCAAAACCTGGAGGTTGATTATAACGCAGACCAGGGCACTTTGACCATTGAAGGGAAAGAACTACTTGGTGAGTATGAAAATATACTAAGTAAAGTGTTATTTAGCAGTGCTGTAGATAATAACGCCACGATTTTGACTAAGGAAATATCCATCACTGTTAATGATAGTCTTTCCACCAGTGATCCGGTATCACGACTGATCGATATAGCTGAAATTTTTCCTGAAATTGCTATTGTCAATTCATTTACTCCGAATGGCGATGGTGTTAATGATACCTGGGACTTTCGTAATTTGCAGTTTTACACCAATATCCAGATTTCCATTTTCAACCAGAATGGTTTGAGGGTTTTCTATTGTTCTACCCAGGACTGTGCCTGGGACGGTACCTATGAAGGAGAAGAAATGCCGGGAGGGTCTTATTTTTATACAATTTTATTAAACAATGGAAAAAGAGAGCATAAAGGGACTGTTACTATATTGAAATGAAATTAAAGACTGGAAAATACCTTTTTCTCATCCTGATTGTTGCTTTATGTTTTTACAACAATGGAGGTGTATTTGGTCAAAATAATCAATTCACCCAGTACTACTTAAACCCGGCTACGATCAACCCTGCTTTTTCCGGGATAGATCCATTTTTTTCCACTTTTATTGGTTATAAACAGTTGTGGAATGGTTTCGATAATGGTAATGACATATTTCATGCCTCAGCGTTTTCATCTATTGGGAAAACCCCTCCGGCAGCTTTTAAGAATAACTCTCTTAGGGTGAGTGACCCTAAAACGTTTGCCAGATTATCTAATGATAAGAGTATCAAAAGGAGACATGGCATTGGGGGTTTTATAGAATCCAGTAGCATTGGCCCTTACCAAAGTACGCAATTTGGGGTCAAATATGCGTACCACATACCTGTCTCAAACAAGCTGTCCATAGCTTTTGGTACATCGGTAGATATGATCCAGGATGAACTGGATTTTAGTTCTTATACGGTTCGTGACCCACAAAATGATTCGTTTTATCAACAGTTGGTAGGTTCTCAGGGAAATCAAAATAGTTTGAAGGTTGACTTTGGTGGTGTATTGTATTCAAATAGTTGGTTTTTAGGTATTTCATCAAATTCGCTGGTTCGGGAGTTGTTAAGCGGTGATGATTTTACAGAGTTTGTCTCCCTTACCTCTTATGACCTGTTGGTAGGTAAACAGTTCGTAATGAGTCCTACAATTAATGTTTTTTCATCGGCCCGGGTCACTCAACACGATTTTTATGGTTTTTCATGGGAACTTACGGGCAGAATGAGATTTCGTGATGTATTGTCTTTTGGTGCCAGTTACTACAGTGAAGATAGAATTTCAGCATTGTTTGGCTTAACGCCAAAAGAAGGAATTAGTATTAATTATTCCTATGACTACTTTGTTTCGGATCTCAATTCCTTTAATTCCGGAAACCATGAAGTAGTATTGGGTTTGGCTTTATTCAACCGATATTCTTTTCCAAAAAGGTTCTGGTAAAATGAGAAAAAATAAGCTTTGGTTAGCTTTTTGTGTGGCGGGTATTTTGGGACATGCAGAGTGTTTTGCACAGCGTATTGAATTCCAGGAGCCAATAAAATTAAACGATTCAATCAATTCGGATGCCGAAGAACTACTTCCATTTTTGTCTGAGGGAGGGGGGAGATTATACTTCACAAGGGCATTCCATGAGGATAACGTTGGTGGCAGGTATGCGGGCTCTGATATTTGGACCTCCAATTATGAGAATGGTAGTTGGCAAGCGCCGCATAACGAACTTGTCCCTTGGAACAACAAAGAAAATAATGCGGTTATTGGAGAACGACAACAGGGAGATGTGGTCTATCTCCTTAACGCCTATAAGGGGAAAAAGGGCATAAGTTTTTCAAAAAATGTAAATGGAAAATGGAGCAAACCGGAAACACTGACAATACCTGGTTTAAAGACAGATGGTTTTGTAGGGTTTTACGTGTCCCCAACCTATGATTTTGTGTTGATTTCAATGAATAAAAACGGAGGCTATGGACAAGAGGACCTTTATGTAAGCCTAAAGGACCAATCCGGAGATTGGCAGGAACCCATCAGTTTAGGCGGGACTATAAATACTGCCGGGTTTGAGATCTCTCCCTTTTTATCTGATGATCAAAAATACCTGTACTTCTCAAGTGATGGTCATGATGGTTATGGTAATGCGGACATCTTTGTGTCGGAAAGGCTATATGGTAGTTGGACCGTTTGGAGTAAACCAAAAAACCTCGGACCGATCATAAATACTTCATATTTTGACGGATACTTCTCTATCTATGGAGATACTACATCGTTTTTTGCCAGTAACAGGGAAGAAGGTTATTTGGATATTTACACCAGTCGCGTAAAGCTGAACAACAAGGACGTTTTACAGGACTCGGTACAACGGATAATTGATGAGACAAAGCGACTTTTATCTGATCTGAAAAAAGATGATGAAATGATACAGGTAAGTAGTTCGGTGCTGGAGTTCCTCTCTTTTGATTTTAACTCCTCAGAGCTGGATAAGAAGTTGGAAAATTCACTGGATAAAGTCTTAAAAAGGATAGAAAAAGACTCGATCTTTAAGCTTAACCTCATAAGCTACTCCGGTGACAGCCAGGACAGGTCCATTAATTATACCCTGTCCATTGACAGGGTCCAGAATGTCGTTGGATACTTAACGCAATCTGGTATGGATGAAAGTAAACTTGACATCGAAATAGTTGAAAACCCAAAACGATTAGAGAAAGCGAGAAGTGGTGTGGAAATCAGGGCCCAGGTGATCGACGAGTGATATCACCAGATATTTTCCAGGTCTGCTTTTTTATAGGTAAAATTCCTTTCCTTAAACATACTCTCACTGGTTTCGTTCTTTAACCTTAGTTTGTTTGACGATTTGAACCATCGATTCAGTAAGGCTATAGGCAATAGAATGAGATAATAAATGATGGAAAGTAAGACCCTTGAGTTGAACCATCCCAGGGCAAAAGCTATTTTCTCCCATACATATACCAAGCCCCTTCCGAAGGCAGGAATGATCATGGATAGAACTCCAAGTCCTACGGCAAAATATTCCAGGTTTCTATACTCAAATAGGTATGATAATATTATGAAGCCCAGTACAATGACCAGAATGCTTTGATACTTCTTTTCCAAAATCTGTTAAAATAAAGTGTAGATAAAAGGAGCGATAGCGGAACCACCTCCGATTACTATCAAGACACCTAGTAGTAAAAGAACAATAATTACAGGGGCCAGCCAGAATTTTTTTCGCTGTACTAAAAAATTAAATATGTCTTTCAAAAATTCCATATGAAGCAAATATAACTAATCCAATACAAATTCTTCCTGCCAATTGTCTTTCGCCAACCATGCAGGTTGAGCGGCTTTATCAAATACATAATCACCGATAACAAGATAATCCATTTCCGTTCTCATGAAGCACGTGTAGGCATCTTCCGGTGTATTTACAATAGGTTCTCCACGTACATTAAAACTGGTATTTACCAGCATTCCAACGCTTGTTATGTCTTTAAAATCCTCTATTAACTTGTGATACCTGGGATTTGTCTGCTTATGCACGGTTTGGATACGTGCTGAAAAATCAACATGAGTAATGGCAGGGAGGTGCGAACGATCGGTGTAGAGCTTGTCTCTTATGGAGAGATCATGATAATTTTCCGGAAGGTCCTTCAAAAATTCCTTTTGTACAGGCCTCACCATGAGCATATAGGGACTGTCATGATTCATTTCGAAGTACTTTCCGGATTCCTCAAAAAGAACTGAAGGAGCAAATGGTCTGAATGATTCCCTGTATTTTATTTTGAGGTTTAATTTTTTCTGCATTTCAGCGTCTCTTGGATCACCAAGTATGCTGCGGCCTCCTAAGGCCCTCGGACCAAATTCCATTCTGCCTTGCATCCAACCTACAATTTTTCCATCCGATAGCAGTTTAGAAACATGACTGCTCAAATCGCTGAAGTGATCATATTTAGTAAAGATGGCCCCATATTTTTTGATCACCTTTTCAACATCCAGTGACGAATATTCGGGACCAAGGTATGAACCTGCCATCTGATCATGGTCAACAGCTGTATTGACACGATCATTCTCGAAATAAATATAATTTGCTGCGAGCGCTGCACCTAAGGCTCCGCCTGCATCACCGGCTGCGGGTTGAATGAAGATGTTTTTGAAAATGTCAGATGCCGCCAGTTTTCCATTCGCTACACAATTTAGGGCAACACCACCCGCCATACATAAATTATCGGAGTTAGTCAGCCTTTTGGCTTCGTGTGCAAATTTGATGACAATTTCTTCCGTAATGGTTTGAATAGCCAGTGCCATGTCACAGTGCTTCTGTTCCATTTCCGATTCGGGATTGCGCTTAGGAAAACCAAATAATGCTTCCCATCGCTTTTCTTTTACCATTGTCAATCCTGTGGCATAGTTGAAATAATACTGATTTAACCAAATAGAACCGTCTTCCTTTACATCTACAAGCTCTTTTTTTATTAACTGGATGTATTTTTTTGTTCTGTCTGAATTAGGATTGCCATAAGGAGCAAGTCCCATAAGCTTATACTCACCGGAATTAACTTTAAAACCAAGGAAATAGGTGATAGCAGAATAAAGCAGGCCTATAGAGTGCGGAAATGAGAGTTCCTTTAAAATGGTAATACTTCCTGCTTTTCCGTGGCATATGGATGCGGTGGCCCATTCACCCACTCCATCTACTGTAATGATGGCAGCTTCTTCATAAGGAGACGGATAGAAAGCGCTCGCGGCATGACTCAAATGATGTTCGGGAAACAAAAGCTTCAGCTTTTTATTATCAAAAGCATGGATCTGTTTCAGTTCATCACGGATTACTTTCTTAAGAAACATTTTTTCCCTGAGCCATACAGGCATTGACTTGATAAATGACACGAGTCCTTTTGGAGCGAATGCATAATAAGTTTCCAGCAACCTCTCAAATTTCAATAACGGTTTGTCATAAAAAACAACGGCATCTAACTGGTCAATGGATGTACCAGAATACTCTAAACAGAACTTAATGGCATTCGTTGGGAAGGAGGCGTCATGTTTTTTTCTGGTAAACCGTTCTTCCTGGGCTGCGCAAATTGTTTTGCCGTCGCAAATCAGTGCAGCAGCAGAATCATGGTAAAAACATGATATACCAAGTATTTTCATGTGAAATGTGGATATTGAGTTACAATAATCCCAAATATAGAATATATAAAAGTTAAATAGTAGAATAAGATTCTTACGTGTGTAAAGATTAAAGTTTAACTTTGATTGATAAATTATTAAGCAATGGATTTGACATCAATATTCAAACTGCTTCTTAGGAAGTTGTGGATTATCATTATAGTACCCATCATAGCTGGTGTCGCAGCCTTTTTCTTTACGCTGAATTTAGAAAAGCAATATAAATCAACAGCCCAATTGGCTACCGGGTTTACTACTAATGATCGCATAAAGCTTACTGAAGAAAGGTTTAGCCGTTATGAGTCTACTTTCAAATTCAGTAACATGATGGAGACGATGAATTCTGAATTGGTCATGTCTCTGCTAAGTTACCGGTTGATGATTGAGGATTTGACCACGGACATACCCTTAAGAAATACAAAAGCCAATGATGAAAGTTCGCTTGTATTCAGTCAGGCTGAAATCGATTCTATAACAAGTTTTTTCAAAGAAAAACTTGATAATATGGAAGTGCTATCCAATTATGATGAATACGAAAAGGGAATGTCCGACTTGCTTAAGGAATACGGATATGTTCACTGGAAATTAAGTGATAAGATATCGATCAAAAGAGTTAATAATACCGATTATGTCACTATCCAGGCTGTTACGGTAAACCCTGTACTTTCTTCGTTTATTGTGAATACCCTGGCAGAAGAATATATCCGATATGACAATTCTTTGAAAAACAGGATTTCTAATGAATCAGTTACATTCTTTTCAAGTTTAGTTGAGGAAAAGAAAAAGGTACTTGATGAAAAAACCCGTTTACTAAATGAGTATAAAGCCAATAACAATCTTTTTGTCGAAGATCAGACAGGTTATAAAACAACGCAAATAGCTGAATACGAGCTCCTTAAGCAGGAGAAATTGGATAGGATGAGAGGACTAAGGTTATCCATCGAAAATACCAACAAATGGCTGGCAAAAATACAGGAGGGTTCATCTGAAGTAAGTGTAGCCAGCTTGAATAATAAGATACTACAGATCCGAAAGAAGATCAATGACCTCAATCAGATATATGTGAATTCGGGGTCTAATGATGATGATTTGCTCAATACGATCAATAATCTAAGAAATGACCTGCAAATAGAGATGAACAAACTGGCGGCATCACAATCAGGCACACAGTCCGTTGGAATGACCAAAGAGGAGCTAATTGCAAAAAGGGATCAATTCCAATTAGAACTTGAGATAGAGCAGGGGAGTTTGGGTTCTCTTAATTCAACCATTGCTACTTTGAAAAGTAGTGTTAGTGGTTCCATTACCAAAGAAGCCACTATTTCTGCATTGGAAAGAGAAATATCTACGGCCTCTGATGAATATTTACAAGCCCTTAATAAGTTGAATACAGAAAAGAACAAATCTTTAATAGCTGATAGTTCGATTAAGATTATTATACGTGGCCAACCCAATGGCGCCCCTGAGTCTTCTAAAGTGCCTTTGATCATTGCTTTAGGTGTGGCATCAAGTTTTGGTATATGCATTTTTGTTCTCGTTTTCATCGAGTTCATTGATATGAGGATAAAAAATGCATCTCGATTCGAGAGCCTGGCGGGTATTAATCTATTGGGTTCAATCAACCGGATCCAGGTCAAGAATCTGGATCTGAGATCTTTGTTCAATCGTAAAGTTGCTGACCCAAGTAGAGAGCAGTATAAGCATCTTTTAAGAAAAATAAGATTTGAAATAGAAAATTCCAATGCAAAAATAATCTTAGTAACGAGTACAAAGCCTAACGAAGGTAAGACGTTTTGTATACTTTCAATTGTCTATTCATTGAGCCTGTTGAATAAAAGAATACTGATAGTTGATACTAATTTCAGAAACAACTCCCTGACTGAATTACTTATAGCTAAGCCGAACTTTCAAAAAATGATCGAACAGACTTCAGGAACAAGACTGTTGTCGAGTCCGGAGGTCAGCGAGGATCCCAGTGAGAACTTAATTTCAAAGACCAACGACAAAAATATAGATGTGATAGGGAGCAATGCAGGCCTGGAATCTCCGTCCGAAATACTAGCGGGAAGAGATTTTATGGGGATGTTGGAGCATTTGAGAGATCAATATGACTACATTTTCCTGGAAGGAGCATCCCTAAATGAATATTCTGATTCTAAAGAGCTTATGAAATTCGTTGATAAAGTAATTCCTGTATTTTCTGCCAATACGGTATTAAAACAAATTGACAGATCATCCATCAGCTACCTCAAAAACCTTAATGGTAAATTAATGGGAGCTATTCTTAATAAGATTGAAGCCCAGGAAGTTTTATCATAAAAGACTTTTCCTAGGATAGCCAGTGGTTAAGGTCTTTACCTGTCAGGGCCTGTAATTTTAAGATGTCCTCTTTATAAATGTCGTGAGTCATTTTTTTCCTGAGCTCCCGATCCAGCGGCGGCCTTGACAGATTCATGCCTCTGAGTTTATATAATCTCTTTTTGAGATAAGGATTTCTCTTGAATTTGGAATACAAACCTGGCAATACTTTTGAAATGCCTTTTTTTATGCCACTTCTCTTGCCAATTATTTTATCAATGAGTTTGTTTTTTATGAAGCCATTTTGATTGTACCGTATGCTTAAGTCTGGCTGAAATTCTTCCCTAATGCCCAGAAAAGCGAAAATTTCTTTCATCAGGTTGACCGGGTTTTTTTGAAAATCCTCGTACAGGAAAACCTTGATATTATCTTTTTCAAATAATTCAAAATAACGTGTCAAATGGCAGTGATAGAAACCCTCCTGGACCAAATCATTTTTTTTCCACCAGAGTGTATCTCTGTCCAGGGCATCTTTGAAATCATTAGTAGGTAAACGGTCTTCATTGGCCAGGTGCAGGAACCTTGAATACAGCCGGTCTACGGGTTGACGAACTATGGCTATTAGCTTGGCATTTGGGACATATTTTTTAATATTAGCAGGTGCGTTTTTATCATATAAATATATCGGGGAAGTATCTCCTTTAAGTTGGTTTTCATGTGCTTTTTCAAACAAACCTAAATAGTGGTCAAGCTTGTATACACCATTTGGATAGTGATGAAACATGAGGGGATCATCCTTAGGGTCTACTATTTCTTTACCGTCAAGAGCAAAAAAGCCAGGCTCTTTGGTGGACATGAATATATCGGGGTGCTGTTTTAAATATTTGTCGATAGAGGTTGTTCCACACTTCCCAGCACCTATTATCAAGAAATCCGGAAAATTGTTTTGGGTCATACTTATGATTAGTTTTGTCTCGCAAATGATTGAATCATTCAGCAAGAAGTTTAAAGCCACTATAATTCTACTAAATTAGTTAAAATCAGGACATTTAGTGTTACCACTCATCGCAATAAAGTTTACAGTTTTGAAATTCCTTTGGACTAAAATGTATTTACATTGAGTCTGTTCAAAGATACTTATTGGCTAAAGTCGGGACTCTATTCACTCTTCCAGAACCTGATTGTTCTTGTCTTCAACTTTGGAGGGGTCTATTTGTTGATCAGAGTTTTATCAAAAGAAAATTTCGGGGCGTGGGCCGTTTTTTTAACCATCGTGTCAGTTTTAGAGGTGGCCAGGAACGGTATGTTGAAAAGTGGATTGATCAAATATTTGAATTCAGAGAGTTCAGAAGCCCATCCAAAGATTATTACGGCATCTATTGCACTGAATGTTCTGATCTCTGTTCTCTGCGTATCGCTAATGTTGCTCTCCGCAGACTATTTGGCTATAGAATGGGAAATCGAAGATCTGCCGAGGATGTGTCTATACTATGCGATACCTGCAGTGGGCTTAATATTTTTTTCGCAATTTGATTTTATCAATCAATCAAACCTGAATTTTAAGGCTATTTTCTGGGTTAACGTAGTAAGAAGAGGGGTCTTTTTCCTTTTAATCGCTTATTGTTTTTTCGATAGCTCTTCTATTAAGCTAATTCAGCTGGTCTGGTTCCAGGCAATTTCAATTTTTGTGGCTGTTTTCGTTTCCTATATCACTGTGAGAAAATACTTGAAATTCACGCTTAAAATTGATCTTTTATGGTTGAAAAGACTTTTTAAGTTTGGGGTCTATGGAGTGGGTACGAATTTGGGGTCTATGCTATATAAGAGTATTGATCAAATAATGCTGGCCAGTTTGATTTCAACGGAGGCCGTTGCGAAATATAATATATCCGTAAGAATTACAAACCTGGTGGAGGTACCTACAAGGGCTATCTCTAACATAGTGCTTCCTAAGAGCGCAAAAAGAGCCAAAACGGATGGAAATAAATCTGCAAAATATCTTTATGAAAAATCTGTAGGAGTCATTTTAGCCATTTTGATACCAGCAGCCTTAGTTGTATTGGTTTTTCCTGAAATGATCATTCAATTTGTGGCAGGGGATGAGTATATGGACACCGTAAGTATTCTTCAGGTTACTATATTTTATACTTTTTTTGTTCCTTTTTCACGGCAATATGGTACAATTTTAGATTCGATCGGTATTCCTCACTTTAATTTTTACTTTACAATCGCAAGTGCCTTTGTAAATTTAGTTCTTAATTACCTGTTTATAAGTAATTTTGGAGTTATTGGTGCAGCTTATGGAACTCTTTTGACCTATTTTATTTCTTTCATAGGAATGCAGATCACGCTAAAAAGAGTTTTGAACGTAAGCCTCATTCAGGTTTTTTTACAGGTGAAATATTTTTATCTAGACGTATCTGTAATGGTTTTTAATAAACTTATCCGTAGAAACAATTAACAGAGATAACACCATCATGGAAGAGGATAAGCATAGCAATGAAAATATTATTAAGATGTTGGTTATAGGGTTTGTGCTTGTGACTTACATTTTTATTTTTCTGAAGGTATTATTCTTTTGAATTGAAATGAACCAATTAAATATTCATTCCAAAGCCATGTACAGGCAGGTATTACTCATTACGGCTTTAACTGTAGTGAGCCTGGGAGTGTCATTTCTAATAGCAAATTTTGGCATTCTCATTGGCTTTGCATCTGTGGCTGGTGTAATAGGTTTATTGGTTTTTATCCGGACCATACAAGATGTCGAATTTGGGTTCCTGACCCTGGTGACCTATGGGTATTTTTTATTTTTGATTAGCCGACTTATCCCTGTTCGTATTCCTACAGGAGTTGGTATTGAAATCATTGGATTTATAGTATTTATCGGGGTAATAGTAAACCTCAGCAAAAACAAAATAAATTGGGAACTTTTTAAGCACCCCATAACCTACCTGACTGTTATTAACGAGTTTTATGGGATACTGCAGGTATTGAATCCTAATGCCGTGTCGTTCAAGGGCTGGCTATTTGCTTCGCGAGGTATATTTTTCACGTTTTTGCTGTACTTTATTGTCGTAAAGGTTTTTGATAACTTATCTTTTATTAAAAGGTTTACCAAGTGGTGGTTATTTCTGGCGCTTTGTGCGGGTCTTTACGGGATGTTCCAGGAGTATTTCGGATATCGGGACTTTGAATGGCGTTATATCTATGCCTCGCCGGGAAGATACGACCTTCTCTCCGTATGGACGGGTATTAGAAAATTTTCTTTCCTTTCGGATGTCGCAGCTTTTGGCATGCTCATGGCGTTCAGCGCCATCTTTACATTCATATTGGCTCTAGGACCTTTTAAAATGCCCTTGAAAATAGTACTCGTTATAAGTGGCATATGTATGCTGTTAGGAATGAGCTATAGCGGGACCAGAACGGCTACTGCGATGATCCCGGTTGGGGTCATGATGTATGTGTTATTAAACATCAATAACAAAAGGACGATCATCTTTCTTGTGGTTGCCGTAATAGCATTTGTAGGCGTATTGTTTGGGCCATTTTATAACGGCCCTCTTGAACGTATCAGGTCCACCTTCCAGCCAAGTGAAGATGCCTCCATGCAAGTGAGAGACCGTAACAGGAAGAGTGTTCAGCCCTACATCTATTCACATCCTATTGGAGGAGGGCTGATGACTACGGATGAGGTCGGTCGGGAATTATCACCAGGACACCCTAACGCGGGGTTTGCTACTGACAGTGGTTACCTGGAAACAGCTCTGCAAAGAGGGTGGATAGGGTTGATCATACTTCTGGCCCTTTATTTTACCATTATGAAGACGGGGATAGAGAATTTTTACAAAGCCAAGGACCCTACCATTAAAATTTTGTATGCGGCTTATTGTGCCTCTTTCTTTTCTCTTTCGATAGCAAACTTTGCTCAGTCTGCCATGGGGCAAAAACCTACAGGATTGATCATTATTTCTTCTTATGCCATTTTAGCTAATATGATAAGGTTAGACAAAAAGAATTAAGATAAGCAAGATCCATTTGGGAACCCCAAATTAGTTTTAAATTTGACATTAATATCTCAACTCAACTCATATGAACTCAATAAAGTACTTTGCTATGTGCTTGATACTCTTATCATCAAGCTATGGATTTTCACAAAAAATTGACTACAACACTATAATCTTACCTAAGAACGCACAGGATATAGATTTTCATGAAAAGTTAATAAGAATTGCCTGGGAAAATAATCCTGAACATGAAATCCTCAATCGACAGATGAACATAACTAATTATGAGCTAAGAAAGGCCAAAGTTCAATGGTTTAATAATATTAAAGTCAGTGGTAACTTAAATGAATTTAATATTGATCCTTCCAGGGATGTTACCCAGAGGTCTCAATTTTTTCCGAGGTACAACGTTGGTGCAGCTTTTAGCCTGGGGGAGTTGATATCAAATCCTATGGATGTAAAAATGAGGAGGGAGCAAATGAAAATTGCTGTAGAAACTATTAATGCTACAAAGCTGAATTTGAGAGCCGAAGTGCTAAGACGCTACGAAGCCTTCTTAAGAGACCAGGAACTATTGAGGTTGCAAACACAGACTACTGAAGATATGCTTGCAACATTCAACCTGATGGAACAAAGGTTTAGAAATGGAGAGGCTACCCTTGACGAATACAACATAGTGCAAAATAGCTACAACGCAGAAATAACAAAAAAAGTAAGTTCTCAAACCAACTATAATATTTCCAAAATTAATTTAGAAGAGTTGATAGGAGTTAAACTGGAAGATATTCAATAACAATCTTTTTTTACATAAACCTCTATATAAGAGTTTTCTTTTACTCTTGGTGCTAAGAATTTATCATTAATGCAGTAACTACTTGACTGTAAGCAGGACTGTAATTCATAGGGGAAGAAATTATTGAGATTCGGAATATCCTGGAATAGAACCAGGTCGTAGTATTCTTTATTAATATTCTCACAGATATTTTTTATTTGTTCGTCAAATATCGAGACATTTTTGTGAAACCAAAGTGGGTGGTTAACAAGCGGGGTATAGCCCAGTTCTCGTGCCAGCGGAGTAAGTTCTGACATATTTAATACTTTTAAGTCATCAGTATTATCAAAATTTTCATCGACAAGTTTCTTAATGTTTAAAATTCCTTCTATGGTAGCTTCAGGCAGGTAAATATTTTTGAACGAGGGTATTTTTGATAATTTCCATTTCTGCCTTTTTAAAGCGCCTTGTGCCTTATTAAGTGACCATGTGTATTTTGAGATTTTTGATGGATCATTACCCTGTACCACAGACTGAGGGAATACCCGATTTACCACTCGTTTTCCATACCTCCAATAATCATTGGACCACCAGAACAGTATAAAAATAACCAGTACTGAAATATACTTTAATTGTGTCAGGTTAAATTCCAGCTTCAGATTGCTTAGTATAAATACAAGGGCAAATGAGTGGAAATAGATATTAACATTATGAGGAATGTAGCTCGTGACTTGAACGATAGCGGCTTGTACAAGAATGCCAAAACTTAATAGAATAAAATGTATTGATTTGCGATTTTTAAGAAAATCAGATTCTTTATTGATCTTATTAAAAACAATCACAACAAATACAAGCAAGTAAAATTTTAACCAGTTGGAATGTTCAAAAATATCTTTTAGAATATCTCCCAGGCTAATCCGTGAAAAATGAGGTGGTTGCCCCAGGTTGAACCAGTATGTAAAATCAAATCCTAAAAAGGGTAGTATAAAACCAATGGAAAAAATTGCCATTAGTAAAAAATAAAGTGCCACCCATTTGTAGTTCCTGATCAATAGTGAGTCAGCGATAATTATAACGGTGGCAATGGCAATGGTAAGGGCACCTCCGTCCTGCTTAGTGAAAAATGCAAGCACTAAAAAAAAGCAGGTTAGTGCAAGATAAGTGATTTTATTGGTGACAGTATTTCCATAGAAATGTTTAAGAAGGAAGTAAATTGCTATTAAGCCGAAAACAAATACGGTTTGATTGTACCAGGGCCAGAAATTCACAAAAACGTACGATAAACAAAAAACCAAAAGCCCCAGAAGTATTTTGATTCGGGAGACCTGAAGAATCCTGAATATTCCAATAAACGCCAGGCAGCTTATAAAGTTGATCAGGCATTGGGCAAAAATTAAGGTAAAAAGCTTCGCTCCAAATAGTTTAAAGAACAGGGCGGGAATAATCCAGAAGCCTATTCCCATGGGCAGATAGAAATCTCTGTATGGAATTTGCCCATTGGCCAGCCGATAAGCTCCTTCCCAGGCAAGGAACAGATTGATCTTGAAAGGAAACTTCACAAAAACAGGGATGAGACTAAAAAGAACGGCAACAAAAATCAATACCCATTTTAGCTGTTGCTCACTTAAGGTATAATTGGCTATTCGCTTAAAAAATGACATTATGAAATACTTTGTTTAGAAGTTTCCCTGGTGAAGAAAAACTTGGTAAATAGGATCAATAAAGTAATGTGCAGCATGGTAAAAGCAATCCATTGCTTGAAAGGAATGGGGTATCGGCTTGGTGGAATGATACTGTCAGCTCGGGTTACCAGAAAATACGTTAGGATAGAAAACAACACCAGCGCAGGCATAAAATAACATATAATATTGGAGTTGCTACCGTATATTTTAAGTACATGCGATTTTTGATGCATATAAGTCAGCGAGGAAATCAATACCCATGGGAAACTTAGAAAAAGCAATCTGATTTCGTTGAAAATCCCTCCTAAAAATGTGGTGATTATAACTATTCCCAACATCCAGGGCGCTGATTTTACTATGGCCCGGACTTCTGGTGAGAACTTTTCCAATGATCCTTTTTGTCTCAGATACATAAGGAAAAAAGGCAACCAGAAAAAACCAAAAGTCAAAAACCCAAATCCGATTACTTGCTCAGGGTTATCCAGGTTCCAATACAAACCCTCCGAAAGGTTATAACGCTCATATCCGATGAACAGTCTTAATAAAACAAATACCAGAATACCTAGTGCTAATGGAAGGAACCTTTTGAAAATCGTTTCCTTTTGGGCATAGTACATGTAAAAAAGCGGCAGGACTAAAAGTGTTTCCCTGCATAATACACCGGCGCATGTACATGCCATTAGCAGGATATATTTGTTTTTAAAGATGCAGATCAGCCCGCATACTAATAATGTATAGCCTAACATATCTTCCCTTGTATGAACAGGTAATGAATAAGCCATTATAAAAGGCGGGCAAAGCAGTAGAAATAGCGTACCTGCAAGCGACCAGGAATTATTGAACTTTAAGGTTTTTAGAAGATAAAAAAAGGACAATAAGACGGAGATGTAAAATACTAGCGCCCACCCTTTGTAGATCGTGAAAAATACCCTGGGGTTTTCACTTTGCCCCGAGAGAACGTAAGTACTTTGAACCAGGTATTTATGGAGTACTCTATATTTGAAAGGAGCTTCATTACTCAGGGTCCAATCCTGAATAGAAGTAGGTTGAGTTTTTAATTCACGGCCTAACTCAGTTAGATTGTTCAAACTACTTGATAGAACGGAATTACCAAGCAAGAAAAAGAGAATACCTGCTAGTGCTATTATTGAAGCATATTTTAAATTATCTGACATTCTGAAAGGAGTGACTATGAATTGTTTAAATCATTAAGGTCAATTTTGTAAATAAAGTAGTTATCATCTCGATATACTTCTTTCAAAAACTCACAATCTCTGTGAGGTCTTTGATCTACGATGTGCGTTACATTGTATTCGTGTTTTAACCTGGGAATCATATCATGATGGCACGTTGAATTATTCAAATAGAATGCTTTAGCGATTTTCACTCTTTCATACCAGGTGATAATTTCTTGACTTTCATAGGGGTGGGATTTATTGTCTATGAAAACACACGCCCCCGTTCTCAATCTAAACTCATTTAAATGAATTGGTATCAGGTAAAGGTCGCCCTCGGTTTTCGAGAGCTCCAAGTAATCGGTAATTTCTGAAAAATTTTCTTCTTTATACCGCTCAAATTTTAAATATGTCACAAAAAATCCTGAAGAAGCAATAATAATAATGAACAACAGTAAAAATGAAAGCTTATAATTTCGGGACTTGTTATTTTCAGGAACAAAAACATTTGATTTTTTAACGAATGTACCTATAAGCAAAAAGGTGCAAAGTGGCATGATAATAACAGATACCCTCCAGGGGAACAATAATGCTAAAAAGTTGCTTTCTGTGAAAACCTGTAGGAGGGTAAGAAGTATTCCTCCTATAGAAGGGATTAGTATAATTGGAAAAATTCTTTTATTTCGGGTGAACCATAACGTTATGAGAACCACCAGTATTTTAAAGGTGGAAATCATATCAAACCATTCCATAACTTTAGCATGATGGGGAAACCTATAGTTGATTAAGATCTCTCGAGCAGTATTTGTAACCTGTTCATCATGATTTAAAAATGTTAAAGCATTGTAAACAACAAGCGGTGCTATTAATACAGAAGATACTAAACCTACCACAAGGGATTTTTTTTGCTCTTTTTCAGTGTAAAGGACAAGCATATAAGAGAAGATGATCAATCCGGAAGATAGGAGGTAAGTGCTGTGCAGGTAACAACAACTGATCACGGTCAGAATAGAAATATATAATTTGTTTTTAAGAAAAGTATATATCGAAATAAGCAGTAGCAAGCCAAAAGTACTGGGTAATAAGCCTGTGCCGAGTATGTATTGATCTGCCAGTCCCTTTAAGAGTATTTCTCCTGTAGTTGGTAAAGCACTTCTAAGCGCACCGGAACTCAGAAGTGTGACTATGACAAAAAATATCATGAAGGTTGAACTGTTGGTTTTGATACCAACAGTATCTGATGTGATTTTTGAAATCGTAATAATGAATACCCCCAGGGCAAGCAGAAAATACAAATAAAAGAATGCAGGAGACAGATAAGAATATGTAAAGCTTATCAGCGCACTGAATAGGGGAAACGGGTCTTTGGTACTTAGCATCCAGTCATGTGATAAATGCCCTAAACCCCCATTGGCTAACCCATGTAAAAAGTAAGTATTCTGGTTATGGTTGTAAATAGGATTTAAAGAATAACCGGCGACGTAGGTCAATGCTAACAGAAACAAAAACGTGTTTTCTTTTCCCAATCCTGGAAAATTTGGCATATTTAACATTTAAATAACATTGTATTAATATTGCTGGCGTTCACTCCTACACATACAAAAGCGCAAATATAGGGCTTAAATTTTATTGGTTGGGAGCTATTGCGCAGATCAGTAGAACTTTATGATTGAGAAGAGCAAATACCCAAATTCTAATCGTGTGGTCTTCTTCTACGTGATTATTCTGCTGCTCTTTGCTTTGAGTCCCAATTTATACCTATTCATTAAAAATTATTCTCAATTATCATTTTACTTCATTGCAAGAATAGCTGGCAGATTTTTGACAGTTATGATTTTGTTTTTATTACCTGTGTACTTTAAAGGGATAAATTTAAGATATTACTTTATTATAATATCCCCGCTGGTCCTGTTTGCTCCTTTCGCTTCAATATCCATCTATCTCTATGATTTTCTGCCATCAAAATTGGTCATGTTAAGTGTTTTGCAGACGAATCTTCATGAAACAAGTGAATTCTTGAGCGGGATAGAGGTTGTGTTCTTTATATTTCTATTAGCACTGTCGGTCTACTTTTGGATAGTTTTCAAAAAAATACCGAAATGCTGGACGTTAAAAAAAAGTACCGTTGTTTATTCACTTTCCGGGTTTTCAGTGTTTTTCATCTTGATTTTTGCAGGCCTTTCTTATACGAATGGTACAAAAAAAATTCTACACCAGTTCTACAGTAATGTCTTATACCTTTCATATCCCATTGGCGTTATTCACAATACGGTGGAGGCCTATGATTACCTGAGCTATGATAATGTGACGGAAAAAGAAGTATTTAATGCATTAGATATAAGTGAAAGTTCAGATCAAAAGATATGTGTTTTTGTCCTCGGAGAGTCATCCAGGTACGATAATTGGCAGGTAAATGGATATCATCGTTCTACATCACCGAATTTGGCAAGTATCGATAATCTTGTAGTAATGGCAGATATGATCAGCACAGCGCCTACTACGGGTTTAAGTTTGCCTCTGATATTAACCCGGGCCAAGGCAAGTGTGAAGAGATTTGATCCTGGCCATTCATTTCTGACAGCTCTAAAGCAGGCTGGGTATAAGGTGAGTTGGTTAACCAATCAAGTACTGGAGCAGTCAACCGTTCCTTATATTAATGAGGCGGATAACTACGAAAATATTTCGGAAAAGGATCAATACGATGACCAATTACTTCAGCTGCTTAAAAAAGAACTCATCGAAACAGATTCTAATCTTTTTGTGGTACTACATACAAAGGGAAATCATTTTGATTATGACGAAAGGTATCCCATAGAATTTGATCACTTCAAACCTTCTACTAAAAAAGAAACCTTTGTTTCAAGAGACATTGCTAATAAAGAACTTTACATTAATAGCTACGACAATTCCATTCTGTACACGGATTATTTCATTTCTGAAGTGATCAAGTCACTTGATTTGTTAGACAAAGAAGTCGTTAGTTCAGTGTTTTATGTTTCTGACCATGGTGAGATACTTTTTGATCATGGCAGGAATAAAATGGGACATGGTATTGGTGTAGTTGATAGAAATTTATACCATATTCCATGCTTCGTGTGGTTATCCGATGCTTTTGTTAAGGCAAGGCCGGGGAAGTATCATTACCTTAAAGAAAATGCTGGCAAAGCTGCCAGCACTGAAAATATATTTGATACTATTCTTGATTTGAACGATATTCAAATTGATCAGGGGTTAGGATCAAGCTTGACGCGAGAATATGTTCCTCAAAAAAGGTACGTATTAATCAACAATGACAGTATTGCAGATTATGACCTTATTATAAGGTGATAAACTATTTAATATTGCTGGGAAAGAAGTAATCACGAATGATTATTAATTCTCGTCGCACCCTTCTTTTTATAGCATCCCATAAAGAATCATGCCTGAGTAGAGCTCTATAACCCGTCCAGACGGTGGCTTTAGGTGTCCTTACCCGCCTTACCTTTCCGTAGGGCATTAGATCCCGTACCATAAAACCGTCAGAACCGGAGCTTTTATCCATAACAAAGCCGATTTTTAAACCAAGCTCCTTTATATAGCCAATACTCATTCCGTATGAATTCAAATACGGCCTGTTCAGGTGGCGTAACTCCATGAAAAGGCTTTTCGATACATCATAAAAGAAAAATTGCCATCTGGGTACTCTTTTATCACCGATGAAAGCATGCTTTCCGTATACCGCTACCGTATCTTTTCGCTTGAGTTTGTTGATCAGAAGTTCTATCCACTTTTTAGGGTAAATACAATCAGCATCGGCAAGTAAAATGTATTTTCCCTGTGCATTTTCCTGACCTAATTGCCTGGATGGGCCAGGACCTTGTATAGGTTGCTTGAGCTGCTTTATTTTCATCTTCTGTAGATATTCCCAGGTACGATCTTGCGAGTTGTTGTCTACTACAATAATCTCGTAGGCATATTGAGTTTCCTGCTCTGCTAACGAATAAATACAATTAACGATATGTTCTTCTTCATTCCAGGCCGGTATAACAATAGATACGTCCGGGTTAACATCTGCGGTATTTCGATCCAGTTGTCCATTTACCTTATCCCAAATAGAGGCATCATTTTCAACATCCAGTCCAACATATTTGCGAAGCCAGTTAGGGTTTCTAATCATTGTATAAAACTTATGACATTACTTAGATTATGTTCAAAAGTAATGAAGTGTAACTTTAAATATATATTTCTTTGCATAAAGAATTTTTTTAAAAAAAGGCAAGGTAAGCTTGTGAAAATCAATTAATTTGCATTAAGTATGGAAATAGTGTGAAAACGATGAAAAATCTTATAGCCTCTGGTATGTTGTTTTATTTTTTTATGGCTTTAGTATCCTGCGGAAGTGACGATAAAGGTGAACTTATTGAAATTGTCGAAAACCTTGATTCGCTGTTCGATCATTCCTATGTTGCTGCTGCTACCTTTTCAAATCTTGAAGGCACTAATGCAATTACGGATAATACTTCCGTAAGGTATTGGAAGGACCTTTCGGGAGATAAGGACATGGAGTTCATAGGAGATGAAATTCCAACACGGTATGGCCAACCTCCAACATTTCACTCAGATGAAGGAGGGTATGTTTTTGTTGCTAACCTCAAAAATCAACAATGGCGGACTAAACTGGATGAGTCAGTGCCCCAACCCATAGAGATGTATTTGGTGGTTCGTGATCTGAATTCACCCAATAACGAAGCATATATGGGTTTTTCGAGAGCTCCCGGATTCAGAAATCGAGACGATAAAATGAGTATGGAGTTAGAGAAAGAGGGAAAATTCCCTGATAACAGCGGTACTTTGGAGTATAATAAAATCTCAATCTTAAAGCTAAGGTATGATGGTAATAATTCACAAGCCTGGATAAATAATGTTCAAATACCGGGGAGAGCAGATGTAGGAGTGGCCAATGTGCAGGACCTGGTGTTAGGAACTAAAAATAACAACGCCCATGTGGACTTTTTCTTTATGGGAGTTCGTTTTGGTTCATTTACTCCTCAGGAGGACGAGTACATTTACAATGAGCTGGCGAAACGTTATCCTCCAGGCGAATATCCTGAAAAGCCTCTTGCAGAGAACATTAAAGCTACCTATGATAAAAGTACTAAATCCTGGACGGCTAAATACGAATATGTGAATACACTTGGCTTTGAGGAAGACGAAAGTCGTACGGAATACATTTGGATAGCTTCTGACGCTGGAAGGATTTACAATTTACAAAATCAGTTTCCCATTGCAGGGGCCAATAAAAAGACACTGGTAAGGGCCGATCACCCTGAAGTATTCACTAACAATCCACCTTCGGATGTTTGGTTAAAGGCTGTGGTAAAGGTATATGATGTTCAGGGCAATAGCTGGAGGTTTTTAGACAGTGATTGGCAAAAAGATAATACAGAGTAATATTGTTTATGTTAGTCCATCCAAGAGTGTAACATTTTAAGGTTTTAAGTTTAGTTTCCATTCTCCTCTTATGCTTCATGGCTGTACAATTGATAAAACCAAGGTACGCTTTGAGTGCATGTGTTCTATGAAATGAGCTGGCAAGAGTTCCCTATGAGAGCACTTTTACTTTATTTGTAACTATCAGTTACCAAGTTGCAGGTATTTCTGGTAGCGGCTGGGTTGCGCAACACTTCCGGTTCTTACCGTTAGGTTCTTCTCCCAAAAGATCAAAATGAATTTTTAAGTGAGGTCGGTCAGGTCTAACTTCCTACAATATATCTGCTTCTCTCCTTAACCACGAGTTTTATAACCTTAATGGCACCAATAGAAAGAAAAGAGACTAACATAACATGTACCACAAATGAAA
This sequence comes from Fulvivirga sp. M361, assembly GCF_007097395.1. Taxonomy (GTDB): domain Bacteria; phylum Bacteroidota; class Bacteroidia; order Cytophagales; family Cyclobacteriaceae; genus Fulvivirga. The sequence goes on from NZ_VKDC01000006.1 coordinate 377,763, forward strand.
ATGAATTAAAACTAAATGTGGGGTAAATTTTGTTGACAGCGACTTCAATAATGCGTATAATGTACAGATGCAGGAAAAAAATACCGAAGCTGTATGTACCCAGGGCGCCCAGTACATTTAATTTTGAGTTTCTTAATTTATATAAAACATACACCAGGATAGGGGAGAGAACGAGCATTTTAAGTTTTCCAAAATTGAACAGGTAAGCATTACTGCGTTCATCCTCAACAAATCCATATCTCTTTCCTATAGCAATTACATCACTTAGCTCTAAGATGATGATCGTTAAATAAACAGCTATCAATGACAGTAAAATGAGCGGTTTCATATCAGTAATGTAGGCCTTATACCTACTGCAAGCCATACCAAACAGGTAAACAGGTATATAGTATAGAAATGAAATCCATGTATTAACGTTGTACCCGAAATCATACAGGAACAACCCGGAAACGAAGACAAAAGGAAATAAGAATTTGTAAAAATACCGTGTCCTGTCAAGGTAAATGAGAAGGGGAGAGATGATATAGATTAAGGTGATCATTGGAATAAACCAAAATGGCCCCATGTGTTTACCTGTTACCAGCATGTAACCTACTTTGTAGATAACGGAAGAGGTTAAATAATCATCTGATTGCCAAGGTTGATGACCATCAAAAAATAATTTATTTATTAATGCAGGGATGGATACAATGACGTAAGGCAGGATGACATAAGTAAATTTTTTCTTTAGATACGTCTTATAATCAAATTTTGCCCGGTGTACATGCTGGAAAAGAAAACCGGCAATGAAAACAAAAATTATGGTGCCATAAACCAGGATCGAAAACCAAAATTTCTCGGAAAAGGTATTATCCCCCCAGCCAAATGACGTTCTGCAATGAACCCCTAATATGAATAAAATGGCTAACCCTCTGAGGTTGTGAATGTAATTTAGATATGAACTATTCAATGCAATGGTTTAACTACGCGGGATAAAAGATACTTGAAAAGGGGTTGGAACAAGGGTTCTTATAAGGATGATTTAACGCTATATATTCTATTTCTCGGTTCAGGTCCATTTTTTTCTGAAAGAAATCTGTGGAGAGTAAAAAGTTTCCAACGATGAGATTTCTTTTTTGAAGATATTTGCTTCTGTAGGGCAAGGAAAATACCTTACTATCAAGGTAGTAATGGGCCATAATAAACAGTTTCATATTGGTATTGAACTGCCCCCATTTATTATCTTTTTTTGCTTCTTCAACAAATCGGTCAATGATACCCGGCTTTAACTTGAGCTTTCCGGTATCTTTCAACACCATATTTTTTACCGCTTTGTTAAAATCTGAAAAAATAAACCATCCACTGACTAAGGTGAATACTAAAAGGGATAAAATGAGTATGACAAACTTTCTACGGGTCATAGTGATAAATATACAAATTAAGAGAAAGATTGATCTGCTGCCAATAACGATAAGGCTGATAAAGTAAGTGTAGGGTTAGCAGGGGAAATAGTAGGGAAGGAGCCTCCGCCCAAAACAAATAGATTCCTATATTGATGATGTATTAAATGCTTATCTATGACACCCGTAGTGGCATCATGAGACATTCTTGTAGTCCCCAGAATATGGGCCTCACTTCTTTGTACCCTATCATCTATTTCAACACGTTCAATAGGTAAAAACGAAAAATATTTTTCTACATCCTTTTCTAATCTGGCTATGGCTTTTTCTACATAGGGTGAATGATGATGGTAATCAACCAGAGGCTTGTTTTTATCTTCTGACAATGTTACGGCATTGGTGTCTTGTGGCAGATCTTCATAAACAAATTTTAACTTAGCCAATTGACGCCATTTGCCAAATTCACTCCTGATAAATGGACGGTTATGATTTTCAATTAAGCAAGCGGCCCTTTCTTTTCTATGGTCTCCATCATACATCATGTAACCGTTGGCTGTAATGACACTGCTACCACCTAAATTGTCTAATCCATCAAAATATAACCAGACGTATTTACCCACCTGTTCCGTCAGGCCTTTGCCTGTAAAAGGGTTCGAATCTCCTGAACCTAGTAAAATATGCGCATTAAAGATTGCATTTGCACCTAAGGCTACTACTTCACCTCTGGCCTTAAAAGACTTATTTCCTGAATTATAATGAACTGCTCCGGCCAAATCACCCTTTAATTCCAGGTGGGTCACCTGTGCCTCGTACTGTATGGTTATTTGTTCTTTCTCTACAATATATTTAAGTGTGTTTTCTATGGTGAATTTAGAATTTACCGGACAAAGTTGACATACAGAGCTGCTACAACATTTGGCACGATTACCAATTGCACTACTGGCCCGGGCAGAAGGTTGACTGATATACAAGTCTCCATACTTCTTTTTAAGAAGTATATCTAAATTACTTAGTTCATGTGGTGGCAGTGGGTATTTCTTAGATTTTTTAAAGGGTGTGTCAGCCGGTCCTGAGATGGCCATGATCTCTTCAGCCATACAGTAGTAAGGCTCCAGTTCTTCGTATGAAACCGGCCAGTCTACTGCTATACCGTAATTGGTTTTTAATTTGAAATCAGATTCAAGAAATCTGGGAGTGCACCCTGTCCAACAATTTGACCCACCTCCGAAATTAGGCTCAAATACCCAATCTTTTTCTGAGTTGGGATTGATAATTTCTGACCTTTTAGATCTCCACGTTTGAGAAGCTGTGTCTTTTTTATCAATAACGTCCTGGAGGCGGTTAGCATGTGAGTATAGTCTTCCCCGCTCTAAAACCAATACTTTTGCTTTAGGTTTTTTTTCCAAATACTTTTTTAGAAAAAAAATAGAGGCGAATCCGGTACCTACAAGAATCAGATCATATCCGTCATCATTCATTTAAATTCAATGTATGGTGGTTTGATGTTTCGGATAAAGCTCCGATCGCTTCACTAATTCTTTTTGATATGATACGATTACCATTTGCGGAAACATGGCAAAAATCAACATAAATATACTCATCCCTGTCAAATGCATCGGTAAAATCATAGATCCAATCATAATCCAAACTGTCAATCGTATTACTCAGCGCGTTATAGATTGAAATAAAGTTATCTTTCAGGTCATTATCAAGTTCCAGGTGATCCACTTTAGCGTTTCCTACATAAGCGCCAGGCTGAAGAACAGCTATGAACTGTCCGCCATTGGCCTCTACTAATGTTTTAGCCATTGTCCAATTGTTGATCATCCCGTTGGCGATTTGATTGACTTTTTCAATATTACCGGCACAATTATAAGCAGATCCGTTCGCTTCATCAGAAAACCTGTTGATGAGGTTCAAAATATTTCGAACGAACAACTTTTCCAACATTATAACGATATAAGTGGTATTACTGCCGTATAATCTTTTTTGAAATGATGGAACAAGCCTATGCCCCGGTACATCAATTTCCGTAGGGCACAAAAAAGAGGCATCATTAACACCATCATAAAAAACAACGATATCCATTTTTTCACCCCGGGATATCTTATTGACGAGTTCTGCCAGGTTTTGTCTGCTGTTATAAGCTAGCTGACCATGGTTATAGACGGCGTAAGAATGATTGTCATAAGCAAACAAAGAAGGTATCGTAGTGGAATCAGAAGAGCCCTCACCCCACATGGTGGAACCTCCAAAGAAATGGACACTTTTTTGAGTTGTATTGATTTTAGTTTGTGGTGTATATCTCAGGCCATTGTTTTGGATATTGGTTGTAGGTCCGCTATACGACTTTGTCTTCCAGCCGGTGAAGGGATGATACCTGTGTTTTATCCTATTATAGTCTTCAAAGATCTTACGTCCTAATGCACGATTATCTGCATAGTTGGGTAAATTCCAGCGTTCGGAACGATTTGATCTCAAAAACACACCACAAATCCAGTTTATGGCTAACAACAAAACTACCAGAACGATCAGGTTAATTGAGATGACCCTGATAAAACGCTTGATCATCTGTTCATGTTCTTAAATGGCTTTGAAATATTTAGCGTGAACCAGTGACAGTATATCCTCTTATTTTATAACCAGTTTCTTCTGAATGACTTCTGAACCCTGATTGACCAGTACTACATATATTCCTGCCGGTACACCACTGTTATAAGAAATTTCGACACCTCTGCTAAACTCATCCACTTCATAAGATCTTGATATATACTCCCGACCTATGTAATCCAATAACTTCACTGTTATAGGCTGATCAGATCCGTCAACAAGACCTTTTAACGTAAACTCACCACGATCGGTAGGATTAGGGTACAGTTGGATCTTATTCTCTACATTGAACGTTACAATGATCGGTTTGGAATAGTCGTAGTCACCATTTCTATCGGTTTGCTTGATTCTATAGGTCGCAGTTCGTATAGGAGTACGGTCCAGGAACTCATAGTCAATTCTATCGAAACTATCTCCGGCACCATTTACCTTGCCAATGGATGTGAAATCTATACTATTAACAGACCTTTCCACGGTGAAGAAATCATTATTGACTTCACTTCCTGTAGCCCAGGTTAACCAGACCCCTTTGGACGCAATAGAAGCTTTGAACTCGATAAACTCAACGGGTAGAGGAGTTCCACCAGTTGTAGTCGTAGTTACTGTTTCACTGTTTGGAGAAGTATTACCCGCCGGATCTTGTGCTACTACTGAGAAATTATACTCAGTATCCTCAGTCAGGTCAGCGATCAAAATACTGGTAGCAGGTGTACTTGCCAGCGTTCTGAGGTTAGACTTACTGCCACTTCTTCCATTCGAACTTAGCCTGCCTGAAGTAGATCCTATCTCAACACCATTGTCATAGATGGTATATCCGCTTACTCCTACATTGTCCGTAGAAGGCGACCAGGAAAGCCCTACAGATGTAGGTCCTATTGTCAGAACTGTTAGGTCGGTTGGCTGAGAAGGAGGTACGCCATCACCAATGACTGTAGCAGATACTTCAGTACTAAAATCAGATTCCCCATCCGTATTGATGCTGCGGGCAACATAATAATAAGTCACTGAAGGTTCCAGTTCAGTATCTACGAATGTTAATTCGCCAAGATTTGAGGTATGCACCACTTCGTATGGCCCGCCTGAAGATGTGCCTCTATATATTTCCGTTTGTACCGAAGCTGGTGTATCATGGTTCCAGCCTACATCTATACTGAATTCAGATGGCCTTGAAGTGGCGAGTAATGAATTAGGCGCAGTAGGAGGGAGAATATTAACTATTTCTCCACTGATCAATGCCTCATCAGGAATTAAACGTTTGGTTATTCCCGGCCCTTCATATCTAACCTCCAAACCAGCTCCTCGTGTTCTTTCGAAAAAAGTTACGGTGATTGGATGACCACCCGCAGTCAAAAATATTGAACCACTTTGCTCTTCCATGCCATGTAGCCCATCATTGTCCACTAAGGCGTTGTTAATATTAGGATCATAAGCATTTGAGTCGTCATTAGGGTTTATATATAATGCACTTCCATCGTCTGACGTTGTATAGAACGTATAGGTCCCGTTTGTAGGCACGAATATAAAGCCGTCGAATCTAAAATTGTAGAAATCGTCCTGGGTCCGAGGTGCTAAACTAAAGTTATTGATAGTACCGGTAAATTCAGGCTCAATATTGTTAAAGTTGGGTAACACGTCGTAGGCATCAGTGCTATGCTCGTAAGTTAGGCCACCGAAGAAAGTGGAACCTGTAACCTGGCTACTTGGAGTAGACCTGTTACCGGCCAAGTCAATTGCAACCACATTAAAGTTATAATAGGTGTTGATCGTCAGACCTGTAATTGTAATGACAGAATCAGGGTACGATACAGATTCTATGTTGGGGCCGCCAAATATCTCATATCCACTGATACCGGATCTGTCCGTAGTATGCGACCATCGCAGGCTGATGCTGTTAATCGTATTAGAAGTCACCTCTAAATTAGCAGGAGCATCAGGTGCGTCTGAATCCGCGTTGGTAACTGTATTCACTTCGCTCGTAAAAGGTGATCCGCCCTGATTATTGATCGCTCTGATGACATAGTAATATGTAGTATTTGGAATTAAATTTGAGTCTACATGTCCGATTGCATCTGCTGATGCAACGGTCAATAGAACATAAGGCCCGCCGGCTGTGGTAGACCTGTATATTTCAAAACCAGTTTCGTTGTCGGAGTTGTCTGTCCAGAAAACATTGATACTGGTGGAAGAAGCAGGTAAGGCCACTGGAGTGGTAGGTGCACTGATAACCGCTGAACCGTTGAAAACAACATCCAGTGTATTGGATGGTAAGCTGGGACAGGCATCAACATTACTCACAACTACTGAGTAAACGCCTGATTCCGTCACTTCAATGGTGGTGCTGTCGGCATATGCTGCGCCAAGAGAAACACCATCTTTGTACCAGTCATAGACAGCATGTCCTGAAGGAGCCTGCAGTATTACCGTATCTGCATTATTTATATCGGGAAGGATCGTGCTGCTGTTAGCTGTGATAGTGGGTACAATAGGTGTTCTTTCTGTCAGCGTCACAGGATCTGACCAACGATTCCAATCGTCTGTAGATTCTCTTCTGTACCTGACCCTGTAAGTGCCGGATTCAAAAGCATATATATCATGATCGATACTGTCCGTCATGATCATGCCGTCTTTTTCCCATTCATAAGCATCAAATCCGCTTGATACACCTAGTCTGACACCTTGGTTGCTGGTAGTACAAATAGTAGAATCTCCGAAGTAAACATGGATATTGGCTTTGTTCTGTTTTAACATCCAGGAGAAAAATTCATCTTCGCCATAAGCTGTATTCCAGGTACCATGTCTTAAAGTAGGATACTCTGTATACCTTATTATTCCTCCTTCGGCTTCAAAATTCGATACTATGGTACGCGTCTGATTTGGTGACGGGCTATCGTCTCTACCTCCCTGAAATGTCCATATAGGAATATGTGCCACCTTTTCATAATTTATATCATGAGCAGGAATAGTAGCAGACATAGGTAATGCTGCAGCGAAAAGGTCAGGACGTCTGTCTAGAATTTTCCATGACCCAAAACCACCATTCGAAAGGCCATGTACATAAATCCTATTTTTATCAATATTTAACGAGTCCGTTAATAACTCAATAATTCTAATAGCATGATCTCTTTGATTACCGATCCATCCTGACTGGGCCTGCGGAAAAAAAACGAAACCGGGAAAAGCCCTAGGGTGTAATCCTGCGTCTTCTGCTTTTAAACCATCGGCTCGTATAACCGCATCTCGGTGTTGTCTTCCGCCGTGCGATAGATTGTGATCATTATTCTTGTATTTTGGATCATCATTTTCATCATAACAACTCCTCCAGCAATGGGCCCGCTCACCAGCCCCGTGGAGCATAACGATCATAGGATATTCGTAAAAATCCGGATCAGAGGGTTCCCTATGGACATAATCCAGGGGAAACATTAACCTGTAATTCATCTTATCAGGACGAGTTGACGGATCGCCATCCTTAGTGCTGGCATCTACATCGTATTGTAAGTGACCTTCACCAAAAACTGTAATGGTCGTTCCATTACGTGGACCTGAATTAAAAGTGTATTGACCTGAATTCCAATTGGTCATTGCACCTGAAGGAGCGCCATAGTAAGTGTCTGTATAGTCGCCTGTGCCGGAAGGGTCAACCGTCTCATCGTCAGGATTAGTCCTCCAGCTTTTGGTACCGGGCTGTAATGAATAATTCCTGGTATTTTGCGCATAACTACTTGAGGCAAATAGTAGTAAAATGCAAATAGGTAGATATATGTTCCTCATTTTGAGCCGTTTGTTTGATGGTTTTAATTAGGTGTTAATCAAATGACCTTACAAAAGGTAACCAAAGATGATGTAAGTTTTTTTCCATAATTTAACGGTAAATGTACGTTATTTATAATATTTTATTCTATTGAATTGGATTTTTATTAGTAACCGTTAAATTCGCGAGTCAATATAATCAACTGATTTTTAAGTTTTTTAAAATATTTATGTTGTCTAACAAACGATAGGGGTACTTTTGTTCCTTATTAAACTAATAAAAGGAATTGGTCAGCGGTAGAGATGTAGTTTTTATAGGGATTCAACCCTGGGACATTAAAATTGGCAGCAATTGTAAGAATATAGCCCTTGAATTGAGTAAAAATAACAGGGTCCTCTATGTGAATGCTCCGTTGGACAGGAAAACAGCATTCATTGAAAGGCATTCTGAAGGTGTTAAAAAACGAAAATCAATCATAAAGGGTGAAGCTCCCGATCTAGAAAAGATCAACTCAAATCTGCATACCTTTTATCCTAAAAAAATGATTGAGAGCATTAATTGGCTCCCTCATGGTTCTATTTATCGTCTGCTCAATAAAAGAAATGCCAAACTGTTTTTTAATGAAGTAAAAAGAGTTTTAAAAGACCTGTCATTCGAGAACTACGTGCTTTTCAATGATTGCTCCATGTTTCTGGGTTATCATGCTACTGAAATGCTGGACCCTTCCTTGTCGCTCTATTATATCAGGGATAATCTCGTTTCACAATATTATTTTGGCAAGCATGGTAAAACGATGGAACCGGAATTAGCCGCCAAATATGATGTGGTAATGGCTAACTCGAATTTCCTTTCCGAGTATCTTGGAAAATATAATCCACATTCCTACATGGTAGGGCAAGGGTGTGACCTGGATGCATTTAAACCGGATAATGTGTCGAAAGACGCTCCGTTGGACTTAAAACCTATTCCAAGACCGATTATTGGATATCTTGGCTACCTTACTACCCTAAGACTGAGCATTGAGTTGATCGTTGAATTGGCTAAATCAAGGCCAGATTATAGCTTTGTACTTGTCGGTCCGGAAGATACAGCGTTTAAAGATTCTGAATTGCATAACATGGCCAATGTTCATTTTTTGGGTAGCAAGGAATCCAACGTTTTAAGCGATTATATAGGTCATTTTGACGTCGCCATTAACCCTCAGACAGTCAATGGTATGACAATAGGAAATTATCCGAGGAAAATTGACGAATATTTGGCTCTTGGCAAACCCACTGTTGCGACAGCTACTCCGGCTATGCAATATTTTGAAGATACGGTTTATTTAGCGGAAGATGCCGAGGATTATGCTAGTAAAATTGATCTCGCATTGGATGAAGATAACAAAGAACTGGCCGTGAAGAGAATTAAATGTGCAGAAGGTCATACTTGGGGGAATCATGTTGAAAATATGGGTAAAGTCATTGAAAAAATTATGAAAGAAAAGGGTAAAGCAATATGAAATATTTGAAGCATTTACTGTTGTCATTGATGTCAGTATTCATCATGGCATGTAACGGCAATGAATCAACCCAGTCTTCCAATCAGGATCTCAAGGCTGAAACGGATCGTATGCCTGTTAAAAAAGCAATCCCGGATTCTGAAGAAGAGGTTAGTGAACTTCCTGAGGGCCTGAAACTTATTAATGGCAGTGACTGTAATGTTTGCCATAAGAAAGACATCAAACTGGTTGGTCCTTCTTATATTGATATAGCCAATAAATATGATAAATCTGACAAGGTCATAACTACCCTGGCCGAGACTATCATTAAAGGAGGTAAAGGTGTATGGGGAGAAGTTATGATGACCGCACACCCATCCTTAAAAGGTGAAGATGTGGAAAAAATGGTTGAGTATATCCTTGATTTACGAACGATTGAATGAAGATGAATCGGAGAAAGGCGCTGGTTGGAATTACATCTGGCGGATTAGGCCTGGTGTTCTTTTCAGGTTACAAATGGTATGACTGGAACCGGAAACCAAACCTGGAGCAACTTCAAGGTAAACAAGAGATGATTAACGAATTAGCTGAACTTATCATACCAGGCACAGATACTCCGGGAGCTATTGAAGCACAGGTGGGCAAGGTAGTAGTTGATTTGATCACTTCCTGTGCGGATAGGAAAACTCAAAACAGATTTATGAATGGATTAATTGACCTTGAAAAGAAGGCGCTTGCGCTACATGGAAAAAACTTTCCGGAGTGTAGTAATGAGGAAAAGCACGGTCTTCTGACAGAGGTCGAAAATCATGACATGAAACTCGATGGTTTTATAGGAAAAGCTTCTAAAAAAATGTTCGGCAAATCTTTTTTTCGTACTTTGAGAGACTATACGTCTATAGCTTTTTGTACGTCCGAACTTGGTGCGAGTAAATCACTTAATTATGTTCTTGTTCCTGGCAAGTATATGGGATGTATACCGTTAGAAAAAGACCAACCCTCCTGGACAACTGAATAGAAATTACTTAAGAATCAAGTTTACGTCATTTATATGAGCCAATTGAATGTCAATATTAGCTCCAAACCGAATACATCTTATGATGCTATTGTAGTGGGTTCCGGTATTAGCGGTGGTTGGGCGGCAAAGGAGTTATGTGAGAAAGGCCTTAAGACATTGTTGCTGGAGCGCGGTCGGAATGTTGAGCACATCAAAGACTATCACACCGCATTTAAAAAACCATGGGACTTTAAAAACCGTCTCCTTGAATCTCTCGAAGATCAAGAGGAGAACCCCATTCAGTGTCAGGCTTATGATGAAGGTAGTAAACATTTTTATGTCAATGATAAAGAGCACCCCTATATACAGGAAAAGCCCTTTAACTGGATACGGGGCTATCAATTAGGAGGCAGGTCTTTGACCTGGGGCAGGCAATGCTATCGCCTGAGTGACCTTGATTTTGAAGCCAATTTAAAAGAAGATATCGCTGTAGATTGGCCTATACGCTACAAAGACCTGGCCCCCTGGTATGATTATGTAGAAAGATTTGTCGGAATCGCCGGAAGAAATGAGGGCTTGAGTTATTTACCTGATGGTAAGTTTCAGCCCCCTATAGAAATGAATTGTGTGGAAGACTATTTTTCAAAAGAGATAAGGAAAGAATTTCCGGGAAGGGTCGTTACACCGGGGCGGTCTGCCAATCTCACGGAATCCATCGAAGGGCGGGGACCTTGCCAGTTCAGGAACTTGTGTGACCGTGGCTGTCCGTTTAGTGGATATTTTAGTAGTAACTCGGCCACTTTACCTGCAGCGCTTAAAACCGGGAATCTCACACTTCAGACTGATTCAATTGTGATGGAAGTGTTATATGATAAAGATAAAAACAGGGCTGAAGGGGTAAGAGTGATTGATGCGGTCACCAATGAAGAATCCGTGTATTATGCGGATATTATATTTTTGAATGCAAGTACCATTGCTACTGCTGCAATTTTATTGAATTCAGCTACTGATCAGTTCCCTGAAGGCCTGGGAAATTCAAGTGGTCAATTAGGACATAACCTGATGGACCATTTCGTAATAGCAGGTGCCGAAGGAGAATTCCATGGTTTTGAAGACCAATACTATTATGGAAGAAATCCCGGATGTATTTATATTCCCAGATTCAGGAACCTTGATGATACGGATAAGGGAAATGATTTTACGAGAGGGTATGCTTTTCAGGGTTATGGGGAACGAATGTCCTGGAGAGACAAATACAAAACTCTTGATGGTTTTGGAGAAGAATATAAAAAAGAGTTGATGACTCCAGGTCCGTGGAGGTTGTGGATAGGAGCATGGGGTGAGACTTTACCGTATTATGACAATAAAGTCGCACTGTCCACTACTCAAAAAGACAAATGGGGATTACCATTGGTTAAGATAGATTTCCAATACCATTCTAATGAAGAAAACATGCGCAATGACATCAAATCCAGTGCGTATGAAATGTTGGAGAAAACGGGTTTTAAAAACATCGAGGTGTTTGATCATGAAAGGCCAGGGGGGTCTGCTGTTCACGAGATGGGTACGGCGAGAATGGGGAGAGACCCTAAAACTTCAGTATTGAACGGTTTTAATCAAATGCACGATGTTAAAAACATCTTTATAACGGACGGGAGTTGCATGACTTCATCTGCGTGTCAAAACCCTTCTCTTACGTATATGGCACTTACAGCACGTGCTTGCGACTATGCTGCAAGAGAAATGAAACAACGTAATTTATAGTGGCCTATTCAATATGAAGGATCCAGGCATTCTTAAAGTCAAAGATGTCTAAACTTCGTATTTCACCTCTTATGCTAACGATGTCCTCAAGTTTTTCAGCTCTTCTCAGGTATACGTAATTATAGCCCGTTATAGGACTATAACCTATTGCCCCTTCATAACCTGCATTACTAATGTTGCTCAAATGATTTCTGGCATTTTCTTTTTTAGCGAATGCTCCTACCACTATATAATAACCTTTTGATATTCCTTCATTTTGAGGGTGAAGATCCACCTTGACTATGTTATCCATCCTTTCGGAGGATTCTTCCGGTTCTGTCTCTGATTCAGCAGGGTCTGCTTCTTCATAGGTTTCCTCCTCTTCAATTTCTTGTTCCGGAACCTCAACCTGACTTTGTTTGTCAACCGGAGCGGTCTTTTTTTCTGTTTTTTTCGTGTCCGTTTTGTCAATAACTTCGATGCCTGGCTGCTCCGGAGTTTCTTCTTTCTTTTCTTCTTTTTCTGTGATTATCAGTGTCTCATTTTCAATGATCGCTGGTTCAGTTATGGGTTGGGTTTTTCTTTTGTTCTTCTTATCTAATCTCAGTACTATCTGGAATTCGTGAGAACCCTGGCCAAAACTTGCCGCCAGATCCGGAGCAAAGTCATAGGCATATCCAAAGCGAAGGAAATCACTTACATTCATACCCAGATGAGCACTAGGGCCAACATCCTGCATGTAACCACCGCCTATCCAGAAAAGATCCTTGTAATATAATGTGCCTAAGCCACCATATTGACTTAATTCAGACCGGAAAGTCTGGAAAAATACGTTTGGTTCAAAATCAAACTGAGGACTTATGGTAAAGCGATAGGAAATATTTGAGAAAGTAGTTTGTGTTATATCAATACCCACATCTTCAAAAATTTCTTCAGCAAACAGTTCCGTTTCAAAAAGTTGCGGTAAGGCGAAGCTTACAGTAAGCGCTTTTAATTTGAAATTCATGCCAAATTGCCCGACCGGGAACAGACTGTTATTATTATTGTTAAGTGCCTGATCGTTAATGGAAGATTCAATAGAGTTTCTGCCTGTACCTGCAGTCAACCCAAAAGTCAAACTAGTTTGATCATTAAAATTCACTGAATAACTCGCTCCGATTTGTCCTTCATACGTAGTGATTAAGCCTCTCTTGTCACTCGATAAAATGGCTCCAACTGAAAGTTTACGGTTTAAAGGAAGTTGAAAGCTCAAATGAGTCATAACCGGCGCACCGTCAACGTCTAACCATTGCTGTCTATGATTAATATATAGTTCTGTAAAGCCTGAATTTCCTATGAAGGAAGGGTTGTAGACAACCGGGTTGTTAAAAAATTGATTATAAACTATGGATCTTTGAGCTAACAAAGAAGAGAAAGACATAGTGATTACAGTAAGTAGTATGAAAGACTTTCTCATAGATATTATCTTATCAAAGTGATACTACCAGATTTAACATTGCTGTTATCTTCGCAGGATAATCGATAGTAGTATACACCCTGAGGGAGGCCATCTCCGTTTGTAGTACCATCCCAGTCATTCGTATAAGGTTGTGCTTCATACACAATCAATCCCGACCTGTTATACACCATTAATCTGCACCCCTCAAACTTGGTTAAGTCCGGGTCCAGGATCCAGTTATCATTTTGAGAATCACCGTTGGGACTAAAAAGAGGCATAGGGAATGACATCGAACCTTCCGCAAATATTTCCAGAGCCACCTGATCTGACGTGCTGAACCCGGAGTCATCCGTTACGGTTAAGGCAAGTATGTAGTTTCCCTCTTGCAGGTCCGTTACTTCAAGAACCGTACTGTCCTGACGTGATAAGCTGGCCGGAGGGCCTGATAGCTGTTCCCATAAATATGAAGTAATAATTCCGTCGTCTTCTGCTACTGCATTAATGGTTACGCTATTCTCAGGTAAAATCAAACGAATATCATTACCCAAGTCCACGGTAGGTGGAAGGTCGGTGCTTATAAGGTCTTCCGGTTCAACGGTAACTCTTACCTGGTCAGCGGCAGTTTCTCCGTCATTATCCGTTACGGTCAGGCGAAATATGTATATGCCGGGAATTAAACCCGCAGCGGTTAGGTCAGGAGAATCAGCCCCTGATAAACTTGCTGTATTCGGGCCGCTTACCTGAACCCATAAATAGGTTTCTACAGTACCATCGGCATCTTGTCCCGAACCATTGGCGACAATGCTTGTTTCCGGCTCTTGAATGATAATGTCAGGACCTGCGTTAGCCACCGGACTTTGATTTATGCTTTCGGGCAGGACGGTGACAGATACCTCATCAAAATCACTCTCTCCGTCATCGTCGGTTACGGTCAGTCTAAAGGTATAGCTACCTTCGGTTAAATCATTGAGTTGTACCCCAGGTTGGTCTGTATTTAACATGGTCACTGTGGGACCACTAATTTTCTCCCACAAATAGGTACTGATGGTGCCGTCAGAGTCTGTGCCCATGCCGGTTATTAACAGACTATTTGAAGGGAGGTTGACAGTAACGTCGTTGCCTGCATTTGCGACCGGTGGTGCATTGGTGTCCTGAGCCAGCACATTAATAATTACGTCATCTGAGCCAGTGGCTCCATCATCATCTTCCACAGTAAGTCTAAATCTGTAAATACCTTCCGTCAGGTCTATTAATTGAAGGTTTACCTGGTCCGTATTGGATGCAGAGGCTACAGTTCCGCTGACCTGTGTCCATCGATATGATACAATGGTGCCGTCACCATCTGTCCCGTTTCCGATTATTTCAACGTTGTCCTCCGGCAGTATGAGTGTAACATCTTCACCGGCATCTGCTATTGGCGCCGCATTTATCGATTCGGCCAGGACGGTCAGACGCATTTCATCAGTACCACTGGCGCCATCATTATCCGTTACTAGTAATTCAAAGGTGTAGTTACCCTCTGTTAAACCACTCAAAGATAGCGTCGTGGTATTGGCATTCGCCAATGTAGCTGAGGGCCCTGAGGTCTTGGTCCAAAGGTAATTTGCTATTGAGCCGTCCGGATCACTCCCGGACCCCATCAGATTAACTGAGTTTGTAGGTAGACGTATAGTAACGTCAGAGCCGGCATTTGCTACAGGAGGGACGTTAACCGCTGCCGGTAGCACCGTAATTATCATCTCATCGTTATCCACGGCGCCATCATCGTCCGTTACTTCCAAATTGAATCCATAGACCCCTTCTATGAGATTACCGGCAGTAATGGTCGGTAGACTCAAGGAGGAAAGCGTTGCTGTGTTCGGACCACTTACTTGTGACCATAAATAACTCACTACAGTACCATCCGGGTCACTTGCTCCTCCATTAATATTGGTGCTATTGGTGGGTAAGGTCAGTTGGATATCAACTCCTGCATTGGCTATTGGCACCTGGTTAACGATTTCAGGGTTAACGGTTACCTGAACGTCATCAAAATCTGCTGCACCATTATTGTCCGTAACGGTCAGCCTGAACAGGTAGGAGCCTTGAATCAGGTTATTAACTGTTAATGTAGGGTTATTGGCATTGCTCAACGTTGCTGTGGGGCCGCTTTGTTTAGTCCATACATAACTCGCTATACTGCCATCACTATCACTTCCTGAGCCGGTAATATTTACACTGTTAGTAGGTAGGGTTATGCTAATATTATTACCGGCATTGGCAACGGGAGGAATGTTCACAGCAGCTGGCTGGACCGTGACTCTTACAATATCGTTATTAGATGCGCCATCATTATCTGTTACTGTTATTCTGAACTCATATATATCTTCTACCAGGTTGCTTACAGTAACGGTCCGGGTATTGGTATTGGCCAAATTAGCTGTGGATCCGGATACTTTTTCCCATAGGAAAGTGGTTACAGAACCATCGGGATCATTAGCATTCGCGGTGATATTTACACTATTAACAGGTAATCTCAAAGTAATATCTGAACCGGCATCCACCGTTGGGAACTGGTTTGATAAAATGACAAAGATATTTACATCATCAAAGGAAGAATCTCCGTTGTTATCTGTAGCCGAAAAGCGGAAAGTATAACTGCCTTGTGGTATGTTGGTCAGGTTGAGTGTATTGTCATTGGGTGTAAATGGAACCGTAGTACCGGATATCTGAGTCCATACCGTTGATGTTACCGTTCCGTCCGAGTCAGAAAAAATACCATCTATAGTAACAGCATCATTAGGTAGCGTTAAGGTTATGTCAGGGCCGGCTGACACGGTGGGGGGTTGATTTTGGGCGCTTACGATTACTCTAACCTGGTCGGTGCCGATCGCTCCGTTGTCGTCTGTAACTTCAAGCTCGAACTCATACATTCCTTCCAATAAATCGGATGCTGTCAGGGTAGTTGAAGACTGTCCGCTTAACGTAGCCGCAGGACCCGATAGTTTAGACCAACTATATGACGCAATAGTACCATCATTATCTGACCCCATGCCATTTAACACGACACTATTAGTTGGCAACGTGATCGTCTGATCCACGCCGGCATCTGCTGTGGGCGATTGGTTGACCGTAGCAGGAGCAACATCTACGAATACCAGATTAGTATCCTGTGCACCATCGTCATCTCTTACTCTCAGCCTAAAAGCATACCTGCCTGCCACCAGGTCACTCACAGTCACTGAAGCCGTAGTTTCGTTAGTCAGACTAAAAGAGGATGGGCCGGAAGTTTTGACCCAGAGATAACTTGCTATCACGCCATCGCTGTCTGTTCCACTTCCCATAATGGTGACCGAATTAGTGGGCAATGTGATAAAAATATCTTCTCCCGCATCAGCTACGGGAGGATTATTTACAGCGGCAGCTAAAACCGTTACATCAATGCGATCAATGTCCTCTGCACCGTCGTTGTCTGTTACGGTGAGCTGAAATACATAAGTACCTTCTGACAAACCTGAGACGCTGGTCGATGCGTTGGCAGGGCTGCCTATTGATGCCGAAGAAGGTCCGGTTATCTGGGACCAGGCATATCCAACAATAGAACCATCAGGATCATTTCCTGTTCCATTGAGGTTAGTAGAATTGGTGGGTAACGTAATGGTAATATTGTTGCCGGCATTGGCCGTAGGGTTTTGGTTAGCGGCCACCACAGTAATAAGCATTTCGTCGGTATCTGAATCTCCGTCATCATCTGTCACGGTTAATCGTAAGGTATACACTCCTTCAACCAGTGACGAGATGGACAAGGTAGGTGTGTTTTCATTGGTGAGTACTGCCGCCGGTCCATTCACTCTTTCCCATAAATAGGATGCAATGGTACCGTCACTATCAGCCCCGCTACCAGTGACTGTAGTAGAATTAGTGGGGAGCGTAATATTTTGATTACTACCGGCATTGGCATTTGGCGGTACATTTGCCGCTGCAGAATTCACAATAACCTGGATTTCATCAAAGACGGAGGCACCGTCATTGTCAGTAACGCTCAGCCTGAACGTATAAGTACCTTCCAGCAGGTTGGAAGAAGTCAATGTATTTGTGTTGGTACCGCTGAGCATGGCTGATGACGGGCCACTCTGTTGACTCCATAAATAAGTTGTAACAGAGCCATCCGGATCACTGGGATTAGCGACAATATTTGTACTGTTAACCGGTAATGTAATGCTGATATTACTTCCCAGTTCAAGTGTTGGAGGCTGATTTACCACCTGCGGGTTGACAATTACCTGAACCTGGTCCTGTCCTGTATTTCCGTCGTTATCAGTGACAGTCAACTCAAATTGATAAACTCCTTCGACTAAGTCGCTTGCCGTGAGGTTTGGTGTACTAATATTATTAAGGGTAGCTGACGATGGACCACCTGTTCTTGACCATGCGTAGGACGTTATTGAGCCATCTGAATCACTGCCTGAACCATTTAGTACTACGGAGTTTGTTGGTAACGTGATGGTTATGTCGTTTCCGGCATCGGCAGTGGGGTTTCCTCCCAATCGTTGGGTCAGGAACCATTCATATAAATTCGGAGTATTGACGGAATTATCTGTCGCATAAGATCTGTCCCACGAATTGTGACGTACACCAGGATAAATGGTAAATAATGCCTCGGGGGCTGGTGTAGGAGAACAAGCATTATATGCATCGATGATGGCCTGTCCACGGTTTATTCTGATCGTAGGATCGGCATCACCATGGAAACCCCATACGGTATAATCTTTATAGTTGCCATTTGAGCAAACCAGGTGAGAAGGTCCCCATCCGGCAATAGGTGCAATAGCTGCTACCCGGGCAGGGTCGTTCCGGGCGTTGACTGCATAGATCCACGTTCCATTTCCCCCAAGACTGAAGCCTGTTAAGTAGATCCTGGTTTCATCTACCCGGTAGGTGTTGATAGCGTGGTTGATAAGACCATTTGTTATACCTGCATTCCAACTACCTGTGATTTGAGGTGTCATGACTATAAAACTGAACTCAGGACCTGTACCCCCGGCTTTGAAAGTCATAGGGCTCGGATTATTTGCTCTTATTTGTTCTTCTATCCGTTTGCTTATTCCTGTGTTTTTTACCCTGCTTAGATTGGTGCCTCGTTCACCTGTTCCATGGAGACAAATGATCAGAGGATATTTCTTTGTGGTAGTGTTGTAATCTACCGGAAGCCACTCCAGGTAACCCGTTCCTCCGGAAGTGGCCGTTTCGGTTTGTTGTAACTGTGCCAACAGTGGTGAGAAATTAAAAAGAAAAGCCAGGACAAGACAAGATATGACAGCAGTGGATCTCGGGGTGACCAACAACTGTTTAATCAGTAAGGAATTCACGGATGAAGAAATTTGATTTAAGAATCAAATTTAAAGCTTTTTTTTTGAAATTATAATGAATTTCGAACCTAAAAGCTTATTAATGAATATAGTTACCTGACTAAAAAAGCAGATTTAGTTTTCTTTTAGCTACTAACACTTGCATCATAACTTCCACCTAATATCTGTAGTCCCATAAACTAATCTCATAGGTCACTATAAATGAATAGGCGTAAAATACGGTTGACCTATTCTTCTGATTTACTCCCATCCGGAATTTATCCAGTCGGATAAATTAAAACTGTAAAGTTTACCACCTAAAATGCCCATTTCGAGTTCATCTGTGATATAAACCTCGGTGTCGTTAAAAAAACAAATGGCAGCTTTGTGGCTAAAATGATTTAACTCAATTTGAACAAACTTGCTTTTTGAGAATTGATTTTTTTCATGCAAGGCAAATAACCAGATCTTATCATGTCCCAACAGCACCAGGTGATTTTGGTCCGGAGTAACATCTGCTGACGTTACCCAACAAGTAAGCATAGAATCCGAACAGAGATAAACACTATCTACAAGCATGGCTGTGTGATCTCCGGGAGTTAGAGGTAACTTATAGATCTTTGTATAACCGTCAAATGGCACGGTTCGATTTTTACTAAACAGGTACAACGAATCATCAATGATGGTCATAGCATCCATGTCATAGTTCAGCCTGTCTTTTTCCGGAGGATAACTCTTCTGGTCTTGATAAGTATATCTGATTACCTCAGCATTTACCACCTTTTGAGTTATGCTATCAGGTGTTCCCAGTTTGTAAATCTTAAGGTTGTTACGATTATTTTTATTATTGCCGAAAGCCCCGATGTAAACATTACCCTCTTTATCTCTCGCAAGATCTTCCCAGCCTATGTTTGGATGATTTAAGTGGACAGTGCCGGTTACTTTCCCCAGAGTATCAAAATTGTAAAGAATAGGGTAGGAGTCATCATTATGTGTCCATAAACTATTTATACCGGTTACAGCTAACCCGGAACTTTCTTTTAGGCTCTTTGGAAGCGCAGCTCTCAGTTCTAAACCAGCATGCTGAGCTTGTAGAAAATTCACACTACATAGTAAATGGATGCAAACTATGATCGGTGCCTTCAACATTCTAAGAAGCTTTTTTCCAAATAGTATGAAACCCGCCGGTCAGTTGGTGTGGCAAAAGATCTGCAATTTTACAGTCCAGCCTTTGTAGAAAAACTATTTTTTTAGTCAACAGGGAAACTGGAAATACATCTTCAAGAAAATCAGCATTTTCGAAGACCTCTATACGAAATTTGGTGTTCTTACTAAGGTCGGTTAATTGTGCTTTGGTAAAGAATTGTACGTGTTCCAGATCATCGGCATCTGATTGAATTGTTTTACCATCATACCCTAAGGCCCGCTTGAATGACTTGGTAAATTTCCATAACCAATTGTCATTTCTTTGCATCCACTGCATAGGCTTTGTCATCAGTGTTTCTCTTGGCCCGTTACCATTCGGTACGGTTACCACCAAACTGCCGTTGTCTTTTAATATCTCATTGATAGTATGCAGCAGGGCAGAGGGATTGTCCAGGTGCTCTAATACCTCACTACAGATTATCGCATCGTATTTTGTCCCTTCTGCTACCAGGTCTTCAGCGCTGATTACTTTAAAATCAACATTAGGTTGTGTATTGGTTTCCTTCGCCTTTTTGATGGCTTTTTCGCTGATATCTACTCCCAGTACATTGTATCCAAGCATACCCAGTTGAATACTCATATTACCGTTTCCACAACCTACATCCAGTATTTTGGCATTTTCAGGTTGGATCCATTTCAGGTTTTCTGTAATGAACTTAAGTCTTTTGATATCAACGATACGGGTATATCTTGTGAAATTGGGCGTTTCAGTTTTCATCTATTGAAGTATAACAATTAATTGATCATTGATTTATAAAGTTCTTGCGTCTGTTGTGCGGTGCTTTCCCAGTTGAATGCTTTAGCTCGATCTAATCCCTTTTCCACCAATTCATTGCGCAAGTTACTATTACTGAGAACATCGACCATAGACTTCGCTATTTCAGACGGTTTTTTAGGGTCAACCAGCACTGCTGCTTCTCCCGAAACTTCCGGCATTGAAGATGTATCTGAGGTGATGACGGGTGTTCCGCAAGCCATCGCTTCGATAATAGGTAAACCGAAACTTTCTCTGAATGAAGGGTAAAGGAATAAGTCAGACAAATTGTACAGAATGGGAACATCAGTGAAATTCACGTAATCCAATATCCTGATTTTGTGTAATACATTAGCACTTTTTGGATCAACCTTCTTTACCAGAGTTTCTATAAGCTGAGGAGTACAATCGGTAATGACCAGCTCGAGCGGATCTGACATTTTGCTGCAATATTCAATATAAGCAGCCAGCACGCCTGATGTATTCTTCTTAGGCGCTGTGTTTCCGAAGAACAAAATGAAATTATCAGGTAAATTATATTTGGCTTTTATCTCATTTTTTTTGGCGTTGTCCTCGCAAACTCGAAACACCTCACTTTTCCCGTTATAGACCGCGGTGGTTTTATTTTTATCCAACTTCAGGTGTTCAGAAATTCTTTGTTGCTCAAATTGAGATACAGTAATGATGTATTTAGACTTCTTAACCAATTTAGGCACAACAAATCTCCTGTATAAATTACCGAAGTTCTGATAAGATGACCCCGAAAATGATATGGACTCTAAATAAATGATGTCGTGCAATGTTAAAATAACAGGCCCATTAAAATAAATGGGACCTGTATTAGCAGTGCAATGTAGAAAATCGATGCCGTGTTTTTTTGCTTCTTTAGGAAGTGAAATTTGCTCCCAAATAGGATAGGGCTGACTCTTGAGTACTTTAATCTCAAAATTTGAGGTCTCTTTCAAGCAGAGGTTATCCTCATCTTCTTTAACAAAAACCACATACTCATTTGATTTATCCAGCTTCTGAAGAGCCTTGATCATTTCCAGAGCTACTACCTCCATTCCATGTTTTTTAACACGAAATAGTCTTTGTGCCTCTATTCCTACTCTCATTTTGATTAAGGAGCTACCAACCTTCAGGCAGGTTTTCCCTTATTTCAATATTTTCAAATTCTTTACTTTTTCTTGAGCCCACGGCCTTTGCCCATTCCACCATTTTTCCAATTCCTGCATGCAGATC
Organism: Fulvivirga sp. M361; assembly: GCF_007097395.1. Taxonomy (GTDB): domain Bacteria; phylum Bacteroidota; class Bacteroidia; order Cytophagales; family Cyclobacteriaceae; genus Fulvivirga. Next base: position 399,690 of record NZ_VKDC01000006.1, read on the forward strand.
AACAGCGCTGTCCGTTCCGAAAAATTTATGTGCCTTTGAATGGTCTGAATAGGCATGGACTACCTCTTTTCGTGCCTGTAAATAGTTGACATTTGGCTCGACCTCGAAGTGCTCACATACTACTTTTACAAGTTCATTGACTGTGTAAGGTTTATCAGCCCCTATATTGAAAACTTCATTATAGGTATTAGGTCGATTGACACAATCACTGATAGGTATGGCTACATCGTCTATGTAGCTAAAAGCCCTTGTTTGTTCACCGTCACCAAAGACAGTAAGCGGCTTGTTTTGCATGATCTGATTCATAAATATCCCAATCACATTCCTGTATTTATCACCAATGTTTTGGTTTTCACCATATACATTATGTGGTCGGAATATGGTATAGTTGAGCCCAAACATTTCGTGGGCCGCCTTTAAATCCAATTCGACAGAATATTTGGCTACACCATATGGGTCCTCAGGTGTTGGAGTCATATCCTCTGTCATAGGAAGCTGGCCAGGACCATATACAGCTATGGAAGAGGTGAAAACAAAGCATTTAACTTTATTCTTGACAGATTCATTGATCAGGTTGACACTGCCAATTAAGTTGTTTGTATAGTTGAACCTTCTGATGAAGTGAGATAAACCTTCTGCTGCATAAGCTGCCAGATGATACACATAATCGAATTGATATTTGTCAAAAAGCTCTTTTAGCAAAACGTGATCAGTGATGGAACCTTTAACAAAAATAGCGCCGGATGGAATGTGATCCTCGAAGCCTCCGCTAAGATCGTCCAAAACAACCACTTGATGCCCCATATTCAAACAGTGTTTTGTGACATGAGAACCTATAAAACCTGCTCCTCCGGTAACTAAAGAATTTGCCATTATTTAATGATTTAATTTGTAATATACTTTGGTGTCTTAAGATTCCAGGCAATGGCCCTTAAGAAGTTTTTTAAGTGTTGCCCTTGCCCTTTAATGATATATTTTAAAATGCTTTTTGGGATGATGAAAAAAGTCAGGAACAAAGAGAATACAAAGAAATGTAATCCATGGGTATTGCGCCGCATGAAAAGTATTCTATTTCTATTATGATAATATGCTTTGATAGCACTTTCTTTCCCCATGGTGATGGATTCCTTGTGATATATCACACCCTTGGGTTGGTAATATATTTCAAAGCCGGCCCTTTTAGTATGGGCTGACCAATCCAGCTCTTCATAATAAATGAAAAAGTTGTCAGGAAACATTCCCACTTTTTCGATCACTTCTTTTTTTACTAACATAGCCGCACCATGGGCGTAATTTGTATAGCAAGGACTATCATGCTGTCCCTCATCTTTTTCCTTGTTCCCTATCGCCCGATTTCTGCCGGTAAATGGGTTGATCTTAGTGAAACCTGCATACTGGATCGTATCCGGATGGGCGTGAAATTTGATTTTTGGACTTACCATTCCAACCGTCTCGTCTACCTCAAACGGCTCCAGCAAGGCTTCGAGAAGATCAGGAGTGACTTCCGTATCATTATTCACTATAAAGAAATATTCGCCATTGGCCTTTTCTATCCCCAGATTATTACCTCCCGTAAAACCTAAGTTTACATCACTTTTTATCAGGCGAACTTCAGGGTATTCATTATTGATCCTTTCCGTTGGGTCAGCCTTTGAGGCGTTATCTACCATTATTATCTCATAGTTGGGATAAGTCAGCGACTTAGTGGAATCTAAGAATTCGCAGGTGACATCAATTTGATTATAGTTGAGTATAATAATTGAAATAAGAGGTTTGCCGGCAGCCATGATTAATATGAATAATAGGTTATATGTTAATGTTTATGAGGAGTATGGATGAAACTCTTATTTGCGCCTTTAAGCTTAAAATGGATCATAACCATTTTCTTGAACAACTGAGGCACTTTGAGCAGTGCAATAAAAAAGTCTTTCGTGTAGAAACGGGCTGGAATGGCAAGAAAAATACTGGTTATGTATATCAAAAATGCTGACAGCCAATGGTAATAACTAAGAAATAAATAATCTTCAATAAACAAGTAGGTCACTGTTAATCCCAAAAGACAAACCAGGCTGATTAACCTGGGTAGTTGAGCATGCATTAAAACTGAAATATTAAAGAGAGATAGATTGCCCTTAAATACAGACTTTAATGATGAAATGAAATGTCTTTTGAAATAAATATACTGGCTGGAGACCCATCTCTTTCTTTGATTTTCAAATACCTGAGGATCATCTACTTTTTCATCATATACTATGGCTTCATTACAGTATTCTATCTTAAAACCATCAGATATAATACTGGCTTGTAGTTCCTTGTCAAAACCACCAATAGAATCGATGTTGTTAAGCTTATCTCTAAGCAGTCGATATTCGAAAGCCATCCCGGAGCCAATAACCGGACTGGACAGGCCCAGCGCCGCAGAGCCTTGTCTGAAAATAAAATTGTTAATTATTTCACTAAGGCCATCCAAAATTGCCACTGAGTTATTATCATTTTTAGCAACCCTTCGACCCTGGATTACCTTCATATCCAAATTGAAACCGGCATTGATCAGCGTGAGAAAATCTTTATCCATGATATTATCAGCGTCTAATACGACGGCAATATCGTATTCATTATATTTATTCAATACACTTTTCAGGGACCTTACTTTGGTGCTTTTCTCAAAATGTACTTCTTCTGTGAGAATGGGTAGCTCTTTAAGACGCTTGACAGTTTCCGGTTTAAGTTGGTCCGCTATAACAGCTACTTCATAATGCTGACTTGGATATATCTGATCGAGTGCTTTTTTTGCTACCTCAAGTATCACAGAATCCTCTTTGTAAGCCGGTATTAATACCAGTATTTTATGAAATTTTGATGGCTGAGATGATCCTTTGAGCTTTGATCTATAGAAATGACCAGAAACTGACAAGGTCAGGTTGTACACCACCAGGTATCCAAAGTAGGAAATGAATAAAATTTCTAATATTGAAATTATAAGAAACACGAAATCAAGGATATTTATGCAATGATAATACTTAAACCTGCTCTTTCTGCAATAAAGCAGTAGGAGTTTTGAGCATTATCTTCATATCGTACCAGAAAGAACTTTTTTCTGCATATTCCATATCAAGTGACACCCGCTCTTCTTCTGACATTTCGTCTTTGCCACGCTTAGAAACTTGCCAAAGGCCTGTAATTCCGGCAGGTGCTAGAAAGCGCATGGCCCACTGGTCCTGTGTCAATTTTTCAGCTTCATATAATGGTAGAGGTCGGTTCCCCACAAGAGACATATCACCTTTCAGTACGTTGAATAATTGTGGTATTTCATCCAGACTCGTCTTTCTGAGAAAGCTTCCTAATTTTGTGATCCTTGGGTCATCCTTCACTTTGAAAAAGACAGAATCTGTATTTTCATCGTCTCCGCCATATTGATTAAGATGCTTCATATTTTGAACCAAAGTGTCAGCATCTTCTCTCATGGTGCGAAACTTATAAAAGTTGAAGATCTGATAACCTTTACCTGCTCTTTTTGAGATATAAAAAACAGCACCCTTGGAATCCAGTTTTATTGCGATGGCGATCAAAATTAAGACAGGGGAGAGCATTAGAAGTGAAATGGAGGATATAACGATATCAACAGTCCTTTTTAACCTCCAAAACTTAGGTTTAAGGTTTTCGTTGATAATTTCATCTTCTTCTACTTCGCTGTTACTTAATTCGCCTAATTTTATAAGAAAATTAACCCGCATCAACAGGTCGGAACAGTTCAAGTCTGATGAGAAATAGTCATTTGCCCCTGCTTTTATCGCTTCGTGCATTTCAGCCTCATCATATTGTTTCGTCAAAAATATTATTTTAGACTGCGAACAAGCGTTTAATTCTTTTAATTGTCGAATTTCGGTTAAAGTCGATTTTTCGTTTATTTTGGAATCACAAATGATCACCCCGGGTATTTCTCTCCCGCTGTGCTGCATAGAAACAAGCCATGTAACAGCTTCTTCAAAATCTTCCATTCTTACACTCGGAACGGAGTTCCGGAACTCCTCATTAAATGAACAAGGACTGCTCCCTATAAATAACACCTTATAATCCGGTGAAGTGTGACCTAATGTTGTAAATCGAAGGTCTTTAGGTAAAGAAGTATTGAACTGTAACACCGAGTTATAATCTGTTTGATAAATCTCCATAAATTTAGCCAACTAAAAATTCGCGTTTATCTGTTCTATTAACTACTTCATTAATTATTTTAACCACAACCTGTGGATCAAAGGGCTTTTTAATATAGGCATCTGCCCCATTGGTTAAACATTCATTCTTGGTCTCTTCATCTGTCCATGATGAAACAACTACCACCGGTATTGAACTAAACCTGGCATTGGTTTTCATGTTTCTCAAAAAGTCTTTTCCATCTATCACAGGTAATTTTATATCTGTAATGATTACGTCCGGATTCCCTTCGTGAGTCATATATTCAACGGCCTGGGCCACATTCCTGAATGCATGAACACTATAACTGCTTTCCAGTACTTTCTGTAAAAGAAGTCTGATCGGGTAATCGTCATCAATGACAACAACTCTCTTTTTCATTATTATCTTTCAATTAAAAATGAGAGAAGGTCTGTAAAGTTGATGAGACAATCATTAAAGCAACACACGATGAATCTTCTCAACCTTCAAAACCAACCACAAATACTTCACAAAAAGCGATAAACTTACATATTTATATTAAAGATACGAAGTTTGTTCGCGTATGTGAAATTAACCAATGTAAAAATATTTTAAACTGAACTATGTTAAATTATAGTTAATCCTAGGTTAATCACCTTGTAAGGTAACCGTTGTCCAAGTATTTATCTACAAAAATAGTCAACATTCTTACATGTCATTTGTACGGCAGGGAAACAAAAGGTAACCATGTTAAAGACTAAAAACTTTTGATTCTTAATAAGATACAACTGAAGTGAGGCAAATGAGGCTGGAATGCTTACATTGAAATGTTAGTAATAGAGCGATCAGTAGGAGACCTTAAAAAGATATCATCATTGAAATTGTATCATAAAAATGTTTCATAAAGAAACGAAGAGTACTATATTTTATAATGCAGTAAATCAAAATCTTAGCAAATATGTGAGTGGCTAAGATTATAAAGATGAAAGCTCAGGAGCTTGATATAATGACTTGTTGTGAATAGATTTTATATTGGAAATTAACCTACATCCCTGAGTGGTATGGCGAGTTATTTAAAAGAAATAAAAGGTTGGAATGAAATGATAAAAAAAATTAAAAAAATATTATTTTAATACACAAGCATTAAAAGATATTTATAACCTCTTAATTAAAGACATATTCTTTTTGCGGAAAATTGTGTATTGCCAGGTTAGATCTTTATAGAGATGGCTGGAATATGTTTTAAAAATAAAAAAATGTACGGTGATAAGACCTCGCTTTATTTCAACCGGCCAATGGATTTGGCAATATTTTCTTAGCATAACTGCTGCATTTCTTCAACCCCTGTGTTCCGGATCTCTATAAATGCTTTCCGATCTCACGAGACTATAAAAACTTTTATATTAAATTTAAGGTTTGTAAATGTCTGAAAATCAACTATGAACAAGTTAGGTTTAGTATTGATGTTTGGTTCGGTACTTTTTATGGGAAGAGTATTTGCGCAGGATGTTGTTACAGAAGATTTCATTGAAAAAGAGCTCGTAACTTGCGTTGAAAATATTACATCTAATAGATCCCATACAGATTGGCAATCGATACTGCCTGATCTGAGCAAATGGTCAGGGTTGGCCATAGCTAAAAACCGTGGAGACCTGGTGATCAAATATATAGGATCGGTCTATACTGATTTACCGGATACTTTGTCAGAAACAGCTTATGGTCAAGTCAGCTACTACCTGGGTTTGGCCCATACGAATGCCGGGGACTACGTTCTTGCGCTGCCTTACTGCGAAAAAGCCAATGAAGTAACCGACCGGGTTAATCCTGAAGATACTTTAAGTCGTATGAAGCGAAAGATCATTCTGAGTCATTTGTATTCAAGTACTGAACAAATTAATAAAGCCATTGGTATTAACGAAGAAGGTCTTTCATTAGCCAGGGCCACTAAAATACCCTTTTCCATATTTAAATTTTTAATGAATGGTGGTAACGCCTTTCAGTTTAAAGGAGAGTACGACCTGGCTATCGCTTATTTCGAACGTGCTTATGAAATTGCCTCCGGGGACCTGGCGTTATTAAGAGCGGCTAAAACCAATATTGGAGCCTGTTACCTGGAATCCAAACGACCTGATCAGGCGAAAATACATCTCAAAGAGGCGTTAAGCCTGCTACAGCTTCAAAAAGGACCTCCGGATTTGCCTGAAGCAATACTCTACAGTGACCTGGCCAAGGGTTACAAGGCATCGGAAGATTATGACAGTGCATTAGCTTATATTAAAAAAGCACTGAAAGTTGTTAATGATATTTACCCGGAAGGACACGCCTTTACGAGTGAATTTTTGCTGGATATGGGGCGTATACAATATGCATTGGGCGATTATTCCGAGTCTGAAAAAAACCTTAGGAGATCTGTTAGAGAAAATGATAAATACAGAGGTAATCTGAATATCTATTCCTCATCTGCACTGGAAACCATTGCCAGAATGAAAACAGACCAACCGGATAGTATACTATTCTTCTACCAACGCGCACTTGAACATGTTTTTACCGGATATAAGAGTACTTCTCTTTATGATATGCCGGGTGCTGATGCCAAATGCATCAACGCCAGGGAAGGAATAGACCTGTTGAGTCATTTTGCATCGGTACTGGCAAAGGCAACTAAAAACCAGGAACAACAATTGAAAAGAGCCTATGAAGTATGTGCCTTAGCCACAGAACTGATCAAAAAGTTTAGAGCGAATTTAAATGAGGTCAATTCAAGAAGACTCTTTGGCCCGGGTTTTAACATGGTTATTTCTAATGCTATAACCATCGCTTATCGTCTGTATAGCATAGATCAGGACCCTGTATATCTTGAACAGGCACTAAACTGGATGGAAAATAGTCGAGGGAATGAACTCTATCTGGCAGTGACACTTTCAACACTTCAGACAGCCAAACAGGATTCATTGTTTGACCTTGAATCAAGGTTAAGAGCTGAAATTTCTTTTTTGGAGAGAACGACGAAGAGCGATGATCCTGCCAGTAATGATATCAATGCCGAACGACTCTTAACTAAAAGACGGGCATTAGAAAAAACCATTAATCGGCTAAAAGCAAAGCATCCGGAATACTACAATGCCAAATATGGGGGTAAGGAAATCATCCTGGATCAATTGCAACGTAAATTACTTTCTTATGAGGCAGGAATATTATCCTTTTTTATGGGACAGGATAGTACTTACCTGATTTCCGTAAGTGGTAGTAGTGTGAGTTTTGATCAAATAGCCAAAACCGAGTTGCTTCCACAATTATTAGAAGATTTTAATACAAGTCTTCAGCAAAGAACAAGTGACCATATTGCAAAGGGACATGCTCTTTATCAGCTTTTATTAGAGAATAAATTACAGGCAGAGCTACCTGATCAATTGATAATAATACCCGATAGAAAACTGAATTATCTATCTTTTGAAGCATTATCTTCAACGATTGATCGGCCATCTTACCTCATTCAAAACTATTCCATAACCTATAGTCCATCCATCCATTTTTTTGAAACTGACCGGCCCAGGAAAGAGACGGATGTATATGCTTCAGTCTTTGCTCCTGGTTTTTCAGCAACATTCGAACAGTTGGCTACCAGGTCCGGAGAAGGTAGGTCTTTAGCTGCTCTGCCTTATGCGGAGCAAGAGGCGAAAACAGTGGCTGATATATATAATACAAAGCCTTATTTGAGAGACAGGGCTACGGAATCTCAATTCAGAAGTAAGGCGATGAATGCCAATATTATTCACCTGGCTACACATGCGATTATCGATGATAAAGATCCGGAATTTTCTAAGTTAATTTTATCCTCAGCGAAAGATACGCTCCATGACGGTTCATTACATGCCCATGAACTTTATAATTTGAAGATCAACGCAGATCTGGTAGGTCTTAGCGCATGTAACACTGGAATAGGGCAATATTATGAAGGAGAGGGAGTAATGAGTCTGGCGCGGGCATTTATGTATTCCGGCGCATCAACGGTTATGACAAGTCTTTGGTCGGTTCCGGACGAATCTACTTCGATAATTATGCAGCGCTTTTATCACCACCTGGACAATGGAGCTGACAAGGCGGAAGCTTTGAAAAGTGCCAAGCTCGATTATTTAGCTCAGGCAGATGCAAATACTTCATCTCCTTATTACTGGGCAGGTTTTGTATTGATAGGAGAGCATCCATCGGACACTTCATGGACCTGGAACGCACGGCTTATCATTATTTTGTCGATAGGTATTACAGCTTTATTAATTGGTGTGTTCTATTACAGTAGGGCTGTTTAGAATCAATACCCAGGTGTGCCACTGATCTTATCGACTGCACTTGTAGTATCCGTGTGAGGTATCTGACTATATCATAGATAAGATCATTGAATATACTCAAAGGGTGTTGCCTGTGACAAGTTTGAGCCGATCTTATCCGAATGAAAATGACAAAACTCATCCTGACACCTGACTATTGTAATGGATATTTAGGTTGCGCATATCAACTATTTATTTACAATTGTATAAGGTCTTTTGCACCTTATAAGTCATTTTCAACCTCTTAGCTATATAATCTATGAAAGAAACTTCCGAAAAACTTACCCGTCGGCATTTTGTAAAATTGTCTTCCGGAGTAGTGGCCGTAAGTTCAATGGCTTTCGGCGGCTGGGGTGTTACTGAACTGCTTGTGGATGAGGGGCCTGTTGATAGCTGGCACAAATCAGCGTGTCGTTTTTGCGGCACGGGCTGTGGTGTGATGCTTGGAAAGAAAGCAGGAAAAATTGTGCGGGTTCGAGGCGATAAAGAAGCTCATAACAGAGGAGTGATCTGTGTTAAAGGATCCATGTTGGCAGAAGTGTCGCAACTGGAAGGAAGAGCTACCACTCCTAAAATCAGAGTAAACGGACAGCTGAAAGCGGCTTCATGGGACGAAGCCATGGCCTTAGTTGCCGAGAAATTCTCTGAGTCAATTAAAACTAACGGACCAGATAGTGTAGCATTTTATGGCTCGGGTCAATTATTAACAGAGGAGTCTTATACGGCAAATAAACTTTTTAAAGCAGGTATAGGTACTAACAACGTAGACGGTAATCCAAGGTTATGTATGGCATCTGCGGCGGTAGGTTATGCCCAGACCTTTGGCAAAGACGAGCCTGCAGGGGCTTATGACGATCTGGACCACGCCACCTGTTTCTTTATTATTGGTTCCAATACGTACGAGAGTCATCCACCGCTCTGGGAACGAATAATGATACGTAAAAAGTCAAATCCAAATGTAAAGATCATCGTTGTGGATCCCAGGAAAACTGAGACTGCCCAACGTGCAGATATGTATTTACCTGTGGTGCCTGGCACTGACCTGATGTTACTCAATGCAATGGCACAGGTGATCGTAGCGAAGGGTCTTTATGATCCAGGTTTTATAGAAGAACATGTCAATTTTAACGACGGCGGTAACACCGTTTCATGGGAGGATTATGTAGCCTTTCTTCAGGACTATGCACCTGAAAAAGTTGCCTCTGAACTAGGTTTGACCCCAACACAAATTGAAGAAGCGGCTTTTCTTTTTGGAGCATCCAAAGCCACCATGTCGCTATGGACCATGGGCATCAATCAGCGTGTACAAGGTGTATTCCTGAATAATTGTATCAGTTCCCTGCATCTCATTACTGCACAGATCTGTAGACCCGGGGCAACTCCTTTATCACTCACAGGCCAATCCAATGCCTGTGGAGGCGTAAGGGATACGGGGTCACTCGCCCATATCCTGCCTGGAGGAAGATTAGTGAAAAAGCCGGAACATCGTAGGGAAATGGAAAAGATATGGGGTGTGCCCGAAGGTACCATAGCTCCAAAGCCCGGGTATGATGCGGTGAATTTATTCAGGGCTATGGGAGAAGAGAAAGTGAAAGCCTGTCTGGTGATGTGTACGAATCCCGCTCAGTCCCTGCCTAATGCCAGCAGGTATAGAGAGGCGATGGAGAAATGTTTCCTGGTGATGGCTGATATATTTGAAGATACGGAAACGGCCCAATATGCAGATGTAATCTTACCCGCTGCTTTCTATATAGAAAAGACAGGGGTTTATGGACAAACCGAACGCAGATATCAACTCATAGAAAAGCTTGTTGACCCTCCCGGAGAGGCACGCAGTGACCTTGATATCCTGGTTGATCTGGCCGAAAGACTTGGGCATGGAGATTTTATTAGTAGTAAAACTCCTAAAGATGTATGGGATGAGTGGCGAAAAGTATCAGCGCATAGCGTATATAACTTTGAAGGCATTACCTATGAAAGATTAGAAAAAGAAAGAGGCTTGCAATGGCCCTGTCCTACGGAAGATCATCCGGGAACTGTTCGTAGGTATTCCACCGGAGACCCATTTGTTCAGGAAGGAAGAAAAGTCCAATTCTATGGAAAACCAGATAATAAGGCAGTGGTTTTTTTAAGGCCTTACATTCCTTCAAAAGAAAAGACGACTGAGGCATATCCGTTGTATTTGACCACAGGTCGTGTTATTGATCAATGGCATACGGGTACTATGACCGATAAAGTTTCTGAGCTTAATACAAGTTCCGGAAGAGGTAGGTTTTTCATTAATCCGCAAGATGCGTTCGAGGCTAATCTGAATAATGGGGATGAAATTGAAGTAGAAAGCAGGTATGGTAAAATGGTCGGTAAAGTGGAAATATCAGAAAATGAAAGCCCCGGAGTAATTTTTGCTTCATTTTTTGATCCCAAGTTCCTGGTGAATGCGGTGGTTTCTGATCAATATGACCCCGTTTCTAAGGAGCCTGATTACAAGGTTACAGCGGTTTCAATAAAAAGGCATCAACCAACAGCTTTATAAAGTCATGAATATAGAAATCATTAAAATCGTAGGGCTGATATTGGTGCTCATAGAGCTCATCCTACTTTTCAAACTACTAAGTAATAAAGGTACTATTAAGGCCCGGTCTAAATGGCTGGCATTTTTTGCCATCATCACCATTCCGATCATCACTATCTTTACGGCGAATTATCATGTTTTTGAGACAAGTAAAACCGTACAGGCTTGTATGAGTTGTCATGTTATGAAGCCTATGGGAAATGATATGCTGAATCACGAAAGTCAGACCCTGGCGGCGCGGCATATGACCAATAACTGGATCAAAGAAGACCAATGCTATGGTTGTCATAAGGATTATGGCCTTAATGGTACATTGAAAGCAAAAACCGATGGTTATAGGCACCTTATGCGCTATGTAACAGGTACCTATTCAGAACCTATTGTCTTCAGAGGTGAGTTTGACAGTCAAAATTGTTTGAATTGTCATCAGGGTACACCGTCCTTTGAAAACCTGAAAGCTCATGAACCTGTTGTATTGAATTTGGAAAAGGAAACAAGTACGATTAGTTGTACTAATTGCCATGGAAAAGCGCACCCAACAAGGGCCCAACGTACTCCCGGCCATTCGGATTATGATCAGCTAATGGGAGAAGGGGCCGAATTTGAACAGATCACAGATGAAGATGTATCTTCTATAAAAGCTTGGCTGACTAACACTAAATAATATGAGACACTTTTTAGTTGAAGGAATATTTGTTTTGCTAGGTACGATCATCAGCATACTGTTTATTTTTAGCCCTACTCCGGGATTGATGTTTGCTTTTGCTTTCATTGCTCAACCTCTTTTCCTCTTTGCCATAGCCAGCGGACTATGGATGATCTATAAAGATCTGAAAAGGAAAAAAGTGCTATAAATAGCAACCTGGTTTAAGAGCACATGTTGTTCTGTGAATAATTGGAGTGTTTAGATAGCAACATCTTTTCATTGGCAATTCTTTGAAGTTTGTAGTGCCGTGAGATTTATATAGATTCGTCTTACACTTTTTATGTTGTAAAAAGAGTTTAGGCTTTTACTCTGCCGGATCCACCAGCACTAACCTTTGTTTAAAGAGTTGTGTATTTGACTCCAAAACCAATAGGTAAATTCCAATGGGCAATTCAGTGACATCCAACCTGTTTTCTTGGACTTCACCTTGTTGCATAATAGCTCCCCCGGTTGACATAACCTTATACTTATATTTTAAGCCTGTCCCTGAAATGTCATCGGGTAGTTTAAAGTGAATGACTTTGCTGGCAGGGTTGGGATAGAAGAATATCTTGCGCTTTTTATGCTTTTCCGGTATTCCCGTGACGACCTTTTTAATATCGGATTCGGCAAAACCATACGTAAAACCAGTATCATTTAACAGGACAAGTTTGACTTTTGAGTCCTGGCCTATATCACTTTCCATTACTGCCGGAACGAGTTCAAACGATCCTTTTCCCGCTGGGATCTTATCGAGCATTGACCATTTCGTAGCAGCGCTCGTTCTAAACCATACTTCCAGGCTATCCAAAGGGTTTTTAGCTTTCCAGTGAATAGCGTAATTGTTCGTGCTATCGGCGGATGTGATCTGAATAGCATCGGCATCAACTTTATGTTGCCGGAATACCCATTTTTGAAATAAAGGATCCCGGAGTATGGTATCCATAGAACTCGTATGACAAAAAAATATGCCGTTGCTATGGCAAGAGTAACGATATTCAGTGTGGAAATACCGTTGATGCTCCTCAATCAATTCCTCGATCCTTGACGTTTTCAGATTAATGATCTCATCGCCAAAAGAATGTGTGGAATATACCTCTTTACCCTGGGATTTGAGTTGGTCAAAAACATCTCTGACATTTGAATTGGCGGCATCATTCCGATGATGTATGGCCCAAATGGATAAGTTATCGTATACTTTGTTGTTAATTATCTCACAAACCTCAGGACAACCCCCGGCAGTATTCATGGGCATTAATGCAGCAAAGTAATCTTTTAGTTTCACGGGTACCGTAAAGGTACCGATGCCTCCCATGGAATGTCCTGTCAGATAAATTCGGTTAGGGTCAATTTTTTCTGTAGCTAATAATTGATCAATGAGTCGTTTTAGAAAATCCAAAGGCTTTTCTTCATCCCAACCATCATAGCCATCAAAAAACAAATCGTCATAGAGGTGTGGAGCAATTACGTAACTTGGGTACTTCTTCTGGAGCGATGGAGCCAACCATCCTAATGCGTATGAACCGGCACACATCAGAAATCGGTCTCTTGGAGATCCAAAATTCTCAGCGCCATGTAGGGCAACGATCAAAGGCAGTTTCTGGTTGCTATCTGGTATTTCAGGTGTTAACAGGCGATATGGAATGGTCACTCCATCATGATCAAATTCATTACTTTCAAACTCATCGGGGATGATTATATCAGGGTTACAAATGCCGGATTGAGCGCTGGAGTCCTGCCATGAAAGAAAGAGTAAAATTGCTATTGGGAAAAGACTATTTTTGATCATGATCGGTGCCTGTTATTATTATAGAAAGCATCAGAGACTAACATCACACCTCACTCGATTGGACGTCATTACTCCGAAAATGTAAATAAGGTTTTGTTAACCTTCAGACATAAAGACACCTCTAGGGCAGTTAGTGTTGGAACGATCTGTTTTATTATTGTGGCAAGATCATAAGATCAATATCACAGGAATTTGTTAATGACACACCAGCCTGATAATGATTATCCCCGTTGCCAAATATGTAGGTGTGTCATATCCAATCTCAAAGAATGGTCTTTCAAGTTGCTTGTACCGCTTTCAATCGATCTAATACCACGTCTTTTATTCGTGGGATAACCTCTTTCATCAAAAAGGGTGGATATGCGGTGTCAACGTCCTTACCAATTTCGGTATAAAGTTCTTTCATGTAAGTGGTGTGGACTATGGTTCCGACATTGAGTTTTACCACACCGGTTTGGATAGCTCGCAGTATATCAGCGTCCGGAATGCCGGTACCACCATGCAGGACCAATGGAATACGGATAGCAGCGGCAATCTCTTCCAGTCGGTTAAAGTGGATCTTAGGTGTTGTAGGTGTAAAGCCATGTGCGGTGCCTATCCCGACCGCTAAAATATCAGGTCCGGCCTCTTCGTAGATGGCTTTGGCATCAGAAACACTGGCCAGGTAATCATCTTCGGATTTTACCACCACGTCCCTTCCTTTAATTTTACCGATTTCGGCCTCTACCAATACACCGGCGGGCGCAGCATATTTTACCACTTCCCTGGTCATAGTAATATTCTCTGTTAGACTTTTTTGGGAGCCATCAATCATGACCGAATCATATCCGTCATCAATAGCTTGTTTGCACATATCGACAGAAGTACTATGGTCCAGGTGAAGGTAGATCGGGTTTTGTGACAGTGGTAAAAAACCATCAACCATTTTACGACAGAGATAGCTTGTATTTAGCTCTACCACAGGAGGGTAAGTCATGACCATTACGGGCTTATCTATTTCATTTGCAGCCAGCGAAACGGCATGAAGGTCATATACATCATTGATATTAAAGCCGATCAGACATCTATGTTGTTCATGATAAGATGTTACCAATTGCTGAAGTTCACTTCGGTCCATAATTCTAATGGTTGATGTTATTAGGATTGATAATTCATTTCTTTCTGTTGACTTCTGCCCGATATGCCACTCGAAGTAAAGGGTAATTCTTTTACATCTATCCAATGATTAAACTCATGCAGGTCTTCCCGGATATGTCCTCTGCCAATGATCCAATGGTGATCTAACCCTTGACTAAGTATTGATCCTATAATGTCGGTTGCCGATGCCGTAGTAGGGTGGATCTCTCCGTAACTTCCTCTGAACCGTAAGGGAGAATCAACAATGTTCCCTTCAAAAGAAAGCATGTATGAAGCATGAGGGTATTGGTATTTGGCTATGGTCACCGGGCCGGTTTCCTGTAAAAATTCCAGTAGCATACCGTATGATTTCTCTTTATCGAAATTGTCCAGGATACTGTGATTTCTTATTTGATAGCTTGTGCCGTCACGTAAAAGTCGGGTAGGAGAGCCCCCACAATGCCAGGCGCCTATTTTATCCTCTTTTGTATTCAGTACGGATAGGTCCATTAGTGTCGGTAGCGCCTTTCCGTTACTTAACCCATTCATGGTAACCATGGTCAGCAATCCTCCCATGTCAGATTCATCTGCTACAGGTATACCCAGGTCCTGTACCAGCGCGCCGGCCCCGTCACCTGCAATTTGGTAGTTGTCGAATAGTTCCGGCCAGTTTTTCAAAGCAACCCCTAAATACCCCCCTGCGTTGACATAATCGGCAATGGCTAGACTAAATCTTACGGATAAGAATAGTTCTTGTGCGGATACATTTTGCATGTTACATCGGCTGTCGGATACAAGCTGGTCGACAATATGGTGTATATCTTCTCTATTGAATTTTTCTCCGTGCTTCCAGACCGTTTCGATATCTACTCGTTCTATTCCCAGTTCGAAGTGTTTGGCAATAGATATTTCGTTGAGTTCGCAATCAAAAAAACCAGGTACACGCATACCACCGATCATAAGTAGTTCTGCATGTTTAAGCCTGGCTTTGGTAGTTACCACACGTACGAACCGGTCCAGGACCAGGGTTAATTCTGATGATTCAGGCTCATCAAATACCCATGAGTATTTTACACCCATTGAATTCAAGCTGTTAAGTAAAAAGTTCTGCCCGCACAGCCTGTTGGCAGTAAGCCTGCCGCCCATTACTTCAGCATGAGACCAACTCAAAATAGGCATGTTCTGGTCACGGAGCCAGTTGGCCAGTGTCAGCGCCAGATCGCCTGATATGAATGAAGCCTGGTAAACTATTAATCCACTCATGCCCTGTGCAAAATAATCATTGAGCATCTCCAGCAGCTCCTTTTTTGTTTGTACGGGGGTGGGATGGGCCAATAAAATGTTTTCATCGGAAAACACGTCTTTTGTTTGTTGAAGTGCCGCCGTATAAGATTTTTTGGCCAATTCCCAATCAAAATGTTGCTCAAGCCCAATACCGATCAATGCAATAGACACATTTTTAGGTTTCGGGGAAGGCGTGATCAATTTCCTCATTTCCTGCTCCGCAATTCCAATCCTTGTCAAATAATCTACTGGCATAATTCCTGGTATTTTATGATTAAGCTTTCTACTTCACTTTGAGAGGGATAATAACTTCGGCCTCCAAAAAATGTAGCGATGATGGAGGCATAAGCTGTGGCATACTGCAGTCGTTGGCGTAGTGTTTTGCCGGAAAGCAGAGCTATGGCATATGCCCCGTGAAATGCATCACCACAACCGGTTGTATCTATAGCGTTGGTTGGAAATGCGGGTTGATGTATGATGTTTCCGTTCTCAAGCGCCCAGCTACCGTTGACGCCGTCCGTAACGACCAACTGACCTTTGGTTTCTTTAGCAAGAGCAAACAAACAGTCTTCCACTGTCTGTTGCCCTGAAATGAACTGAGCGCCTTCCAGTGGTAGTATGATATGCCCGCCAAGCTGTATCATTTGAAGCAGGTCTGTACTATTTCCAGCTTCAAGGTCTAATACAGATGTTATCTTGTGTTTTTTAGCCAGTTTCAACAAAGCCAGGTTCCCGGCTACGTCGTATCCATCTACCAATATCAAACGACAGTTCTTTACCGAAACTTCATAAATGTCCTCAGGAGCCAGAGGCATATAGCCATTCAGTGAATAGAAAACAGTCCGTTCGCCATTAACAGGGTCAACCTCTACAGCAGCGATAGCGGGTTGGAATTTGTCCTTTTCTAAAAGGAGTGAAGTATCTACATTACACCTTTCAAATTCCTGAATGGCAATGTGGCTCAACACTGTGTCACTTTTGTAACCGAGAAAGGCCGTACTTATTCCTGATGATGCAATTACGCAAGCTGCATTACCGGCCGGAGCGCCTCCCTGTACACTGATTTGCCTGACTTCCTGTTTAGAACCTTTTGTATATTGGGCGGGCAGCTCGATGAGCAGATCTACTACCATCATCCCTGAAACCAGCACATCATACTTCATGATCAAACACTTTTGTAACTTTCAAATACGAACGGTTATGGATGTAAAAATAAGGTTCGCATAAACCATTTGTTAAGCACAAGTTTTGTTAAAAAGTATACTATTTTGCCCTAAAGTATTAAATGTTAATTTTTTTAAGGAAAATTGATATATGATAAAGGCAGTTTTAGAACCTGTATCCCATGATCCTAATCAATCATTTCACTTTGGTATCTATGACGAAAGTAGTTTTGAGTCCCCATGGCATTTCCACCCTCAATGGGAGTTGACCTATATTGTCAATAGTAGTGGTATTCGAAGTGTAGGTAATTCAATACGATCCTATCAGACTGGGGAATTGGTATTGTTAGGTCAGAAGCTGCCACATTGCTGGAAGAGCAATGAATCGGAGAATGAAAGGGCCAGGTCCATTTTTATCCAATTCGATGAACAATTATTAGGAGATCATTGGATGCAAAAAGAAGAATTTTCGACCATCCGCCAAATGTTGCTGGAGAGTAAATATGGCCTGCTATTTGACCGGGATACTGCTCGTAGGGCAGGTTCGGTGCTGGAAGGTATGAAGTTGCTAACGCCAATGCACCGGCTGCTTAAGGTAGTAGAGCTCTTGTATGAATTATCTGTAACAAAGTACGAGTTGCTGAGTCTGGGAGCGCATTTCGATACAAATGAGGTGGTTTCAAAACGGATCGGATCAATTATTTCATTTGTTGCTGAGCATTACAGAACTAAGATCACTTCAGATCAATTGGCAGAATTGGTGTTTTTAACGCCTGTGTCCTTTTCAAAGTTTTTCAAGAGGACATTTAACAAGACCTTTACAGTCTATCTGAATGAGTATCGCGTCAGTAAAGCTTGTGAACTATTGAAAAGGAGTGACATCTCCGTAGAATCCATTGCTTATCAATCGGGTTATCAGAACCTTTCATTTTTCCACCGGCAGTTTAAGGCCATCACCCGTAGATCACCGGCGGAATACAGAAAGCATTTTGACACGGTACAATGATAAGGTTGTAACAGGGATATTTATTTTCAGTCCTTAGCTACGGCTTTTACTCTGTCCGCATTATCTGACAAGGATAATGTCAGGCGAATGATACTGTCTTTTACAGCTTTAAGATCATGAGGAATGCCTCCATTCAGTGTAATTAACCCTCCTTTTTCCAGGGAATGAATAGTACCTTCAACTCCAAAATCTATGGCCCCTTCTACTATCTCTATAACGATAGGATGAGGAGTTTTATGTTCCTTCATCACTTGCCCTTGTTTCATGGCTATTCTAATTTCTTTGGTGAATTGGGTTTCAAGGAGTACCGTTATGGAAGGGATGTTTTCCTTGTAGGTTAAGTTTTCATAAATAGCTGCTGTTTTCATATTGATTTAGGTTTGGAGCACTATTAAGGCTGAATATTATTTAGAATAATTCAAAACTATATCTTTTATTCGTTCACCCTTATGATTTGGATCATATCATTACGTATTGGCATATGGGTATATTGAAATGATCAGACTGATCATTTTGCAGTATCCCGTAAATACTTTTCTATCTTTTTCTTAACTTATTTTTTGTAGTCAAAGCCTGTATAAAAAATAAAGGGGTATCAAAATGTGAGAAACCGGTAAGCCAGTTACAGGTAAGCTTGATTTCCGGAAGGAGGCCGGGCATCTTGCATTAGAACCTTTGGAGGTACTAAAGTGCGTTTAGAACCTTAGAGGGTTCTAAATAGATTAAGCCTGAAATTGCCGCGTCACAGATACTTGAAATGTCATATAGAATGGCCACCTTAGCTAATTAGAACCTTCTAAGGTTCTAATCATTGTTTAGAACGCCAGAAGGTTCTAAATTAGAGGCTATGAAAGGTATAACGGGAGCAGTGATCACAGGCGATATAATTGGGTCTACAAGGATTCCGGGCGGCTACAAAGACGTACTTCACAAGATAGGTGATGATATTAAGCAGCATCAGGATGATAGATTTATCATAGACATATACAGAGGGGACAGCTTTCAATGCATTTCCAATAGACCGGGAAAAGGATTATTAATTTTATTGCTTATTAAAGCAGGTTTAAAAAGACATAGCAGTAAAATAAGAAGCGAAGAGCTGCAATGGGATGCGCGAATGTCTCTGGGCATAGGTTTTTTGGAAGAATACCCTCATACCAATGACTTAACAGAACTCACAGGAGGTCCATTTACCAGATCGGGACGTTCATTAGATCAAATGAAAGAAAAAGGACGTTTGATCCAAGTCACTACTGGTGAAGAACAATTAGATGCGGAAATAGCCTCAGTACTACCCATGATAGAGGTGATTACAGATAAGTGGAGTACCGCCCAGGCGGATGCGGTCTATCCATTACTTCTTTTTAATACTATTACTCAAGATGCTATTGGTAAAAGAATAGGTAAATCACAAAGGGCCGTCAGCAAGCGTTTGGATGTGAGTAAGATTGAGGCCATCAAACCTTATTTGAAGAGATTTGAAGAACAAATAAAATGGACATTTCGCAAGTAGATATATTTTTTCGACTTCTGATTGCTCACTTGCTGGCAGATTTTATGTTTCAAAGTAACAGGATGGCGGTCGAAAAGAAGAACGGCCCTGCATCCGGATATTATTATCTGCATGTCCTTACGGTGGGCGTTACCACTTATTTGTTGCTTGGAAAATGGACCAATTGGCAGGGGCCTTTGATTATCATGGTCATACATGGTGCTATTGATGCAATAAAAGCCCGTATTGAATCAAAACACTGGTGGAAAGCAGACAGAGGGAAATGGCTCTTTATCATAGATCAATTTCTTCATGTACTCACCTTGCTCATTTATTGGATCATTTACACCAAAGCCATTAAAGACTGGTCAATCTTTCAACAAACATTAAATACCCGGTTGTTTAACAATACAGATGTTTTGATAGTAACGATCGCTTACCTGGTGATCACTATGCCGGTAGGAATTTTGATTGGATTCATAACCAAAAAATGGCAGGATGAAATAGCGGAGGATGACCGTGAAAAGAGAGAGAAAGATCCGGATGGCGACTTTCCGGAACAAGAAAGTTTGAAAGATGCCGGCAAAACCATCGGTATGATCGAAAGATCGTTGGTTTTGACCTTTGTACTTATGCAGCAATATCAAGCGATCGGATTTTTAATAGCTGCTAAATCTGTATTCCGGTTTGGTGATCTAAAAGAGTCCGGTCAACGAAAGCGTACCGAATACATCCTTATTGGTACGTTGATCAGCTTTATTCTGTCCATCCTGATCGGTGTACTTACTCAATTCTTAATTCTGAAATTCTAGTGGATAGTTCCGACCCTCTCGTATCAATAATTATGGCGGTAAAAGATACTGAGCCCTATCTGGAACAATGCCTGGATTCTATACTGGCTCAAACGTATCAACACTGGGAACTGATGGCTGTCAACGACCATTCTTCCGACCGCAGCCCGGACATATTACGCGAATATGCCGGTCGATATCCAAGGGTTAGGTTTTTCAACAGTGAGCAACCAAGACTTATACCAACATTACAAGTAGGCTATGCCCAGGCCAGGGGCATGCTGATCAATAGAATGGATTCGGATGACAAAATGCCCGATTACAAATTACAGGTATTGGTGGAGGAGTGGAATAAACATGGAAAAGGAACCATAATAGCAGGAGGGACCAGGCACTTTGTAGACGAGGGGGAGGTGGGAGATGGATTTGTCAAATATGAAGAATGGCTTAATGAAGTGGCGCGTACCAGTACGCATTATCAGCAGATATATAAAGAGTGTGTTATACCGTCCCATTGCTGGATCATTCATAAAGACGATTTTGATGCCGTACGTGCATTTGACCCGCTAGTATACCCGGAAGACTACGATCTGACTTTCCGCTTTTACCGGCAGGGCCTCAACGTAGTGGGAGTGGATAAAATACTCCATTATTGGAGAGACCGGTCCAATCGCATTTCACGTACATGGAAGGAATATAAGGACAATCGTTATTTCGATCTTAAGCTCAGATTTTTTTATGAGATCGACCGGGATAGGTCCAGACCTTTGGTACTTTGGGGCGCAGGTAGAAATGGGAAGGATATGGCTAAGCTCTTACTGGGTTATGAAGCAACCTTTCATTGGGTATGTGATAATCAAAAAAAGATCGGTAAGGACATCTACGGCATACAAATGCAGCACTTCAAGGACATTAAAGACCTTGATAATCCTCAGATCATGATTGTGGTTACCTCACCTGATGGCAGGTTGGCAATAAGCCAATTGCTTCAATCCTGGGATAAGCAACCTGTCATCGATTATTGGTTTTTTGCCTGATCGAAATAGTTAGTATTCAATGATATTGGCCACTATTTATTGTTTAGCAAGAGTTGAATAGAACAAGACCTGGCTTAACCTGTAGTATTCGTATTTACATGTAATAAATTGAAAAAATCTCAATTTCAAGAACCAATGGAACTTTAAACTCATGATTTCCCGAGTTATCCGGTTCAATTTCCTATAATTTTCTATATTCATGGGTCATCACTTCTGTAAGACAGAATGAAATCTCAAAAAGTCATACATAATTCTCCCAAGATCAAAAAACTGGAACCAGTCGGGTTTGACCAGTTTTCCGAGAAAGATGAGCACTATGTTTGGGAGCGTTTCATTAAAGGAGACAACCAGAGTCTTATTTACATCTATAGAAAGTATGCAGATATACTTTATCGATATGGACGCCAATTCACCGGGAGGTCTGAATTTATTCGTGATTGTATCCAGGAGCTATTTTATGATCTTATAGACCGAAGGTCTAAGCTCTCCTCAGCACGTTCGATCAAAGGGTATCTTTTTGCCGCACTTAAAAGGATGATACTCAGGGATATAAAAAAGGAAGAACGATTACAGTTTGAAGAAGACGGCTTTAGCTTCTCATTGGTAGAAAGCAGCCTTTCTATTAATCCGGGGCTGGATATAGCCGACTATGCTATTATACAAAAAAAACTAAATGGACTTCCAGTAAGTCAGCGTGAGGTAATATTACTCCACTTTTATGAAGGCTTGAGTTATGCTGAAATTGCCGATATTATGAATATAAAAGTCAGGTCTGCGCGTGCGTTGACCTATCGTGCATTAGATTCTCTGGAAAAAGAACTGTCTCCCTTTAAAGGTTCGTTGTTCATGCTACTCATTCATTTTGCCCAATACTGACCTTCAACCCATCGTCTCTTTGTCCTGTTGCTTTTACAAACATATCTCGATGATTGCTGGTAATTTGAAGGTATGAAAAGCAGAACACCATACCTGCTTATGTATGAAAGTCTTCAGTCATTTTTTTGATGATCTTCCATAATATCATCCGGTTAGTATTAAAATGGTATTAATTGCTGCCATTTTTCATGGTTTTTAAAAAAAATCATATTTGGCTATGTACATTTTGGCGGTTAGTGTCTCTATATAACCAGGTAGTCCGTATTAATTCGACCACTAATGCAAAAAGCCAATCATCAAATTCTGGAATTAATTAAAAACGAGCATTTCGTCCAGTGGATCGTAACCCCTTCGGAAGAATCGACACACTACTGGTCTAAATGGATGCTAACACACCCGGATAGAAAAAAGGACGTAGAAATAGCGCGTCAGATAATTCTTTCTGCCCAGTATAGTAAGGATTACAAAATGCCTGAAGAAGATTATAACCTGGTGTTGGAAAATATTGTGAACTACAGCCAGAAAAAAGGCAACAAAGAAATTCAGTGGAACCCAAACTACTGGAAAATGGCCGGTATTGCCGCTGCGGTGGTATTAGTGCTTTTGGCAGGTTTTATGGCTATGCGTTTTAATGTCAGTAAAAACATCCGGCATGAAGTTGCGTCTTCGGAGATGATTACAAAGACCACCTTAAAAGGGCAAAAGATGGTAGTCCAATTGCCTGACGGATCAAAAGTAATGCTCAATGCTGAAAGCGAACTGACCTATTCAACTCATTTCAAGACCAAAAGATCAGTTACATTGAAAGGAGAAGCTTTTTTTGAGGTCACAAAAGATAAAAACAGCCCGTTCACAGTTCATTCAGGAGATATAATGACGAAAGTGTTAGGTACCTCCTTCAACGTAAGGTCCTATCCCGAAGACACTGAAAACTCAATTGCCGTCGTCACTGGTAAGGTTGAGGTTTCCGATAAGCAAGGCAATCAGGCTCTCCTGGTCCCCAATGTGCGTGGTGTATTTACTCTGGAAGATAATCAACTGTTGATAGAGCCGTTCTCGGTTAATAAGGAAATAGGGTGGAAGGATGGTGTGATCCATTTCGAAGACACTCCGCTACCGCAGGTCATTGCTACACTGGAGCGATGGTATGGGGTCAGTTTTATTGTTAAGGACCGTTCGCTCCTTTTCGGTAAATATACAGGGACCTACAAGAATGCTTCATTGGAAAAAGTGATGAAAGGTGTCAGCTACACTACAGGGTTCGAATTCTCTTTACAAGAAAAAGAAGTAACCATCTACTAAAAATAAGGCCATAATGACTGTTAAAATGCCCTTCGATACCAGCTAAAAAAATACCAGGACAAGGATCCTGGTATTTCGTCAGAATCATTCAAAATAAGTTTGGCGACTCCATCTGAATGATTCTGTAATTAGAAAATGTTTAATAAAACACTCAAAATTAATGAAAAATCATCTACCTAATGGACTTTTAAGGGAGGTAATCAAAATGTCACGTATCCTTTTTTGTGTCATTTTTATGCAAACGTTTACGGCATCGTTACTGATAGCTGCGGAATCCAAAGCGCAGGCTAAAAGCCTCTATGAGATCGACGTTGACATAAGTTTGGTGAGAGCTTCTATACCTGAGACTTTCAATCAAATAGAAGTGATTACAGGATTTAACTTTTCTTATAACTCCGAAATTGTAAATAAAGATCAAAAGATCTTTGTTGGAGGCAAAACCAATCTGGGGAAATTACTTGAAGATATTTCCAGGCAATCCAATCTGAAATTCAAGCGCGTCGACGAAAATATACATGTTTATAAAAAGACGGGTGAAGAAAAGCCTGTGGAAGAGCGCATAAAACGTGCGCTGGAATTTGAGGTGTCCGGTCAGATTTTGGATGAAAATGGTGATGGACTTCCGGGAGCGACAGTACTGGAAAAAGGCACAACGAATGGAACGGTCACAGACTCCGGAGGTAACTTTATACTATCAGTTTCCAATGAGAATGCTACACTGTTCATTTCTTTTGTAGGATATGAAGAAAAGGAAGTAGCGGTTAGCGGTAGGTCCAGGATCAATATAAGCATGGTGCCGGACATAGCCTCTCTCCAGGAAATTGTGGTTGTGGGCTATGGAACACAAAAAAAATCAGATCTTACCGGGTCTGTTTCCTCAGTAAAACCGGAAGAAATACAAGACCTGGCAGTGCCATCGCTTGATCAGGCAATACAGGGAAGAGCTGCAGGTGTTTTCGTAAGCCGCAATAACGGAGCGCCGGGTTCGGGAGCAGAAATATTTATCAGAGGGGCGGGTTCCATTCAGGGAACAGACCCACTTTGGATCATTGACGGTGTACGTACTGCGCCTGGCGTCAATTTTAATATGAATGATGTTAAGACCATTGAGATACTTAAGGATGCCTCTGCTGCCGCTATTTATGGCTCTGCCGCTGCAAACGGGGTCATTATCGTTACCACGAAAAGAGGAGAGGAAGGTACGACAAAAGTAAGCTTTAATTCGTACGCAGGTGTCTCTTCACCATTAGGTCTTCCTGACCCATTGAACACAGAACAATATGCTGAAATAAAGAATGAGGCATATGACCTTGCAGGAGAGCCACGTATTCCGGCCTACGCCGATCCTGATAACTTACCGACGGTTTCGACCGATTGGATAGACGAACTGTATGGAAATGGTACTATACAGAATTACGACCTGTCCGTTACCGGTGGAAGCGTCACTTCCAATTTCTTTATTTCGGGAAGCTATTTTAAAGAAGAAGGTACGTACGTGGGGACTGATTTCGAACGCTATTCTTTACGGGCCAATTCTGATTTTAAGATAGGGAAACGAATAAAAGTCGGAGAGTCTCTGTTTTTAAACTATTCCGATAGAGATCCTATGAATAGTAGTAGTCGGGATTGGATCCGGGCTACTCCTGCGCTTCCTGTATTTAATCCGGATAATCGATTTGGCGGCTTTGGTACGGTAGACCGTCTGGAATACCAATATGAAGGAGGTAACCCATTAGCCAGTGAACTCAGAACGGAAGAAAGTAACAAGAATTATCGCGTGGGTGGGAATGTATACCTGGACATCGAGATTATTGATGGTTTAAGTGTCCGGACAAATTTAGGGGCCAATTTTAGCTTTAAGAATGACAGGACCTTTACCAATACCTATTTGGGAGGTGGCGGGGTATTAATAACTTCTGCGTCCGTTTTACAGGAATATGACGAGAATATCCGGCTTTTGGGTAATTCAGTCATCAGTTATGATAAGCAAATTAACAAACATCAATTCAAAATTCTGGCCGGATACGAAGCCATCAAAACCAATATAGAAAGATATTCGGCTTCCGGGGCCAACTTTACCGGAGGGCTGGACGTAATCGACGGTTCGGATCCTGATTCCAGAAATGCCACAGGCAGAAACTTTACAGACAGGATCTTATCCCAATTTGGACGCATTAACTATAGTTATAATGATACATACCTTTTCACCGTAAATATCAGAAGAGATGGAAGCAGTTTTTTTGGTGAAGAAGAACGATATGGTGTATTTCCTTCCGCATCAGTAGGTTGGAGGATTATCAATGAATCCTTTATGGATCAGTTCGCCTTTTTATCAGACCTGAAGTTACGTGCAAGCTATGGTATTTTAGGCAACAGTTCAGGGCTGGACAGGTACCTCTATGAGGCATCCTACACGAACAGCGGGACACTCTATACTTTCGGAGATGGTCAAAACATTGCGACGGGTTTAAGGCCTTCCCGATTTGCAAATCAGGCGATAAAATGGGAAGAGATCGAAACATATAATCTGGGGCTTGACATAGCATTACTGGAAAGCAAACTTAATTTTACGGTTGATTATTATGTTAAAAACACCAATGATCTCCTACTCAGTGTTGGCCTGCCACCGTCGGCAGGATACTTACAGCAGGCATGGTACAACCGACCATTAAACCCCATTGTTAATGTAGGCCAGATCCAAAATAAAGGTTTAGAAATGGCGCTGTCATTCAGAGAACGTGTCAATGATAATTTCTCTTTTAATGTTTCGGCCAACGCTTCTTATAACGAGAATGAGGTAACAAAATTAAATGAAGACGAAAGAATAGTAAGTGGGCGCTGGGATGGCGGAAACGGTAATGTTTCGGTCACGGAAGTGGGCAGGCCCCTTGGATCGTTTTATGGCTTTATCGTAGATGGTATCATTCAAAGTGATGCAGAACTGGCAGCTTTAAACAATGGAGCTCCTGACGGGGCTTATATCAATCGTAATACAGGGCCTGGAGACTTTAGATATCGGGATATTGGTCGATTTGATGAGAACGGCGATTTTGTTGCCGAACCGGATGGAGAGATTACCGGTGCGGATAGAACTTTTATCGGAAACCCCTGGCCGAAATGGGTATATGGACTTAATGCAGGTGCAAAATTCAAAAACTTTGATCTGGCGCTCTTTTTTCAGGGAGTTCAGGGAGTGGATCGTTTTAATAGCTTCAAATCTATCACACATAACCTTGAGTCAGATTATAGCATGACTACAGATGCATTAAACAGATGGACAGCAGAAAGTCCAAACAATGAGCAACCCAGGATCATTCTGAATGATCCTAACGGAAACCGTGCGCGGGTATCTTCTTATTACGTAGAAGACGGCTCCTACCTCAGGTTGAAAAATGTGCAGCTGGGCTATACACTTCCTAACACGTTGGTCCAGGGACTGACCAGCCTGCGATTATACGGAAGTATTCAGAACCTTTTGACGATCACAGGATACGAAGGGTTTGACCCTGAGTTTGACAGAGGCGGAAACGCTGACAAAGGGATTGACAGGGGAGGGTACCCTCAATCCAGGATATACACATTGGGATTACAATTAGACTTTTAACATGCGTATCATGAAAAATATACTACTAATCATACTAAGTTCATGCTTGTTTTTAGTGTCTGGCTGTGGCGATGATTTTTTAGAGGTAACCGATGAAAACAGCCTGGTAACGGTATCTGTGTTTGAAAATTATGGAACATCAGTCGAAGCGATCAATGCTGCTTACACACCTTTAAAAGAAGTGGACCTGTACGGAGATCAAATTCACTTTTTCTTCCATCAGATCACACATGAATATGACCTGCTTTTTCAGGGAGATGACGGTTGGAACCAAATGAAAACTTTTGCGCTTACGCCGATCAACCAGACATTAGATGCGGCCTGGAATGGCCTGGGTAAAATAATATTACGATCAAACAGCGTAATCGAAGGATTGGAAGGCCTGGAAACTTCAGGAGATTTTACAGAAGAACAAAAAAATGAATTGGTAGGACAGGCATATTTTCTAAGGGGGTTTGCATTCTTTCTGGGGGTGCGTATGTTTGGCGAACAGCCTGTTTCAGTAGATGGTTCAGTGAGAGGTTTTCCTTTGATAACTTCTGTGCCGAGTAACCGTGAAGCTACACTTGTTTCAAGAGCTTCCGTCGATTCAGTCTATCAACAGATCATACTGGATTTTGAGGTGGCAGAAACCTTGCTTCCTGAATCCTGGACAGGAAATGATCTGGGACGGGCCACAAAAGGTGCCGCTTCAGCTTACCTGGGTAAAGTTTACCTTTATCAGGAGGAATGGCCTAAGGCTATCGAGTACTTTGAGAAGATCATTAACAATGCTTCTTACCGGCTTTTGGACAATTTTGCAGATAACTTCAATGGTGAAGCTGAAAATGGAAGTGAATCTATCTTCGAGCTACAATTTTCTAAGGAATCGCCATTGGGTGCGTTTAATGGAGGACCCGGGCATGTATATGCTACACGTCATGCCCCATCTGATCTCGAAGGTTTCGGTAATGTATCCGTGCCCTTGTCGTCTTTCGATAGGTTAAAAGACGACCCCAGGGTAGGTGCCACTCTTATCAGGCCTGGTGACTTCATCCCTTTCATTGATGCAGTATATGTAGGTACAGGCGCTGAGGATTATCGGCCGAGAAAATTTGTCGATATAAATTCAAGTCAGCAGAATACTACTTTCGGTCAGACCTTTAATGGGTTCATCAATATGCCCATAATGAGACTGGCAGATGTGTATTTAATGTATGCGGAGGCCCAGAATGAAAATGGCGGCACAACGGTAGCGCTTGAATATGTAAATAAAGTGAGACGTCGCGCTTACGGTGAGCCCATTGATGTTCCGTCAGTGATAGCCGATATAGCCGTTGCCGGAGGTGCACCTTTGCTTACCGCAATTCAAGAGGAGCGGTATATCGAACTTTTTGGAGAATGTCACAGATGGTTCGACTTGCTACGATGGGAATTGGCTGACGACGTTTTAGGTAGCAGAGGTTTCATTACGGGTACCCATGAAGCTATGCCTATTCCAATTGACGAAATTCAACTGAACACTGTGATCAGACAGAATGATGGATATTAAGTAACAGACGGGAGTAGCTGCTTTTTCTTTCATTAAGAAAAAGCAGCTACTGTCCCCATTTATTGAAATACCGCATTACGTCATAATCATTCCCTGTAAGTGTAAGTACACTTCCTATTTCAATTTGTAAATCAGACGGACAAACTGCTTGTCTCAAGCAATATGCCCATCTAATAAATAATGACACCTCATGAAAAACATGTATCACAGATATAAAAAACTTGTCAAGACTTATGTCGTCACTTTTGTCTTGCTGGCAGGCGGCGTACATGGCTACGGGCAAACTCCAACAGCTCCAACGCATTTGAGTTCTGCCAACATCACTGAAACCTCGGTCGACCTGACCTGGAAGGCTGCGACGGATGATATTGCCGTCACAGGATATGAAGCAGTACAACTAGGTGTAATTACTTCCATACTGCCACAAGCAGATGCATTTGTCAGAGGAGGGAGTGATGCTGGTAAGAACTACGGACAAGATGAGTTGCTTACCGTAAAAAAAGACGGTAATCTAAGCTTTATCCGTAGAACCTACCTCAAATTTGATATCTCCACCCTTCCCGTATCTTTCGGAAAGGCAATCCTGAGGCTGCATGTCATCGGTTCAGGTGTGAATAAACATGACATGCGTTTGGTACCGGACAACAGTTGGACGGAAAACGGAATTAAATGGAACAACCAACCTTCTGCTAATGCGCCGGTCATTGCTTCCTGGATTACACCTGGTGTAGGAAATATGGTAGATATTGACCTTACAGACCTCGTGAAGACAGAGATGGCGGAAGATAAACTATTTTCTCTGCAAATCAGAAGTCAGGGGAATCGGTTTATTTCCTATGTCAGCAAAGAATCCGGCAATACTTCTTTACGTCCGAACCTGATACTTTTTAATGAAAGTGCCACGCTTGGAACTACACCTGGCGATACTACACTCACCGTAGCCAACCTGACACCGGGTCAGACCTATGACGTTGCTGTCAAAGCGATGGACGGAGATGGTAACCGATCTGAATTAAGCAACCTTGTTTCAGTGACTACTCTTATTCCCGTAGAAGAGCCATCGGCACCCACCAACCTTACAGTAACAAGTGTAACGGAAACCACGGCAGACCTGGTATGGAACGCTTCCACGGATAATGTGGCGGTAACCGGATATGAAGCAGTAAGACTCAGTGCCGTTGATTCCTTACTTCCTCAGGCAGATGCATTTGTCAAAGGAGGAAATGATGCCAACAAGAATTTCGGACAGGACGCTAAGCTTACGGTAAAAAAAGACAATAACCAGAACCTCACCCGCAGGACTTATATGAAATTTAACCTCTCAAATATTTCCACTCCCGTAGATAAGGCAATTCTACGACTCCATGTATTAGGTTCCGGGGTGGATACACACGATATGCGCTTGGTACCCAGTAACAGCTGGACTGAAAATGGGATTAAATGGAATAACCAGCCTTCTACTAATGGTGAAGTCATCGCTTCGTGGATCACGCCGGGGATCGGTAATATAGTATTCGTAGATCTCACAGAGTTGGTCAGAAATGAAATGACAGAAGACAAGCTGTTTTCCGTGCAGATCCAGAGCCGGGGCTCCCGGTTCATCTCTTATGTAAGTAAAGAGTCTTCCAGTATAGATATGAGGCCGTATTTGATGCTTTTAGAGGCTACGGGGCTTAATACTACACCTGCCGCTGATACTACATTGACTATAGCTAACCTGGAACCAGGGCAGGTGTATAATGATATAGGAGTGAGAGCATTGGATGGGGATGGGAACAAGTCTGACATCAGTAATATTGTCCGGTTCATCACCACCCCTGATCAGGCGCCAGGTCCCTTGCTGGAAGCAGAAAGCCTGGTGGATGCAGCCTCTGAATTCCCAAAAATATTTAATAACACCAATGCATCAGGGGGAAAAGTAGTGGCGAACAATTTTACGTCCACCTTTATAGACTTTCCGGATATCTATGGATTTGATGATGGCGCTTTTGTACTGAGAGTAGGATACCGGAATACCGAGGACCAGCGTAAAACTCTGGTGGTAAATGGTGACAAGCAATTCATCACGCTGCCTAACAGCAATAACCAATTTGCTGCCACCCAGTTTTTCTTACAGCTCGATCCCGACCTCTTCAATAGCTTGAAACTGCTTACCGACGACGGAGATACGCAAGGAGGAGATTATGACTTTTTTGTTTTGGAGAAGGGTAGTGATGAGATTCCCAATACCCCGATGGTAGACGATGTTAATGACAGCTTCGGCTGGAATTTTGCGGGTAACTACCAGGATACTACGTTATACGAATATTCATTAGATAGAGGGTCGAGCTGGCAAGACGTGACGTCTAATCCTCAGCCGGTCGGAGATATGATCTATGCCGTAGGGCAGGTCCAGGTACGGGTAAAATCTGATCCTCTGACGGGGCGCCCTGCAGGCTTTCCTTTACTATCTGATAAAGCCTACAGCATTGATGTTTCATCTCTTTCGGTAGTGCCTGGTTCCCTGATTTGGAGACTGGGTAAGGACGACCAGACGGCCAGCGAGTTTAACCCTGACTATGGCGCTGCGGTTTCTTCTGATTCACTGCTCGTTCCCGAAGATTGGGCCACCCGGAATGACTGGAGCGTTTTGAGAAAAGGCCTGAAATTAGATCAAAATGGCACATTGGTAGTGAACTATTCGCTAAGCCAGGTGCCCGAACATGGTGTTGAGTTACGCTTGAGAATACTGGATGCGCATCGGGTAATCCCGCAGTTAAATGTCTTCTCAAATGAAACATTGGCCGGTCTGATTCAAATTGCCGGACTGGAAGGGAGCAATGTAGACCTCAAATTCAAAGAGACTTATCGACTGTATATTCCTAAGGAATTTTTGCAAGAAGGTGAGAATGTGCTTCGGCTATCATTGGATAACGGTCTGTTTGCCACGGATCAGGGAGATAGGTTTCACCGCTTCGTATGGGATTACCTGGCCCTTGAGGCCCTTGGAGCCCCTGCCAATGAGCCCATTCATGGACGGTATGTGACCATAGGCAATGATTTTAGGGCCAAAAGTGAGGCCATCAAAGCACGAACAGCATTTTTACTGGCCAAATGGTGTGGCATCACCTACAGTGGAAATTGGATGAGGGTTGGGATCACTATTGAGGAAAGTGGCCTGGAAGAAGATCGCAGGGCCTACCTGGAAGCGCTAAAGCAAATGAATTTTAATGTGATGCCTTTATTGTTCACCACTAATTTTATTAATAAACAAGCCGGACAGGGTGTGGTCACCACTTCGGGTCGAAAACAGTTCGAAAAGTATTTGAGCAACTTCAGCGACTTATTGACCGCCATTGAAATTTCCAATGAACCGGGCCTTTTTAACACACCTCAATCAGGAAATCTGGCCTTAACTCAACTGGCCGCAGAACTACTTCCGACCTATGGGCCACACCTTAAAATAGTTGCCCCGGGCTGGGCCTACTGGCCTACTAATGGCACACCAAATGGTTGGGCACGTAGCCCTGAGCAAAGAAGACCTATAGAATTGCTCTCAGACTATACCAATGGACATAGTTATACCACATCCGGGACACAGGGAATAGGAGGGTCCCTTGCCGAAACGCTCAGAGTATACGATAGCTACAATGGCGATGCTTTTCCGAAGCCGATGGTGATGAGTGAAACGGGAGGGAATGACAATGCAGCCGATAACGACGCTTATGGCACCTCTGAAAATAGATTTGCCGCTGTTTTTGACAGGGAAATGCGAGGTAATATTGGTTATGTGGATGATATAATATACCATGCCGATTATAGCCCGGGCAGTTTTGCTTTGTTTAATTACCCGGGAGATATCAATAAGTTTAATCCGTTAAACGCTATTGCTCATCCCAATAACAACGAGCCGCAAAACCCTCGTCTCAAGACCTACAGAAGACTGGCGCTGGCTTATGCAACCCATGGCAGCCCATTGTCTTTTGAATATATCAACCGGGAAGAGCTAGCGGGTAAGAAGGGCTATTTCAGAGCAGTTAATACAGCTGCTTTGGGCAGGCTGACTACAGGAGCCCAATCTGATAAAGTGTTGCTCAACTTCACCAATTTCGGTAATGAGATCCTAACCATGAGTGTCAAAGTAGTCATGCCTCAGGGAGCTCAATACGTTGGTGATCGCTTTGGAGCAGGCAGGACCTATGAAACTTCACATACACGTGTGGATTACAGTACCGATGGTGACAACAGTATTGTATTGACGGAAACAATAGGTCCGGGAGAATCGGTTCAATACATTCTTAATGTCAATGAATCCCAGCCTCCCACAGCCCCTTCACAGCTTATGGCCTTAACGAAGGATTTTAAGCGTATTGACCTGGATTGGGAACCCTCGACAGATAATGTAAGTGTGTCAGGATACAACATCTATCGGGATGATGCCCTGCTGAATGTAGTTCCCTCCAGTGTCACATTTTTTGCAGATCTCAGCGTGGATGAAAATACCACCTATGTATATGAAGTGGAGGCTTTTGATGACGCTGGAAATCACTCCGTATTGAGTAACCAGGCTATTGCCACTTCGGATACCATACCTACTACACCGGGAGGGCCGAAATATGAAGCTGAAGACTGTATTCCGCCCGGCGCTGATTTTCCTGTCGTTGAAAATGATGCAACGGCTTCAGGAGGTAAAAAAGTCTTTAGAAATTTCTTCCAGACAAAGTGTAAAATTTTTGGTGTGGTAGCTCAGCAGGAAAATTACATCATTACCATGCGCTACAAATCCCGTAATAAAGATGCTGCCAGGGATTTTCGTATCAATGAGGAACTTAACATAGCCAAGTTTAACACTTCTGTGTCTTTACCGAAGACTGGTAATGTTTTTAAAGATGTACAACAACAGATCAAGCTGGTACCTGGTGAGAAAAACATCATCACCATCTACACTCGTTTTGGACAGGACCAGGAAGTAGAGTATGATTACTTTATAGTAGAGCCAGGGACGTTACCTGCTCCTGTTCCTGAATGGAAAACGGTTAATCATGACAATGCAGTGATACTCTACTCAAGTAATTTTCAGCAGGATGGAACCCTTCACACTGCCAGCAGTTCAGGCGAGAGTGCCACTTTTACATTTGAAGGTACCGGCATTCGATGGTACTCTAATGTAGTAGCTGATTATGGAGAGGCGGCAATTGTTATAGACGATGTTGCCGTTGACACGGTGGACATTCCTTCGGCTGCTTTTGAAGGACCTGATAAGCTGGTTTTTGAAGAGGTGGGACTGGAAGACAAACTGCATACCATTAAAATCGTAAGCCTTAGCTCCGCAACCATCACCGTTACAAAGTTACAATACCTGGGTATTAAGGACATACTGGTACCTCCGGGGCCTGATGTGATCGTGGAAGATATCACGACGGAACCTGCAAATGCAAGAGGTGGTGACGCCGTCAGGTTTGTTGCTAAAGTGAAGAACATTGGTACGCTCCCAACTCCCGCCGGTGTGATTACAGGAGTATCCTTCAGAGTAAATGGTGGTGTGGTCGGTTTTTCAGATAATTTTAATTCGGTCATACAGCCCGGGGAAACAGTAAATATTACCCAGGTAAGTGCACCCTGGATCTCGCAGGCAAATGAGGTAGTGGAACTATTGGCTTTTGTAGATGATATTAATCGCTACGGTCAATCCGGTGTCAATGAGCAATCCCGTAGTAATAACAGATTCCGTAAGGCTGCATTTTTCTCTAGCCCAGGAACAGTCTATGAAGCTGAAGATGCGCTGCTATCTGACGTGACAGCCGAAAATACGACAACAGGTTTTTCGGGAAATGGCTATGCAGCGTATTCGTCTCAGGGAGGTTTTGTCGAGTGGAATATTGATGTAGCCGATTCGGCAGATTATGAAGTAGCCTTCCGGTACAATAATAGCTCTGGAGGTCCCGTGGTGACCCAACTCCTTCTTAATGGATTGGTGGTGGCAGCCGACTTTACTTTTGGCCCGACCGGAACTTCAGAATGGTTGATAAAGGATATACCTCTTGTACTGAACAAAGGGGTGAATACGATCAGGGTCACTTCGGATACTGTGAGCAATTTACAATTGGATTTTTTACGTCCGTCCACCGCAGTATCTGAGGCGGTCACTATAACACAACCTGGTACGGGCAGCATTTTTAATGAAGGGGAGGACATTACAGTGGAAATAGCTGTTTCCAGACCTGACGTTACCCGGGTTGTACTATTATTGAATGGAGAAACGTTGAGTGCTCTTTCATCAGCGCCTTATGTCTTTACCTGGTCAGGGGCCACAGCGGGTACCTATACCCTGGCAGCCCAGGCTGTTACCGCATCAGGCTTCGTATTGCAATCTGAGGTAGTGCCGGTAACGATAGCCGCCGGTGATCCGGACCTTGTAATAACAGATATTCTTTGGGAGCAAAATTATGTGGTGGTCAATGATAGTATACGATTCAAAGCAGTAGTTGCAAACCAGGGAGTGTCGAAGAGTCCGGATGCTACGATACTTTCCGTGAGGTTTAAGGTAGAACAGGAAGTGGTGACCTGGAGCAATGTATTTTCCGGCATTTTACTTCCCGGAGAATCTGTTCAAATAGAAGCTACATCAGGTATACAGGGAACCCCTTTCTGGCAAGCGATGACTTCCGGGCAGATAAGAGTAGACGCCCTGGCCGATGAAGAGAATAGAATATTCGAGTCTGACGAGAATAACAATGCTTTCTCTGAAACACTTTTCGTATTTGATTCACTGCCTGATGTGGCGCCATTAAATCTAACATCTATGTGTAGCCAGGATCCTTCCATAGACCGACGATGGAGAGTTAGAAATCCAAATAACTTTTCAATACCTGTGACCTGGGAGGTATACGGTACTTCTCAGAACGGAGTTGTTGAAGCGCTACCGGGGGACGTATTCTTCACCACAGCTACCGTGGGCGGGGCCAATACTACTAAGATCTATTGGTATGATGCCTCAGGCCAATTACGTTCGAAAGTAAAAGCTTCAGGTGGTGCCACCTGTCATGCAAATGCGAGGATAGCGTCAGATACGGATTCCACAGATGTATTTGAAAAGACAGGTCACATTTATCCTAACCCGGCCTCAAATTCATTTTCTATGACCTATGTGGCAGCGTTGGCAGGAGAGGTTAGAATAGCCATCACTGACCTGAAGTCCAGAGTGGTAAAGGAACAGGTATGGCAGGTGGAGAAAGGCAACGTGACACTTGAAATTGATATCAAGGACCTGAAATCGGGAATGTATTTATTCAACCTATCGCAGGGTGCTCATAGGTGCATCCAAAAACTGCTTATTGATAAGTAAACACGGGTGTAAAATTTGGTTTGCCGGAAGGGGGTCTTTTCAAGATCTGCTTCCGGTTACACCTAAAGCCCTTCACTCCAAATTATTTTATAGAATGCTAAACCAACATAATATGAAAACCAATAAAAAAAGATCAATAGCGGTCTTGTTTGTAATAGTGTTATGGCTGCAATCCATTCCCCTCGTTGCACAGGTCACTGCTAAAAAGGCGGATGCCTTTGTTGGGTCTATAGGGATCAATATCAAACTCGATCGAGACAGGTATAAACGTGATAATGGCTTTAATACCAAGGTAAAACCAGCGCTTCAGGATTTAGGTATTCGTCATGTAAGAAGCTCTCATTTTGCCCATTCCACCTACGGTCCCCAAAACAGGCAGCTTTGGGAGAATTACGGAACACGCGCCCTTTTTGTCACCGGTTCCTATGAAGGAGGCCAAACCCCGCAAGATGTACGTCGACATAGTAAGGCCGCAGCAGATTACATTTATGCCGTAGAAGGACAAAATGAACCGGATATTTTTCTGGTGGAAGGGTTCGGCTGGCCTTATCAGCAATACACGGATAGAAATGGCAATAACCATTTGAATACCAGCACGGACTATCGGGCGAGCAGGGCCTGGCATCAGGACATGATCCATTACTTGAAAAGTGACCCCGCCACTAAAGATCTGCCTGTCGCCACTACTCCCATGGCCTTTGGCAACAATGTATCAAAAATTGTCCCTATTGCGCATGACCTGGAATCTTTCCATCATTATACACATAGGAGTACGATCACCACTAATCTGAATAATACCATCAACCAGACACATGGTTACGCTCAGGGAGGTACGCCCAAACCTTTGCTTTTGTCCGAGTTCGGATGGAAAACAAGCGGCTCTAATTCGGTCACGGAGAGGACACAGGCTAAGAATATCCTGACAGGCTTTTGTGAATATTTCAACCGCGGAATAAAGGTGTCTTACATTCATGAATTGATAGAAAACAGTTGGGGGCTGCTTAGGACAGGTGGAGTGCGTAAGCCGGCATTTAACGGACTAAAGAATCTGATCAGCCTGCTGGGAGAGGCTAAATTCGATAAAGTCAATAAGAAGTGGAATTATCCTGATTTTACTACAAAAAGCCTGGATTTTGAAGTGCTTAATGCTAAGGGCTCTACGCATAAATTGTTGTTACAAAAGAGTAATGGAAGCTACTTCCTGTTGCTGTGGCAAAATGTGGACCGCAGCAATGACGATGGCACAGATAAAACCATTGGAAATGATGCAGTCACTGTGAAAGTAAATGGCAACCTCGCCTCAGCTACCCAGTTTCGCTATGATGCTGATTTCAATTTTGTGGAAAATGAATTGGCGATAAATAATGGTGCCATAAATGTCAATGTGCCGGATAACGTAGTAGTGATCCGCCTTACCGTACCGATCAGCCAGGGGTATCGCAAAATCGAGAACAAGTCGAATAAAAAAGTGATCAAAATTGACGTGAACGGATCAAACGGATCTGCTGTACTTCAGTACGATTGGAAAGGTTGGGACAGTCAAAAGTGGGCATTTATTCATTTAGGCGGTAGCTATTACAAAATCCAAAACAAGCAGAATAACAGGGTATTGCAGGCTAATGACAGTAACGTGGATGGTGCACCAATAACACAGCGCACCTGGAACAATTGGAATCCGCAAAAATGGAAACTGATTTTTGTGGGTGATGGATATTACAGAATTGAGAATAAAGCCAATGGCAAATGCATCCAGGCAAATCTAAGTGGAGGGAATAATGCTACTATCGCACAACGTTCCTGGAATAACTGGAACTCTCAAAAATGGAAACTGACCAGCTTGTCTTCTGACAACGCCAGAAAGAGCGCTGAACAAGCGTTGAATACCACCGTAGAGCCGCTTGAAAATGAAGCTTTAGACAAGTGGCAGATTTATCCGAATCCTGCATCTGCAAGCCTTTGGATAAACTATTCATCTGACATGGAAGGGGTGATAAAGATCCGGGTTTCAGATCTGTCAGGAAAAGACCAATCACAAATTTCAGATAAACTGGTGCAGGGAATGAACGAGTTCGAGGTGAATACGAACACACTAACGATCGGATCTTACTTGGTTACAGTAGAGACCAGCCAGGGAGTGCACACAAAAAAGTTCATTATTTCAAAGTAATAACCCGCCCAATGCCAACATATGAGACTATCTGAAACCATGATCAAACGTTGTTTTTAAAGATTTTAAAAATAAGTATTACTTTATATGAATATATATAAAATATTAAAAATCAGTATTTTAAATATTTTAATTTATAGTTTCACTACACTGAATTGCGCTTTGGGTAAGGGGGTAAATGATCCACCTAACATCGTTTTAATTTTGGCGGATGACATGGGGTATGGTGACCTGTCATGTTACCACCAGGAAAAATGGAATACTCCCAGGATCGATGAACTGGCATCCGAAGGAGCACGCTTTATCAACTTTTATGTACCTACTCCTTATTGTGCACCTTCCAGGGCTACATTACTCACA
This sequence comes from Fulvivirga sp. M361, assembly GCF_007097395.1. Classification (GTDB taxonomy): domain Bacteria; phylum Bacteroidota; class Bacteroidia; order Cytophagales; family Cyclobacteriaceae; genus Fulvivirga. Next base: position 438,266 of record NZ_VKDC01000006.1, read on the forward strand.
GGTAAATATCCATTCAATCATGGCTTAATGGATAATCCGGCGCCGGATGCAACGAGACACCTTGATACCGCAGGCCTGCCCCTCAATGAAATTTTGATCAGTCAGCTGCTTAAAAAAGAGGGGTATGCCACTACCTGCATTGGTAAATGGCATCTTGGGCATCAGCCTCAATTCTTACCTACAAAAAGAGGGTTTGACAGTTATTATGGTATTCCATATTCCAATGACATGCGTCCGGTCCATATGCTGGAAAATGAAGAGGTAGTAGAATATCCGGTAGTACAATCTACGCTGACCAAACGTTACACCGAACGGGCGCTGAAGTTTATTGAAAAGCATAAAGACCAGCGATTTTTTCTATATCTACCCCATGCCATGCCACATAAACCCCTGGCTCCTTCAACGGATTTCTATACACCTGATACAAAAGAAGACCTGTACGCAGACGTAATTCGTGAGTTGGATACTTCAGTGGGAAGCATACTGGACAAAATTAAGGAGCTTGACCTTGAAAAGAACACGCTAGTGATCTTTATGTCTGATAACGGCCCCTGGTTCGGAGGAAGCGCCGGTGGGCTTCGGGGTATGAAAGCGCTTACCTGGGAAGGAGGCTTGCGGGTCCCATTTATGGTGCGTTGGTCTGGTAAAATAAAATCCGCACAAGTGATCAATGAGCCAATGGGATCCATTGATATTTTCCCCACACTCCTGAAAGTGGCCGGCATAAATGTTTCCGATCAAATCAGGTTGGACGGCAAGGACATGATGCCGGTGCTTACCGAATCGGCTAAAACCCCGCATGAAGCCTTGTATGGCATGTTCGGTAAAGAGGTATATGTGGTAAGGAGTGGTCCGTGGAAATTGCATATGAAAGCTCGAACAGATACTCCGGACTACATGGAGGAAGATTGGGTTGATCCTCGCGGCCCTGACGGGGTCACTATCTTGGGGCCATATGAGCAGTCTCGTCCTGCAGATTATCCCGGCCTTCTTTCGGGTGATGGCCCACACGATAATATGCTTTTTAACCTGGAAACTGATCCGGGGGAACAGCATAATGTAGCCGGTGAAAATCCCGGAATAGTAAAGAAACTAACCAAAATGTACCAGACCTTCAAAAAGACTTATGCGTCCAATGAATAAAGCAAAGATCATAAAACCGGTGACGGTCATATTGGCTGTTTTGGTCGTGGCCTGTGGTAGGAAAGAGCCTGTTGAAGAGCATGCGGCATTGGAACAGGCGCTTTTGACTTCCTACGTAAACCCATTTATTGGCACTGGAGCTCATGGCCATACATTTCCCGGTGCTGCTGTACCGTTCAGTATGGTTCAGCTAAGTCCGGATACAGGTATTGAGGGGTGGGACTGGTGCTCAGGCTATCATTATTCAGACAGCTCTATTATGGGGTTTAGCCATACCCATTTAAGCGGTACAGGTAGAGGAGACCTGTTGGATATTTTACTCATGCCTTCCACAGGGGCAATACAAACGGAACCTGGCACTAAGAAAGATCCGGATAGCGGTTATCGCTCACGTTTTACCCACGAGAACGAATCCGCTTCGCCAGGGTACTATTCGGTGCATTTGGAGGATTACAACATTGAAGCTGAGCTCACGGCCAGTAAGCGGGTAGGCTTTCATAAGTACACCTTTCCACAATCTGAGAATGCCAATATACTCATTGATCTTTTTCATGGCCGTAAGGGGGATTCCGTTATCACTACCCAGGTAAACATTGTGAATGACACGCTGATCACCGGTCTGAGAAAATCTAAGGGATGGGGAGAACCTGGTGAGAAGTATTGGGCTGAGCAGGAAGTCTATTTTGCCGCTGCTTTCTCAAAACCTTTCCAGGATTGGGGAACAGTACAGAGCGAACAAATTATCGAAAGAAGTACAACTCGGGATGGAGACAAGATAAAGGCATTTGTGAGGTTCAACACGACGGAAAAAGAAGTGATTTTGGTGAAAGTGGCTATTTCGGCAGTGAGCATTGAAGGAGCCATCAACAATCTGAACGCTGAGATCCCACATTGGAACTTTGACCGGGTGAAACAGGAAGCTGAGGAGCTATGGGAAAGACACTTGAAGGCTATCGTCGTGGAAGGCGGGCCTGAGCAAAAAGAGGTATTCTATACTGCCATGTATCATGCTCAACTCGCACCTTACCTCTATGCAGACGTAGACGGACGATATCGTGGGTCGGATAAAGAGGTCCAACAAGCCGGAGGGTTTGATAACTACACCGTATTTTCTCTTTGGGATACGTTCAGAGCTTCACATCCTCTTTTTACACTGATCGAACCGGAAAGGGTCAATGATTTTATCAACGCGATGTTGGCACACTACGAAGAGTACGGACTATTGCCCGTATGGTCTCTTCATGCCAGTGAAACCAACTGTATGATAGGTTATCACTCGGTCCCTGTAATTGTAGATGCTTACTTTAAAGGGATCCGGGATTTTGAGGTTGAAAAAGCGTATGAAGCCATGAAAACCAGCGCTATGCAGGATGACTTTGGGGTGAAATACCTCAAAGAATATAACTACATCCCTGCCGACCTGGATAACAAATCTGTTTCGAAGACTCTGGAATATGCTTTTGACGATTGGTGTATTGCCCAAATGGCTCAGGCGCTTGGTAAAACCGAAGAGTATGAATATTTCTTAGAGCGGTCCAAATCCTATGTCAATGTATTCGATCCGGCTACTGGTTTTATGAGAGGTAAAGCGGCCAATGGCGAGTGGCAACCTGGATTTGACCCGAAGTTTGCCTCTTATGGAAAGAGTGATTTTATAGAAGGGAACAGCTGGCAGTACAGCTGGTTTGTACCTCATGATATTCCCGGTCTGATCAAATTGATGGGTGGCAAAAAGGCCTTTACCCAAAAACTCGATGACCTGTTTAATGAAGTGGATGAGGTAGTGGAAGGTGCCCCTGTAGACATCACTGGCCTGATCGGTCAGTATGCGCATGGCAATGAACCCAGCCATCATGTCGCTTACCTCTATAATTATGGCGGTCAGGCCTGGAAAACACAGGAAAGGGTGCATCAGATCATCACAGAACTATACAATAATACTCCAGGAGGGCTTTCGGGGAATGAAGATTGCGGACAGATGTCTGCCTGGTATATTTTCAGTGCCCTGGGTTTTTACCCTGTCAACCCTGCTTCTGGTAATTACAGCGTTGGCACCCCGATGTTCCCGAAAGCCACTATCTACCTGGAGAACGGAAAATCGTTTGAGATCATTGCTGAAAACGTGTCAGACACCAATATCTACGTCCAATCGATACAGCTCAATGGAAAGGAATATGACAAGGATTATCTCCTTCACAAAGATATTGTGGCGGGTGGTCGCCTGGTTTTTACCATGGGCAAGGAGCCTGTCAAGGCTGATTAAGCAGGGACTACATGCTGAAGAGAAATAGAAATTTTAGACATAACAAAACAGAAAGTGAAAAAAATCATGATGATCGCATTATTGGCTTGTACAGGACTCACCGTCTTTGGTCAAAATGCTACTGATAAAAACATTCATTGGGCATCTGATTATCCAGGTAAAACGGCCAATGAAAAGATCAATAATGCTATTAAGCGTGCATTAGAAAGCCCTGGTAACAATGTTATTGGCTTAGGAGCCAACGGGCCTGGCAAAAACGGAGAATGGGTATTGACGGAAAGCATAAAGTTACCAAGCCATACTACACTGATATTGGCAGGCGCTTATGTAAAGGCGGCTGATGGGATAAAAATGTTACTGCTTGAAAACGCTGATCCTGTCCATGGGAATACGGATATCCATGTGATAGGTTGGGGGGAAGCTAAATTAGACGGAAATGCGAGAAGAGAACCCGAACGTAGCGGAGGAGCAGTTTATTTTTATAAAGTTGATAACCTGACCTTAAAAGGTTTTCAAATCGGTAAGACCAGCGGATGGGCTTTGAGGTTAGAAGATGTCAGAAACCTCCATATAAGTGACTTACACTTTTTTCAGGGTAACGAACATCCATGGCAGGACGGTATTCATGTAGTAGGACCGGCCCATTCCGTAGTGATCAATAATATTACGGGCACATTTGGTGATGATGTTATTGTGGTGGATTCGGCCATGGGACATAAAGGAAAAGGCGGGCCGGTTCGTGGTGTGACCGTTACGAACGTGGTGGCCACCAATGTTTGGGGAGCGGCTATTTTGAGAACGATAGCCGCGAAAGGAAAACCGGTGGAAGGGGTTTATTGCACGAATATGACCTTTTTCACTGAAGGAGGAGGCAGCGATGCAGCTGTTAAAATCGGATGGGACGGCAAGTTGAAGCACTACGAAAACTGGGAGCAACCACCTCCTGAAGAACATAAGAACATCGTGATCGAAAATCTCTATGTGCCCTATTGGAAGGGACCCGTAGTCACCGTTCAGAACTCAGTCAAAAACCTGACATTGCGAAATGTGACTGCTACGCATGAAGGACCTTTTTTCTATAACCTGGAACATGAAGTGGATGGATTGACCATAGATAATTGCCACTCGACGCTAACAGGTCATCCCCCTGAAACCCTGGTAACGGATTTTTTTAGCGCACTGATTGCCAAAAAGATCTATACGCTCAGTAAGGAGTACAAAGGCACTTTTATTCAAGACCCTCCCGGCACCATTGCATTTGACCACGAATTGGTCCGGGACGTTACCATTAGCAATACTATTTTCAATTTCAACGGAAAAACCACTTCCAAAGAATATCCTATTGCACTAAGAGTATACAACACGGCAAAAATCGAAGGCCTTTTTCTGCATAATATTAAAATCAACGATTACAACACCGGTATTAAAATAGATCAGGGTTCAAACATCACAGACTTTGATTATTCAAGGGTCAGGTATTCAAATGTTCGAAAACCAATGGACACACCCCGGGAACTGGTGAAAAAGGACTGATGCCGAATGATTGAAAACAGAACGACATTGAGGGACATATGCCAAAACTTAAGGCACTATTATACGCTCATTGCGATCACGGGGTTTGTTGGATTTAAACATCACGGTGTAATAGCACTGTAGCAAAATATGAACATAGTAATTAATAAGAGTCTGATATTCACACTGCTCATAGCATTGTTAACCATGAGCTGTAAGAAGGAAATAAAGGAAGTCCGGGTAGCTTCACCTGATCAGTCCATTCGCTTTGCATTGAGTCTGAATACTGATGGTGTGCCTTTTTACTCGGTGAACAAGTCGGGTGGTGAACTCCTTTCACCATCTGCCCTGGGTTTTGATCTGAAGGGTACGGAAGATTTGAAGAGCGGTTTTTTTATCCAGTCCATGGAGGAAAGCACATTCGATGAAACATGGAATACGGCCTGGGGACAGTTTTCAAGTTATCGCAATCACTACAATGAAGTTAAGATCACCTTGAAAGAAAGGTCAGGGACTGAGAGGGCACTGATCATTACAGCACGTGTGTTTGATGATGGCATAGGCTTCCGCTATGAATTCCCTGAGCAACCCAACCTGGACAGTGTTTTGATCCTGGACGAGTTGACTGAATTCCAATTTACCGGTGACCATAAAGCATGGTACACCAAAGCAGATTTTGATACCTACGAATTAAAATATAACAGCACACTCTTGAGTGAAATGGAAAGTGCCAATACACCCTTCACTCTGAAAACGGCTGAGGGTGTTTATATAAGCCTTCATGAAGCTAACCTTACAGATTATGCAGGTATGTCTGTCAAGGCAAAAGAAGGATCTCCATTGACCTACGAAGCAGACCTGGCCCCCTGGCCTGACGGTATAAAGGTGAAAAACAAGACCCCTTTCAAAACCCCGTGGCGGACACTTCAAATAACAGATAATCCGGCTGACTTAATTACCTCCGGCCTGCTCCTTAACCTCAATGAGCCAAATAAGCTGGACGATGTTAGCTGGATCACACCTATGAAATACGTGGGGATATGGTGGAGCCTGCACCAAGGGGTTGAAACCTGGACTATGGGGCCTGAACACGGCGCCACAACAGAAAACATGAAAAAGCACATTGACTTTGCTGCGAAGCACAACATCAAAGGTGTAATGGCTGAGGGATGGAACCAGGGCTGGGAAAACTGGGGCAAAGCAAATGTATTTGACTTTATAACGCCATATGCAGACTATGACCTGAAAGAAGTGGTGGCCTATGCCAATGAAAAAGGGGTCTCGTTGATAAGCCATCATGAAACCGGAGGTAACGTTACCAGCTATGAAAGTAACCTGCAAAAAGCCTTTGATCAACTGGAAAAATTTGGAATTCACGCATTGAAAACCGGGTATGCCGGTCCGATACAACCTGAAGGTCATGTTCATCATAACCAGTATATGGTCAGGCATTATCGCCGGGTTCTGGAAGTAGCGGCTCAACATAAGGTTATGATCAATGCCCATGAGCCCATAAAACCTACCGGAATAGAAAGGACTATGCCCAATATGATGACCCGGGAAGGAGCACAGGGAATGGAATGGAACGGGTGGTCGCATGATATCACCCCTGAGCATACGCTGATATTGCCTTTTACACGCATACTGGCCGGGCCAATGGACTATACGCCAGGCATATTTGATCTGAAGTATGAGAGCTATGATGACAAACGGCGTAAATGGCACCCCAGTCGCGGTGATATCACTGACATGCGTGTAAAAACAACATTGGCCAAACAGCTGGCTTTGATGGTGATACTGTATAGTCCGATGCAAATGGCTGCCGATATGATCGATATTTATGAAGCTCACCCGGCCTTTCAATTCATTGAAGATCTGGAAGTGGATTATGATCACACGCTGGTATTGGAAGCAGAAATCGGTCAACATCTGGTCATTGCCAGGCGTACGAGGGAAAATTGGTACATAGGTGGCGCTACCGGTAAGCATTCAAAACAGCTACAGATTGAGCTGGACTTTTTAGAAAAAGGAAAAAGGTATTCGGCACGTATCTATGAGGATGCACCTGAAACGGATCTGGATAACAACCCGGGAGCGTATCAGATCCTGGAAACAGAAGTCGACCGAACGTCAGTGATCCATGCCATTTTAATGGAAAGTGGGGGTATTGCTATTAGTCTTGAGCCTGTTAAATAGTGTCAAAATGAAAGACAGACTACGAAAATTATGCAGCAGATCTTTGTTGATGATACCGATCATGGCTTATAGCTTGATCGTTTATGGGGCTATACAGGTCAGCATCAACTTTGAGCATGCCTGGGTAGATGAGGATTGGAAATTGACAGACGGAGAAGCAACCTTTCATTTGAATAAATTTAAAGACCAGTGGACCCACTTTACGGAAAAGCCTGTTATCAGCTCTTCAGATCAATCGGTTGTTGGTAAAAGCCTAAAGTTTCGGATTAACGGTACTACCGATCATTCCTATTCCAGTCAGCGAACCGAATACATAATGAAGCGGTCCATAGCGTTTGATCAGTGGAGGTATGTAGGTTTTCAATTCGCTCTTGGAAACAACAGTCAACCTCCTGTGTCATGGACAGTACTTACGCAGTTTCATCAGCTTCCACAGCCTTTTACCGCGTCGCCTATGGCAGCTTTATTATTGGATGTGGGCATGGCGTTTCAATTAAGTTTCAAAATAAGAAATACCAGTTACTACTATGTGGAACGTAAAAATGGTCCGGGTGGAAATGCGCTAGAGGTTTGGAATAAATCAATAGGGAAGAACAGGTGGTATGATATAATCATAGGGTTTAGACCGGATGGCAGTGAAGGGAATAATAAGGGTAGAGTGAAAATATGGTTTGACGGAGACCTGGAATTAGATTGGTCCGGAGATCTGGGCATGCCTGACAGCTTCCTGGGAGAAACATGGATGCAGCAGTATGATCTCAAAACCGGTATTTACCGGGCCACCCAAAATTCGTCACTTTCATTTCACATCGATAACTACAGACTGGGCTCCAGCTATGATGAAGTGATGCTATGATCAAATGTTACACCTTAATTTATAGAGATCTAATGGAATACATTTTGAAATTTATGAAGATACAGGTCATAGGTTGTTTTTTTATAACCTTACCCTTAACCCTGGTAGCTGCGCAGGTGGACACGGTGCTGATCCAAAGTAGTTCCATGAATAAAACGATCAGGTGCGTAGTAGTAAAGCCTGATGGTTATGATCAAAACAATGAGAATCGCTACCCGGCAGTTTATTTGCTACATGGCTATAACGGCAGCTATTCGGATTGGATCAAAAAAGCGCCTCGTATAAAGATGCTGACCGACAGATTTGATGTGTTGATCATTTGTCCCGATGGTGCCAAAAACAGTTGGTATTTTGATAGCCCTGATGACCGTGCCATGCAGTACGAAACGCACATAACCAAAGAGGTTATTTCATTTATTGATGAGCGTTATAATACAAGGAAGGGGAGAGAAGGAAGAGCTATTACAGGACTAAGTATGGGCGGGCATGGAGCTATGTACTTGGCCTTGAGGCATCCGGAATGGTTTGGAGCAGCTGGCAGTATGAGCGGCGGGGTAGACCTTACGCCTTTCCCGGGAAAATGGGAAATAGCACATCACCTGGGGAAATATGGTGAACAACCGGACACCTGGAAGCAACATTCAGTGATCAATATGCTACATCTGACGGCAAAGCTTAAAATGGCTTTTATAATCGATTGTGGTACGGAAGATTTCTTTTTAAAAGTAAATCGAACGCTTCATGAGCGAATGCTTTACAGGAACATTCCTCATCAATATACGGAAAGACCTGGTGGGCACAATTGGGAATACTGGCAGGAAGCAGTAGACTATCAATTACTGTTTTTCGGAAGGTTTTTCTCACAAGGTGAATTCAATTGATTTATTTCAGATCAACAGAAATAACTTTTATGAATAGAATGAATACACTACTTATCCAATGCAGGAAGATCTACAAATTCGTTTTACCAGTAGTCATTTTTTTGTTAACCACCTTTTGTTATGCTGGCGAGGCCGATTCTACGGCTAAGAAAGCTAATGGCCCGAATATCATCCTTATTTTGGCCGATGATCTGGGGTTTGGTGATCTGGGTGTTTATGGGTCCGTAAAAAATCAAACACCCTACCTTGACCAAATGGCCTTGAAAGGGCTGAAGTTGACGAATTTTTATGCCTACCCGGTGTGCTCTCCTTCCAGGGCCGCATTACTTACCGGATGTAACCCTGTGAGAGTAAATGTTCCAAAAGTGCTTGCTCCGGAAGGGCCGGCATGGACCCATGATCGTTTTAACAGGGGGCTTAATCCGTCAGAACTTACCATAGCCGAACTACTCAAACAACGAAACTATGCTGCAGCCTGTGTAGGTAAATGGCACTTAGGGGATGATGACCGGGTACTTCCTTTAAGCCAGGGATTTGATGAGTATTTCGGGTTACCTTATTCAAATGATATGACGCCTGACAATAACATACTCTGGCCTGATCTGCCATTGCTATCCAACCAGAAAGTAGTAGAATATAACCCAGATCAAACCAACCTGACACAACGCTTTACGGAAGTATCTTTAGACTTTATTGAACGAAATAAATCACGTCCATTTTTTCTTTATCTGGCGCATGCAATGCCTCATGTACCACTCTCTGTTTCCCGTCAATTTGCGGGTAAAAGCCAGCATGGGATCTATTCGGATGTTATCACTGAAATGGATGCATCAGTTGGACGAATAATGAAGAAGTTGGAAGCACTTAATATCCTGGATAATACGCTGATCATCTTTACTTCTGACAATGGCCCATGGCTGGAATTTGGTAGCCATGCCGGAAGCGCGGGGCCATTCAGGGAAGGAAAGAGTACGTCATTTGAAGGAGGGGTCAGGGTTCCGTTTATCGCTTACTGGGAAAGGGGAATTAAATGTAATTCCTCCAGTCACCAGGTATCTTCCCTGGAAGATATATTACCCACAATCGCTGAGGTCACGGTCACTAAATTACCTGAACGTAAGATAGACGGGCGCAGTATTTTCCCCTTGTTCAGAGGCGGACGAATAAAAGATAAGCCCTTTTATGTATTTCTGAACGGACAACCGCAGGCAGTCAGGCTAGGCCCATGGAAGTTACATCTACCTCACAAATACAAGCACGTGTCATACCAGGACGGGGAAAGAACAGAAGTGCAAACGCTTAAAAGTGACCTGGCACTTTACAATATTCAAGATGATCCGGAAGAGCAATATAACCTGGCGGAAATGTATCCTGAAAAAACCGTGGCTATGAGGCAAATGATCCTTGATTATAACAAGCAACTGAATAAAGAAATCAGACCGGCTTTAAGTTGGTAATTGAATCTGTTATAGCTACTACTCCTATAAAAATGAGAAGACACACACAAATCCATCGCTCACTGACTGTTACTACTGTTTTGTTGGTTGCCCTTTTGGCAATCACATTGCTTTCCACTTGTCATACAACAAATGGAACCATTGACCACAAGAAGGTACTGAAAGAACTGAGTGACCACTACCATTTCCTGCAAGATCGGGATTCGGCCTTTTTTCCCAGGTCACCGGAGAAGCCAGACGTCCGTATAGAGGATTGGACAAGCGGTTTCTTACCGGGTATACTTTGGTACCTGGCAAGTCAAAACGATTCAGAATTGTGGAGAGAGACCGCACATCGGTTTACTATGCCACTCGAGGGGCTCAAGACTTATAGGAGAACCCATGATCTGGGATTTATGCTGTACAATAGCTTTGGGAACGGGTATAAACTAACCGGTGACTCCACCTACAGAGCCGTACTTATTGAAGGAGCCTATAGCCTGGCTTCGAGGTACGATAATACTATCGAGGCTATTAAAAGCTGGGACTGGGGGGCAAAAGAGGATTGGCAATATCCGGTGATCATTGATAATATGATGAATCTCGAATACCTCTTTTGGGCAGCCAAAGCCACCCATGATACTGCTTTTTATGAGATGGCCTATCGCCATGCAAAAACTACGTTAAAAAATCACTTTCGTGAAGACCACAGTAGTTACCACGTCGTGGATTATGACACAACAACCGGGGCACCTCGTTGGAAAGGCACATTTCAGGGAATGGCTGATCACACAGCATGGGCGAGGGGGCAGGCCTGGGGACTATATGGCTTTACAGTGGCCTTTAGAGAAACAGGCGATAGCACTTTTTTAGAGAAAGCACATCAAATTGCTGATTTTGTTCTGGACCATTCAAACCTGCCCGAAGACAAAGTGCCTTACTGGGACTTTGACGATGAAGCTTCGAAAGATACACCTCGGGACGTATCTGCAGCCGTTATTATTACCTCTGCTTTGCTCGAATTACAGGCCTATTCAAACACTGAAAAATCAGATGAATACAAGTTAACCGCCCGGGAAATACTGACTACTGTCAACAATAACTACAGGGATAAAAATGAAAGTAATCGTAGCTTTTTTCTGGACCACAGTACAGGTCACAAGCCCCGCAATAGCGAAATAGATATGCCTCTTATTTATGCGGAATACTATTTCGCAGAAGCATTGGTCCGTTTGATAAAATTGGATATCTACAGGGAACCGGATTTTATCAGTGAAATACATACTAAGACATTATCTTTTGATTTACTTCCGGAGATCTATTCTGATATAAGAGACGCCCTGAACCGGGGACCGTTTTCAGTATTACAAAAGGACTTCATGCCTCCTGGTGCCGACAAGAACGATTACATGAGTATGGGGATCTATTGGTGGCCAGATGAAGCAAAAGAAGATGGCTTACCCTACATCAGGAAAGACGGACAGATCAACCCGGAAGTATACAAAATCACAGATTGGCAGTACATGATGAAAACAGTCGCTTATGCCTTTGATTGTGCTTTGGCATATCAAAATACCGCCGATGATCGATTTGCTTTAAAAGCATCAGAGCTGCTGAAAAGCTGGTTTACCAATGACTCTACTAAGATGAATCCGCACCTTAACTATGGACAAGGAGTGCCGGGAAGGCACAAAGGCCGAAGGTACGGCATTATTGAAACCAGAGACCTGTGGCAGGCATATCAAGCCGCTGATTTAATACAAAATTCAGGGCATTGGGGGGATGAAGATCATGATCAGCTAAAGGCCTGGTTTAACGACTTTTTAGATTGGTTATTGACCAGTGAACTGGGAAAACTGGAAAGTCAAACACGTAACAATCACCATAGCTGGTACAATGCGCAAGTAGGCCATCTTGCTCTTATTTGCGAAAGGGAGCTTGTATTAACCAATATCATTGAAGACACGAAGTTAAATGTGTTGAACTCACAACTGGAAAAAGGAGGGGGGCAACCGGAAGAACTCAGCAGGACGTTGAGTTTCTCCTACAGTACCATGAATCTGATGGCCTGTTTTCACCTGGCGCTTTTGGCAGAAGAAGTTGATATAGATCTATGGAACTACAAAAACTCAGAAGATACAGGGATTCGTGACGCACTGGATTTTTTGCTCGACGAAGTACTGGATAAAAACGGTTGGTCCTATCCACAAATAAAACCGGCCAGATACGATGGCTTACTCACTTTACTGGCCATTGCAGCTGAAAAATGGCCTGACAATGCCTATGATCAAAAGGCGAAGGAGATAAAGCAGCGTTATCCCGGTCAATACGGTAACCAATTTTGGAACATCTATAAACGAGATTGGTCTATGTGAAATTGGGAAGGCCTGGTAGATAGGGAAGGGTTGAAATCAAAGGGACCGAGCCGCATGTCAGACATTTTTTACCTCATATATTAAAAAAAATTACAATGAACAGAACACTTATTTATACCGTATTCCTCTCATGCATTTTAAACCAGTTGGAGGGATTTGCTCAAGGCAGAATAAAACCAGAAACACCTGAATGGATCACTTCGGCGGTGTTCTATCAGATCTACCCACAGACATTTAAAGACTCTGATGGGGATGGAATTGGCGACCTTCAAGGTATCATTTCCAAACTTGACTACGTAAAAAGCCTGGGAATCAATGCGCTGTGGTTGAATCCGTTTTACCTTTCTCCTTTTTGCGATGCGGGTTACGACGTGGCTGATTTTTATCAGGTTGATCCGCGTTATGGGAACAACGCACTAGCTAAAAAGCTATTTGAAGAAGCACACAAACGAGATATTAAGGTCATCCTGGATTTCGTGATCGGTCATACCTCTGTAGAGCACACCTGGTTTAAGGGTTCCATCGGGGAAGACCCCAAATATAAGAACTGGTTTATCTGGACGGACAATACCTGGAAAACACCTAAAGAATATGCCAGTAAATTTATCCGGGGCTATTCCAGCCGTGATGGTGCCTATATGACTAATTTTTTCTGGTGCCAGCCTAAGCTTAATTACGGTTTTGAAAAAGACGAGATCAAGTATGACTGGCAGCTTCCGATCGACCATCCCGATGTGTTAGCACTGAAAGAAGAAATGAAAAATGTGCTGAAATACTGGCTTGCACAGGGGGTAGATGGCTTCAGAGTGGATATGGCTTATAGTGCCGGTAAGGACTTTTGGCTGGACGTAAGACGGATGTTTGATGAAGATTACCCCGAAGCTTTGTTGATCTCCGAATGGGGTGACCCTGCACTGGCTATTGAGGCTGGATTTCACGCTGATTTTATGCATTGGTTTAAAGGTTATGACGATTTGTTTCATAAGAAATGGTTTACCTATGATGAGGATACTTACAGTTTTTTCGAGCCGGCCGGGAAAGGGGATATCACAGTTTTTCTGGATGTGTTTTATGATCAATACCAGCAGCTAAAAGATAATGGGTATATATCCATACCGGTTGATAACCACGACATGATAAGGGTGAAGAGTTACGATCGCGATGATCGTGACCTGGAGATTATTTATGCCTTTCAAATGACCTTTCCCTCCATTCCATTTATTTATTATGGAGATGAAATAGGCATGCGGCAGTTGCCTTTGGAAGACGCTCCGGCCGTGGAAGGTTCCTATGGCGGGCGTTCGGGTAACAGGACACCTATGCAATGGGATGCGAGCAAGAATTATGGGTTTTCAACAGCTGATAAAGACAAGCTTTACCTGCCACAGGATGGGGCCAAAGATGCCCCCACAGTGGCCCGGCAATTAAGTGATGACCAGGGGTTGTTGGCGAAAACCAAAAAACTGGTGGAGCTTAGAAAAACGGAAAAAGCCTTGCAGGCCTATGCTGCCTTTGATATCGTCTACGCTAAGAAGAAGGCATATCCCTTTATTTTTAGTCGTACCGATGAAGATGAAAAGATACTGGTAGTATTGAATCCATCGGAAAAACCGGTTAATGTGCCCGTAGGTGTCAAAACTACAGGTGATTTTCGTCTGTTGATGGGCGATGGCGTTAAGCTGAAACGGTCAAAGGGATACACTCAAGTGGCCTGTGATGGAAGGTCTTACGGGATATTCCGGTATTGAAAAGTAAAGGTTAATGAATACATTTAGGAAAATATGGCTATTGGGGCTTGTCTTACTCGCTTTAAAGGGATTGAGCCAACCGCGCCTTTTAGTCACCCCGAATGCCATGGATCAGATCCGTGAAAAAATAAAGACAGCGCCATGGGCGGAAAGGTCCTGGGAGCGCATCAAACAACACTGTGATAGCTTACTTCAAGAAGAATTAAAGGTGCCTCCGAGAGGTGGTAGCTGGTCGCACTATTATGTGAGCCCCGATGATGGCCAGGTGCTAAAGACGGGAAAACAAATCGCAGAATGGCAATGGGAACATTTAAGTACCCAAACAGGAAAGGCCTATTATGGCGACCCTTCCAACCTGGTTACTGATTATGATGGGGTAACACTTTTTTACTATCATCACAAACTTGCTAATACCACCGCCATGCTTGGGTTCGCTTACCAGGTATCCGGAGAAGAGCAATATGCGAAAAAAGCCATCGAATTACTCCGTGATTACACGCGTAAGTATCCAAAGTACCCCATTCGTGATAAAAACGGACTATCGGACATTAATGCATGGACCGGGGCGGGGCGCGTACACGTACAGTCGTTGGGAGAGTCACTTTGGACGCTTCAATTGGCCATCGGGACAGACTTTGTTTGGGACAAACTCACATTAAATGATCGTCAGGTGTTGTATGATAGCCTGTTCAGACCAGCAACTGACCTGATCATAGCACATCACATGAGAGATGAGATACATAATATCGAATGCTGGAAAAACTCAGCAGTGGCAGCTGTGGGCTTTTTATATGACAATACGTTTTTGATCAACAGTGCGCTCAGCGATACAACCAGGGGTTACTATCGTCAGCTGAATGAAGGGCTTACATCAGAAGGTTTATGGTGGGAAATGGCCCCCAGCTATCACTTCTACAGTTTTTATCCCCTTTGGGTAGTCACCCAAATGGCAGAAAACTACGGCATTAAAATGAATTGGTCTGGAATCCGGAAGATGCTCAGTGGTCCGCTGCTCATGGCTAATTCTCAATTGGAACTTCCGC
The DNA here is from genome assembly GCF_007097395.1 of Fulvivirga sp. M361. GTDB lineage: Bacteria > Bacteroidota > Bacteroidia > Cytophagales > Cyclobacteriaceae > Fulvivirga. Next base: position 453,719 of record NZ_VKDC01000006.1, read on the forward strand.
AAATGAATGATTCCAAACCGGTCAACCTTGAAAAGTATGCGCCTTATTATGATTTGGGGTATGGTCGTTTCAGAGATAAGAAATTTCTCGCCGTCTTAAAAGGTCATAAACGCTCATCTGTTCCGCACTTTGAGGGTCAGTTCATGGAATTGCCCATTCTTTACGGAGCCCATCATCTACCAAAATCACAAGTGCAGCCCACTAAAAGTGCCAATTTGACCGGTTCCGGAGTATCCATATTGAGAAGTGGTGCAGGACTCGATCAACTTAATGTCACCTTAAAATACATGAACCCTGACGGATGGCATTCCCATCCTGATATTTTGGGATTCTCAATTTATAAGGGTAAGCATCAGCTACTGGTTGACCCAGGGCATGGCCGATACAGTTCTTACCTACATCAGGGATGGTACAAAACGTCCGTGGCTCATAATACGGTTGTGCTTAATCAATCAAACCAGGAGGTCATGGGGGTCAAGGGTAAGTGTCTGGCCTTTGATAGCCTGACAAATTATGGGGTATATCAAACCTCCGAAGGGTATGATAACTTTGAGTTTACACGCGCTGTAATGGTCATTGATGAAAACACCCTTTTACTTTTTGATCAGATAAAAACAACTGGAAAGGACACCATCGATCTGGCCTTGCATATGGAAGGTGAATGGAATGATCGCCCTGTCGGAGAACCGTTAGATTTTGATGCAAATGGATATAAATACCTGAAAGAACCGAGGATAACAAAAGCTAAAAAGGAATTTAGATTGAGTACAACTACAGGATCTGTTCCGGTTTATATGGCTACCAGTCTGGCCAGGTATTCCAGTTGCATTACCGCAGATGGTGTGGATGCAAATGGAGTAAAAGTGCCCGCAGTCATTTTTAGAAATACAGGGAATTTTCAGGCAGCGGCTCATCTGATCGCACTGGACGGAAGACAGCCGCAGATCCGGTTGAAGCAAATCGATAATGCCGGAGTTTACCGGGTTGAAATTGAAAAAAATGGTGAGTCCATACAAATTGGGGTCAACCTGACTGGGAAAGAAGTGAAATATAAGGGGCGAAATTATTCGAAGGCTTATATTCAGTATTTATAAAAGTTGATGAAATTCAAAGATTGAAATGGAGCGATTCTACCTAAAAGAGAGTCAATCAGATTGAATTAAGTCATAAGAGTCTCATTATAAATGGTTTGAAAACAAAAAAATTATGTCTGAACGAACGAATATATCCATCCTCATTACTCTGCTATGTTTGTGGAGTTGTGTCAAAAAGGAAGGACAAACTACCCGGGAGTCTAGTGCCGCCACTCGTCCCAATATTATCTTTATTATGGCGGACGATCATGCAGAAAAAGCTATAAGCGCTTACGGGCATGACTTGATCGAGACGCCTAACATTGATCGTCTGGCTAAAGAAGGTATGTTGTTTCGAAACAGCTTCGTGACAAATTCTATTTGTGCCCCCAGTCGGGCGGCTATACTTACGGGAAAATTCAGCCATATCAATGGTAAACGTGACAACCTGGATGTATTTGATGGCGATCAGGAAACATTTCCCAAGTTGCTTCGGAGGGCAGGTTATACTACTGCCATGATAGGAAAGTGGCATTTAAAATCGACGCCACAGGGGTTTGACGAGTGGAATATACTGATTGGTCAGGGCAATTATTATTCCCCTCGGTTTGTGAGTGGGTCCGATACCACCAGGGTGGATGGCTATGTCACCGATGTAATTACTGACTATGTATTGGATTTTTTAAACCGAAGAGATACTAAGCAGCCATTCTGTCTTTTTTACCATCACAAAGCACCCCATCGTAACTGGATGCCCAATGTTTCTGATCTTCACCTGTATGCAGATGAAAACCTGCCACTCCCGGCTAACTTCTTTGATCAATATAACAATCGGCAAGCTGCTGAAGCGGCCGACATGAGAATAGCAGACATGTTCTTATCAGCAGATATGAAATTGATGCCTGACGATTACGATAGTGAAAGCGGTACGGGGGGAAACGATCACTATGACGCAGAACGTGCATGGAAAGCCAATTACAATCGTATGAATGAAAAGCAGCGAGAGGCCTGGGATGCACATTATATGCCTCTCAACAAAGCATTTGCTGAATCAAAGCTTACGGGAAAGGAACTGGCCGAATGGAAGTATCAACGGTATATGAAGGATTACCTACGCTGCATCAAATCAGTGGATGACAACGTGGGTAGGGTGCTGGGTCACCTGGATAAAAGCGGCTTAGCGGAAAATACCATCGTGGTATATACCTCAGATCAGGGGTTTTACCTCGGAGAGCATGGCTGGTACGACAAACGATTTATGTATGAAGAGTCTATGCGTACACCGCTCATAGTACGGTACCCAAAAGAGATTAAAGCCGGTACTGTGGCTAAACAGTTAGTCCAGAACATAGATCATGCCGCTACTTTCCTGGATTTTGCGGGCATTGATATTCCCGGTGAGGTGCAGGGTAAGTCGCTACGACCGGTAATGCTCGATCCTGATCATGCCCCTTTTCGTGAAGCGCTATATTATCATTATTATGAAGGGTTGAAAGGTTGGCACAGTGTTAAAAAGCATTATGGTGTACGTACGGAAAGGTACAAACTCATCCACTTTTATCATGACATAGACACATGGGAACTGTATGATCTAAAAAATGATTCGGAGGAAATGAATAATCTCTACAACACCGAAGGGTATCGGGATATTCGGGAAGACCTTCACCAGAAATTAAAGAAGTTAAAGATAAAATACACTGATATAGATTCGAACAAAACCAAGGTTTATAATCGAGAATAAAATGGAACCAACCAAACCTCAATATGACTTTTTGCTGTTTTCCTTTCTTTTTTTTATCTGTCTATCCAATGCAATGGCTCAAAATGAAGACGAGACACCCCTTCCATACCTGGGAAACCTTGAAGTCCGTAGCTCAAGGCAGATCATTGCTTCAAACTGGTCAATTGGTGGTGAAACATTAGACAGGGACCTGACGGTCTTTGACCATTGGAAGGAGTACCTCTCTCCCTTAGGTGCTAAAAAAATGAGATTACAGGCAGGATGGGCAAAATGTGAAAAGCAAAAAGGAGTGTATGATTTTGAGTGGCTCGATGAGATCATAGATTATTTGGTCTCCAATGACATCGAGCCCTGGTTACAGACTTCCTACGGAAACCCGATTTATGAGAGTGGGGGAGGTATTCATTTAAATGCAGGATTTCCACGCTCAAAAGAAGCGCTTGACGCGTGGGATAAATGGGTGTACGCTTTAGCAAATCGATATCGTGGTAAGGTGAATATTTGGGAAGTATGGAATGAACCGGAAAAAAACAGCGTAGAAGATTATGCCGGGTTGTACGTACGTACCGCAGAAATTATCCGAAAGGAAATACCTTCCGCTACACTATACGCTCTGTCGATGGCAGAGATAAAAAAGACAGATTACCTCGAGAGTTTCCTCGCTATTTTAACACGTGAAAATAAGTTGAGACTGGTAGACGACATCACTGTGCATGGATATACCTACCGGCCGGAAGATACCTATCCGCATTACCAAAAACTGTATGAGGTTATCGCGCGCTATAGTGACAGGATCAGGCTAAACCAGGGCGAATTAGGGTGCCCTTCTACCAACATTCCTTACTATGCCCTTAAAAACTACGACTGGACAGAAGTCTCTCAGAGTAAATGGCTGCTAAGAAAGCTTTTGGGAGATTTAGGACATGATATCCCGTCATTATACTTTACGATTGCCGATATTATTTATACACACGATGGGGTACGACCACTGGATGAAAATACACGAAACTCAAAAGGGTTGTTAGAAGCTAATTTCAAGAGGGAAATTGTCAGAAAAAAACAGGCTTATCATGCCTATCAACATGTTACGGCGATTTTTGATCATACGTTTGAACGCATTCCTAATTACAGCTACAAGACGGATATTGATAGCTCTTTAGCCGTTTTCGGCTACAGGAAAAAATACTTTGATCAACAGCTTGTGGCCATTTGGTTTGACGCTTATGTCCCTGATAGCTCAATAAAAAAGGTCCCTGCCAACTTTCAGTTTAATAATGGAATCTTTGAAAACCCTGTCTATTTGGATGTTAGAACCGGTAAGGTGTATAATATTCCGTCGGACCAATGGGAAAAGAATGGAACCCATTACATTTTTAAAGATATTCCTGTATATGATTCGCCAATTTTGATTGTGGATAAAGGCTTAATTAAGCTCAAAAACAATTAAATAGTAGCAATTTTGTCTAAATAATTTTTCTCTAAAATTAGAATAACGCACCTGAAATGATCACCATCCTTAAAAATATACTGATTGTAATTTGTTGCATAATAGCGGTCTTCTCCTGTACAAATCAAAACCCTCATGCTTTGAAACATACTATTCATGATAACTGGCAATTTCAGCAGACGGGAAAAGAAGAATGGATGAAGGCCCGGGTTCCTGGTACAGTTCATACCGATTTACTGACCAATACTAAAATCGAAGATCCATTCTATCGTACCAATGAGCACAACCTGCAATGGATAGAAGATGAGAACTGGACCTATAGAACTACCTTTGGATCCGACGACCTTTCGAATTACGACGAAATAGAGCTTGTCTTAGAAGGGCTGGACACTTATGCTGATGTTTACCTTAACGATACCCTGGTATTAAAAACGTATAACATGTTCAGGGAATGGCGCCGGTCGGTCAAAGAACTGCTGCGCAAAGGTGAAAATCAGTTGGTCATTCAATTCCGCTCACCCATGAAAGAGGTCGGAGCAAGATATGATACCATGCAAATAAAGTATTTTGCCGGAAACGATCGGCATGAAAAAAAACTAAGTGTATTTACACGTAAAGCTCCTTACCACTATGGGTGGGACTGGGGTCCCAGGTTTGTTACTTCCGGGATCTGGAAGCCTGTATACCTGGAAGCATGGAGTACAGCAAAGCTTTCAGGCTTGGCGGTTGTACAAAAATCATTGACGGATGAATCAGCGGTTTTAGAGATCTCACATGAAGTTCAATCTACTAGAGAAACGGCTGCTACACTGCAAGTTGAGGTGGACCGCAAGATCTTTACACAGGAAGTCATATTAAAAAAAGGTGAAAATACCACTATAGTACAAGCCGAAGTGCTGGCCCCCAAACGCTGGTGGCCGAATGGTTTAGGAGCTCCGAATTTATATGAAATAAAAACAGAACTGATCATAGACAATGCAGTGACAGACACCCGGAGGTTAAAAACGGGCCTTCGTACGGTGGAAATAAAACAACTGCCCGATAGCGCCGGAAGAAGCTTCGAGGTTTGGGTGAACGACCAACCGGTATTTATGAAAGGGGGAAATTATATCCCTATGGATAATTTCACTCCCCGGGTGAGTGAAAATGACTATCGCGAATTGATTGAAAATTGTAAAAACACAAATATGAATATGCTCCGTGTTTGGGGAGGTGGTATTTATGAAAGAGACGTATTCTATGAATTATGTGATGAAAATGGCATACTGGTTTGGCAGGATTTTATGTTTGCCTGTAGCATGTATCCCGGAGATACTGCGTTCCTTGAAAATGTAAGACAAGAAGCCATTGATAACATCAAACGGTTGAGAAACCATCCAAGTATAGCCTTATGGTGTGGAAATAATGAGATAGAAGAAGCGTGGCATCATTGGGGCCTGAAGGAACGTTCTCCAAATTACTTCTGGGAGGATTATAAAAAATTGTTTCATGAATTGCTTTCTGAAATGGTAGCAACATACGACCCACAAAGATACTACCACAGAAGCTCACCTACGTCCAATGACACGGTCCATATGCCACGGGATAGCCGTTACGGAGATATCCATTATTGGGGCGTCTGGCATGGAGAAGAGCCTTTTTCTTCCTTCCTGGAGCATAAGAATACCGGTAGGTTTGTAAGTGAATACGGGTTTCAGTCTTTTCCTTCCCTGGCCACCATAAAAACTTTTGCCGAACCGCATGATTTTGATATAGCATCGGAAGTGATGAAATCTCATCAAAAGAATAACGGAGGCAACAGAAGGATCAAAAACTATATGGAAAAATACTATGGCGTCCCGGATGATTTTAGCTCTTTCCTGTATGTAAGTCAGCTTTTACAGGCTGAAGCAATGAAAGTAGCTGTAGAACATCATCGAAGAATGATGCCCTACACGATGGGTAGCTTGTATTGGCAGATCAACGACTGCTGGCCCGGAGCCAGCTGGGCAGGACTGGATTACTATGGTAATTGGAAAGCCTTGCAGTATTACACCCGTGACTTTTTCAGTCCTGTTTTGGTCAGTCCAAAACAGGAAAATGACAGGATTGATATCTATGCCGTTTCAGACCATAGGAAGGTCCAAAAAGTAGCGCTGGACTGGTATTTTCTTACTTTTCAGGGAGACACACTGAAACACTCATCACAACACTACGAATTACAGGCAAATCATAGTGATGTTATTGAGCGTATTCCATTGGGCAGTCTGTCTATTCAAGGTAATGAAACAAGTAGTTTTATTTATGTGAAGCTAAGTGATGAAAAAGGCAATAAAGTAAGTGATAACAGGCTCTTTTTTACAGAATACAAGAAGCTTCGGCTGACAGATGCACGGGTTAAATTAGAGGTAATGGAGAAAGAAGGCAAACATACCGTCAAAGCTTCGTCTGCTGTATTAGCAAAAAATGTTTACCTCACAGTCGTGGAAGGTAACGGAAGGTTTGAAGCTAATTTCTTTGACCTGAACCCTGGAGAAATCAGAGAGATAGCCTATGTTACTGATGATGAAATATCGTTGGAAAATTTACAAAATAGAATAAAGGTAATGACATTGAATGGGACAAGGCATAAATAGGAGTTGACCGAAATGAACATCTAAACCTTTTAGTCTTCCTACTTATATGTAACCCTTTGCAACTCAAAGGAAGGGCGACAAAACCGTTTTTAACAACCCGGTATATTTGTAGAGAGTATAGCGCTATGAAGGTAGTTAATTAACTATAATCGCAGATTATGTAGAAGAAGTAATGTCAAAACCAAATTTCTCTATTTTTAGTTGTGCCCGATAGGAGAGAGATCAGACTATAGCTAACAAAGTTTATGAAAGACATTCCTCCTCTCTCGTTCTTATGCTGTCGAACAAAAAATGAAGGAATGCTTTAAGTATATGGTTTGGGACATACAACACCCAATTGTAGCAACAAGCGGTTATGCTTCACACTGTTTTTTTCAAGGATGAAAGTCCCAATTTGTAAACCTATTGTAATACCTGGCGTGAAGATTAGCCCGGTTCTACCACAATGGTCAGAGTATCTGTAAACACTACTTCTTCTACTCCATTGGAAACCTTTAGTGAAACCCCATATTTACCCTCTTCAGTAAAGGTATGGATAGGTTCTTTTTCCGTACTTGTCGATGTTCCGTCGTTGAAATCCCACAAATAACCGGTGGCATGGAGAGAGTAATTATAAAATTGTACGGGTTCATTTTGGAAGTAAATATTATCTTCATTTCCCTCATGTACCTTGAAAAAGCTTCTCATCTTAAGCTCTCTTTCAAATTCATCACGACAGGAATATTGAATAGAAACAACTGATCCCATTAATACGGCCAGGAGGTATCTAACTATTTTATTTTTCATTTTCTTGATATTAAAGTTTATAAACACTTAGAATCCATATCCCGGATTTTGTTTCAAACTGGTGCCTGATAGATCAACTTCAGTTTGTGGAATAGGTCGTAACAGGTGATATTCTTTCAAAGTATTATGAAACAGGACATCTTCGTTAAAAGCCATGGCTCGTTCAATCAACTTTCCGGTTCTTTTCAGATCATTCCAGCGCGCTGTTTCACCGGCTAGTTCTCTTGCACTTTCTTCCAGGATAAAATCAATGCTTAACTGGTCTAAGGAAATCTCCATAGCCGATTTATCACTATCAGAAATAGCAGCCCTGCGGCGGATGGTATTGATATATTCCAGCGCTTTCGCCGTATTGTTAGCTTTTAAATGCGCTTCGGCTCCTAATAAATAGGTTTCAGCCAACCGAAATACATAGGTGTCCCGTGTGCCTTCATTATCCCCATATGGTGTGAAATCATCAAATTTCTTAAAAAGAGGATAGGCATTATCATTGTATTGGTCGGGGTTCACTACCAGATAGGAAACTGCCGCCTTCTGTTCATCAGTCCATGGAACCCTGGGATAATGGGTGATGGTATCTCCTACAGAAACATTTGTTCCATCTACTATGGCAAACAGGGTATAGTGAAAAGAAGCTTCATTGCGCGTATCTTCTGCGTCAAACTCGTCAAAGAGTGAAAATAGATAAGGTGCAATGTTGGTAAATCCGCCAGGACGGGAATAAACAGAATTAATTCTGGCGTACCCGTCCTGGCCGTCCAGTGAATACTTGCCAATTTGATGTTTGTTATTACCATCTCCGTTGGCGCTCACATCTGTTGTGTACTGAACGGAGAAAATCACTTCATCATTCATCTGATTGTTGTCGTTGAATACTTCTTGGTAAGTACTAAGCAGGCGATACTGATTCGATTCGATAACGGAGTCGGCCAACCCGGCAGATTTCGTAAAATCGGCAGTACTGCCATAAGGAAGATACCCCCTGGTCAAATATATTTTAGACAACAGGTGTTGCGCCATTCCCTTGGTGGCTCTTCCAAATAACTCCTGGCTGACCGGCAACACCTGAATAGAAGCTTCCAGGTCAGAAATGATCTGCTGATAAACGATTGCTTCACTTTCACGTACATAATCGATCTTATCGGTCCTTACTTCTTCCAATACCAATGGGACATCCCCAAACTGTTGTACTAATTTAAAGTACATCAGCGCCCGAATGGTTTTTGCCTCAGCCACGCCTTTCTTTCTCACTTCTTCTAAAAGATCAATGCCAGTGGCCCTTGAAATAATGGTATTACAGTTTTGGATCACCTTGTAATATTCTTCCCAGGCCTTTTTTACCTGGTCTTCACGTACGGATAGATCATCATACTTATTCAAAGGGAAGCCTGTAAAAGTAAAGATATCGGTCCCTAGCAGATCTGTGGGATACGTTTTGTAAGCATCTCGTAATTCAAGATAAATTGAAGCAATTGCCCTGTCAAAGCTTTCTTCATTTATAAAAAAGTTATTGCTATCGACACCAGATAAGTTTTCTTCCTCCAAAAAATTTTCACAGGCAGTGGCAAGAAACAGCATGGCCAATCCCAGGCATAGTTTATAAATATATTTTGCTTTCATTGTAAAATCTTTAAAATCTAAAATGTTACTTCCAAACCCAACTGATAGGATCTTCTCATAAAACCGTACCCCCAGGTGTTCCTGTGGGCATTTTCCGGATCCCAACCCTCATATTCAGTAAATATGAAAGGGTTCTCTACCGTAGTATAAATTCTTAGCCTGCTCATTTTTAACTTTTCCAGCAATTGCTTTGGCAAACGATATCCCAATGTGATATACCCTACCTTAATAAAGTTAACATCTGTCCTGTAGTGGGTCAGGTTATTAAAATCACCGAATCCTGGCATAGCGTATTCCCCGTTGGGGTTTTCCGGTGTCCAGTAATCAGCATTTAAACCATTAAAACGGGCGGGAAAAGGTCCGTGAATCGCCTGGTCGAATACAAACTTGCTGTGAAATTCGCTACGAAGCATCTGCGTTTTACGGGTATAAGCAAAAACGGACAGGTCAAAATTCTTGTATTTAAACCGATTGGTAATTCCACCATGCCAGTCAGGATCCGGAGACCCCAAAACCACGCGATCATTGTCGGCATCAATCGTACCGTCATCATTCTGATCCACCACTTTTACCTGCCCTGGCCTTTGACCATACTCCTCGGCTTCGATAGCTTCAGACTCTTGCCATATGCCTGCCACCTCGTAGTCATAGTAGACCGATACCGGTTTTCCTATAAACCATCGGTTGCCGATATCATCTTTTCCGTCACCAAATAATTCAAGTAGTTCATTTCTATTTCGGGAATAGGTAATGGTAGCGGTCCAGGTAAAAGCAGGGGTTTGTATCGGTGACAGGTTTAAACCTAGTTCAACCCCTTTGTTTTCTATTTTCCCGATATTTGACCTGGTAAATTCGAACCCTGAAATTCTGGGTATCTGGCGGTTTAAAATAATACCATCTACCTTTTTGTTATAAAGTTCCAGGCTACCGGAAATTCTGTTCTCAAATATTCCGAAATCAACACCAAAGTTCACTTCCTTTCCAATTTCCCATGTCAATTCATCATTGCTAATGGAACCGATCTGGGAGCTACCTACCACCTCTTGACCAAAAGCAAATGATGCGTTATCAATTCTGGCTCCTGAACTATAGGGTGAAACATTATTGTTTCCTGTTTCTCCGTAACTAATTCTGAATTTAAGATTGGATAAAAAAGAGAGATTATCCTTGATCACTTCTTCTTCGCTGGCCTTCCAGGCGAATGCCGCCGAAGGGAAGAAATGCCATTTGTTATCTTTAGCCAGTTTTGATGAGCCGTCATAACGGCCTGAGGCAGTCAGCAGGTATTTGCCCTTGTAGTTGTATTGTATTCGGGCTGCATAGGAGGCTAAGGTCTCCTGTATAAAGTCGGATCTGATCTCACGAAGTTCAAGCCCGTTGCCTGTATTGTAGAATTGAGCTCTGTCATCCTCAAAGTTTCTGACCTGACTTATTCCTTCATCTTGCCTCTTGTACCATATGGAGGAGATCAGGGTGGCCGATACATGATGTTCGTTTGTAATATTCCTTTGATAATCAATGATATTGTCAAAGGAGTACTGTAAACGGTTAAAGGAATTATAATAAGCCCTTGTTCTTTGCGACTGCCCCCTGGAGCTCTTCGAATAACGCCCTCTGTACTCCCCGTATCTATTAAATTCGGTTTCGGGGGAGAAGCTCATCTTATAACTCAAACCCTCCAACGGGCTTACTTTTAAATATAGGTTGCCGAATGTCCGGTTGGTGCGTCTTTCGCGGGTAATATTATCAGCTTCAAAAAGCGGATTGGAAATTTGCTGTTCTCGTTCAGTAGGCCAGAATTGCAATTCTCCGTTTTCATCGTAGGGATCTGCTGTGGGTCTCAGGCGGTAAGCATTTCTCATCGCTTCGAAACTATCCTCATCCCGTACAGAATAGGATGCATAGATCTTAAATCCGATGTCAAACAGGTCATTGATCTTTTTATCTACACTGGCACGAAGGTTATATCGTTCGTATTTTTCATCTCCGACGATACCCTCATCTGAGGTGTAAGCGCCTCCAAAACTATAATTCATACCATTATCACCCCCGGAAAAAGACAAGGAGTGATTGGTCTTGACACCAAAATCATCCACCAACAGATCTACCCAATCCGTATAATTGCCGGTACGGATGTTTTCCAGCTCGTCGGCCCCAAAAATCCTATCCAGGGTCCAGTCTGCTCTATCTGACCCCACAGCTGCATCAAAAGCATACTCTATAAATTCCTCTCCGGTCATCATATCCGGTAGATTCATAGCCTCGCTTATACTGGTAAATCCTTTATACTCAACCTTTGCCCTTCCGGGTGTACCTTTTTTAGTAGAAACAATCACCACTCCGTTGGCACCTCTGGAGCCGTAAATGGCTGTAGCTGATGCATCTTTTAATACGTCGATCTTTTCAATGTCAGCCGGATTGAGATCATCTATGTTATCCACAAAAATGCCGTCAACCACAAATAAAGGCTGAGGTGCGGTCTGATTATCGTCATCAAAATTGAATACAGCGTTTACCCCTCGGATCTGAATTTCCAGGCCTCCTCCCGGTTTATTATTAGCGCGTATAATATCCACACCGGCCATTTTCCCCTGCATGGCTCCCATAGCGGTTACATTAGGTGTTTCAGCAATATTCTCCGCATTCATAGACTGAACGGCACCTGTTAAATCAGATTTTTTCGAGGTGCCATACCCAATTACTACTACCTCTTCCAGCGAAGTAATATCCGGTGTCATCACCACGTCAAAAACGGACTGATTTCCCACCACAATTTCTTCTGCATGATATCCCAGGTAGCTGAATACTAAAACAGTCCGGGCGCCGGATACATCCATGACAAACGCACCATTGACATCAGTAATCGTGCCCTGGGTGGTTTCTTTGATCAAGACGGCCACTCCTGGTAACCCCGAACCGGTTTCATCTTTCACAGTACCGGTTATTCGTCTGGTAGTAGTATCCTGAGCCTTCAGTGCAGTGGAGAAAAAACCAAATAAAAACACACAACCTAACAAGAGCCATTTCATTCCACTGATGAGATCTCCTTTTTTTAAACTGTAGTTGTTTTTCATAGTGTAGCATTTAAAAAGTTAAAATGAAGTATTGAAAAGGAGTTGAAATACGTTGCTCCTTCACTGAAATGATGTTCCATAAGCCATAGGGTTTATTAGTGATAAATAGTGTTACCTTTTTATGTTGTCTGGACGGGCATTGTTGGGCTAAGGAGGTCGAAAAGCCGCCACATGTCTATCAGGTGCTGACAAACTTATTTTTGGAGCATTAAAAAAGACTTAATTTTCGCTTAACATAGACGTATATTTCGCCTAATTTTCATTTTAGTGGCTTTTTTATTTCTTTTTTTCATAAAATCCCTGAAAGCGCTGTTCTGTTTGAGTATTTCAGACTGTAGTTTGGAATGTGGCAAGAGATCTCAAGTTGGAAGAACCGTAGTAATCCGAAAAGTATGGAGAATAAATGCGTAAAGAGAAATGCAACGTATTGAAGCATTGAAATACAGAACCTGTTCTTCAACATGCTCATCCAAGAATGGCTGGTTTAACGGACGACTAAAACCTATGAGATATGTATTTGTATTTTGAGGTAGCCGCCACCTGATTCAAATTTGTGTTGGGTAACTCAAATTGAATGATTTTTTCCTGTTTCGGTTGAAGCTCAAAATGCTGAGTTCCTTTTTGAATTCCATCAGCATACATCTTTATTTTACCTACATCGGTCAGAGTTCCCTCATTCTTTACCTTTACAAAAACCGACATGCCTTCACCGTTTTGTTTGGTCACAAAGCGTTGAAATGTAAGGGTGAAATCTGCCATGAAAGACGAGTCATAGTTCAAGACACCGATAACACCATCCCGGGGCGTTCTAAACCCCACGCTATCTTTTATTCTGTCATGGGCGATAAAAGAAGGGCTGCGTCCGCCCACCATGATCTTAAATGTACCAGGTTCTACCACCCGGTCCATTTGGTCATTCAACAGCGACAGCTGATAAGGTGTAAGTCGAAAAGTAACTTCTTTTGATTCACCGGCAGATAGTGTAATTCTCGTAAAATCCTTTAACTCCATAATACGTGTCTTCACACTGGCATACATATCCGTTACATAAAGCTGTACCACTTCATCACCTGCCACTGTACCGGTATTGGTTATTTTTGCAATTACCGTGATCACGCCGTTCTTGTCTACCATTGTTTTCAAGTCCGAATAATTAAATTTGGTATAGCTCAAACCATACCCAAAAGAGTAAAGAGGATAAAAATCCATATCGACATAGTGATATCCTCTTCCGGAGGTTTTAAAGTTATAATAAAGCGGTAATTGCCCTACATGACGAGGGAAAGTCATTGGCAAACGACCGGCAGGGTTATAATCTCCAAATAAAACATCAGCCGTAGCCGGGCCTCCTTCCTGGCCGGGCAACCAGTTTACAAGAATAGCCTGGCAATGCTTTGAGGCATAGGTCAAATTATACGGGCGACCGGCCTGTAACACCAAAATAACAGGCTTTCCTGTTTTACAAATTGCCTGCAATAGTTTTTGCTGATCTCCCGACAGTATGAGTGTAGCATGATCATTGCCTTCACCGGAAGTTTTCCTGGCTTCTTTGATAGATTCACTGGTGGAGCGATCTCCCAATACCAGTACTGTCACCTCTGATGCAAGGGCTGTCTTAACGGCACTTTCGATATCGGTTTCCCCAGATGAAACAAATGCACAACCTTTTGCATAGTTCACCTTTGTGCCTTTGCCTACACTTGATTTTATACCGGAAAGCACCGATTTCAATTGTCCCGGTTGCAGCTTAGCTGTATAGTCACCGGGCTGCAGGTCATCAGCTCCCGGACCGATAACAGCAATGGTATTGGCAGTTTTTGATAACGGAAGGATATCTTGCTTGTTTTCCAATAAAACCATTGATTCCAACGCAGCACGATGCGCTACCTTTTTATGTGCGGGACTATTCCATCCCGGGTAAATTTTGTTCCAGTCCAATGGCTCTGCACGGTTATAATCAAAAAAACCGTTTCTAAACATCATACGTAACATCCCCTGACAAACACGATCAAGAGCCACTTGGTCCAGTTGTCCGTTTTTTGCCGCTTCAATAACTTTTTTATGGTTATAAGTATCACCGCAATTGGTAGCTACACCAGCTGCCAGTGATTGATTTGCGGCTTCCACATAGTCAATAGCTGTATAATGCTTTCGAGACATGAGGTTTCCTAAAGCACCACAATCACTGACGACGAATCCGTCAAATCCCCATTCTTCACGTAAAATACCCTGTAGCAATTCCTTACTTTTGGCTACTGGCACGCCTAAATAATCAGAATAAGATTCCATCACCGACTGGCACTTATATTTTTGTATTACGTGGCGGAAAGGAACCAGGTGTATTTCCCGCATTTCCCGCTCCGACAAGCCGATATCGTGTGAGTCCCTTCCTCCAAGTGGCGCCCCATGCGCGGCAAAGTGCTTTGGTGTTGCAAATAAATCCCGCGATTGAAAGCCTTTGATCCAGGCGCCTCCTATTTCCGACACCAGAGTAGGGTCTTCTCCATAGGTTTCTTCACAGCGCCCCCAACGGGCATCCTGCGCTACATCCAATACGGGCGACCAGGCTTGTACTGTTTTGGCGCTCACCGTTTCATCAGCAATGACACCGGCTACTTCTTCGATTAGTTTTTTGTTCCAGGTGGCCCCCAGTCCAATGGATTGAGGAAAAATAGTGGCGCCGCTGCCATAGGAAAAACCATGGATGGCTTCCACTTTATTCAAGAAGGGGACACCTAAGTGTGGAATACCCGGAATTCCCCACCCTTCCCGAAGCAGCTCCATTTTATCCTCAGGAGTCATGACATCCATCAGATTTTTCACCCTTTCTTCCAGCGGCATTTGAGGATTTAGCCACGGTCTTTCATGACCAGTTACATCGACTGGCTGACTGATTTCTTTCGTATATTCTAAGGCAATTTCATTGATGGAGATCGCTTTTTTGATTCTTCCTCCTAATAGCTGCACTTTTAAGTGTGCGCCGTATTTTGCCGGAAAGTTTAAAATAAAATCGGTATTGCCGCTCACATCGTAGGTTATTGACTCTCCCAGGTTCATCGGGTCATAGGTCACGAACAATCGTATCGAATTTTTTAATGTCGCCTTTGAGATTCCGATGATACGCAAAAGAACCTTATTTACATCTCCCGGTGTACTCAATGTAAATAGGAGGTGCTGATCTGTATCCAATTCTTTACCTCCCAGTTTCCATCCGGTACTCCTGTCTCCGTCAAATACCTTTCCTGCCTCCCGGGGATGAAGTGAAGCCGAAACAGAGGTGAAGTCATGGTTTTGTGCTAAAGAGGTAAAACTATTAAAAACCAGTAAGGTTGCGATTAATTTTAGTCTGAATGCTGTCATTTGTTTTGCTGGAGTATATACTTTTATTGACCGACGGATGAATTCAACTTGCTCATAAAATCCTGGTCATTAGAAGTTAATTGAATCTTTGTTTTCCAATGGCGGACATCCTTTTCACAGGAAAGTTTTATAAGTACATGATTCCATCCTTTTTCTAAAGGGAGGTTTTCAAACTTTTCATGTTCCACAGGTCTTTCGGAAGAACACAATACCCCGTTGACAGATACCTTTACTTGTTGGCTGCCTTCTACCAGCAGATCTAACTTCGGCATGTCTGGCTCAACCAATAGATTTACCAACGAACGTGGACTATGCAACCAGAAACTGAGGTATACCGTGTCCTTCTCACGCCTCAGACCTTTTAACTTTCCAATATCCAAAAAGCCCCTTGCATTCGTCTTGATCATTTCAGGTTTACGCTTTGATTCATATAGCTGACTGAACTGTTCGTTTGTCATTTTTTCTATGGCTGTGGCTGAAATGTCGGATTCCCGCAAAACCAAAGCACGCTCCAGTTCAGCTTCGGCAGACAATGCCTGCTGGTTTCTTACGGGTACATTCCTTAACGAGATGCCCAGGTTTTTCAATAAGGTTTTCTGTAACTCTTCCCCTTCTCCCTTAAGGGCCAACAGATCAAGCGTGCTTAAATATATTTGTCCATTTCCACTGTTTATCCTGATCATGGCGGCGCCATCCGTTTTGGATTCCAGCTCACTTCGATACACCGCAGCAGTTTTTAAATACTCAGGCCTGGAGTTCCATGTGCTCCAATCCGTATTACAGGCTTCCAGTAGAACATTGCCTTTTTCGACCATTTCACCACTAAGCCCATACTTCATTACCGGTTTCTGTATCCATTCCGTAAAATAGAAATCTTTGTTATTCAGCATGCCCAACATAGTATCATCAGTTTTTACAATAAAAGAAGTTGCCTTTCTGTCAGTTAACTTCAATGGGTATGGCAATATGTGGTTCAGTTTTTCTATACTCTGTGGGGTAACATTCCAGACCAGTACTTTACCCCCATGAGCCAGGCAATTATCAATGATCTTAAAGTCAGTCTGGTCGAGAGTAGGTGCCGTTCCATCGATAACGATCATTTTCAATTCCTTTCCGGAAACAGCTTTTACGAATGGAACACCCAGGTTTGCCCACTGATCTTTCAACAGAGGGCTGTTACCTGGTAGGATGCCTACGGTATGGACAGAAGCCTCCGGTATTGGGGTTTTCTCTAAGGGAGCATCGCTATGAATATTAAATGCTTTCATTGGGCTGGAATTGGCTGCCTGCACCGCATCAAACAGTGGCCAGGGTTTATACAGAGGCAAGTCAACATCATAACCGGGGTTAATGGTGCTTGTATAAGGGCCAATGCGTTCGGGCTGGACGCCAGGGATACCTTCTTTGAATTCGGGGAAGAAAATACCATCTTCAGGTAGGGGAGGGCGAGTAGTATCGGGTAGTCCGAATGCCAGAGGTTTAAGTCCGTACCAGATTATATTGAACACACTACTATAGGTGGCACCGTATTTTTGCTGTAGTTGAATGAGATTGTAGGCTTCAATAGCCAGGCCTTCCATGCGTCCCAGCTGTGATTCGTAAGCCCGGTTGCCATTGATCTTGGATACCTGTCTCGGTGTCCCGTAATATCCCATACCGGTCTCACCGACCCCCCATGGTTTGCCTTGAGACGACCAGTTTTTCATAGAATTTTCATCACCATAATGGCCGATCACCGTAGGAAGAGTGGTAGGGCGTGATGTCTCACCATCCCCGGATATCCAGGCACGTGTAGGATCCAATGCTCTGACAATATTCACCCAATTGTTGATCTCGTCGATCTGACGTTGAACAATATTTTCAGGCGCATGAAAAACATGCAGAGCTACCGGAAGAGTTTCATTGCACACACTCCATCCAAATATTGAAGGATGGTTCCGGTCACGCATTACCAGGCTTTTTACATGTTCCCGGCAGTAATCCCAATAATCGTCCGAATCCATTTTCGGACCACCATCGCTGGACCAAATGCCGGTTTCATCGAGCACACAGATCCCCATTTCATCAGCTACGTCCAGGTAAAAAGACGGAAAGGGCTGGGCGTGCAAACGCACGGCATTGGCATGAGCATCTTTCAACATTCTGAACCACCCCCAGGCATAACGACGTGTCATTTGAGGGATCCCCATAAAATGCCAGGAATCTCCCTTCAGCACAATAGGTGCTCCATTCAAAAGCAGTTGTGTACCCTCCATGGTAAACTGGCGCCAGCCAAAACGAGTATAACAGACATCTATTGCTTTCGTTTTAGAGGTCTGTAAACGAACGACAGCCCCATAAAGGTTGGGTGCGTCAGGAGTCCAGTTTTTCAACTTACCGGCTACTTTCGTATGAAGCTTCACCGTAATACTTTCGCCGGCCTGCAGCTTTACTTTACCTGAACCTTCCATTTGCAAAACTTCTTCCCTCAAAATACCGTTGTCTGCTGGGGCTATGTTTACATGCTGTGATGCAGGTTTTTCCCAGCCTCTTACAGCAGCTTGTATGGTAAATGTCCGGAGCTTCTTTGTATTGTTTTCAATACTAACCGCCAATGTTAATTGATCCTTTTGTACATCCGGCTGTACGAAGACATCAGAAATAGAGAGCTTAGGCAGTGCAATCAGGGAAACATCCTGCCAGATCCCGGCAATGTGTTGCCCCCAAAATGAGCCGGCCACGTAGTTACGCCGTCCGTATTTGCCTTGTTCATCTGTAAGGCTGGCCTTTGCGATACCCACAAGCAGTTCATTTTTTCCATTTTTCAGAAAAGGGGTAGCATCTATTTCTGTAGGAAAAAATATATCAAGGTTTTCCCCCGCCAGTTGGCCATTTATATAGATCTTGGCAAAACCGGCAATGGCTTCAAAGTGTAGTTTGATCTGTTTGTTATCCCAGCTTTTGGGTAGCATAAATTCTTTTTTCATCCAACCCATAGCTGCTTTTTCCCAGGCTTTCGGATAAGAAGGGTAAGTCAGAAAATCACCACCGTTACCTTCGGCAAAGGAATTTACATTCCACGGAGAAGGTACTTTTAACGGAATGGCATCCCAATCAAAAGATCCGGGTTTTTGGAAGAGGCTGATATCTTTCGTATAGACCGGCATAAACTGCCACCTGCCATTTAAACTTAGTTCTTCACGAAATGGCTTCTCCACTTCACTCACCATGCCTTTCATAGGGTTAAAGACATGATCATAAATCTGTTGTGCGGACGTTTTTCCATATATAAGAAAAAACACTAAAAGGGAAACACAACGGAAAAATTGCGCGCTTTTCAACATCTCTAATTGGTTTTACCGGATAATTATTAAATAATTCTGAACATAAACGACTGAAAATATCTTGCTCAAACGATTATCGTTTGGGTTTGACAGTACTAAAAGAATCGTCTCCGTGAAACCACCGCGTACCTTGCCCGGTAAGCCACAGATAATAGTCTGTCTGCAAGTCATCTTCTATGCCTATAAATTTGCGATTCCCATGGTCCGGCGTATCACGTTGATTCACTGATTTGAAAATCGCAGTTCCCTCATCCACCTCATCAAACATGGCCACATACAATGATTTAGCTCCCGAAAGTTTTGCCCCGGCAATTTGTTTCCACAGAAAATCCCCATGGTTACGTGGGGCTATAGTATACTTACCAGGATCATTTTTTAGGTTACCCCAGCTGAAGCCAGGAAACACCAGAGGGACATAATCAACATTATTGGTTTTACACCACTGAATATCGCCGGCCAGGACTTCTTTTGCGATGTTATAACTCTCTGAATTGTAGCGACCTACTGCCCAGGGCATCACAATATCACAACGCTTGATCAGGGAATGTAACGAAGGGTCATGCCGGGTGTCCTTATCCAGGGTTCTCCAGTAATAGGGCACACCTAACATCACCGACACTCTATTTTCAGGGCCTTTAAGATCAGATACCAATTGTTGTATATCCGGAATAGCGTATTTGCGATTATCATTGAACCCTGCACCCCATACAGCCAACAACGGGCGTCCATTGTGTCTCAGGTAGGTAGGATTTTCCTGATGATTGAAAAGGTCAAATTGCTTTTGTAATTCATCCCAATCTTGCAGCAAAAAGACCATATCTTTACCTGATGTGCCACTCAGATCGTACATGATGCAAAGGGCTCTTTCATATTTCTTAGCAGCTTTGAGAGCATTTTTAAGCACTTTGTTAAAATGCCGTTTCCCTTTGGGGTCTTTTATTTCCCCTACAAACCGTTGCATAAAAACCCCGTCAATTCCGTAGGTTTTCATCCATTTAAAGTGCAGGTCAACACTCTCTTCATCGTAAGGGCTGTATAAATAGGCATTGGATCCATCCGCATGTTTGAATGGTGTCACATACTTTTTAGTATATTCAGAAACGTCAGGCCAAAAATCGATGGTTGAACAGCCAGAGTCAAACCCACAGGCCCCTCCATAGTGATACCAGCCTCTTCCGGAATCATCGCCTTCTGCGGCAAACCAACCCTGGTAGCCTGCCATGATCAGGTTTTCATAGGCAGTATATAGCAACCCCGTTTCGTCGTACGTAGAGCCCTGGCTGTTTTCTTCACCAGCAGAACAGCTTAAAAGCAGTAGGGGCAGGGATAATAGAAAATATGGATTTACTTTGTACATTCGATTTTGAAGCCTTACATCAAAAAATTATTGTTTGATCTTTATCTCGGGTGTACATCATGTAGCAGGGGAGACTTGGTACCCCATTGTTTATTGGGAGTATCCCCCATAATGAAAGACAACTCACCACCGGACACGATCTCCTCATGGCTAAAGAATGGTTGCTCTAAATCTCTCCCGTTCAATGTTACAGACTGAATGTATTTATTCTCCTTCGAATTGTTTGCTGCTTTAATTTTAAATGTTTTTCCCTCTTTAAGATGAAGGGTGACCTCATCAAAAAGCGGACGTCCGATGGAATATTGATCCGAACCAGGCAGAAAAGAATAAAAACCCATGGCATTGAGGATGTACCAGGCAGACATTTGTCCGCAGTCTTCATTACCCGGTAACCCATTAGGGTCATTGAAATAAAGTGATTGTAAGATTTGATCTACACGTTCCTGAACTTTCCAGGGCTGACCTACCTGGTTATAAATATGTGTTGTGTGATGTCCCGGTTCATTCCCATGTGCATATTGCCCGATCAGGCCTGAGATATCTGCAGAGACATTTCTTCCTTCCAGAGAAGAATCCATAGAAAATAGTGAATCTAATTTAGTGATAAGCTTTTCCCTGCCTCCCATCAAACCAGCCAGGCCCTGGATGTCTTGAGGGACAAACCAAAGCCATTGCCATGCATTGCCTTCACAATAATCATCACTCCGGTGATTGGAAGCTTTAGGGTTAAAAGGAGTGCGCCAGGAACCATTCAGTAATTTACCCCGCATAAACCCGCTTTCAGGATCATAATAGTTTTCATAATGCTTACTTAGGGTGAAAAATTTTTCAGAGTCTTCTTTTTTACCAAGCATCCCGGCAAACCGGGCAATACACCAGTCATTATAGGCATATTCAAGTCCTCTGGCCACTGACTCATTTTCCTTATCGGAAGGAATGTAACCCAAGCTGTTTTTATAATGTTTGGCTGCAGGCATTAGCTTATGGTGTAAAATACTGCTGTGCATAACCTTCGTGATACCGGAAGTATCATATGAAGAAGCATGCACGCAAGCTTCATACGCTTTTTCAACATCAAAATCCCGGATACCTTTTGCATATGCGTCAACGATCACCGGAACGGCATGATAACCAATCATGGTGCCGGTATAGTTAGAGGATAGTTCCCACTTGGGTAAAACGCCACCCTTGTCATACTTATCGATTAAAGACCTGACCATGTCCTTGGCCCGTTCCGGATCAATGATCGTCAGTAAGGGATGAAGGGCCCTGAAAGTATCCCACAATGAAAATACCGTATAATTGGTATGTTGTTCAGAGGTATAGATCTGATGATCCATCGCCCGATACCTGTTATCTACATCTTCAAAGAGATTAGGAGAAATGGAAGCATGATATAAAGAGGTATAGAAAATCGTCTTTTGTTGCTTATTATCTGTTTTTACGTCAATTTTTCCCAACTGGTGGTTCCAGGTAGATTTTGCTTTCTGCCTGATCCGGTTAAAATCCCAATCGGGTATTTCACTTTTCAAATTCTTTTCAGCACCGGCATAGTCAACGCTCGATATCCCCACCTTTGCCAGGACCGTTGGCTGATTTTTAGTGTCAAAATGCAAAAGGACCTGGACATTTTTACCCGTAAGCTTTTTTTGATTCGGAGAAGGCGGGGTGTTGGTAGTAAAAGTATGACGGAAAGGTTGAGAAAACTCAGCGTAAAAATATACAAACTGATCTTTCGCCCAACCGGAAGTACGTTTTAACCCTCTGATGGTGTTGTTTCCTATAACTTCTATTAGCAGATCTTCATTTTTTTGGTGGTGCAGGTGATGTGTAAGGTCTATCAAAAGCGCGGCTTCTTTATCTTCGGGATATATATATTTGTGAAATCCGGCTCTTTTCGTGGCCGTAAGTGCTACATCGATATTATAATCATCCAGGTGCACCTGGTAATAACCCGGGCTTGCCGTCTCATTTTTATGGGAGAATTTTGAACCAAAACTGACCGGCTGGGTACCTGGGGCTGCATGCTTGTCATCAGTAGGGAAAGTGAAGGGCATAAACAAGATATCCCCATAATCACCTATACCAGTCCCACTTAAATGGGTATGGCTAAAACCAAGAATTGTATCATCGCTATAATGATAACCCGCACAGGCGTCCCACCCGGTGAGACGCGTATCAGGACTCAACTGAACCATACCATAAGGCAATGTAGCACCCGGAAAAGTATGACCGTGGCCTCCTGTTCCTATAAATGTATTGACAAATGGAGTATAATCAACAACGCTTTCCTCCGAATTTTTAGTTGTACAACTCAACCCTAAGACCAGACTCATCCAGACTAAATTCCGGCAAATTTTCATAATGTGATTTTTAGTTTGAAATGTGATCAAACATAGGCCGGACCCTATTAAAAAAGAGTTAATATTTGATTAACGAAAGCCTGTTTTTCGCTTAACTTTTATCTAATGATCGTTTTTGGGCCTTTTCTAAATAAAATGTCCTGGAAAGTTTCACTATATTTTTGGTTGGGCTTGAATCTGTATTCAGGAACCAGGGAGGTGTATCAAGCTGTGAATAAATCGATTGTTGCATAAAATAGGATAAAAAAAAGATGACAATTGGGGGTAATATTCCTTTTCAAGAAGTCAAAAAGACAAGAATCCATTACATATTGCATTTCATGGATATAAATTTTATATTCATTCTCTAACAACGGAAACAGGGTTTTTTAACAGCACAATCTATACATCTGAAGAATTTTTTTAACCACTTTCAGAGAACAAGACCCGATCTGTCATGAAAATGAAGGTACCTTTCCTGCTTATCTTATTTTTTATCTCTGATGCTGTCAGGGCCCAGGACGCACTTTGGTCAGGACTTTACTTTTCTTCGTACGAAGTTATTAAAGACAAACGCACTTCACTTAACCTTACAGCAGATGAGGCTTTTGATCTTTCCAATGGGTTTACCTTAACATTTGATGCAAACTTTAGGTCGGGTGATGGCTATTACGGCTATGTATTCCGCATGATCGATACAAAAAATAATATTGACCTGGTTTCCAATCTGGGTGCGGATTCCGTTAATTTTTGGTTGATATTAAAAGACACCACACTTATTTCATATCAGTGGAAAGATATTCCTAATGGTGGATTTGATCAATGGATGAAAGTTGAATTTCATGTTGACCCTCACAATGCGCAAATTTCTCTTTCGCTCAATAATCATAAACAAGTAAAGACATTCGATGGTCAGTTGGACCTGTCTCATCTCAATATCGTTTTTGGAGCTTGTAATTATACCTCATTTCTCAACTCAGATGTGGCCCCTATGACGTTGAAAGACGTCCGCTTATACGATGACAAACAAAAACTCTACAGACATTGGAAATTGTACAGGCATGGAGAGCAGAATGTTTATGATGAGGTGGCTCATGCTCCGGCAGAGGTGTTGAACCCTTCTTGGTTGATTGACAGGCACACCCAATGGCGTCATCGGAAAAGAATAATGTTCAATAACTTAATTGGTGTAGCACAAAATAAGGCCACTGGAGAGATCTTTTTTGCAGATGATGAGGTTTTATACAGCTATTCCACCGATTCCGATAAGTTAGATACGCTCAAATACCTGGGTGGAACACCCTTCCATTGTCTAAACAATCATATTTTTTATTATGCCTATTCCAACGAACTCTGGTCCTATGACTTTAATAAGAACTATGTAAACAGGTTTGATTTTGCCTCTCGAAAATGGTCTGAATCGGATACCAGTTGTGCTGAGCCTGATTTATGGCATCATAACAGGTTTATTTCACCATACGACTCCTCTTTGATCACTTTTGGTGGATACGGCCATTACACTTATAAAAGTATATTTAACCGTTTTCATCCTCAAAAAGAACTATGGGAAAAGCTTGATGTCAGTAAAAAAATCTCTCCCAGATACTTAAGCGGCATAGGATTTCTTGATAAAAGTAATGTTTTGATTTTCGGTGGGTATGGAAGTAAATCGGGGAGGCAGGAACTTTCACCTGAATTCTACTACGACTTGTATACTGTTGATATTGAAAAACTGTCTGTTGATAAACGCTGGTCTGCTAAAAACACTTCAGGTTTTGTGCCTTGTAACGATCTGCTCTTTGATTCGACCTCGGGAAAATTTCTAACATTATTGTACAACAGTAATTATTTTGATACTTCCCTCAAGCTTGTCAGCTTTGGGCTTGATGCTCCTGAAAAACAGGTATTTGGAGATTCCATACCCTATAAATTTCTCGATACAAAATCCTGGTGTAATCTCTATATGAATAAAACAAAATCAGAACTGATCGCTGTTACGGTCTACAACTCCGAGATGAACCTTTATTCGTTAGCCTGCCCGCCTTTATTAGCCAGGGAGGTTTACCAGGAGGGAAATTTGCTTAATTCCAGGTCAAAGCTTTGGATCCTGATCTCCCTGTCATCAATAACTATACTTATGTTATCCATATTTTGGAACAGGAGGAAAAAGAAGAGAACAGCGCTTTCATCACCCTCTCAAACAACTCCTGTAGCCAGTTATGACGTAGCTTTTAATTCACAAAAACCAGCAGAAGATCAAAAACGGTCAGCTTTCTATTTGTTTGCAGGATTCCAGGTCTTTGATAAATCAGGGCAGGTTATTACCAGTCATTTTACTCCTACACTGAAAGAATTATTTCTGCTGATATTCCTGAATTCTTTTAAAAACGGGAAAGGAGTATCCTCTCAAATACTCAATGAAACACTATGGTTTGATAAATCAGGAGATAGTGCCCGGAACAATCGAAATGTGAATATGAGTAAACTCAGGCCACTACTGGAAGGCGTTGGTTGTATTGAATTGTCAAAGGAGGGTACATTCTGGAAAATCAACCTCCAACAGGAGTTGTACTGCGATTACATTGAGGTCATGTATTTACTCAAAAAAATACAACAATCAACAGAATTACCGGTTAATGAAATTCATAGAGTCATTGCAATCGCTTCCGTAGGAAAATTGCTCCCTGATGTTCAAAATGAATGGATAGATGTATTCAAGGAAGACTTTTCAAACCTGCTCATTGAAGTATTTCTTTTGCTGGCCGAGCGTATCTATGAAAAGGAACCTGACTATGATCTGCTTTATTCTATGGCTAAATGTCTGCTAAAACATGACAGCATAAACGATGAAGCTATAGCCATCAAATGTTCGGCCCTTTACAATTCCGGGAAAAAAGGACAAGCTAAGCATGCGTACGATTCGTTTTGCCTGGAATATAGAAATTTAATGGGAACAGATTTTGATATTTCTTTTCAGGAATTACTTAAAAGGTTAGATGCCAGGTGGTCTCTACTCTCTTAGCAGGAAATTCGAGACCTTGCCACAGCTGTGGAATGCCAAACCACCCTGGTCATAGGTTTTCGATGAAGCTTTCCAAAAACCAGAGTGGTTTCTCACATTAAGATAACGGTACTTTTACCTTATTCGATGACGAATCTTATTTCCTTTTCTGCTGCCAGCAGGTAATAAACACCGGACCGTAAGGTTTCCACCTCTAGTTGTGCCTGCCCTTTGTATACATCGATAGTTACGCTCAATACTTTTTTGCCTGAAGGATCAAGGATAGATAATGACTGATGGCCCTCTTGCAACCCCTGAATATGCAATACGCCTTCTGTAGGGTTTGGATATATGGACACCCCGCTCATATCAAAAGGGTCAGAAGAAGTTTTGTAATCAGCGATTCGGATGTTCATAGCTCCTTTCCTTGTCAGTATCACTTTATCAAGGTTCCACTGCCAGTCTGCGCTTCCTCCGGTCAATCGAATGATGTGGTTACCTGCTGTAAAATTAGCGGTTTGACCGGCGGTTTGGTTTTGATAGGTACTCCAACTTCCGGTGTTGGGTAGTGTGGTGGTGAAAAACGGGGTCCCTGAAACTGAAAACTGAACGGTACGATTGTCAGCAGGAGTAGCATATTGATAAACTACCTCATAAGCCCCATCTTCGGGGATGACCACATTGTAATCCATCCAATCACCCCCATTCACATAATTGATGATGTTACCCGCTTTGTTCGCTCCTAAAGGTACTACTCCATCGTGGTAGGTGCCTCCTGTGGCACCAAAACTTTCTGCTTCAATGATTAAGGAGGAACCAGGACCGCCTGGAGAGTCTACAGGTTTGTATACACGGATCCAATCTACGGTGAAATTATGGTTGTCGAAGTTTGTGATCTCATCGTTGGTAGGTGTGCGACCCTGACAGGCGTTCCAATTCTGGTCTTCCATGTTGATAATAATGTCCATCTCTTTGTTAAGACCCGTTCTGTTATAGGCCTGGCGTGTTGGGGAGGTGATATTTAAAGGGTCAATTCCGTCCTTGCCATTTACGTTGTCCAGATTGTCCATGACCTTGACCAACTGACCGTCTACATAGTACTCCAGGTGAGTGGGACTTTTCCAGTATACCCCGATACGATGCCATGCATCTGTCCAATAAGTTACGTCGCTTCTTGTGTACCACGTGCTGGCATCCCTGGGTTGGTAATCCAGGAAAGGGTTACGAATAAATACATGATGGCTTAAGTGCAATCGTCTTGACAGCCAGTCATTGCGCTGTGCTTTACCACCGTAAGCTTCCAAAATGTCAATTTCCTGGGTATCATCAGGGCTGAGTAGCCAGACATCCGAAGCCATAACAGCATTGGCAATTTTGACACGGGCTTCTACAAAGACAGGATATTTCACCCTTCTTGTAGAGGTAATACACCCGGCTCGGGTAGCGGGAAGGTTCCAGGTCTCTGAAGTTCCATCTCCATTACAATCCGCGTCAAATGATTTCATTTCTCCATTTGCCCGGGATGCCCAAATGTTTAGAACACCTCCGGATACCGCAGTGTGATCTCTTCTCCATATCGTAGGGCCGGGGCCTTCCCAAGAATTGTGATAGAAGTTGGTCCACTTATTACCAAATGTGGCAACATTTGAGGTAGGATTAAATGTGTAGTTAAAATTATCTGAAATGTCTGATTGGAGTTGCCATACTTTGCCGGCTCCGGCATTTGCGGGAACAGGTATTCCGTTCCAGTCTTGTGCTTTAACACCATTACTGAAATAAACGAGCACAAACGTTATATATATTATTTGTTTCATTGTTCTTTAAATTTTCGTTGTTCTTAAAACCGGGTCAACTAACTTCTGAGGTTAGAAAATCCCGATGAATAAGGTTCAGGTTAAGTAGTATGAAAGCGTCAAAGAGGCCAGTTACAAGAGATTCTTTTTGACTGGCTTAGGAGGTCGTTTTTTGTAATGTTTACTTGAGTAAATTTTTTTATTGACATAGTTTTAATGTTTGGATTTGAAAATAATTAACCCATAAGTGACTATCCATCGGCCGTTGGTTATTCACTTTGGTCATCGGTTACGCTGTCAATATTTTAATAAAAACTTAAAACTCGAAGAAAGTCAACTGGACAAAAACTGAACACGTGCAAAACAATCAACATACGATCATTTAGGATATCTGCATTTTGAAAAACTGGACTCATTTGAATGAGACCGTGTTGATGATGGCAGCAGTGAGATGGCAGTGTTTAATATGAGGTATTACCGGGACATCCCTTTTTCGTTAACGTTGTATCTTCTGCTCACGTTTTCTGATTGTGGGATCGCTTCACACCGTGCTTTGGCCAGCGCAACTGTGTCCGCGACGACGAGAAAAATAAAAGACAGAGAGGATACTTTCTTTTACTCTTGACGCCATCGCGACGATAAATTAACATTTAATCCAAAACACTTAACCTTCTGGAAAATGAATTGTCATCTAATATCAACCTTAAAACATAAATGCCTTTTGGTAAATGTGGCAGTTTTATTTTGATGGAATTTGACGGCTGACTTGTTGTAAACTGGTAGGAGAGGTCAATATTGTATCCGTTGGCACTGACGAGATGAACTTCTTTCCTGACTTCCACACTGGGACACCCATTACTTTAAACCGATATGTCTGCGTTATGATTTTCCCCAGCTGGCGGGGGCCAGTGGGTGGAGCTTTGGCATGTTTTTCAATTCAACTCGCAATGCTACTGAAAACTCGATCTATTTGCTGTAGCACTTCTTCATCAGTATACTTCAAAACCGTGAAACCATGTTTTTCGAGGTCTGAGGTTCTCTTCTTGTCGTTTAGAGCTATACCCTGGTAGGTATGTGTAATTCCATCAACTTCTATAATGAGATTTAACTCCTTACACATAAAATCGTCGATATAGTTTAGAACAGGCCTTTGTCTGCGGAATTGGTATCTCTTCATCATTCTTGCTTTCAACACATACTTCCATAAGCACGCTTCAGCCTTAGTCATATCTGATCTTAGCGCTTTGGCGAATGGCTGAAGCTTCTTGTTGCAATGACTATTGTTTTGGTTGGTCATATTATTTGGGTTTATGTTTAGAGTTATGTGAAGATCCACCCCCTGGCCCCCGCCAGCGGGGGAAACATTTCGATAGAAATCAATCCAGTTTTTCAATATTTCCATTAGCTGAAATTAAATCATCCAATGCAAAAATCTCACTTTTATCTAAGACAGCCTTTGTTAGCTTTTTCACAAACAAACGCCCAAAAACTTACACAAATAACCGTTGGAACACCCTATTAAGACAGAATGAAAACTTAAAAGTATAATAATTAGTAAGTTATGAAATCATTGAATTTAGGTTGCGGAAGTCAGGAGAGATCATACTTGCTTTTGATCTTCTATAATGAATTACGTTTAATCCAAAATACTTAACCTTCTGGAAAATGAATTGTCCTCAGATAATAATCTCAAAACATAAATACCTTTTGGTAAATGTGGCAGTTTTATTTTGATGGAATTTGACGGCTGACTTGTTGTAAACTGGTAGGAGAGGTCAATATTTTGTCCGTTGGCACTGACGAGATGAACTTTTTTCAACGGTAACGGATCCATATCAGTCAAATGTATAAATGACCCTCCGGATACAGGATTGGGATACAGACTAAATGCTCCTTCCAGATCTCTTTCTATGCTTACAATGGTGCCATCGAAGAATTTTTCACCATATTCAAAAGCATTTTTTCCAACCTTTTCGCCTATCAACCTGCCGGGAATATCATCAACCGGAGGATGTATACCTCCCCATATGCGGGACAAGCTACACTGATCGGAGGCATCATAGTACTTCGCCCATTGAAGTATTATATCTTCACTGGGCCCCTCTTCAAAAACAAGAAACTCATTTTTAGCAGCGATAAACTCACCTACTCCTCCGGGGAAATATTCATCTCCGGTAAATAAGGACAGTACCTCAGCGGCAGCTCTCGAATAAGTGGAGTGACCTGAAACATATCCGGCAAAAGGAGGGGTAACAAAAGTAGGTCGCTGGTAAGGCCACCAATTCTCGGCCAGTATCCATCCGACTCCGGCTTCATCTACTTTAGGGTCGACGATAAAATCAGGTCCCTTCCATGCCAGCAACTTTATTTTCCCAACATTTTCATTCATCGATCCGGCAAGAGGGTCACCTTCTTCCACTAATTCAATATATCCTTCTACCAATGGTACACCCGCTTCATTATAATTCATTTTAGCAGGGTCTGAAGCCTGCCCTTTATCCGCCATGTATCGGATGGCTGAAATGGGCCTGATATAGTCGTAATACCCTTTGATTCCCCATGCACTAATAGCGGCATCATGCATAGCGCCACCAAGCATAAAGTAACTCTTGACGTCCCATTCCAAATCGTCCATCACATCGCCTTGTCCCTTAAACTTCTTGACGAGCTCAGGGTGATCATTTACGTAGTTCAGAATAGTGAACCAATGGCCCGGAGGTGTTTCTGAGTCTGGCCCATCGGCCCAAAACTCTGCTAATACACGGCCATAATCGCCACGCGAAACAAGTTGCTCCGGGTAAGGTTGTCCTGTTTTGGGGTTTATCGTATACCCGCTACCAGGATCTCCT
Organism: Fulvivirga sp. M361; assembly: GCF_007097395.1. Classification (GTDB taxonomy): domain Bacteria; phylum Bacteroidota; class Bacteroidia; order Cytophagales; family Cyclobacteriaceae; genus Fulvivirga. Next base: position 484,100 of record NZ_VKDC01000006.1, read on the forward strand.
CCTTCTATTTGATTATAAAACGCTTTGAGTCCGGCTATAGTAGTTGGAAAGTCTGAAATATTAAGGTTTCCGATACCACCGGGAGAAATATCCCACATTATCCCATCCGATGGGTCCAGGTGGGAAGACCAGATTGAAACCAGGTTAAATCCCCATTTATAATCGTCTGAAGCAGCATTGTTGGCAGGGTTGATATAAGCTGGTGCACCCGGATCATGATAGACCTTATATTCTACTCCATCTTTATCATAGGTGATAGCATCTTCTTCTGTCAATGAAAATGGAACGGTATTTCCCCATTCAGGGCTTAAAAACTCCGGGATTTCCCCTGGGATCTCATTTCCTGCCTGGTCTATAAACACGTCAAAAGCCAATGGTTGCCACCGATTAGGGTCCGTTATATTCTGGCTGCCTGGTTTGGCGACAACCATGGGGACGTTGGCAGGTTCATAAAACAGGTTTTCATATTCATCTACTTCATTTGAGCCGTCCTGAAGTCCAAATTCGATTATTTTTGCTGCCAAATAATTTCCCAAAGCTGCAGGCGAACCGGAAGTGTAATCCTGCGATTCCTCGTTGATATTATAGCCTAACGTAATCATTAAATCGTTTGCCAGGGTATTCGTTTCTACTGAACCGGGAGAATTTTTGAATCGGTGGGTAATAAGTCTGTAAGAGGCATAGCTTAAAGCTTCTTTTTGTGCTTCAGCAATGTTTGAAGGCAAAGAAACTCCATCAAAATCAATCTTAAACCCTCCTATACTTCTTCCCAGAAAAAAATTGACTGACCCGGGGTCATATACCGACCAGCAGTCATACATGGCCGCAGAAATATGGAACAAGTTACGGGCATGAACCGTAGGTCTGGCGAAATCATTTCGAATACCCTCCAAAAGCACTTCATTCCACATTCTGGCCACAGTATGCTGGGCACTGGAAGAATAACCAACAGTTAGCAAGTAGATTAAAAGAGAAAAAAGTAATGTTTTTTTCATGTCTTTCAGTTTAATATCCATGAGATAGTGAACTTAATATTAATGTAAATCCGAATATAAAACATTTCTTGTCACCATGCTTTTTGCGGGCATAAGAGTAGGTAAAGAGGTGGCATCCTCCCTGTTTGAGGAGATTGCTCCAGCTTTTCAACACGAAACCCTACCCAAAAGCTTCCTAAAGACGTTTGCTAATACGGTTAATAGGTTTAAATCCAAAAAACTCGCGATAATATTATTCAAAAAAAATGACACAACAAGTTAATCAATGCCAAGAAAATCAACATCAGAGTATGAGTTCGGGATGACCATTTCAGAAAAGACCATTACCACTTATCGTCACTGCCGAATCAAGGTAAGAGTGAAGAAGAAGTTTCCTTATAGGGTAGAAGTTACTCCATCTGCTGACACAAGGTCTGCACCGAGACCTATACTGACGAGCTGATATTTTACTCAGGTTTCATAATAACACTTACAGTATTGCTGGTATTCATGATATCCCTCAATTTCTTTGTGAATTTCTCAATGGTCATTTTGTTTAAAATAGTTTCATAATTTTCTGATAGCGCTGTATTATATCCAATTTGATATTGATTAATGATTCCGGAAAGGAATGTATTATTTTGCTCTAACGACTGCTCCCGGCTTTTGATCATTTCTTCTACAGCTTTTTTGTAATCTTCTTCTTTCGGGCCGTTGTCCAGAAGGTTCTTCATTTCTGCATGAATAATTCCAACGAGTTTATCCGCTTTATCAGGATTACAGTCAAAATACATGGTGAGACTATAACTATCATAAGGAATGCTGGAGAATGAATTGTAGACGCTCACCCCGTAGCTTCCTCCTTCCTGTTCTCTTATGGTTTCAAAGTATCGTTGTGAAAGTATTCCTTTAGCTATGGCTAATACCATGGCGGATTCTCTTGAATATTTTGCTTCCCCCTGGTATTTTATAAAATTCGTCTGCTTCGAAACTTCCATGGGCTGCGAAAACATTTTTATGTATCCATTACCATGCGGACGAACCCCGTCATCTTTCCAATGTTCTCTTCTCCCGTTATCGGAAATAGCTCCGATGTATTTTTCTACTAACGGAATGAAGGAGGCTTCATCAATGGCCCCAACAAAAGCAAAGACAAAGTCTCCCGCGTTACTGATCCTGTCACGGTAAATTCCTTCTACTTTCTCAAAAGCAATATTATCTACAAATTCAAGGCTCTGAATGGGTCTTCTCGATAGGTTATCTCCGGACATGGTTACTAAAATCGAATCTCTCATAATCTTTTGAGGGTTTGTAGCAGCATTTTTAAGGCGTAGCTTCATGTTGGCCACTACGGTTTCATAGCTTTCCCTATCAAAACGAGGTGCTTCAAAAGTCAGGTAAATTAACTTCATCAGGGTTTCAATATCCTTTGGTGTAGACGACCCGTTTAATCCTTCTGAAAATTGACTGATCCGCGCCCAAATGCTAACTTGTTTGCCTACCAGCAGTTTTTTTAAATTTTCTAAATTATGTTCACCAATGCCGCTTTCATCAGCGATCTGAGCTGTTGCACTGGCGGTTGGCAAGGCGTCATCTGCAAGTAAAGACATACCTCCTCGACTGTAAGCATTAAACAGGATCTGGTTTTCATTTTTATCGGTAGGGTAGACCACCACTTTTGCTCCGTTACTCAATGTATATTCTTTGGCTTCCAACCCATTTAGAGTGGCTGTAGCTACAGTTTTCCCGGGAGTGAGTTCATTGGCAACCAAAGGACTACTTACTACATGGTCCACAAATACTTCAACAGGCTCTTTTTTCACTTCTTTGAATATTCCTTCAATTTGCTCTTTGGATGGATATTCAAAATCCACATTTTTAGGACCGGTGATTTTAACAGTCACATTATCCTCTGTGCTCCATTTTTTGGCTAAAATGCCAACTTCTCCCACAGTGATTTTTGGTAATTCATTCTTCACAAAGTCCAGCTCAAAGGCTACTCCCGGCTTTGGCTCACCTACTAAATAATGATTTTGGATACTTCTTGCTAACCTGTCATTACTCACTTCCTTTCGGTTTTTGAATGCCTCTTCGTAAGCAGTTAACATTTTTATTTTAGCTCTTTCCAATTCAGTAGGAGTGAAGCCATGTCTTTTTACCCGCTCATTTTCGATAAGCAATGCCTTCATAGCCCCCAATACATCCTTATGATCAGGTTTAGCTCCACCCATATAAAAGACATCCGAGGTCCTTACAAAATTGTAGTATCCTATTTGCGCGCCCTTAAAGGGTGTATGGGGTTTTTGCTGGATATTGTTCAATCTCTCGGCCATGATAGATCTGTGCAACGACGTCAAAAGGTCATCGCGCAAGTAGTCAATATCTCTATTCTCCCTCTTAGTAGTGGGGTGCTTGATCATGATGGTGAATTGCACGTACTGTGCTTCTTCATCGGTAGCAAAATCATAGATAATACCTTCATTATCACCAACAGGGTATTCTAACCTTTTAGCAGGATCATTTGGAGCACCAATTCCGGAGAGTATTCTCTTAACACGTTCCTCCATTTTGTCCGAATCAAAATCGCCAACGATCACAACTGCCTGCAAGTCCGGGCGATACCACTTTTTATAAAAAGAACGGATCGCACTATAAGGGCTGTTTTCTACAACATCCATATCACCGATCACATCTCTGATGGCATACTTGGACTCATAATAAGTGATTGGCGCTAATTTTTTTGACATACGCCTTCCTGCGTTGTTTCTTGTTCTCCATTCCTCTTTGATCACGCCCCGTTCTGCATCGATTTCTTCACCTGCCAATGTCAGCGAACCGGACCAGTCGTGCAAAATCAACACACAGGAATCCATCACGTCGGGGTTTCCTGTGGGTACATTACTGAAGTTGTACACGGTTTCATCTGTATTGGTATAAGCATTGATATTTTTCCCAAATTGCACACCCTGTCTTTCGAGGAAATCTTTAACCCCTTTACCTTTGAAGTTATCAGACCCGTTGAAAGCAAGATGCTCAAGCATATGTGCCAGCCCATTCTGGTGATCTTCTTCCAGTATAGCACCTACATTCTGAACCAGGTAGAAACTAGCTCTGTCTTTTGGCTCTTCATTATGAAGGATATAATAAGTCATGCCATTCTCCAGTACCCCATATCGAATATCAGGATCAAGCAATTGAGGTCTTTCCTGGGCGGTTAGGGTAAGCGTACCAAACACACATAGCACCCATGTCAGTTTTAGTTTTTTCATTATTCCTCTTTTGTTCTTTAGCTTTTTATTAAGTTCAATATGCGATCTGTAAAATGTAAATAACATGGCCTTTGGTTGTTGTAATCTTATTTTTGAGTTTCTTGTAAAGCTCAAATCTATAGCTTTTTGAATGACTTTGATCCACATTCCAAAAATTCAGCGTACTCATCACTATCTGACGTATAGCCGGCAGGCGGATTGAGCATCGGTTTGCCATCCCGGTACAGCAAAATTGTTAATAACTTTTTTGTATTTGATTGATAATCAATTATTTATTTGTATTTTGTATAGTAGAAATTTGAACCAAACTCGCGCTGTTTCCATTAGCTTTCATAACCAACTATTGCATAGAGATTAGAGAGATTAATTTCTTTGTTTCAGAGGTATTCTCAGAAGGTTCAGCGATTGAAATGGCTTTAGTAGCCGCCTTTAACGCTCCTTTGTTATCTCCCATTTTATGAAGTAGTGCAGCTTTGGTGTCGTTATTGGCATAGCAAGTTTTAAGTTTGATAGAGCGATTAACCCATGATAAGGCCAACTTCAGGGATGATTTATCTGTTATATTTTTGTTTTTATATACCTGCCAAGCATATGCATTAAGTGATTGCCAATTGCCGGTATCATATGTCGTCACATAATGGTCCACTACTTTTACATAAGATGTCCAATCCTTCTTTCTCGAGAAGTAATAGATATCAGCATAAGCCAAAAGCTTGTCCGGATCATCAATCGATGAAGCCTTAACTTCTGATTTTTTCATTTCCCATTGTAAGGAATCATTGGAGTATAGTGCATTAAAAAGACTGGAACGATATACATTATAGATTTTATCATTTACTTCTTTTTCTGAGGTGATGTTTTCATATGCCTCCCTGTTTTCCAGAAGGAATACGAACTGGGGATGACCGGAGCGGTTGACATGCTTATTGATGACTTCAAAATTCTCTTTGGTCAGTAGTTCACTATCCGGTAATTGATAAAAGTACCAGTCTAAAACCTCTTGCACTGACTTTCCGGCTTCTTTTTGACTTGACATATACTCCCTGATAAATGGTCTTGAGCGATCACCGTTTTTATAGCGTTTCACCATTCCGGCAAAGTTCTTTTCAGGGTCTGCAGCAATTTTTCCCAGGGCAAGGAATTTTTCTGCATCGAGAGCACCAGTTGTTCTGTGTACTATCTCGCCATCACTGTTTAAGAAAAGTAATGTTGGATAAGCTTTGATCTCAAATTCTTTGGCTAGTTCTATGCCTTCTCCTTTTTCCATATCCAGTTCATAGGATATGAAATTCTCTTTGTAAAACTTCCCTACTTTTTCGTCGGTAAATGTGTTTTTGACCATCCATTTGCAGGGCCCGCACCAACTTGTATTAGCATCAAAAAAGATCAGTTTGTCAGATGCTTTTGCCAGCTTCTTTATTTCATTCCACGTCCCTTCTTCAAATTCTAGTCCCTGCCCTGAGACTAAATAGGGTATCATTATAGAACAAAATAAAACGCCGATCGACTTTAGTATCTTCATGGTTCAATTATTTGAGTTGATAAAAATATCGTTGCATCAGACTGATCCTTTTATCTTTGTAATCAGTTCTATGGTGGGTGAAGTATATGATTTTTCTTTCTCTTCCTCAGTTGCGAGTGACAGTGCAGTCTTTGCTGATTTAAGTGCTTTTTTAGGCTTGTTCATTTTTAAAAGGAGGGCGGCTTTTGCGTGATTGTTGCGGTATTTATTTTCCATTTTTATAGAAAGGTTGATCCACTCTAAAGCCAGTGTCCAGTGATCTTTACGTGTAATGGCATCATTCTTAGCCACCTGTAACGTATAGTACCCTATATCTCCCGCACTTATATCATAATTATTAATGTAGTCGTTAATGGTGGTCACATAGTTATCCCAGTTTTTGTTTCGCGCATGGTAGTAAATGCTGACCCTTGTAACGAGTTTACCGGCATCTTCGAATCCTGATTTGTGTGTACGCATCTTAGCCTTTTCCCAGCGATCAACATCGTCTGAGTACATAGCCATGACCAGTAAGGTATTGTAAGCATCATACAGTGTTTTTTCTACTTCTTCTGCACCTACAAGTTTTTCATAATTGACCCGGTTCTTTTCCAGGAAAACAAACTTTGGGTGAAGAGGATTACCGGCCATCTTTTTTATTAGCTCGAAATTTTCTGCTGTTAGTAACTCTTCGTCAGTAGTATAGTTAAAATACCAATCTATTATTTCTTTCCTGGGTTCACTTGCATCTCGTAAGGCAAATAAATACCTCCGTATAAACTCAGGGGTGCGATTTCCCTCTTTGTACTGTACCTTCAACCCTTCGAGACGCATTGTAGGATCAATGGCTTGTTTTGCAAATGCTATAAAGGCCTTTGGCCCTTTGGCACCACTTCCTTTATGCACCACCTTTTCATTTTTATCTATGAACAAATAAGTGGGATATTGAGTGATCCTGAATTTCTTTGAAAGCATAGGACCTTCCCCTTTTTCCATATCCTGTTTGAAGGGAATGACATTTTTATTATAAAATTCACCTGTTTCCTTGTCCAAAAAGGTGTTTTTGTCCATCCATTTGCATGGACCACACCAACTCGTATAGGCATCGAAAAAAATTAGCTTATTTTCTTTCTTAGCCAGGGCTTTGATTTCTTCCCAGCTTCCACCACAGAATTCTATTCCTTGTGTAAAACCAAAAGTTGAGATCAATATGAAAACCAATATGATACCTTTGAATTTGTTTGTTTTATTCAATTGTTCCGAGAATTTATTTTATAATATACTTTAACATCTATGAAGATTTGTTGATGGGCTGTTATCTGAAATGGACAGTTGTCATAAACATCCTACATGTTAAGTTTGGTTATGAAGTATATACACTTAATCCGGGTGTCACACCTATTTTGAAAAGGCCATTAGGTAGGAAATATTGAATAAATTAAAAGAACGGCTCCTGATGTTGTTTAACGGTAATTAACCAGGTACTGCGTGTCAACATTTCAAGATGTTATATCCAGGTTAAACTTATTTCTCACCTGGTAATACGCCTGAATTGTGTTTTACACCTATCCGGGAACTTGTAATTGTTAATCCTGGATCATTAATCGGCCAATACCCAGAATTCTTAGAGCACTATAGGCTTTATAAAAATAACTACCTGAACTTAATCCGTCTTTTTTAATGATAGTAGCATCAGGTAAATCGAGATGTTGATATACAACTCTGCCATGTGCATCAAAAATGATAAGCGATATATTCCGTTCTCCCGCAATTCTATTGAAGCGTACTGTTCCCTGAGTTAATATTGGATTGGGAAATATAGTGAAATCAGGATCTTCCCATTGTTCATCGATGATTGATGTTATCGTTGATACTTTACAGCCATTGTTATAAGAAGCTTTTGGATTGTAGTAGTCATTACCGGTTTGCATACATCCGATGATGCGGACCTTATCACTTCCTTCCAGAATATGGTAGGATTCGTTCGCCTCAAAATTTTTAAATACCTGAGTATGGATACCGGGCCATATCACCTTTATTGAATCTATGAGCTGGCTACTCCCCAAACCAAAGTGTAAGATGCTTGAGTTATGAGAGGCATGACCTGAGCCACCCGATAGTTCTCTTATCTGAAGATTATCCTGTTGATAAACAACCACCTTTGATCCAATGGCACTTCTATTACTTGTCGTACCTTCCAACTTGATTTTCAGCCAGTGATTTGATGTAGACAGGTTGTTATTATAAAGCAATGTGTTATTAATGGCACCTGAACTTCTGGATAGACTGGTTATAATAAGATCCATGTCACCATCATTGTCGTAGTCAAATGTGGCACTTCCTCTTGCAATACCATAGTCAGCAACACCTTCATTTTCAGAGACATCTTCAAATGTATTGTCTCCTGAATTTTTGAATAATTTGTTAGGGTCTTTTTCTGCGTTTTTAATGAACGAAGCGGCTGGTGTATGACCGTTGGCCACAAACAGATCCTGGTACCCGTCTAAGTCGTAGTCGAAAAAGTTGGCTCCCCAGCTGGTTGAGAAAAGATCACCCTCAAATTCATTGCCCACGCCTGCAATGTCTGTGATGTCTTTAAAGGTGTTGTCATTTTGATTTTCGTAAAGGACGTTTTTACCCAGGTTTGTAGAGTAGTAATCAAATTTTCCATCATTGTTGATGTCTCCTACAGCAATGCCCATACCATAAATACGGGCATTCAGACCTGATGATTTACTCTTATCGTGAAAAGTGGTTTGAGGATATTGATTTTCATATAGCGTGTTAGGGGTGAGCCACCCGCCAAAATCGTTCGCAATGTAAATGTCAGGTTTCGTATCATGGTTATAATCGGTAAAAGCCACAGCCAGCCCACAGCCTTCATTATCAATCCCAAAAGAAGCGGCTGATTCAGTAAAGGTTCCATCACCATTATTAATATAAAATTGATCCGCGTAACAACCATGATCAAAGCCAATCACCTCGCCATTTATATTTCGGATCAGCTTTGTCTCCTTAATATAATTAACAACATAAATATCGAGCAGGCCATCCCGGTTAACGTCTGAAAACGCTGCTCCCGTACTCCATACATTGCCTGTTATTCCTGCCTCATTTGATCGTTCCAGGAAAGTCCCGTTTCCCTGGTTAATGTAGAGTAAATTGGGGCGTAAACTTTCAGTAGTCACGAAAAGATCTACCAGTCCATTATTATTGATATCTCCTGCAATTACTCCTGAAGTTTTTATCGTTTCTTTGAGCACAATACCGGCCATTCCACTCACATCTTCAAATGTACCGTCCCCTATATTTCGATAGAGCTTATTTTGCCTTGTGCCACCGGTCAAATAGATATCTTCAAAGCCATCATTGTTATAGTCAAAAATGGCAACACCACCACCGAAAAGATTGGAAGATATGTGGCTGTGACTGATGCCTGAAGATCCACTTACATTAGTAAATGTTTGAGAATTTCCTTGATTGAAAAAAAATATGCACGTTATGAATAGTATTATTTCAGATGCATATAACAGATTTTTCATATTTATTAAAAGTGTGTTGTTGTATTTCGATTTTGGTTGCCTAAGACACTGAAATGGAATTAAAATGATTTGATTCACCTACTTAGTAGTACACGCGTAATGTATTTTACACCTATCCGCCACCTTCAAATAATTATATTTAGTTAAGAATAGTAATAACCTCTGATTTTTATTTTAAAGAAAAAATCAACTTACTTTATAATATGGCACGAAGTATAACTTTTTCAAAAAGTCATCCTGTTTGAACAAATTTGATCCAAATATTACACAAGAATTAGTGAGGAAATTAAGTTCCGGAGATCAGCGAGCATTCAAAACTTTATATGATTATTATGGAAGAAAACTATACTATCTGGGCCGGAAATATCAACTATCCGAAGACGAAAGTTCAGAGATTGTTCAGGATGTTTTTTTTAAAGTATGGCAGAAAAGAAAGGAGTTAAATCCTGCCTATTCTTTTAACTCCTACTTAATAACGATAGCCAAAAATTTGATCTTTAATGGGATTAGAAAAAGTGCATATAAAAGGGCCTATCTTTCTGACTTAGACAGCTCCGATTTTTCTCACAATGATACTGAAAAGTCAGTTATCTATTTAGATCTAGAAAAGATAGCCTCCGAAGCCATAGAGCAATTACCTCCCAAGAGGAAAAACATTTTTAAGCTAAGTCGGGAATCAGGAATGAGCAATCAGGAAATCGCTGAATCGCTTAACATATCCAAGAGTACAGTTGAAAACCAAATGAATAAGTGTCTGAAGTTTTTAAAACATTACCTCAGACATACCGCCGAAATAATCTACAAAGGCAATCAATAAGGTACTTTTATTAGGCAAAAGCACTCCACATAATTTTCTTCATAAAAAATATTCAGGCACAAAGTAGGTGCATGGTTCTCACTGTGTGTAACTATAATCAACGACCAATGAAAACGAAGGTGACGAAGGAATTATTAGAAAAATTTTTTAAAGGAAAATGTACTGCTGAAGAAGAGGGCAAGGTTTTGCAATGGATGAAAGACAGGTCTGATAAAAACATGCTTCATAAGATAGAGCAGGACTGGATGAGCATTAATGAAGATGATTTTCCTGTGGAGGATACGTTCGAACGTAGCTTCGGAGAATTGCAAAAGAAAATTAACAGTCAACCTAAAGTTATCCGACTTAAACCCTGGATGAAGGTAGCTGCCTCTTTGTTACTGGTTGCTTCTTTATCACTAGTCCTCTTTTTCTATGATCAGACGAAAGAGGATGCCTATATCACAAAACACATTCAAAAAGGAAATCCGTCTGTATTCACTTTTAACGATGGTTCGAAAGTAACCTTAAGTGCCGGAAGTACTATTAGCTATCCTGTAAAGTTTGCCAGTAATAAACCTGTTTACCTTGAAGGCCAAGCTCATTTTGATATTTCATCAGACAGTGAGGTAACCATTTTTGCGGGAAATGTTAAGGCCAGGGCCTCACAATCTTCCTTTAATATTTCTGCTTTTCCGGAAGATGAAGAAGTAGTTGTGTCTGTTTTGGAAGGCCAAGCCGAAGTTACGGGTGATAAACGTCTACTCAAACTATATAAACCCAAAACCATTCCTCTAACAAAATTAAGGCCTGCAATTACCGTCAGAGACAACGAATATTTAGCCTTCAATAAAGATGAAGATACTCTGAGCAAAGGGGAAGATTTTGACCAGAAAGAAGTGTCTGCCTGGAAGGAGGGTGTGATCTATTTTAACAATGCTGATTCGGTTGAAATGATCAAGAAGCTGGAGAGATGGTATGGTGTTGATATCACAGTGAGCGGATGCCTCGGACAGCAAACTTTTAACGGTGAATACGCCGGTAAAAGTCTTGATGAAATCCTGATGACAATTAAGACAAATGAAAGCCCCCCACTGGAATTTATAAGAAAGGAAGATCATATACTGATAAATGGAATCTGTATATGATGGAAATCATAGTGAAACTAAACTAATTGATATGAAGAAACTTTTAACAATCGCTTGTAATTTTGTTGCACTACTTTTACTCACTACCCTCATTTCCTGTTCAGATGATGAAGCACCTCTAAGTAATCTTACCGGTATACTTTCTTATGGTCTCGAAGAATATACGGTGAACTTTGATGTGGATGAATCGTCACTTACCATCGCCAATGTAGGCGCTGATAGCTTACCTTTTGGAACAGATATAACCGCTCTGACCGCAAAATTTGAGGCCATAGATCTTACCACAATAATCGTAAATGGCACAGAACAAATAAGTGGGACCACTGTGAATGACTTTAGCAACCCGGTAACGTATAAGGTGCTGGCAGAAGATGGAGTCACAGAAAAAAATTATGTAGTTACTGTTAATGTTTCCAAAATTGATCCTGAAACTGTATCCTGGAATCAAATCGCAAATGAACAATGGTCGGCCTTTGAAATTACCAGGGCAACTTCGTTCGGAGGTAAACTTTGGGTGTACCTTTTTACCAAAGGCAGTGGTTTTGGCGCAGATCAAATGGAAGCCTACAGTTCTATTGATGGTGGAGAAACCTGGGTGTTAGAAAATGCAGTAGATGACCAGTTTAACTATGCCGATGAAGAGGAAGGCTACCCATTTCCTTATGGTAGAAGCATTGCGCTTACGACTTTTGATAATAAATTATGGTCAATAGCCGGGTTTCTGAAAGGAAGACAAAATGAAGATGGAAGCCTTCCATTTGATGATCCGACAAAAGATGTTTGGAGCTCGGAAGATGGCTTAAACTGGATACGTCACTTTATTGAAGATGGCTTTTCACAACGAGAAGCTGTTTCAGCTCTGACGTTTGATGATAAGTTGTGGGTGATTGGAGGGAATAGTCCGGGATCATTCGGCGCTCTTGGTAGTCCTGTGAATGATGTCTGGAGTTCGTCAAATGGCACAACCTGGACCCAGGTAACAGCAGATGCGGGTTTTGATGCAAGAACAGCTCCGTCAGCAATCGTATTTAATGGTAAAATGTACATCATTGGCGGAGTTGATGCCGGAGGTATATTGCTCAATGATGTATGGAGCTCATCAGACGGAGCATCATGGACCCAGGAAACCGCGGCTGCAGCATTTACCGCCCGAAAATCAGCTGGCGTATTTGCATTTAATGACAAACTGTTTCTAATAGGAGGAGAGGGATCTGACGGGACCGATCCTGTACAATATGCTGATATGTGGGTTTCTGAAGATGGAGCTACGTGGACGGAAGTAGATGTGAATGATCCGTTTGTGTTACCAAGTAACTTTACTGCCAGAAGTAATCATGCCGTATTTGTAGAAGGCAATGAGATCTTTATGATTGGAGGTACCGGGCCTCTCGATGCGGACATGCTTCCCACATACTACACTTCGGTATGGCGCGGTGTTGGGATTGAATAACCCTTCAATTGCTTGAATAACAAGGGGGGCATATGATAGCCCTTCTTTCTTTACCACTTTCCAGGCTGAGATCATTAACTAAACTATAATTAATGAGATATCGGAGCATCATAAGATTTCAAATAATACTAATTGTCTTTTTGGGAGTTCAGGCTGTGCCTTGTTTTTCACAGACTGCTACGAAGAGGTTAACACAAAACCCGATCGAACTTAGGGGCAGGGTAGTGGACGCCGAGGATAAACAACCTGTTCCCGGAGCTACTGTTATGTTAAAAAGCACCAAACAAGGAACGGCATGTGATAGAGATGGTCATTTCTCATTATTGGTCAGCAGCGAAGATTCGGTAATCATCTCCGCGATAGGTTTCACCCCTCTTCAACAACCTGCCAGATTAATTGAAGGGGCTCCTTTGATAGAATTGACGCCTGATATTATGAGTTTGCAGGAGGTGGTGGTAACAGGTTACGGAAGTCAAAAAAAGAAAGAAGTTATAGGCTCCATAAGCTCTGTCAGTGCACGGGAGATAGAAAGTACAACGTCACTTTCCGTTGACAATGCTATTGCGGGTAAAGCAGCAGGAGTCTTGGTTAATTCAAGTTCAGGTGTGCCGGGTTCCGCAACTTCTATTACCATTCGGGGGCTTACATCACTTAGCGGTGACGCCAACAATCCATTGATTGTAATAGATGGCGTGCCGGTATATGGTACCGGTCAGGACCTGAATACAACAAATTTTAGCGAATCAGTTACAGGGGTTATTTCTGTATCGGGAGGAACACGGGTAGCTTCCAGTTTTGACCTCCAGCCTGAATTTGAAAGGAATCCGCTTGCTAATATTAACCCGGCAGACATCGAATCGATAGAAATCCTGAAAGATGCGTATGCAACAGCCATTTATGGTTCACGCGGTGCTGCAGGAGTGGTTTTGATCACGACCAAGAAAGGTAGCCGAGGCCATACGAAATTGGATTTTAGCTACGTAACCGGGGTATTGCAACCTGTTGATACACATGATTTACTCAATAGCGAACAGTATAATGATATTTACAACAAATACTTCAGGCGCGATATAAACACTACACCAAATACGAACTGGCAAGATGAGGTGATCAGGGAACCTGTCGTCAGTGACGTTGGACTTTCTATCTCCGGTGGAGATAAAAGGGGCTCCTATTTTGTCAGTGGAGCTTACACAAGCCAACCCTCCTATATTATTAACCAGGGCTTTGAACGCTATTCCGGAAGAATAAATCTGACCTATAATTCCAGTGAAAAGATCTCCTTTGGAACCAATACGGTAATTACATATACAGATAATCAGGCCCTTAATGCACAGCAGGTTTATTATGATGCTATTTTGAAATCACCAAGTTTACCCGTCCTGGATGAGGAAGGGGAATACTATTTCGACCTGGACGAAACCAATGGTTTGGGGCTTCCTAACGTTAACCCGGTAGCAGTAGCCAACAAAAACATCAACTCACTGGAAGATACCAGGACAGTAAGTACAATATATGCTACAGTGGATTTCTTCGATTGGCTATCCGCGAAATCTGAAGTTGGTATAGATTTATACAACTCCCGGGCGTATAGCCGAAGAGCCGCTGCTCCGGGATTTCTGCCCAATGGCGAAGCGATAGAAACTACTTCACAAAATCGCAAACTGGTGATAAACAATACCGTTACAATTGATCGCCTGTTTAAGGAGTTTCACTATCTCAGCGCCGTGCTTGGACAAAGTTTTGAAACGTCTAATGAACAGGTCACAAGTATTTCGAGTGATAACTTTCCCAATGACAACATTTTAAGCATTGGCGCTACAAATTCCGCCGACAGGCTTGTGCGAGGAGCCATTTCCAGAGAGTGGGCACTGACTTCTTATTTTGCCAGAGTCAATTATCACTATAAAAACAAATATTTAGGTGGCATTACCTATCGCCTCGACGGATCTTCAAGGTTTGCAAAAAACAATCGCTACGTAGGCTTTCCGGCATTTTCTTTAGGATGGAGAATATCCGAAGAAAAATTTATGAAAAACAGAAGCCTTATAAACGACCTGAAACTAAGAAGCAGTCTTGGGTTTTCCGGTATCCAGGGTAGTGGTTTCTCCTCGTATTACGGTTTCCAGGGTCAATATGTATTTTCAAATACGCAATACGGTAATCTTGGAGTATTGGAGGCACAACAACCTCCTAACCCTGATGTGGAATGGCAAAGAACCCAATCAATAGATGTTGGCCTTGATGTATCGCTTTGGGATAGTAAGCTCAATTTTATATTGGATTATTATCACAAAAGGGTAAATAACCTGCTTTTTAGTTCTTCAGTTCCTAACTACCTGGGTTACAGTTCACAGGAGCAAAATCTAGGAGACATGAAAAACGAAGGAATAGAAGTTACAATAAATGCGGAGGTCAGTATTGGGCCAGTTCAATGGGTCTCCAATTTTAATTTGGCCGCCAATAGAAACAAAATTTTAAAATTAAATCAACAAGGACAATTCGTAGGACGGACACCTACCGGAGGGAAATACCTAAAAGAGGGAGAGGCAGCAGGATTGTTTTTTCTCTATCAATGGGAAGGGGTAGACCCATTGACGGGAAATCCCCTTTGGTTAGACGGAGATGGCAACCTTTCAGACAGCCCGCCGGAAAACCGCTGGAGAGTCGATGATAGCCTGGACAGGCATAGGAAAGTGTATGGCTCGAATCAGCCTGATTTCTTTGGTGGATTTAACAATTCATTCATTTATAAGGCGCTTCAACTGGACATGTCCTTTACGTATTCGTATGGAAATAAAATGTTTAATGGCTCCAGGGCTACCTTGCTGACCTATTCTACCGGAGATGGCAGTAATCTTTCTACGGATATTCTTGATTATTGGAAGATTGCCGGACATCAAACCGAAATACCTGCATTAAGAAATAATTCAATCAGATTACCGGAATCTGCAACATCTAATGATGCGACCTATGATTACACAGTGAGTCGGGAATCATCCAGGTTCCTTGAAGACGGATCATTCGTGCGGCTCAAGACAGTACAGTTGTCCTATAATTTTCCACCGGCACTGTTGTCTAAAATGAAAAATGCCGTAAGAAACCTGAAAATATATGTGCGAGGCACTAACCTGTTGACTTTTACCAAATATACGGGGCTGGATCCCGAAGTTAGTGCATTTGGTTCTAATGCGTTAAGTGGGGGAATAGATGAATTAACAATGCCTCAAAGCAGGATTATGCAGGTAGGTATAAACCTGGGTTTATAAGCTATGATTAAGGCATTCAAATTTTTAATATTTACGAGTTGGGTTGTGATGTTGGGTTGTGATAATAAGCTTGATATCAAACCGGAAGACACATTGGTGGAAACAGATGTTTTTGCTGAAGAAGCACTTGCCGAGCGGGCGCTGGGGGAGGCCTATTTACAATTGGCCCGGGCATCGGTCAACACAACATTTACCCTGGCTGATTTCACTACTGATATTACTGAATCTAATGACAATGAGTTTTTCAACAAGTTTATAGACGGGAACCTCAGGCCCCAGGATGAGACGATAGCAGACTTTTGGCTTTCCTATTACTCAGCAATTAATTCAGCAAATGGTCTTATTACAAATATCCCACGTTTTGGCACCTATGATCAGGAGATACAAAGTCAGCATGTAGGTGAAGCTAAATTTGTTCGTGCGTTTGCCTATTTAAAATTACTTTGTTTGTACGGAGAAGGTGCACTAACAAAAAACATGGCTGGGATGGGGCTTCCTTTACAGCTCACACCATTTGCAGGATATAATGAAGACGACGAGCTATTGCCACGATCTACCGTACAGCAGGTGTATGACCAGATTATAAAAGATCTGAAAGAAGCCGCTGAAGCTGTTCCGCAATCGTATGGTACCTCTTCCTCGGCTAACCTCGATAACAGGACAAGAGTCACCAAAGGTGGAGCTCATGCACTTTTATCCAGAACCTACCTTTACATGGGCGATTTTGAAGAGGCCGCTGACTATGCTCAACTGGTGATCGATCAAGTCGATACCTATGAGCTTACACAGGACATAACTGAACTATTTCCGGATAATACAGAAGTGATAGAAACAAATATGACAAAGGAATACATTTTGGGTTATCCCTTTAGCTTCAATCAAATGGGTAGCAATAACGTCTCTTTTTCCTATTACTTCAAGCTTTCGCTTTGGGTGGATGAAAACTTTGTAAACGCTTACCCTCCCGAAGATTTAAGAATAGCCACATTGATCTTTGAAGGCGATACTGAGAATAACCAGCACATTGTGGAGGGCCGCAGAACAACAGCAAAATATTCCCATCCGTTTGGAAGAGACAATGTGCCGATGATACGGCTGGCGGAAGTAATGCTGACACGTGCCGAAGCGCTTGCTCGAACAGGTGGTGTTAATCAGGAATCCATACATCTGTTAAATACTGTACATCAACGATCTAACCCAACGGCTGATGACCTTGTAATGGGAGATTTTGCAGATAGTCAACAGCTCATTGACGAAATATTGAGAGAAAGAAAACTGGAACTGGCCTTCGAAGGTCATGCGCGCTATGATTTGATGAGAACCGATCAACCCTTGAGAAACCCTAATGTATCTCAGGATCATAAAATTTTACCAATACCACAACTGGACATTGATATTAGTAAAGGAGTGATTAAGCAAAACCCTGGCTATTAAAGTGAAACAACAAACCAACTCGTAAATAAAGAAATAATCATGAATAAAATAATGAACGGCAAACTGGTAATAGTATTGATTTTGTGTTTGGCATATGCCGTAAACCTCGAAGCTCAAAAAACGAAGATCAAATTCCAGAAACTCACCTGGGAAGAGGCGATGAAAAAGGCTGAGAAAGAAAAGAAATTCATATTTGTGGATGCTTACAGGCCGTCTTGTGAGTCCTGCGACAAGGCGATCACTGAGGTGTTTACTGTTGATAGCATTGCAACGCTATACAACAAACACTTTGTCAGCATCAGAATAAACATGCACACAGAAGCAGGCAAAGCATTTGCACCAAAACTTCAGATGCTGATGTACCCTGCTTACATATTTTTCTCTGCCGATGGTGAGCAACTGGGGTCTTCCAATTCACATAATTTCGTACAAGACCATGGACAGGCAATGTATCAAGCCCATTTAGCAATAACTCAAGGGAATAACAGACTCAATAATTCCAGGTCTATTCTCTTTGAAGAGATCTCCTGGGAAGCGGTATTGGCCAAATCCAAAAAAGAGAATAAACCCATTTTCATAGATGCTTATACTACATGGTGTCGTCCCTGTATCCAAATGGATCGGAATGTTTTTACCCTTGATAATGTTGCCGATTTTTACAACGAGAACTTTATTAACGTAAAGCTTAATGCTGAAAAGGGTGAAGGCATTGATATCCGGAAAAAGTTTGAAATTAAGGCATATCCGACCTATCTATACTTGGATACGAATGGTGAGTTGGTCAG
Organism: Fulvivirga sp. M361; assembly: GCF_007097395.1. Classification (GTDB taxonomy): domain Bacteria; phylum Bacteroidota; class Bacteroidia; order Cytophagales; family Cyclobacteriaceae; genus Fulvivirga. Next base: position 502,268 of record NZ_VKDC01000006.1, read on the forward strand.
TAGAACCTCAGGCTATACTGAGGCCAAAGAATTTATTGACTATGGAAAAAATGCACTTAAAGCTTTTACCAATAAGAATGCCGAGGGTAAAGGCATCCAATTCCAACAGGGAACCTGGAAAGATATATTGAAGAAGTCCCGTGTAGAAAATAAACTCATTTTTTTTGATGGCTACACTACCTGGTGTGGCCCATGTAAAACCATGGCCAAAGACGTTTTTACCAATGATACTATCGCTGACTTTTTCAATGAAAATTTCATTAATGTGAAATTTGATATGGAAAAAGGAGAGGGTATCGACCTTAAAAAGCACTATAAGGTCGCTGCATATCCTACTTATATATATATTGATGGCAATGGTAACGAAATACATCGTACGGTAGGATCTACGAGTGTTGAGCAGTTTGCAAAATACGGAGAGGATGCCTTAAGTGAGGACCGAACACTTTCTTACCTGAAAAAACAATATGAAAGTGGGAATCGTGAAGCGGCACTTGTCACGGCTTACCTCAGTGCTTTGAAAGTAGCTTATAATAGAAAAGAGGTGAGTAATGTTGCGGTAGAGTTTTTAGATGGCTTAAAAGGCAAACAACTTCTAACAGAGGGAAATTGGTTAATCATAAAAGATTATCTCAGTGATGCTGAATCCAAATCGTTCGCTTATCTGGTAAATAACAGAAAGAAATTTTACCAGCTATATGACAAAAAGGAAGTAGATGATAAGATATACAATACATATCTAAATACAGTACATAAATATGTGACTTATAACGATGATAAAACCGTCAATTTTGATGAAGATGGCTTCAATAAGTACCTCAAGTCCGTCAACAAGTCAGGAGTCGATAGAAAAGAAAGGATTATTGCTTATTCAACCGTTAATAATTTAGCAAGCAGGCGAGAATGGGCGAGATATGCAGAAGAAATTGATAAAGGACTGGCTAACGGGAACATTGAAAAATCACCGCTGATCTTATACAATTATGCATTAACAATTAAAAGGGTAGAAGAGAGCCCGGAGATCCTGTCAAAAGCAGCTCATTGGGCTAAGCTTGGTGGAGATGTAGAACCCAACAAAGATTACGTTGCCAGGTACTATAACTTACAGGCAGACTTACTTGTCAAAGCAGGTAAGACCGATGAAGCCGCCGCTGCGCGTAGTACCTTTAAGCCGGAAGAACTAGAAAAAGCCAATAAGATGAACCCGATGAAGGCACTAATTATTAAGAAAAAGTAATAGGATAATAACTGCTTAAAACGTGTAAGGATTATTATCTAAATGCATTGGTAAGGGAGATTTAAATCGACCTGAAAATGTACAACATGGCGTGATTAGAGGTTTCCTTACATTGTTTTGTTCAATTACCTGAATCGGTAACCGAGCATTACTTCAAATGAAGCACTGCTTTTTACGCTACTATTTTGGGTTATTAAGTCAGCTGCCAGTCCCAGTCTCAGTGATTGGTCGTTCAATAACCAGGCCCCTGTAATAAAAGAGAGAGCTTCTTCATGCCTATACGATAGTCCGACTTCAACAAGTTTTCGATAATTACCCATGGTATGAAAGGCAAATACATTTTCTGAAGCCTCATTCAGCCATAAGAACCCGGGCGTAAGTGTCCAATCACTGGCCAGAACAATATGATATCCGCCGGTGATCATTGTTACGGGTTTGTCGTGTACATTCACTTCCTCAAAGTCCTGATCCAAAAAGTTAGCATAACTACCTCCCAAATAATACTGCTCGTGGTTGATCCAAAACCCAATGGACAAATTCGGTTGTATTTCGGTGACTCTACCTTCAGATAGTTGCACATCATCAGGATGTTTCACTATAAAATCATTAAAATCCATTTGTTTAGAACGCATTCCGGCTCCTATACCCAATCCAAAGGACCCTTTTTTACTAAAGTAAATGTGATAAGCATAATTGATCCTTACATCGATGGTCCGAAGTGAAGCAGTCTTATCGGCAGAGGCTACCAGACCCAGCCCACCTGCACTGTCTTTAAGTTGTAGCGCAGCTGTAATCAATTGCAACTGGCTTGCCGGTCGATTGTTTGTCTCATTGAAGTTGTCATATCCCGCCCACTGAGAACGATGCATGGCCTGTACATAGGTTTCTGATCCATAACCAGTTGCCGCTCCAGGGCTTATCAATAAGGGTTGTTGCATGTAAGAGCTGATCACCGGGTACTGTTGGGAATAGCAACTAGAAATACCCGCAAAAAAAAGTAACCAGACTATAAATAAAGCATAAAATTTCATGGCTTTACGAATAATTTTGGACTGAAAGATAAAGGATTTATTTATAAAAAAATCAATCCTTTTTTGAGTCTACTTGAAAAGATTTTAAAAAAGTAAGAGAACTTACATTTGGAAATGTTAATAATAAAACAGCTTTTTTACCTACTGAAAATAGTAAGAATCAGGTAATAAGGTTTTTAAGTATTTTAATAGATCTAAGAATCCATGTTTTTATAGTGAAAAGTAAATTCTATATCTGGTAATATTTAGCAAGAAAAAAAAGTTTTTTTAAAAACATTACCCTTGTAATGTTTAATTATCATAATTTTAATATAAAATATTAATTTTATTATGTAAATAATTGATTATCAACCGAATAACTAATTGTCATGAAAACACGGCTACCCCTATTCCTTTTGCTGCCAGTATTCTTATTGGTAGTGGCTCCTCTTAACGCACAAATTAGTGCATCCATACAAGGGATGAAACAAACAACCCTTGATTGTAAAAGTACAGCAACAGTTGATGTGACCTACACGGGTAATTACGTGGCCTCGGCCTTTGGAGGAACGTTAATCATTGATCCATCTACCGGGGATGAAGTCCCTATTCTCGTTACCAACGCCGCTTCTCTGGATGTAAAAACGTCCTTTGGCTCAGGGAAAATATTTGTTTCAGACCCGGGAAATAGCATGATCATCGATTCAGTACAGGTGAATGTGGTAGATCTCAACACACTGGTTGGAAGCATTACACTTGCAGGCGGTGGTAATTGTGTGTCCTCTACTGGTGAATTTAGCCTGACTGTTCCAGTGGATCCAAGAGCAATTGGAGATGTAGAATATAGCTGGGCGGTAGTGCGTGGAAGGGAACATACCAGCATCGATGCCACAACCCGCAACAGCCAAACGGTCACACTCAATTCTTTGAACGCCGGTACCTCATTGATTCGTGTTACAGTGACGAATGATTGTTCGGGTGAGTTTTGCGCATCTCCTGCTCGCTTTTTTACAGTGCGCAAGACCCTTTCAGTTGATGAGCGTAATGCGATCGCCATAACAGGCGCAGAATGTACCAGCGATGATGTTCTCGGCGAAGATAATTTAATTGTGCTATCGGTTCCCCCTGTATTAGGACGTTGGGATCCCGGACAATATCAGTGGATCTTCCCGCAAGACAAATTACAACAGGAGTTCCGCAGTGGTGATGGTAGTGCCATCGCTTTTAAAGTATTGGATAATTCGGCAAATATCACGGTATCTTTGAACCTGGGCTCTGCCTGCAATCCGGGTCTTACCTATACTAAAGTACTTAGAGCGCCTGCACCAGTGCCTCAATTTGCCTCCAGTACCTTTTGTGTCAGTGAGGCACCAGGAACACAAGAGGTATTTACAGTGGCTAATAGCGCTCCCGGGTTTGCTTATAACTGGATATTACCCCAAAATTGGGTGATCATTTCTTCTCCCAGCGTAGATTCTACACAGGTGACTGTCCAATTCAATAACAGCAGTACAGGAAATATCACTGTAGTGTCATCTAACCAGGGGTGTGGCTCTGAATTCAAACCTATACAGGTGAATAGGTTCCCTATTGCTGCACCCAATATTGTTGGACCAACCTGTGTGACATTTGAAGATACCCAGGAACTTACCTATAATGTACAGGGGGGCGATAATACCTATACCTGGGAAATACTCCCGGCAAGTGCAGGATGGGTTCTTTCTGACAATCAGCTCACTCAAAATGGACCTACGATCAAAATTGTTCCATCGTTTGCGAGCATCCCAGCTGACGGACACGTGACTATTCGCGCTACCATAGATGGGAATTGCGGAGGTAGCAGTATATTAAGTGAGCTAGTTGTGAGCATTGGCCCTGATGCACCCCCGATGATTATAGGGGATGAATGTGTTGTAGACCCAATGCCAAATGTTATATTTTCTATAAACCCTGTAGATAGGGCTACAGGTTATACCTGGGAAACTCCAGCTTCTTGGTCCAGGGTCAATGTGAGTGGAACACAGGCCGAAATAAATACGAATGGACATTCCGGAATCATCAAAGTGAATGCTTTAGGTTGTGCACCTGATATAGTCAGTGATACCACATCTTTGACCGTTAATGTCGCGCCAGCTGCGCCGGGAGCGATAGATTTTTATGTGAATGGAGATCCTGCCAATGACTGTATTGTAAAAGGTTCTCCACAAAACGTTACATTTACCATCCCTTCAGCGGTGTCAGGAGCTACAAGTTACATCTGGTCCTTTCCATCCGGTTGGAATCCTCAATCACTTACTACAGTTGATGGTACAATACTTGAGGCAAATGTAACCTCAGATAATTCTTCCGCGGGTTCGGTTTCTGTTGTAGCCAATGGAGTAGCCTCTTGTTCAAGCATGCCTGCTACTTTGGACGTCATCCGATCCGGATTGGATTTTTGTGTAACCTCGAGTTTACTTTTTGGTACTTTTTATGCATATGAAGTGAAAAACCTTTCTGAGGACGCTACCTTTTATTACTGGGAAAATGAAAATGGTGAATATATTGCAGACGGAGTTACCACAAACATGGTGGCCACTAATACTCAGGGGATTTCATCTATAAAAGTCAGTATTACGGATTTAGCGGGTTGCATTACTTCACTGGATATACCGGTAACCGCACCATCTACCGAAACTGCTCCTGGGGTGTGTTCACTACCACCAGTACCAGCACCAATTAATGCCAGGGGAACTTCCTTTGAAAATAATTTATCAGGTTCTTCATCCGATCAAAACAGTTTAATGATATTTCCAAACCCTGTTGAAGATGGAATACTCAACATTACCATGCCTTTTGATTGGGAAAATGTGTCTTTTCAAATATATAGCCCCCAGGGTAAGTTGCTAACTGTGATTAATGATTTTAAAGCGAGTCAGGCGACTTTAGATATGTCAGGATATACAAGTGGTACTTATCATGCAATCATAAACTCTTCCAAAGGAATGATGCATAAAAGGATATTCGTTAAATGATATAAATAATTCCATTAATTCCTGTTAAAATTGACAGGAATTAATGGATTATTCAACCCCCAATAAACATGAATCTTAATATCAAACTTTTTTTTCTTGTTTTATCTATAACCATAATCAATTGTCCTAATAACTACGGGCAAGTTCTGGAAAAAGACTCATTGGCTCTCGTAGCTCTGTATGATTCAACTGGAGGGGAAAGTTGGGTGGCTAATACCAATTGGAAACAAGGTCCGGTGAATACATGGAATGGAATCACCACAGTGAATGACCGGGTTACAGAAATCTCGTTGCCATCTAACAATTTACAGGGAAGAATACCTTCCAGATTGGGTGAACTTGATTCTCTTAAAGATTTGGAGCTAAATATCAATGCATTAAGTGGTGAAATCCCTATTGAGCTAGCTGATTTATCGGTATTGGAAGTCTTGAACTTTTTCAACAATGAATTACAAGGCGAGGTACCCAAAGCATTAGAGAGCCTCTCAAAGTTAACCTTACTAGCTTTAGGTCAAAACAAACTGAAAGGGGAACTACCGTCCAACCTGTTATCGGAACCTCCATTTATTGGCGGAGACCGTATATTATCACTTTCTGATAATTCATTAACCAGTCTGCCGAATTTATCAATGATAGAAAGTTTAAATGTTTTTGCTGAAAATAATTTTCTCACATTTGAACATATAGAGCCTAATCTTATCATAAGGGATCGGGGCCAGGTCTTCACTTATACTCCGCAAAAGCCCGTTCATGATTCTATTGATGTTTCGGTAGGGACAAACGCTCGTTTAGTGCTGAATGCCCTGGTAGGAGGCAGTGCAAACCGTTATCAATGGTATAAAGACGGTGAAATGATTTTAGGAGCGACAAGCTCAACATTAACGTTAAATAACATATCCTCCGCGGATGCAGGTAGGTATACCACAGTCATTACCAGTGATATTGTAACTGATCTCACCCTCGAGCGGTATCCAATAAAGGTCAATGTTTTGGATCGTCCAGTGACTGCTTTTTGCGAACGAACAACGCTTGATGCAACCGTAGAGGATCCCAATGCCACCTACACATGGAGCACAGGTGCAACAATACCGTTGATCGAAATAACGGAACCTGGAACATACAGTGTCACTATTGAAACAGCCAGTTCTGTCGTTGAAGAGCAATATGTTGCCGAATTAGCACTTGCCGATATAGTCCCGGGAGTAGATGTAATCTTTCAGGTACGTGTCAATGAGCAGGACCTGGCTCCAGAACAGGCATTATTGGTGGGAGGGCCTGTGCAATTTAGAAACACCTCACAAGCAGGTAACGACTTTCGTTGGGATTTTGGTGATGGAGGAAGCTCCGAGCAAGCAAACCCAATACACAGTTTTCAACTTCCGGGAAGATACGTCGTTGGTCTTAGTGCACAGGATGACAAGGGATGCGACGTTGTGTATCAACAGGAAGTACAGATCCAGGAGTTATTTGTCACTAATGCCATTACACCTAACGGTGATGGAGATAACGACCGACTGTATGTTGAGCCTTTTTTGTATCCGGCTAGTTTGCGAGTGATAAACCGTTGGGGACAAGAGGTTTATTACGCTGAGAATTATAAGGATGATTTCGATGGCACTAGCCTTCAAGCCGGAGTGTATTTCTACGAGCTGGTGATAGAAGGAACCCGCCAAAAGCTAACAGGCAATGTTAGCATTGTTAAATAAAATTTTATACAAGGAAAGCCGCTGATCACAGAATAGGACATCGATATTTTAATTGTTCTAGCTCTTCTTAAATAAAAGCCCTGCTGTTGTATTTATAACTTTAAAAGTTATAAAGTGAAATCAATTATTTATATAAATACATTATAAATATGCCTAATTATATTTTTGTTGGTAATCTGAAAAACAGTGTCACGCAAGAACCACTTGCGAGTTATCAGGTTGAGTTATGGGATAGAGAACCGGATATTGACTTATACCTGGGAATTGATGATACCGATGCAACCGGAACTTTCGAAATTGAGGTTACAGGAGCTACATATGATAAGATAATAAGTTCTTTTTCACCTTATTTTAAGATTTTTTCTGGAGGAGTCCTGGTCGAGAATACGAAAGACAGTTCCACGCAAATCCCTGGTGCCAATATCAACGTTACGCCAGTAAGCTTTGATCCAATTGACCCTGTAGATCCTCCTCTCACGGATTACACCGTCTCCGGCGCCATTGTAGAGGTAGACGGTAGTCCGGCCACAGGCAACCTGGAGGTTAGAGCCTATGACCGTAGTCTGGGACAGGAGAAGCTTTTAGGACAGGTAACACCGGCTGTAGATGGGAGCTACACCATCGAATATACTATCAATGATCTTAGTGACCCAACCAAAGATGCCCCGGACCTCCTGATCAATGTCGTAGACCTGGACGCCACCGATCCCACTGAACCTCTAGCGGAATCACCTGTGATATCCAATGCATTAAACGAAGAAAGCATAAATCTGGTGGTGGGAGAGGGTGAGTATAAAGGTCCGAGCGAATACCAGTCACTCGATAATACACTGGCAACACAGACGGCCAGCCTTGACCTCGCCAATATTCCGGAAAAAGAAGTCACTTTAATGGCAGGGAAAAATGATATCACGGTAGAATGGGTCGATTTTTACCTGAAGGCACGTTACTTTTCAAGCCTCACTAGTATTGATGCCGAGGTATTTTACGGGTTAATGCGACGGGAACAACCGGACAACCTCCAGGGGCTACTTTCACAGGAACGGGAGACACTGAGGGTAGAGCTGGAAGCTGCTGCAGAGGATAATGTGATCAACGCTAACAGTATCAATGGTATAGAAATACTACTGGATGAATTAGAAGCCCAGGTAGTAGAGCAGGCGCTTAACGAAACCCAGTTGCCAGCGGGAGAGGGGTCGCTGGCTAAAGTGGCAAATGCAGCAGGGCTAAATGCCACCGTCACCAGGGCCTTTCTGGACGCCGCTGCGGCGAATAGCAATCTACCCTCCAGTGAATTCTGGCAGCATGTGAGGGATAACGCGCTGCTGGCTGAGACTGATATCGAAAAAATACAGCTAAACCTGAAGTTGAGCGCTGTAAGCCTGAACAATATGGCTTTGACTAGCGCCCTGCAATCTCGTCCTGATGTTAATGATGCTGGTGACCTGGCGGAACTTTCCGACAGTGACTGGGATGATTTGACAACCAATAACCAAACAGAAATACCCGAGAGTATTGCCGGTGATACTCCAGAAGAACGACGCTTTAATTATGCTACGCTGGTTAAAAGGGTAGTGGAAAATGCCTTTCCTACACGGGTACTGGCCCGTAAAATAAGAGTGGGTACTGACATTAATGACACCGATACAGATACGTTTTTTACAAACAACCCTGAGTTTGAATTTCGTAAAAACACGGTAACTGATTTCCTGAAGAAAAAGCCCACTGCCTTAGACGGAATTACAGAACCTGTTGCTTTCCGTAAAAAGCTGGAAGGCTACCAGCGCACCTTTAGGATATCACCACCAACAGCTCGATACGACAGTTTCAAAACATTATACAACAATAATGTTCGTAGTGCCTGGGATGTCAAGAGATTAGGAAAGAATCGATTTATCAAACAGTTTTCAGGCCCTTTGGGAGGTGAAGATGTAGCTAAACAAACCTATCGCAGGGCAGCTGGTGTATCTTCAAAATCAATTGTCCTGTATAGCCGTTTTGCCTCACGGTTCAATCGTCTTCCAACAGCGGTTTTTAATGCTGATATCACAAGTGAAACGGGGTCTGAGAATGATGAATTATTACAGATCCCTAACTTAACCACACTCTTTGATTCACAGGATTTCTGTGCCTGTAAGCACTGCCGTTCCGTACTAAGTCCGGCGGCATTTCTGGTAGACTTATTCCAATACCTTAAAGAAGGTGATCATACCGATGGTAGTACGGCGTTAGATAAGCTTAAGATACGTCGCCCGGATCTAACAGGAATTTTACTGGGTTGTGAAAATACAAACACTGAGCTTCCATATATTGACTTAGTGAATGAGTTACTGGAGGAATTAGTGAGTCCAACAGGAGTAGCCAGGCAGACTACCTGGGACACCTCTACCTTGAGGGCGCAACCTGAACATCTTAATGTTGCTGCATATGATGCCACTGCCAATGTGGTGTTCCCCATTTCCTTACCCTTTAACCTTTGGAATGCAGAAGGGGCTACTTATCTAAAACATCTTAGCGTTGAACGCTTCCTGTTAACAGAAGTATTCACCCCCCTACAGACAGCCAACCGTGCCAGGGATATTGCTTTAGTGCATTTAGGCATGAGCGGTCTGGATTTTCAGGTGTTCGAAACTCCTGCTGCGAACGCTTTTCAATTGTACGGATTGAGCGTTGTTGGCGACTTGCCTCAATTGCAGTCGGTGGAAAACCTTCTGGATAAGTTACAGATAACCTATCCGGAATTGGTGGAATGGATGAAGACCCGCCTGGTCAACCCTGATCAAAAAACCATAAGTTTTAGTGGTGATAATTGCGCCTTGCAGGAAGCTACCTTAACGCTGGATAATGACGAGTACGGTGCTTTGAATCGTTATGAGAGGGTAGCACGTAAGAGTGGCTGGTCTTCTGCAGAGCTTGATATGGCAGTAGCGTTGTTTGGAGAGCAGGACCGTGCCGACCTGTTGATACATCTGTCCGGATTAATACGGCTACAAAAGGCTTTCAAGCTTAAGGCTGCTGAACTGTTGGTATGGCACGGTACTATCGATACTTACCGTTATGGTGATAAGGACAGTTTCTATGCCACTCTGTTCCTGAATCCAGCCCTGCATAATGGCGATGTTGATACTTTGGAGGCATTTGCACTTAACCCAACCGGTACCGAAGTACAGGGGACGACGCGTTCATTTTTTGAAGAATCCATCGCGGCAGTAACTTCAGCTGCAACATCACTTAAAAGTGATGAATTGACTGTATTAGTCAATCAGGTACTCCCGAATAATCAATTGAGTTTAGCTCATCTTTCATACCTGTACCGAATAGCCAGATTTTGCCGCGCCAATAGACTTACAGTACAGGATTACCTTGTTGTTACTGCGGTATTAGGAGAGACAGGGCTGGCGGTTCCAGGCTCAGATAGCACTCCCGCTCTGATATTGTCTTTTATAAACCAGGTACAGGCATTACGGGATGCTAAGCTAAGCTGGGGAGAACAAGCATATCTTCATTTGCATCAAAACCAGGCCAATATTGCCGGTACTTCTGAGACGGCTATTGCTGAAACGTTACATACGTTGCAAAACGAACTCCGGAAATACAGCCTGCCTGCAGACACCAACGGAAGTGATGTATTGCTCCAATTGAGGATAGGTATCACCAAACTTTATGATGAAGCAACAGGCCTGGAAGCACAGGCCATTGTAGAAGGTGCCTCTGGTCTGTCTGAAGTTGATCAGCAAGCGTTTATCGATACCTATTTTGCCGACTTTGCCGATACGACTAGTGTGAAAGGGCAATTAGTAGGTACGGGTGCATTGACGGATCAGGACCAGCGGGCCAGGTTGGTTACTGCTCCATTGCTGGCTTACCTGTCCAGAACAACACTTTATCAACGTTTAACCAATGTACTAGATATCTCGGAAGCCATGGTTATCTCCCTTTTGGAGAACTATACTACTGATCCTTTGGATAGCAGTCGAAAAGCCGTTGCAGTATTCCTGGACGATGCCTTTGTATTGGGAGCGGGAGAGACGTCTATTGTAACCCAGGCAGCAGCATTTAAAACCTATGAGCGACTGATCAAAGCTGGTTTTATAGTAAAAAGATTACGACTGGGTGAAGATGAAGCCGCTTACTTATTGGCTAATAGTGGTACTGCCGGGTGGACCGATTTTGCCAATTTATCTGTAGAAACAGCACAAAAGTTAACTCCTGTGCAGGCACAGGCATGGTTGTCATTGCTGGAAGTCGTTCGGTTACAGCGAACGGTAATTAAGCCAGGCTTTCAGTTAACTGACTTACTGGCCTTTGCTCAAAAAACAGGTACAACTCTTCCTGAACTTGCTCGTGAAGTATCCAAAGCTACGGAATGGGAAGTAGAAGACGTAACGTTTCTGCTGGACAGTGGTGGATACGGGTATAATCTCCCCTCAGATTTTGCCAATACGGTGTGGATGGCTCAGTTGGAAAAAGCTTTTGCCTTACTACGTAAAACAGGAGCTTCTGCCGCACAGGCCTGGGGGTTGACCGGTATTGACCTGGCCCAGGGACAGGCCAACGTTATTCGCAATCTGGCCAAGGCACGTTATGATACCAATGAGCGGTGGTTGCAAGTGGCGCCGGGAGTACGCGACCCACTCAGAATACAGCAAAGGGATGCTTTGCGTGATTATATCCTGGCAGCAGATGATAGATTTAAGGATACCAATGACCTTTTTGCTTATTACCTGATGGATACGGAGATGGCTCCTTGTATGATCACTTCCAGGGTCAAACTGGCCATTAGCAGCGTACAATTATGGGTGCAACGTATCCAAATGAACCTGGAGCCGGGGCTATCCTATGATGCAGAGACTTCCAGGCAATGGAAGTGGCGTAAAAACTATCGTGTATGGGAAGCCAATCGTAAAGTATTCCTATTTCCTGAAAACTGGATAGAACCTGAGTTACGCGATGATAAGTCGGTTTTCTTTACAGAACTGGAAAATTTTCTTCAACAATCCGAGGTCACATCAGAATTAATAGAGGGAGCCTACCTGGAATACCTGGATAAACTGCATGAAGTGGCGCACCTGGAAGTAGTCTCTACCTTCCAGGATGAAGAGAATCAGGAATTTCACGTGATGGCCCGTACCTATGCAGTACCTCATGTTTACTATTATCGAAAGCAGATCCAAGCCGGCGAATGGACAGCCTGGGAAAGGGTAGGGCTGGAAATAGAAAGTGACCATTTTGTGCTGGTACGTCACAATCGACGGCTTTACTTCTTTTGGGCAACGATGGATCTGTCAGCTGAGGAACCGGACAGTGCTGATTTAAAAGTAACCACTTCTACAGATCAAAAGACCAGTAGAAACCCTGACTTCCGTTACAATATTCGCTTGGGATGGAGTGAGCAACGTAATGGACAGTGGTTAAGTCCTCAATCTACCAAAGAGTCTATGGAGAGTGCTTACCCTGATATCGAAAAGCACTTCTTAATGTCTGATAACTCCGGAGGTACATTGCGGGTGGATGTAGTATATGCCAGACAGGTCAATTCCCGTAACACCTTCAGCACCCGGTACGGAACAGGGTCTTCAGTAAATAGTCGTTCTTCTGCTAATTCTTCCATCGATTTTTATGATCTGCAGGGGTGGGTGCTCAACGACAGTACGAATTCATTGGAATATGATGGAGTGAGAAGCCCGCAGCGCATAGGGTTAGAATTACCAATCCCGCGAAATGGAGAAATTGCATTCACCAAATTCCGTGAAGCCGGTAATACGGATCGCCTGGAGTTACCTCGTTCCGGGAATTCATCCAACCTGGAAAAATATGCACAGACGATATTGCGCAAAACACCAGGCACCTTCCAGGTAACGTTGAGCCATCAATATGATTCACGCTTGGTAGAATCTCCATTCTTTTATTCGGACGGTTCAAGAACATTCTTTGTTAATCCTACCGAAGATACAGAGGATTTTGTATCGGAACCACAGCCTTCTATTACGAAGATCGAATATGTTCCCGTACCAAAGATCAAACTTGTGCCTATCTATAAGTATCGACCTACCCCCCAAATTATCCAGCCTCGCAGGTCGTATATCCCGCCTTCTCCTATCCGACCCAGAGGGATCAATAATTTTTACCAGGGCAGGAATGGCAGCAGCACCATCAGACGTTTGAATTTTCAGCTGGCTCAACCATCAAATGAACTGTTTGCCAGTAATGCTGCTGCCGGCCTGATATCAAGCACTGCTGCTCTCACTAGCTTTAGCAGTCGTTCACTTCGGGTGTTGCCTAATTACGATGACTTCCTCTTTGACGATGTAAGGCGAATTAACCCTCCAAGAACGCGCTATGTTGATCGATATATCCAGGAAAAGATATGGAGACGGGAGAGAAGAACAGTCACCATTAAAGTTCCTCCAAAACGCATCACATTAAAGGGGCAAAAATTCAGGTTTTATTCTTTCTATCATCCTTATACTCTTAGCTTCCTGAAGCAGGTGAATAAATTTGGAGCTGCAGGCTTGTTAGACCCGGTACCGGATGGAGATGCCGCTGATCTGCGTGTTCAACAGCGGCAAAAAAATGACTTTTCGTCCACTTATCTCCCGGATAGAAAAGTGGTAGACAGCAACTATCCAAAGGAAAATATAGATTTTGCTTACGACGGACCTTATGGCCTGTACAATTGGGAGTTGTTTTTCCATGCGCCGTTAATGCTGGCCACTGAACTTAGCAAAAACCAGCAATTTGAAGAAGCGCAAACCTGGTTTCACTACATCTTTGACCCCACTCAGACGGAAGGACCTGCTCCACAGAGGTATTGGCGTGTCAAACCGTTCCATGAGTTTGCCGGTGCCAAACAATCGGCTGAGTTACTCAAGCTGCTGAATGAGGGTGACATCCTATTGGAAAAGCAAGTGGAACAATGGGAAAAATTTCCTTTCAAACCACATTTAATTGCACGAATGAGAGTGGTAGCATACATGAAGACCACGGTGATGAAATACCTGGACAACCTGATTGCATGGGGTGATAACCTCTTCCGTCGCGATACGATAGAGTCAATTAATGAAGCATCCCAAGTTTACTTACTGGCGGCGCAAATATTGGGTAGGCGACCTGTGGAAGTGGAAAAAGGAGATGCTACCATCCGCTCTTACGATGAGCTTGAAAATAACCTTGATGACTTCTCTAATGGCTTGGTTGATCTGGAGAGTGAACTTCGATTGGAGGATGAAGGTAATGAGAACGAAGAAGATGAACAAGTCAATGTACTGAACTCTATGTTGTTTTTCTGTGTCCCTAACAATGACAAGATGCTGCACTATTGGGACACAGTGGGGGATCGGCTTTTTAAGATACGTAACTGCCAGAACATAGAAGGAGTTACCCGACAACTAAGCCTGTTTGCCCCTCCGATTGATCCGGCATTATTGGTTCGTGCAGCAGCAGCAGGGGTCGATTTGGGTACGGCACTACAGGACCTGAATGCACCTTTACCGCTCTATCGCTTTGACTATATGCTGCAACGAGCGTATGATTTCTGTAACGAGGTAAAATCATTAGGGACGTCCCTTTTGTCCTCTTTGGAGAAAAAAGATGCGGAAGAACTCTCTTTATTGCGAGCCGGACATCAGGTACAATTATTGAAAGCCATACGTAATGTACGTGAAAAGGCAATTGATGAAGCCAAAGAGTCATTAGATAGCTTGAAGAAAGCAAAAGAGTTGGCTCAGATTCGGGAAGCGTACTATGCAGGTAGGGAGTATATGAACAACAAAGAGCAGCAGCAATTGAAAAAGATGGAAGCCGCAGTTGTATTGCAAACTATAGGTTCGGGAATAGAAGCTTTGGCTGGAGGTTTGGCGTTAATTCCTGATGCAGAAGTAGGAGTAGCCGGTGCTTTTGGCAGCCCTTTTATCACAGCTAAATTCGGTGGTGAAAAGGCAAGTACTGCAGTCGGTTTTGCTGCACGTGTACTTCATGCGCTTTCAGCCATTGAATCTTTCGGTGCTTCCAAAGCGGGAATCCTTGGAGGCTATGACCGCCGTCGTGACGATTGGGAGTTGCAAACTGACCTGGCGGAAACAGAAATAGAACAGATCGATAAGCAAATACTGGCGGCAGAGATACGCCTTGCCATGGCTGAGCGCGAACTGGAAAATCATGAATTACAGACCCGGCAGGCCCAGGAAGAAGCAGATTTTATGGAAGATAAATATACCAACTGGCAATTGTACAGCTGGATGGTGACTCAATTGGGTAGTGTTTATTTCCAGACCTTCCAGATGGCCTATGACATGGCTAAGAAGGCTGAGCGAAATTTGCAATTTGAATTGGCTGTTGAAAACACGAACTATATCCGTTTCGGCTACTGGGACAGTCTGAAAAAAGGTCTGCTGGCAGGAGAGCAGCTTCAAAAAGATTTACGTCGCCTGGAAATGGCCTACCTGGAGCAGAATCGTCGGGAATACGAACTCACTAAGCATGTAGCGATCAGCATGGTAAATGCCCAGGCTCTGGCTAACCTGAGGGAGACTGGCACATGTGAGGTAATGTTGCCCGAGGTGCTGTTTGATATGGATTATCCAGGTCAATATATGCGTCGCTTGAAAGGAGTAAGTATATCAATTCCCTGTGTGACAGCTCCCTATACGAATGTGAGTTGTCAGTTGACCTTGCTCAGCAGCCGTGTGCGGAAGAGCCAGCAGACTAGTGAAGGATATGCTTATACCGGTGTGGAAGATGATCGTTTTATCCACTACCTTAGTAGTACCCAGGGCATTGCCACTAGTAGTGCGCAACGTGATTCAGGGCTATTCGAATTCAATTTCCGCGATGAACGGTACCTGCCCTTCGAACGAATGGGGGCAGTCAGCCGATGGCGCATTACACTTCCGGATGATTACCGTCAATTTGATTATGACACAATTTCCGATGTCATTTTGCACCTGAACTACACCGCACGTGATGGTGGAGAGCCGTTGAAAACGGCAGCTTCTCAAAACTTGCAGCAAGGGCTCAATCTGATCCTGGATGAACTCTCAAACACTGATACAGGCCTACAGCGTCTCTTCAGCTTTGAAAGAGAGTTTCCAAATCAATTGCATGGCCTCCTGACCGGTGATACGTATGCAACAAATTTCGAAATCATGGACAGGCATTTGCCACGATATTTGTATCAAAAAGCGTTAATGGCAAATGAAGCAGTGGTCATGTTGCGATTAAAAGCGGCGTATCAGGATCAGGATGTAAGCAGCCTACAGGCGAGGTTGTATAGAGAAGGTGATACTGCCGTGGCTTACACTCCTTTATTAACGACAGGAAATGAGGATTACGGTAAGCTACCTTATGCTACATTTTCCTTAAACGGTGTACCGCAAGGCAAATGGATCATAGAACTGGACCCAACGTCAGTAGCCAGTTTGCCTGAGGCTTTACGAAAAAAGGATGTAGAAGGTGTCGCTACCAATGCGCTCGACCCTGATGTAGTAGACGATTGGTACGTATTACTGGGCTTTACATTGGTTTGATCTAATAGCTTAGACACACGAACCGAACCTGGTATTGATTTCTTCCACATCTATTTTTATGGAAGGGCTTACTACCAGGTGGTTTGGTGTGGATATAGTTTCAATGATCAGGAAACGCTAACGGAATGCCTGTAAAGAATTCAACTTTAGGTCATTAAGATGGATAGATAAAAGACATATCTGACATATTACAGATCACTATCCGGATCAAAAAACATATTAATTACATTAAGACTTAATACTTCCAAACCAGAAAATACAGATTTATCATGAACGGAGCCCCCAAACCTAACGATAAACAATCTTCAGATAATGCCCAGGTACAAGATAGTCAGAGCTCACCCGTCTCTGAGGTATCGCAACAAGCTCCCATCAGCCTTCCGAGTGGAGGAGGTGCTATCCGCAGTATGGGGGAAACCTTTCAGTCTAATCCCGTGACCGGTACAGCTTCATTCTCTGTGCCAGTAAAAGTAAGCCCCGGAAGGTCGGGATTTACACCGCAACTGGCATTAAGCTATGATTCGGGCAATGGTAATGATGTTTTTGGGTTAGGGTGGAACGTGGGAATACCTTCTATTTCCAGAAGAACTTCCAGGGGATTACCCCAGTACAATGATCAGGCAGAAAGTGATACGTTCCTGTTAAGTGGCGCTGAAGACCTGGTTCCGTTTATGGATGAAAGCAACGGCAACTGGCAGAAAGTGCAGTTTCAGAAGAATGGATATACCATTACCCGTTACCGCCCTCGGACGGAAGGGCTTTTTGCCCGTATCGAACGTTGGTTAGATGCTACCGGTCTCATCTCTCATTGGCGTGTGACCACTAAAGACAACACGACTTCTATCTACGGAGAATCCGCCCTGGGCCGTGTAGCAGACCCTGAGGATCCTAAAAGAGTATTCCAGTGGCTGCTGGAAAAGACCTACGACGATAAAGGAAACATAATTATCTACGAATACAAGGCCGAAGATCAGGTCAATGTTCCAAATGCCTTATATGAAGAACATCGGCAAAGTATGCCCATGGCTAACCGCTATCCCAAACGTATTAAATACGGTAATACAGTTCCTTTTAGCCCTGAGGATGCTACATTCTTTGACACGACCAAATGGCATTTTGAAGTAATCTTGGATTACGGGGAGCATGATGAAGGAAACCTTCCCGGTTATACTGAAACTCAACTATGGAATGGGCGCCCCGATGCCTTTTCCACTTACACTGCAGGTTTTGAAGTACGCACCTACCGGCTGTGCCAGCGCATACTGATGTACCATCATTTTGCTGAGTTGAGCACAGGTCCTACACCTGAGCCTTACCTGGTTTGTGCTACAGAACTTAATTATGATCTGAAAGCCACTTATACGTTACTACAATCGGTGCAATACCGTTACTTTGAAGCTGGAAAAAGCCCTGAGACTATGCCCCCCGTTGCGTTTTCCTATACACAGGCAACTATTGACCCAGACATCTATGAAGTAGATGAACAAATTACACGGTCATTACCTGCGGGGGTTGATAGCGTGAACCCGCAATGGGTGGATTTGTACGGTGAAGGTGTACAAGGAATACTGTATGAGGACTCAGGCGCCTGGTGGTATCGGCGTAACAAAGGAGACAAAGGCTATTACCAGTATGATCCAACGGCAACGAGCGATACTCCTGAATTGATGATGGATACCTACACCCAGGTTGCTCCTAAACCTGCTGCTGTAGGCACAAATCTGCGTACCCTACTGACTGATCTTAACAGTGATGGACTGCCTGAACTTCAAGTGCAGGATCAGGATATGGCGGGCTATTATGAACAGGATACCCGGGACGGCTGGAAGCATTTCAAGACTTTTAAGTCCTATCCAACCATCGACTGGAACGATCCTAATCTTCGACTGATTGACCTTACAGGAGATGGTTATGCTGATATTCTGTTCACGGAAGAATATTGCCTGACCTGGTATGCTTCGTTAGTGAAAGAAGGAGTAAAGGAAGGGTATACCAAGGCAAAGCAAGTAGCTAAAGCCCTGGATGAAAACAATGGCCCGGCTGTAGTCTTTGAAGACCGGGAGCAGGTGATTTACCTGGCGGATATGTCGGGTGATGGATTGACGGATATTGTCAGGGTACGCAACGGCTCCATAGGCTACTGGCCTAACCTGGGCTACGGACACTTTGGCAAACTGGTACGAATGGATAATGCACCTTATGTTGACCATCCGGACCTATTTGATCGCCGAAGAGTACGTTTGGCAGATATTGACGGCACAGGGACGGTTGATTTTGTCTATTTCTATGATGATAAGGTCGAATACTGGCCCAATGAGAGTGGTAATAGCTGGGGGAATGGGATTAGCATCAATCACCATTTTCCGGTGGATGACCTGAGCACTTTGAGCGTTACCGATCTTTTTGGAAATGGTACTGCCTGCCTGGTGAGCTCGTCACCACTTCCCGGCGATGCCGCACAACGATTGCGTTACATTGATCTGATGAGTAGTAAAAAACCATTTCTGCTACAAGAGGTGGATAACAATATGGGGGCATTAACCCGGTTGCAATATGCTCCTTCTACACAGTTTTACCTGCGAGACGAACGTGCCGGCACCCCCTGGGCGACAAAACTTCCTTTCCCTGTACAGGTGCTGGAACGTGTCGAAGTGTACGATCAGGTTACAGGCCAGCGCCTTACCACACGTTATGCTTATCATCACGGCTATTACGATGGAGTAGAGCGCGAGTTCCGTGGCTTTGGACGGGTAGATCAATGGGATACGGAGGAATTCGACGTCTTAATAGCAGATACCCTGTTTGGAGGTGCTAATCTAAATGAGAATGCCAGCGATTATGTGGCACCCACCTTGACCAAAACCTGGTTTCATGTGGGGCATTATACCCAAAGAGAGCCTGTTTTAGATGCCTATAGCAAAGAGTATTATCAAGGTGATGCGCTATCCCCCGAGGTAAAGAAAGTACAGTTTTCAGGAAATCTTATGCATGCAGAATTGTCTGTGAATGAAGAACGGGAAGCCCTGCGGGCATTGAGGGGTACCATGCTACGTCAGGAATTGTATGCCAATGATCAGGAGGAACCCTCGGTACATCCTTACCAGGTGGTAGAGGCTGGTTATACGATAAAATGCCTGCAACCCCGGGTAGACAACCGCTATGCCGTTTTTTTTACCTATGAGCGGGAAACGCTAACAATGGACTATGAACGTAATCCTGCCGATCCACGAATGGCACATAGTCTCACGCTGAAAGTAGACGATTATGGTAATGTGGAAGAGGCTGCTGCGATTGGCTACCCCCGGCGTAACCCAGCCTATGGTGAGCAAGGAATCACACACACTACCTTTTCGGAAAATACCTTTATTAACATCCTGGAAGAAACTGCAGATTTCTATAGATTGGGACTGCCTGAGACCGGCAAAAGCTACGAACTCACCGGACTGACTGCTCCAACGGAGATTATTTATGGCCTGGAAGAAATCCGGACGCTCATTGCCACTGCCGCTGAAATCCCTTTTGAGGTATTGCCAGCAAACAATATACCTGAAAAGTGCCTGTTGACTCAAAATAAGGTCACTTACTACAGTGCTGACCTTTCTGCGGAGTTACCCCTAGGAGAAGTAGCCTTTCATGCACTGCCGTATCAACAATATGTACTGGCACTTACTTCGGGATTGATTACTGAGGCTTATGGGACAAAAGTGGACAATACCTTGCTTATCAGTGCCGAAGCAGGGTATTCGGCAGAAGTAGAGGGGTATTGGCAACTTTCTCCGAGACAGGCGTTTGATGCCTTACATTTTTACCTTCCTGTACAAAACATTGATCCTTTGGGAAATGCATTGACCATCACCTACGACAGTCATTTTCTGTTGCCGGTGGCTATAGAAGATGCGTTGGGCAACCGCACCGAATCCCAAAATGATTATCGTGTGCTACAACCCCGGGAGGTGAAAGATCCAAACCAAAACCGTCGACAAGTAGGTTTTGATGTAAGGGGCATGGTAGTAGCTACAGCAATAATGGGAAAGGAAGGAGAGACCGATCCGGATAAAATGGGAGATACCCTGGCTGACCCTACTATGCGAATGGAGTACGAGTTATTTAACTGGAGTACTCATCAGCAGCCAAACTTTGTACATACTTACGCCCGGGAGCAGCATGGCGCTGTCAACCCCCGTTTTCAGGAAAGCTATTTGTATACCGGTGGGCTTGGGCAGGAAGTATTGACCAAAGCACAGGCAGAGCCCGGCCCGGCCTTTACACGGGATGCTCAGGGGGCATTGATGTTGGATGCCGAAGGGATTCCACTATTGGCTGAGACAAACGATCGTTGGATAGGAAACGGCCGCACAGTGCTGAACAATAAAGGCGAAGTAGTGCGGCAATACGAGCCTTATTTTAGCAGTACGTTCGCTTATGAAGACGAAGATGAATTGCGGCAACATGGTGTTACCATTGAGTTGTTTTACGACCCGGTAGGTCGTGTGATCAAAACAATGCATCCGGATGGCAGCCTGGAAAAGGTAGTGTTCGATCCCTGGCAACAGGCGAATTATGATCGTAACGATACGGTGTTGGAAAGTACCTGGTATAGCGATCGTAACAGCCCCGATCCGGCAGGGCCGGAACCTGCCGATGCGGAACAACGGGCGGCCTGGCTTGCTGCACAACATGCTGATACCCCTCAACGAGTACATTTGGATACGTTAGCACGCCCTTTTCTGACAATAGATAATAACGGGGCTTTGGGGCATTATGAGACCAGAAACGGCTACGATATTAAAGGAAACGTTACTACGGTAACCGATGCTAAAAACCACTTGATTACCACGAACCGGTACAACTTGCTGGATGAACTTATCTATACGAACAGTATGGATGCCGGTGAGCGTTGGATATTTAGCAATGTGCTGAACAATCCCATTCGAATGTGGGACAGCAGGGGGCAGGCTTTTCGAAATGTATATGATGTAGTACAGCGGCCCAGGGAAAACTATGTGAAGCAAGGGAGTGACCCCGAAAAACTAATTACGTTTGTGGTTTATGGAGAGGGGACCGGTAATCCGGAAGTCAGCAACCTACGAGGGCAGGTTTACCAGATGTACGATGCGGCCGGATTGGTCCAGTCCCAGGCATTTGATTTTAAGGGAAATCTTTTGCAGAGCTTCCGACAATATGCCAAAGAGTACGCCACTACCCCGGACTGGTCTACTTTACCAACTGCTCCTGATATAAACACTGCGGCAACAGCGTTACTGGAAAATGAATCCTTTACACAACAGGTAGCGTATGATGCCCTGAACCGGCCGGTGGCGATGACTATGCCTGATAGTTCGGTCATCAAACCTACCTTTAACGAAGCTAATCTATTGGAGACAGTAGAAGCTAACTTACGTGGTGCTACCACACCCACTTCTTTTGTTACGAATATTGACTATAATGCTCGTGGTCAGCGAGAGAAAATTGTTTATGGCAATGGAAGTCAGACAAGATACACGTACAATCCGAACACATTCCGGCTTACCAGATTACTCACTACCCGAAACAATGGAGCGAGTACTTTACAAGACTTAAATTATGTTTTCGATGCTGTAGGCAACATTACCGTGCAACTGGACAATGCACAACAAACCACATTTTTCAATAATGCCCAGGTAGAACCTCATGGAAAATATACATATGACGCTTTATATCGACTTCTACAATCTGAGGGCAGGGAATTAGTAGGGCTAAATGCAGCACCCGGACCAGGAGATATTGGCATTAACCCACTGCCGGAAAATACGCAGGCGATGCGCCGCTATGTACAACAGTATGAATACGATGAATTAGGGAATATTTTAAAGATGATCCATCAGGCCATCGGTGGCAGTTGGACCAGATACTATCACTATGATGTGACACATGAAAATTATCTACTGGGCACCAGCAACGATAATGTGGCACCTACTACACCAGAGTATAGTTACGATGTTCACGGTAGTATGCTATCCATGTCACATTTAAGCTCCTTATCCTGGGATTTTGCAGATCGATTACAACAGGTGGAACTGGGTGGCGGCGGAACCGCCTACTACGTATATGATGGCGGTGGTGAACGGGTAAGAAAAGTCGTTGAACGAAATGGGGGATTAAAGGAGGAACGGTTTTATTTAGGAAATTGGGAGGTGTTCCGAAAGACTGTAAATGGGACTGTGGATATAGAACGGGAGAGCCTGCATCTACTGGATGACCAAAAAAGAGTGGCATTAGTAGATACATTGACGATTGATAATGGAAGTCCCTTAGCCAGCCCAACACAAACGATTCGCTATCAATTGGACAATCATTTAGGTTCCGCTTCCCTGGAGCTGGATGATTCTGCAGCCGTGATCAGTTATGAAGAGTATTACCCGTTTGGAACAACCAGTTACCGAAGTGGAAGGAACGCTACTGAAACTTCTCTGAAAAGATATCGGTATGTTGGTAAAGAGCGTGATGAGGAGACGGGGTTGTACTATTATGGGGCTAGGTATTATGCCGCTTGGTTGGTTAGATTTGTTTCTGTGGATCCATTGAAGGATGATTATCCTTATTATACCCCCTACCAGTATGCGGGGAATAAGCCGATTAATAGTGTTGATATTGATGGACTTGAAGCTGCTAATCAAATTGAGGGTAAAGAGATAGGACAGCAAGCGGAGCAGCAATTAATTCACCCTATTGACAATTCGAATGCTCTTCGGATAAATGAAGAATTAAGGAGAAAAAAAGATTATCTTTTAGGTCCCAGAGATGAATATGAAAAAGCAATTTTAGAAGGAGATATATATTTTACTGCTAATTATGGTTGGGTTGATGATACCCATGCATTTACTGATACCAAAAGAAATGAACCTTATATCGGAGTTGGAGAACTTTGGAGACAGTTAGAAAATGAACCATCTTCGGATCAAATTTTCAGAGGATACTACTCAGTAAATTATAAGCAAGACATTGTAATTGGAAATTTTTCTGTTGGAATAGAGAGACAATACCTCGTCAAGCCTAATCTCAGCATTGAAGAAAGGAAATCGATAGCTCTCGCCATTTTTCAAGATGTTTCAATGGCTTTTGAACAATTGCAAGGTATTCACCCCACTTCAGGTTCATCATTCGAGCCTGCCGACCTACCATCAAACATGCTGAGTTTTTACCGAAACGTAGAAGGTCTAAGTAAGGATGAGATTAAAGAGATGATACAACCGTTATCACCTAAGCAATCTCTTGAAGTTTACAGAAGTTATCCTGGCACTTTTACAGATAGCCAATACAAAAATAGAAGTTTTGAACCACGATATTTTGACACACCTTATACATCCAGTAATTTTGGAGTGCCAGATAAATTGAATACTATAAAACCTGCATCAATAAGCTCTGTAAGAGATTTTGGAACCGCTAACTTAATTCTTTTCGACCAAGACATGATTAAAAGGAGAAAAAGGAGATAATGGGAAAAGTGAGTTTCGTAAGGTCGGTGTTCATAATGCTGGCCTGTAGTCTTACTTCTTGCTTCTCTAATCAATACGAAGAGATAGGTAAGAAGAAAGTAGAAGGAAGTACAAATCTGTATGTGAAGATTTATCAAAAGGATCAATTTGAGCATCTAACCCCTGTAGCATTCGAACTGATAAATAAAAAAGATTCAATTCTTATTCATAGAAGATATTTTACAGGAGAAACCCCAATGTTGCAGAACGTTGAGGATTTTTATCCATTTTTATATGATAGTATTTTTTATATCTGTTATCCTTATCCTGTTGTTTATGCAATCCAACATCTTGATACATCTAAATCGGATTTTTCGCGAGATACATTGTTTAAAAAACTAAAAAAATACGATGACAAATTGATTGGGGCTGAAGAACAATAATCCCAACTGACAAACACCTACTTGTGCTACATAATCGACTGAATCTTCCGCTAAGCGATAACCACCAACTGATCGTTAGGTTAAGCGCAGCGGTCCTACTACCCAAACCCGGTAAGAGCGTCCTGGCTCGGTCTGTCCTGTAAGACCCAAACCTAATAATGAGAGAGAGAAATACACCCTTACCACCTGATCTTAGGAACAACTGCCTTGATCAATGAGCAAAAGTTTTATGGTATAAGGGCTTTTGCCTGGTTTGAATTATATTACTATAGCATCCAGGTTAGCCATTCCCATTACGTGAGCCGTCTTTTACGTTCCATATGTCTATGGAATTAATCACAAATAGTGATGAGCTTAGATATGATAGTAAGCTTACGTCTGTCTATTATTAGGATCAATTTACTTCTCACCTCAATCCATTAAAGTACGTTTGAATACCAAAACTTGTACTTTTAATATACTCTAATCTAATATTTTTGAGAGTTAACGTTTTTTAAACATCTGATTGTCTTTATATTATAAATTCGTGGTAAATGTAAAACCTTGATAGAGGTTTTTATACTGCGATTTTGTGAATAGGCTGATTTAAATCTGTCCAACTGGCTTATCCTATCAAATAGGTCATATACAAAATCGACAACAGCCTCTTCACTATGTTCATGTAAATGGGATAGATCTGGAAAGAGGTAGGTTAGCTGCTTAACCAAAACGAACGGTTGAATAAAATTGTAACAATGACAGGCCCTTTAACCATGGAAATCAAGTATACATTGATTATCCTGTTATTCATGGTTTCCGTATCGTTGTTGTCAGCTCAAACCACTTCGATCCAATTCAACCATCTTACCACGATGCAGGGACTGTCGCAAAGTTCTGTTATCACTATAATTCAGGATCAGGATGGTATCCTCTGGTTTGGGACCAGAGATGGCCTCAACCAATACGATGGTACTGGATTTAAAGTTTTCAGGAATGATATTAGTGATGGTGAAAGTATAAGCAATAACGACATTCTGGATCTTGAGGTAGATGCTGACGGAGACTTATGGGTTGCAACCTATAACGGATTGAATCTATATGATTCAAAACGGATGAAATTCCGGAGATTCAAGAATATTCCAGGGGATTCTGCCACCTTATCCAATAATACGGTTTGGTCTGTAGTACATTTAAATAACAATAGAATACTTGCAGGATCTTCCAACGGACTCAATATTATAGAAAAATCTACCGGTAAGATCATTCAGGTTTTCAGTGATTTAACCGATCACACCAGTTTATCTGACAATCATGTAACCGAAGTTTTCCAGGATAGTCACGGAACGATTTGGGTTGGGACCGCACAAGGGTTAAACAAGGTAATAAACGTATCGGAGGATGGGTCTTACACTTTTAAAAGGTATAAACGCAAAGGACAGGTACAGGTCATTACGGAGGATTCATTTGGTAGTCTATGGTTCGGAACTAAAAAAAACGGGTTATTTAGAATAGATGCGGATGATAAAATATTGAACTTTTCGAAGTCAGGAAATAGAAGGATTTTAGACAATGATGTTCGCGCCCTGGCATCAGATGATAAAGGTTCTTTATGGGTGGGGACGTATGAGGGAGTAAGTGTAATAGATCCTTTCGGCGGTATTTTGAACCTGCAACATGATCCGTTAAAGCCGCGTAGTCTGAGCAAAAATACCATCAAATCTATCTATAAGGATAGGAACGGATCTATATGGATCGGAGCTTACTACGGAGGAATAAATAGCTGGAATGAGGCTAACAATAATTTTAGAAATTATAAAGAGTTAGCAAATGGAAAAGGGCTTAGTTATAATGTGGTCAGTTCCATAGTCGAAGATAGGGATAAGATCTACTTTGGAACGGAGGGAGGTGGAGTTAGTGTATATGATACAAAAAATGCCCTTTTTTCAGAGTTTCCTATTGAACACGGTCCGTTTCCGGGGAATAATATCAAATCACTTCATATTGATCCTGATAAAAGAGAATTATGGATAGGTACATTTAATTCAGGGGTGTTTATTTGGGACCTGGATCACCAAAAATTCAATCTTACATTAACCACTGAAGCAGGTTTAAGTAATAATAGTATTTATGACATTCAGCCATTTGACAACGATCTTTTTTGGATAGGGACATTTGGCGGAGGCCTCAGCCTCTATAACAGACAGAAAAGTGTGATAGCCACCTTAAGGCATGAGCCCAACAACCCTATGTCTTTATGCGATGATCAGGTAAGAACAATTTTGATAGATTCAGAAAAAAACCTTTGGGTAGGTACGCAAAATGGACTGAGCCTTCTTTCATTCGATACATATAAAAAAAAGGAATATGTGATGCGTAATTTCTTCTACGATCATCAAAGCAGGTCAGGAGAAGATGTACTGGCAATTTTTGAAGATAGCAGGGGAGTGATT
Organism: Fulvivirga sp. M361; assembly: GCF_007097395.1. Lineage (GTDB taxonomy): Bacteria > Bacteroidota > Bacteroidia > Cytophagales > Cyclobacteriaceae > Fulvivirga. Next base: position 529,085 of record NZ_VKDC01000006.1, read on the forward strand.
TGGGTAGGCACGAAAGAAACGGGATTACACTATTTTAAAGAAGGTGCCTTTATTCATGAAGACTTATCGGGCCCCTATAAGAACACCAGTAATACCATACACTCCATTCTCGAAGACGATACAGGTATACTATGGATCTCATCAAATAGCGGCATCATAAGGTATAATCCTTTGCTGGAGGATATAAAGATCTTTGAACAATCTGATGGGCTGGTTTCCAATGAATACAATAACAATTCATCACTTAAATCAAGAAATGGCATTATTTACTTTGGCGGCCCGGATGGAGTTACCTCTTTTGTGCCTTCTGAGATAAAAAGCAGCCAGTATACGCCGTCAGTAATTTTGACAGGATTAAAAGTATTTAATAACTATATATTTCCAGGCGACTCAACAAAAATACTGGATGAAAATATATCACAAACGGCAGAAATAGAGCTTGAATACGATGAAGCTATTTTTACCATTGAATTTGCACTCCCCAGTTACATCAATCCGGATAAGAATCGGTACAGTTATAGATTAATAGGACTGGATGAAAAGTGGAAATTTACCTCTACCAATGAGGCCTCTTATACTATACAACAGGCAGGTAGCTATCTATTTGAGGTAAAAGGGTGCAATAGTGACGGGGCCTGGAACGATAATGCCACAGTACTCAGGGTAATCGTACATCCCGCTCCCTGGAGAACATGGTGGGCCTTTCTTTTATATAGCCTTGCAATAGCCGTGGCTTTGTACTTTTTATTTCAAATTATCCAATCACGTGCAGAGTTAAAGCATGACCTGGCACTGGAGCATAAAGAGAATGAACAGGAAAAGAGGCTGAATCAAATGAAACTTCAATTCTTTACGAATATATCGCATGAATTCAGAACACCACTCACATTGATATTAGGCCCTTTGCAGCAAATTATTGATGAGTATAGGGGCAGTAGCAGGTTATTCAAACAGCTAACGGTTATACATCAGAATGCCCATCAACTGCTTAAATTGATCAACCAGTTAATGGAGTTCAGAAAGATTGAAAATAATCAATCCCGGCTAAAAGCTGCTGAAGGCAATATCGTCAAGTTTGTCAAAGAAATTTTTCTTTCTTTTAAACCCTATGCCCAATCCGGAGACTATGACTATCAATTCAATGCCCGGCAAAACAGGATAATGGTTTTTTATGATCGTGACAAAATGGAGCGGGTCATTTACAATCTGATTTCCAATGCATTTAAATATACCCCCAAAAAAAGGAATATCACCCTGGACGTATGGCAAGAATCGGATACCGTTAAAATTAAGGTATCTGATAAAGGCATTGGAATGAAGGCTGATCAGGTCGATCGTATTTTTGACAGGTTCTATCAAATCAACGAAGAAAGTCCCAACCAGGAAACTGCTAAAGGGACTGGTATAGGCCTGGCATTAACTAAAGGAATAATAGACCTGCATAAAGGGACTATCACCGCGGAAAGTCAGTATGGGCAAGGCAGCTCCTTTACCATATCCTTACACCTGGGCTGTGCTCACCTGGACCAGGATCAAATTATCAAAAACTTCAGGGACAGCGAGGATTTGAGTGTTTATACACAACAGGTATCGGTGACATCTGAATCCAATCCACCGGAGAAAGAGAATGTCACGAGTGGGTCGCACATAAAGAAAACTATCCTTGTAGTCGAAGATAATGAGCAGGTAAGAAAATTCGTAATTAGCATTTTGGACAATCCTGACTATGACCTGAAAGAAGCTGCCAATGGTAAAGAGGGATGGCAAAAAGCCAGAACAGAAGCTCCGGACTTGATCATTAGTGATGTGATGATGCCGGAGATGGATGGAATAGAACTCTGCTCACACATTAAATCGGATATCAAGACCAGTCACATCCCTATTATTCTTTTGACTGCACGTACCTCTCTTATTTTTAAATATGAAGGTTTAGAGTCTGGCGCCGACGATTATATAAATAAGCCATTTAATGTGCGGGAACTTCAACTCAAGGTACGGAACCTGTTGGCGGTGATGGATAAATTGAAGGAGAAATTCAAAGCTAATGAAGCCATTGTTCCAAGCGAGATAACCATTTCATCCGTAGATGAAGAACTCTTCAGAAAAGCGATTGATATAGTAGATAAAAACATATCCAATGAGTTTTTGGACGTACTGTTTTTCTGTGAAGAACTGGGGGTAAGCCGCACTATGCTTTTTACTAAAATTAAGGCATGGGTGAATATGACTCCTAATGAATTCATTCAATCTATGCGCATGAAAAGAGCAGCACAGTTATTGGAACAAGGAAAGATGAATGTGTCTCAGGTTTGCTACAAAGTCGGGTACAAAAACCCGAAATACTTCAGTAAAATTTTTCAAAGGCATCATCTCATGACCCCGACTCAATATGCCCGGAAATTTCAGATCAGCCATTTGGAAGACTGAAAAGAGGGCTTGAAGCCGTTAAGCTGCATTTTAAGTACAGATGTATCCCCATTTTCGGATTTCTGTGACCCCTGGTAAACTTAATATTGTATGAAAAGAATACAAAGTTAATTACCCATCATCATGATGCGCATTCAAATCAAAAAAAGGTTACCGGAATTCATGTTAGGGATCTTTATTGTCTTAATGTCTTTATTGATGATCTACTTAAGTTGAACCAAACGACAAAATATATGAAAACAACCTTACTAAAAATGCAATATGGTTTGTTATTGCTATCCACATTACTGTGTCATCAGGCAGCAGCCCAAAGTAAACAGCTTACGGGCACAGTAAGGTCTGCTGAAGACGATGCCGTATTACCTGGCGTTGCTATTTTAATAGAAGGAAATGCTAAAGGTACCATTACGGATATTAACGGTGCATTCTCGCTTGAAGTAATGGAAGAGGATGTATTGATCATATCCTATTTAGGGTATGAGACTCAGAAGATAACTGTTGGGAGCAGGAGTGTGCTTAACGTATCACTAAACCTGGATTTGAAAACATTGGAAGAGATAGTGGTAGTAGGGTATGGATCTGTTAAAAAAAGCGACTTGACAGGCTCTGTTTCAACGGTGAAAAGTCAGGACATAACGGCATATCCTATACTGTCCGCCACGCAGGCATTGCAAGGCAGAGCAGCAGGAGTACAAATACAATCGAACAACGGAGGGCAACCAGGTAGTGACTTAAGTGTACGCATTAGAGGAGGTACTTCCATCAATGCCACCAGCGATCCGATATTCGTAGTAGATGGATTCGTTGGCGCTGAACTCCCGCCACCTGAAGATATTGCTTCGATAGAAGTTTTGAAAGACGCTTCGGCAACCGCCATTTATGGTTCTCGGGGGGCCAACGGTGTAATTATGGTCACTACAAAGAGAGGACAAAACGGCCCTGTAACCATTGATTTTAACAGCTCCTATTCTATACAACAAACCACCAATAGCCTGGACCTGCTTGGCGGAGAAGATTTTGCCAACTATCAGCAGGAATTTGGTGATTATGCCTTTCAGGGGTCAAATACGGATTGGCAGGACATAATATTCCAACAAGGGTTTATAGCTAACAATCAACTCTCCTTGCGGGGTGGGTCGGAAGATATAAAGTTTTATGTGGGAGGTACTTATTATGATCAGGAAGGTATCGTCGTGGGGTCTGATTACAACCGCTATTCTTTTAATAGTAATGTGGACATAGAAGCTACGGAAAAACTTAAAGTTGGAGTGAGCCTTTATGCCCGAAGGAGCGAGACAAATGGTGTAAGAACACAGGAAGGTTCAGGTGGGTCCGGGCAGGCAGGGGTTATCGGGTCTTCTTTTAGATTTAATCCTGACCTGGGTGTTTTCAATGATGATGGTACGCTTACCCGGTCTTTTTTGGGAGGTGAGATAGATAACCCTTATGCTTTGGCAACAGAATACCAACGAGAAAGGATTACAGACCGGTTTCAGGCCAATGTCTATGGAGAGATGAAGATCTTAGAATGGCTATCCTTTAAAAGCACATTGGGGATAGGCACAACAAACTGGAGAGAAGGAGAGTTTTGGCCTACTACTTTGGTATTTGGTGAAGATGCACAGGGAACAGTGGATCTCGAAACAAGGAAATTATCATCGTTTCTAAGTGAAAACTACTTCACGATCAATAAAAATTACGACTCACATGAGATCACTTGGATAACCGGCTATTCTTTCCAGAAAGACACCCGGGAAGATATTGAAACGTCCAACTCCGGGTTTGTATCTAATTCCGGATCTTTCTGGGCGCTGGATCAGGGAAGTAACCCTGGCACACCTGTTTCGAATTATTCGGAAACTATCATTAAGTCGTATTATTCAAGAGTTAACTATTCCGCTTTCGGAAAGTATAAACTGACCTTCACCACACGTTTTGATGGTGCATCCAATTTCTCTGAAAACAATAAGTGGGCATTCTTTCCGTCAGCTGCTGTAGCATGGAACATCGTCGAAGAACCATTCATGGAGTCATTGGACTTCCTGTCTGAATTAAAACTCAGGACCAGCTATGGTTTGGTGGGTAATCAGGCCATACCTGCTTACGGGTCTTTGGCCACCCTGGATCCCACCTATTCTATTGTGCCAGGACAAAACGCTCTGAGGGTAGGGGAGCTGGAAAATTCCCAACTTACCTGGGAAACAACGTCCCAGTTGGACATAGGGTTAGATATAGGATTGCTGGATGGACGCCTTTTCCTGTCTGCGGATTATTACGATAAAGAAACTTCCGACCTTCTATTTGAAAGGCAATTGCCCGGCTATGTAGGCGTAGCCAATCAGGTACAAAACATTGGAACAAATCAGAATAGAGGCTTTGAGTTCACCATTAATTCAAAAAATATGGTCGGAGACTTTAGTTGGTCAACAGACTTCATCTTTTCTTCCAATAGAAACAAAGTACTGTCGCTACCTGATTCCGTAGAGTTTTATGGAGAAAACCCGGGACATTTAACGCTGGATGACAACTCTCAGCTCCTGTTGGAAGGCCAGCCCATAGGCGTATTTTACGGATATGTTTATGACGGTATTTATCAAAACGGTGATACGTTCATTCCCGGGACAGGATTTGAACAAGAAGCAGGAGGAGAACGGTTTAAAGATATTTCCGGACCAAACGGTGTCCCGGATGGAGTACTGGATGCAAATGACAGGACTATAATAGGTGATCCTAACCCTGATTTTACCTGGTCTCTAAATAATACATTCCAATACAAAAATTTTGATCTAAATATTTTTATCCAGGGGGTTCATGGTAATGACATGCTAAGTTATACACTGATGGAATTAGAGACTTTTTCAGGCAATAGTAATGTTACAGCTAAGGCATTAAACAGATGGAGGCCGGAAAATCCCAACACCGACGTGCCTAAAGCGAATAGTTCCCGCTCTTTCCGCGTTTCAGACCGATTTATTTACGATGCGAGTTATATACGATTGAAAAACCTGGTGATAGGCTACACTTTGCCTAAGGCTATACTGGATAAGATCAATATCAGAAAATTACGCGTTTATGCCAGTGCGCAAAACATTTATACGCTCACAGATTATCCGGGACTTGACCCGGAAGTAGGGTATGAAAACGCCGGAAATTCCCAGGACGGCAACAGAAACCTCGGACTTGATTATGCAAGTTATCCCAATGTGAAGTCATATACGTTCGGAATTAACCTTGGATTTTAAAACAACTGGAACGATGAAATTAACTTATATCAAATCGATACTACTCTTAATAAGCATGTTTTTAGTGCTTTCATGCGAAGATCTGGATGAAAATCCAATAGGTCTGCTGGCACCGGAAGGTTTTTATGAGACTCCAGGGGATGTACAGGTTGGGATCAATGGGGGCTATTCCATCATGGGGCATGAAGCCCTATGGGGAAGAAAACTACCCCTGTCCATATTACTGAGAGGCGATATGGCTACTATTGGAGATATGGGAACACCGTCCAGACGCATTGAAGTAGATGAAATGAACATGGGCGTCAGTAATGGAATGGTTCGTGCCTTCTGGCCCAAAGGCTACGAAGCCATTGCGGCACTGAATTATGCTATAGAGGGGGGTGAGACATTAGACATCGCTGAGGAAGAGATTAATCCCATTATAGCAGAAGGACGATTTTTAAGGGCCTTTATTCACTATCACTTTGTTCGTTTGTTTGGTGAAATTCCATACATTGATTTTGCCTTTTCAGATCCGGACCTTGCCTACACATTACCGCAATCTTCCGTAGAGGATGTTTATGCAGGTATTATTGAAGACCTGCAGTATGCGAAACAATGGCTGCCAGACGTTCCCGTTTCGCGTGACAGGCCTGGTAAGGGTACTGCTGCAAGTTTTTTAGCCTCTGTACACTTAACACGGGAAAATTGGGATCTGGCGTACCAGGAGGCTAAATATGTCATCGATAATAGTGGCGCTTTTCAATATAACCTGGAGGGTGAATTTGCAGACTTATTTGACGCATCTCTCCCCGCTTCGTCCAATGAAGTGATCTGGGAAATAAATTTTATAGGAGGAGATGCCTCTACCAACCCGGGAGCGTTGGGCGGAACGAATGCTGCTATTGATTACATGGCGCCTGTTACTGGGATCATTGGAGACGAAAGATTTGATTTTGGCGCAGGGTGGAGTGTAGCAGTACCGAGTATAGCCGTTTTTAACGATTGGGATGCGAGGGATTATCGCAAGGCGGTGAGCTTTGATACGGTTATGGTGAATGGTGGTGCAGAAGTGCTGTATACGGATTGGGGGTCCATACCATCTGCCATACCACGCCCGCACATTGCCAAGTATTTCAGGGCCCAGGGGCAGGCGGGTACCATAGCAGGTTCCAACGGTCGTGATTCGGAAAATGACTATATCCTGATGCGGTATGCTGAAATTTTACTTATTGCTGCCGAGGCAATGAATGAAATGGAACAAGGTCCGAATGCGGAGGCGGAAGACTATGTCAACCAGGTACGGAGCAGGGCCAGAAGAGAACTTGACTCAGATGTCGGAAATGATAGAACTTTCCCTGAAAATGTTCCCTCAGGACTGGATGTCAATGGGTTCAGAGAATTAGTACTGGAAGAAAGGAGACTGGAACTAGCGTTTGAATGTGGACGGTGGTACGATATACAAAGGAAAAGGATGGGGCAGGAAGCATTTGGTGCCGGGGGGCTTGAACAACATGCGTTCAATCCGGCCAGGGACTATTTATTCCCAAAGCTTCAGGAAGATGTGGATAGAAACCCGAACCTTGATCAAAACGCTAATTATTAGATAGAATGCTTAGGATTACCCTTCTGTTCATAGGTGTTCAGCTCGTCATTTCATGTAGAGATAGTAAACCCACTGTATTACAGGAAAAAGGAAATGAATCGGTTTCAATAGAGACGTTTTTCAATCCGGACATTCGTTACCGAATGGATTTCCTGTTAAACTACCCTGTAGATTCCACGGGTTTTCCGCGGAGTATGGAAAGTGATGGAAAAACAAGGGGAGTAGCTTCCGGGGACTGGACAAGTGGTTTTTTCCCGGGAAGCTTATTGTACCTGTACCACCTCACCGAAGACGAGCGGTGGTTAAAGCGTGCAGAACAATGGCTGGGCTACCTTGAAAAGGAAAAGTACAATGATAGAACGCATGATATGGGGTTTAAGATCAATTGTAGCTTTGGAAATGCCCTCAAGACAGCACAAAAAGAGGCGTATAAAAAAATAATTATACAAAGTGCACAAACACTCACTACACGTTTTAACGCAAGGGTAGGGTGCATCAAATCCTGGGATTTTGGCAAAGATAAATGGCAGTTTCCTGTTATTATAGATAATATGATGAACCTCGAATTGTTATTTGAGGCGACCAGGCTATCAGGTGACAGCAGTTTTTATCATACAGCTGTTGCTCATGCAAATAAAACACTGGAAAATCATTACCGGTCTGACAATAGCAGCTATCATGTCATTGATTATAATACGCAAACGGGAGAAGTAGTGCAGCGACTTACCCATCAGGGATATGACAGTGAATCGGTGTGGTCAAGAGGGCAGGCCTGGGGATTGTATGGATTTACTATGGCTTACAGGTATACTTCCAACACAGTATTCCTGGACCAGGCCGGCAAGATCGCAGCGTTCATTATGGAGCATCCGGATATGCCGTCGGATAACATAGTCTATTGGGACATGAAAGACCCGGCCATACCTAATGCCGTTAGGGATGCTTCCGCTTCAGCCATTATTGCATCAGCTTTAATAGAACTTGGTCAGTACACGGGGGATAAGCAGCACCATAAGTGGGCCAATGCGATATTAACCACTTTATCTACTTCTAAATACGTGTTGCCAAAAGCCACTGAAGCTCCCTTTTTGCTGGACCATAGTACCGGGAATATGCCCAGGAACGACGAGATCGATCTGCCTATAAGCTATGCAGATTACTACTTCCTGGAGGCAATAACCCGAAAAAAAAAAGAACAGATCTAACCCAAAGCAACTTACTTCATGTATAGACAACTCTTAATTTTCATACTGATCTTACACGGCGCCGTTTCCATGGCGCTGGAAAGAGAGCAGACCAACTTAAATGACAACTGGCAATATTTGGAAAAGGCTTATTTAAGTTGTCATGAAGCCAATCTTGACCCGATGTGGACCATGGTCAGCTTACCTCATAGTTGGAATAATGAAGATGTTGTGGACATGATACCAGGTTATCGACGAGATGCCAGTTGGTACAAAAAAATGCTGAAATTTAAGGAAGTTAAAAAAAATAAAAGATACCTCATCTATTTTGAAGGAGTCAACATTACCTCCGAGGTATATGTAAATAACCAACTGGTTACAAAGCATATTGGAGGATACCTTGGATTTGAAGCGGACATTTCTGATCACCTTGTGGACGGTATGAATACCCTTATGGTTCGCGTGGACAATGGCTACAACAGACAGGTGATTCCCTCGCAAAAATCAGACTTTTTCATTTATGGAGGAATTACAAGAGATGTTTGGTTGAGAGAAGTGTCCGAAACATATCTATCTGACCTGAAAATTTCTACGCCTCAGGTCAGTCAGACAAAAGCTAAAGTTGACCTGAAACTGACTATTAAAGGAAATATAGACGCCGATAAAAGTGTTCAGGTAAGCATTAAAGATCCTTCAGGAAAGGTCGTCTTTCGCCAATCTTCAAAGGTAGGGAATAGTATGGAGTTATCTTTTGAATTGGCCAATCCCGAACTATGGGAAATTGATGATCCCAACCTGTATAAAGTAGAGATTGAACTGCTCAAAAAGGGAAAGGCAATGGACTTCATAACGGAGACTTATGGCTACAGGTGGTTTGAATTTAAAGACCATGGTCCTTTTTACCTCAACGGAGAACGCCTCTTACTAAGGGGAACTCACCGGCATGAAGAACATGCCGGTGTGGGAGCGGCTATGTCTAACCAGCTTCACAGAAAGGATATAGAGATGATCAAAGAGATGGGGGCCAACTTCGTCAGGTTAGGGCATTACCCGCAGGACCCCGAAGTGTACAAAGCATGTGATGAACTGGGTATCCTGGTTTGGGATGAGCTGCCTTGGTGCAGGGGAGGTGTTGGCGATGATACCTGGAAAACCAATACGAAGCACATGTTGAAAGAAATGATCCTCCAAAATTACAACCATCCCAGTGTAATTATCTGGTCATTAGGCAATGAAATATATTGGTTGCCGGATTTTGAAAACGGTGATAACCGGGAAAACATGAACACTTTTTTAAGAGAACTGAATGACCTGGCCCATGAGCTGGATGCCGGCCGCAAAACAGCAATACGAAAATATTACGAAGGAGCAGATATTGTGGATGTTTTTAGCCCTTCCATATGGTCTGGCTGGTATTCGGGGTCTTACAAAAACTATGAAAATGCGATCAGAAAATCCCATGCGAAATATCCTCACTTTATACACATGGAATACGGTGGGTCCAGTATGGTAGGCAGGCACACCGAGCAACCGATCACCGGGGACGGTATTATCAATGCCGATGAGTGGGAAGAGCCAATCAACCAGGTGGCCGTACAAAATATTGCCAAAAATGGAGATTGGAGTGAAAACTATATTGTTGATCTGTTCGATTGGCATCTTATGGTATCTGAAACACAAGATCAATTCATTGGAAACGCCCAATGGGCCTTTAAGGACTTTGGTACACCACTCCGCCCTGAAAATGATATCCCTTATATGAATCAGAAAGGATTGACAGACAGGGCCGGTAATCCAAAAGATGCTTATTACGTCTTCAAAAGCTACTGGTCGGATGACCCGTTTATTTACATTGAGTCACACACCTGGACGGATCGTTCGGGGCCAAAAGGTAAGTCACGTAACCTTAGCGTATTCAGTAATTTAAAACAGGTGGAGTTATTCCATAACAGTGTTAGCCTGGGAAAAAAAACAAAGGACATCACTAAATTTCCCGCATGCGGACTCAATTGGGATATCGATTTTGAAAAGGGAGAAAATGAATTTCGTGCTGTTGGATATGATCAGGAAGGAGAAAAGATCGAAGACACTATCTTGGTAACCTATTCCTATGAAAAATCAACAGCACCCGAAGAGATCCTTTTATCCTACGAGTTGCAGAAGAATGGCAACTACCTGGTAACAGCGACTATGGTCGATAACGTCGGAAGAAGATGTTTGGACTATGAAGAGCGTGTCTATTTCCAATGTATGAGCGGAGGTGAATTACACCGAAACCAGGGAACACCTACGGGTACTGAGGCCATACGCATGTCGAATGGTAAAGCTTCCATAGAAGTAATACCCAATGATTATTCGGGTGGACTGAAAATGAGTGTGTTGAACCAGGATTTTAAAGGGTCTTTTCTGGTTATTGAAAACCAGGTAGGAAAACGGCTGGAATGAACATACTCAGCTTAAACCAAATAGATGAGAGGTGAAATATTGAAAATCAACAAATAAAAGTATGAGACTGCTAGTGATGATCATTTCGATAGTGCTGTTCCAGCAAAAGGTACTGGCACAGGTGGCGCCGTCATGGGTCCGGTTTCAGGAAGACCGTGCACAGGGAAAAGCTTCTGTTCTTCCTGATTATTCATACGCCGGGTATCACTTTTCGGAAAAACCCATACCTGATATTTCGGCATGGACTTTATTTAACGTCACCGACTATGGCGCCGTAACGGATGATGGTTTATATGATGATGTAGGTATTCAAGCTGCTATAGATGCAGCTGAGGCAAATGCCGGGCCGGCAGTTGTTTTTTTTCCGCCAGGCAGGTTTATGGTAAGTGCCGACAACAATGTGTCTAAATGGATACAAATATCAAGAGACAGTATAGTGCTGAAAGGCAGTGGTAGTGGGGCAGGGGGTACTGAGATCTTCATGGATCAAAGGAGGGTGCAAAACGGTCATTGGCAGTTTAGGTTTTCACCCTCTACTACCAGTATCGTAACCAGGGCCCGGATTACTGCCCCTGTTGTACGGGGCGATTTTTCAGTAACCGTAGATGCCAGTGATCAACTGGAAGCAGGTCAAACCATACACATTTATCATAAAAGCGAAGAGTTTGCCAGAGCCCACTTTGGCGCCTTGCAGCTCTCTGATAATTGGTCACGATTATTTGGGTCCGGTGGAGGAATGACTGTATATGAGCCTCATATTATTACTGCGATAAGTGGTAACAGGGTGACATTCAAAAACCCGGTACAAACCGATTTACCGGAACTGTCCGGTACATATGTCATCCGTGAGCTCACCACTATACGAGAAGTAGGAGTGGAAAATATCTTATTTACCAGTAACTGGGAAACTTACCCGGAAGACTTTGTGCATCATAAGGACGCTATCCATGACTATGGCTGGAATGCCCTGGAATTTGAGAATATCAGGAATGGATGGATTCAAAACTGTGAGTTCCGCAGTTGGAGCCAATCCATAAATGTAGTTCAGTGCATAGGTATTACTATTCAAAACGTAATGCTTACAGGTAAGAAAGGACATGCTTCTGTTACCACAAGGAGGGGGTTTGGCCTGTTGGTAAAAGATTGTGAAGATCTGGCGGGTCAACATCATGGTCCGGGAACCGGGTACCAGGGGGTAAATACGGTTTATCTAAGACATTTAATGCAAAAAGACCAGTCTGTAGACAGCCACAGCGGTCAGCCCTATGTTACGCTCATTGATGATGTACAAGGCGGTGATTTTGATCAGAATGGAGGGCCTCATGAAAGTTATCCGCATCATGGTCAGCACTTTACCTTTTGGAACTTCAGACATAGCTCCACCTCATCCAAAACCTATAACTTTTGGTCCGTTGATAACAGGAACGGAAATACATATGCTAACCCTCTCTTCATTGGTTTTCAACCCGATACGGAAGTGAACTTTATCAACGAAGGGATGAATGAAATGGAAGGGCAGATAGTAGAGCCAAGGTCGTTGTTTGAAGCACAACTGGAACTGCGTTTATCAGAAGCAAATACCCTTCCGTCCATTTTATTTTCTACTCCTGGCAGTGGAAATGAGTTTGAAATAGGAAGTGATCTTCAGGTAGCGGCATCGGCCTCAGACCCGGACGGAATGATCACTGGTGTAAAACTATATATCAATGATGAATTAGTGCGGGAAGACACAGAAGCCCCTTATCTCTGGGGGGAAGATGCTATGGCGGACCCCTTACTGTTCAATATGTCTGCCGGGGTGTACTTACTGAAAGTGTTGGCTACCGACGATGATGCCAATCAGGTCTCGGATAGCATAAAAGTGATCATAGGGAGTGTTCCAGGTGTCTCTTTTGTTAGTCCAGGACGAAATGAAATCATTGAAAGAGGAAAAAAATTTAAGGTGGAGGCCGATGCCACAGATAATGATGGCACAGTGAGTGCCGTATCACTTTATTTAGATGATGAACTGGTAAGAATGATCGCGGCTCCCCCATACATTTGGGGCACTGACCCGAATCAGGACCCACATTTATTTAATTTGGAGAGTGGTATGCACACCTTGAGACTGGAGGCAATCGATAATGACGGTCTCAAAGCATACGATACCCGGGACATTCTGGCTAATCAATTTCCCGAGGTGTCTTTTTTGACTCCTGCCAATGAGCAAGGCTTTGATTTTGAGGCTAATGTACTGGTGAAAGTGGCCGCCTCAGATACCGATGGAAGCATTGCGAGGGTAGACTTGTATGTCAATGATAAATTTCACAGGGAAGAGTTAAACCCGCCCTATGAGTGGGGGGTAAGAAGTGATGCAGATGCTGTTTTATTCGACATGCCGGAAGGTACTTATGAATTGAAAGCTGTAGCCTATGACAACCGGCAAAGTAGTCAGGAGGAAACGATTCGCATTACAGTGGCGCCCGAAGAAGTTATCCTCAGCATTAACGACGACATCAATGGGAATGAGAAGGTCACAGGATATCCAAATCCTTTCGAAAATGGCTTCAGTATCAACAGACCACTTTCACTCCTGTCGAATATACAGCTACTGACCATAGAAGGTAGAAATCTGAAGTTACCTTTTACAATGGAGTTACATGATGACTCAACAGTCCTCTTTTTCCCCTCATTAGGTGAAGGCCTGTATTTCCTGAGCTTTGAACTAGATGGCAAAACACATCTGCTTAAACTAATGAAAGAATAAATGATGTTGAGATTTCTTACTATCCTCACTATTTTCCTGGTCCCGATATTCGTATTCGGGCAGGAGCGAATTATTGATTTGTATGAAGGAATCCCGCCTTACTCCACCGGGATAATCGGGGAAGAATCCTGGGAGAACGGAAGGGTTTCCAATGTGCAAATCCCACAGCTTTATATCTATAAGCCGGAAAAAGAGAATAACAGGGGAGTGGCTGTGATATATTGCCCGGGAGGAGGCTACGGAAGGTTGGCAATGCCAGGTTATGGAAAGGGGTATGGGGACTATTTCAACGAAATGGGTGTTACGGCTATTATTCTAAAATACAGGCTTCCTATATCGGAGAACATCACTGAACCTCATGAAGTACCTCTTACTGACGCCCTTCAAGCCATTCGACTTGTTAGGCATATGGCTGATGACCTTGATATTGATCCGGGAAAAGTAGGGATAATGGGCGGGTCTGCCGGTGGACATTTGGCAAGTGCTTTAAGTAATAATTATAATGATGGAATTGAAAATACTGATAATGAGATTGATAAATTAAGTAGTCGACCGGATTTTTCCATATTAATTTATCCCGTTATTTCTATGGATACTTCTATAACCCATATGGGGAGCAGGAGAAATCTATTGGGGGAAAATCCCGTCTCGCAGCTGGTTAAAACCAATTCCAGTGAATTAAATGTGACTTCGGATACACCTGCAACTTTTATAATACATGGTACAGATGATGCTTCGGTATCTGTTTTAAACAGTATTCGATACTATGAAGCACTGCTTAAACATAATGTGGCTGTAGAGATGCACATCTTTCAAAATGGTCGTCATGGGTCCGGGCTCGGTAAGAAAGGACAGCCTTGGGCGTTGTGGAAAGACTTATGCAAAGTTTGGATGGAGCAGAACATATTTTGAACCAATGAAATCAATTTCACCTTAACCCACCGGATAATTCATGGCATTTACCAATCCATTAAAAAACAAAACCAGACGATTATTCTATTTATCGATTGGCCTGTGGATGAACGTCAACCTACTTTATGCTCAAGCCAATCCTGAACTTGCTCTACTACAAAAAAAAGGAATATATGTCCCTGATTTTTCCTATGCAGGGTATCACAATAGTGAAAAAGCGTTGCCCGGGCAATTAGGGGTTACATTACTTTTAACGGACTATGGCGCTATGGCGAATGACGAAATTGATGATAGTAAAGCATTGCAGGCAGCGCTGAAAGCGGCACATGAAATGGTCCAACCGGTAACGATCCGGTTTCCTGCCGGTCGATTAATACTAAGTGAGATTTTTTATATAGAACGAAGTAATATTTTATTGAGAGGGGCCGGCAGCGGTGCCCTGGGGACTGTTCTTTATTTCCCCTTCCCACTAAGTATGTTGGCTGACCCTGAATCACTTAAAGAACTAAGGGAATATCTGGTAAAGTATGAAAAAATTCAAAAAGAGCCGGAAAATAATGTTTACGCTCCTTTTTCACAGTATGCCTGGTCCGGAGGCTTTTTCTGGACGAAAGTACCCGGCGTGCGGGTCAAATCTTATCTTAAAGAGTATGATCAGCCTTCTAACGTCCTTTCAAAGCTTACCAATGGAAGGCGTGGAACCACACTAATAGAGGTTTCTGATGCAAGTCAACTCAAAGAGGGTGACGTAGTAGAGTTACAATGGTTTAACAAAGAAGGGGAGTTGGGGTCTATTTTAAAAGAACTTTACGGTAGCACAGACATCAGGATAGGTTCTCATCATTGGAGAAACCCTGAAACCGCACTGGTCCGTCAGCAAAGCAGCATACGGAATATTAAAGGGAATAAAGTGACTTTGGCAGATGAGTTGATGATGGACATTCGGCCGGAATGGACACCGCAGTTGGTGGAATGGAAGCATTTGAAGGAAGTAGGGTTTGCCCATTTTCGTGTAGAATTCCCACTGTCCATCGACTACCCGCATCATGTGGAAGCGGGATTTAATGCATTTTTTCTTACCCGGGTCTTTAACAGCTGGATACAGGACGTTAAAATAAAGAATGCCGATGCAGGCGTACTTACGGAAGAAGCAGCCAACATTACCGTATCAAACATAGAAACCCTGGGCGCTAAAAAAGCGCATTACAGTGTAGCAATGAGCGGAGTACACAACGTATTGGTAAAACAGCTTAAAGTAAAAAACAGTGTTCGTCATCCGTTATCCTTTAACACTTACGCAACCAAAAGTGTGTATACCAATTGTGAGGTACTCACGGACCCTGTTTTAGACCAGCACTCCGGCTGTAACCATCAAAATCTTTTTGATAATATTAAAGTAGAGGTCACACTCAACGGGGAAAGAAGTTATCCGCTGTTTGCCGGTGGGGGAGCCGGTTATTGGAAACCCAGCCATGGAGCTTACAATACGTTCTGGAATATTGAGGCAAGGTTTCAAGATGGGTTTGACCGGTCAGAAAAGATAATATTAAAGGGTATGAAAGATGGCCCTGAGGCAACATTGGTCGGTGTACATGCCAATAGTCCCGTTGGCGTAGAATATGGCCCTGAAGCTTTTATCATTGCCACAGGAAAGTCACCTGATATCAAGTCTCTTTTCCAGTATCAATTAGAGCAAAGGTTGCTGTCATTGATCAAAAAGAATTAAGCCAAAACACTTTCTTTTAAAAAGGCCGTTACAATTCACATGCAACGGCCTTTTTGTCAGACTATTTGACCAAAATTTACAAGGAAGAATGTGGCCCTCCGACAGAGATACTTACATTATCAAAACTCATGGACCAGAATACACCTCCGTTATCCGCGGACAATGGCAGCGTAGTACCACTTCCATAATTCCTGCGTGAGGCAAGACCAAACCTGAGTAAATCTCCAAAAGCAAAAGTTCCCAGTGCGGCATCGTCGGTGAAAAGTGTGGCAGGCACCGAGAGATCATACCAGCCATTCTCATCAGGCATAAAACCCATGTCCGTTAGCTCTTTAATGGTGACTCTGTATTCATAATCGTCACCGTCGAACCTGAACCTGAAACCCGCTACATAATCTTCTTCGTTTTCAGATTCAGCATATCCGTCAGGCAATGTTCCAAAGTTTATCAATATATTAAAATAGATCTCTTCCGCTGTGGCATCTCCGAAAAAATCGGTAAATGTACCTGCCGCCTGTGTGGATAGATTCAAACCTGCTGCATAACTTCCCGAGAAATCTGTGCTACTGAACCCCTCCATCTGAAAGAACACTCCGTCGATTGCAGGCGGAAGTGCTGTGGCGTTTTCTAATACCACAGGATCATTGCTCTTGCCATGGATCGTTGATTCTTCGGCATCTGCAGATCCGGTGAAGGTTTTTTTGTCAGGATCTGCTGAATCTTCAAAATCACCTATCATGTTTTGATCCACTAATTTGATCACATAGAATTTTAATGACTCGGTTGATGTAGTGTTTGTTCCTCCATCATTTACTACCGTAATAGTACTTAACCCTAGTGGTGTACCTGTTCCTACCATAATCTCCACAGAAGTATCGGTTGTACCTACTATAGTGGCATCAGTTGTGCCAATTTTGACAGAACTTACCGTTGCCATATCTGTTCCTGTGATCATTACAGTTCCGCCAATTTCAGCGGACACCGGGCTTACTTCGGTTATGGTGACCGCTCCTATGATCACCACTGTAAAATCACCCGGACTTATACCCACACCTCCTGCCGTGGTTACGGATACTTTTCCTGTGGTGGCACTTTCAGGTACTGTAGCAACAATTTCAGTGGCGGTATTGGACACAATTGTTGCTGGTACCGTACCGAAAGAGACGAGCGTGGCATTGCCAAGATCTGTACCGGTGATGGTCACATTATCGCCGGCTTCACCGCTTTCAGGGCTAATTGAGATCACCGCAGGGATGGCTGCACCGGGGTCGTCGCCATCATCATCCCCACAAGAAACCATCATTGAAATGACGGCTAACGAGCCCAGGAGGATCAATGGATTAAGTCTTAATCGTTTAATAAAATTTTTGTTCATAATACTGGAATATTTAACGTTTATTTTTGAATTAAACTTGTCTTTCAATTTTAAGGAGATTATGATTTGCCCAAATTCAAAAATGGGGGTGCAATCGTACAGAAAAGTGCTTGAAGGCTTTAAAAGAGGGGTATTCTATAAGACGATCAAGAGGAAAAGGTGAATGTTACAGGGAAATGTATGCCACATCACCTGAATAACTTAAGGTCAACCCGAAGCAAACTCTTTTAAGCTTATAAAGGGTAATGATCAGGAAATTGATAGAAGGGTCCGGAGTGATTTTATGGCCAACTTATTATCGGTATTAATAAATTTCTTTAATACTAAATCAAAGGTGGTAATAAGGTCATGAAGCTCTGTGGCTACTTTTTTGAACTCTTTAGCTTCAGGACTACTGTCATCAATGTCCTTCACTTGTTTCAATTTAAGCAATAGGGGTTCAATCTCACGTTTTTTACGTTCGCCGGCTATTTTACGGGACATTTGCCAAACATCTTTTTCACCGTAAAAATATTCCTTTCTTTCTCCCGGCCGGACTTCTTTTTGAATAAGCCCCCAACTGATCAAACTCCTCACATTCATACTGGCATTACCTCTGGAAATATTTAGCTCTGACATTATTTCCTCTATGGATAATGACCTGTCACTAATCAGTAAAACAGCATATATCTGCGCCATGGTTTTGTTAACTCCCCAACTTGTACCTATAGCACCCCAGAAGTTAATAAGATCAGCTTTAGCGTCTTGATATTCCATATATTTCAGATGTTTTAAGGAGTTCTGAAAGTTATACGAATCTACGGTTAAAAAGATTGTATAACCTACTCATTACAAACAAATGAGGGACGGTAATAATGGAAATCAAAACAATAAACAGCATGTATGGAGATATACTCCAGTCATAAGTAAAACTATACCAGTAAAAGAACGCCATGAAAAAGACAGCTACAATACTGTGTGGCAACAATTCATTGATGAATAGGGGCAAATTGATCTTTCCTGGTCCACCTTTCAAATGTTGGTATTCCAGGCTCAACGACACCAGAGAATGCCATAAACCAAAATAAACAACAAAAGCCATTACTGCAGTGGATTTCACAGCGAGTGCAATGATAATCACCAGAGATATTACTTCGTAAGCCAGGGCCCTGGAAGAAATTCTACCCGAAACACAGGCGTTGGTCAAAAGTACTGCTAAAAGGCCCCCGGACAATGTCATTATCCCTCTGATTGTTCCTGAGGTTACATAGGATGCTGCTTCGAGCTGTTTTACACTTAGAAAGAAATCGAGGCACTCGGCCAGATTAAAGTAAACAATAGATGATAGTAAGAATACACCCCAGGACAAATATAAAAGCAATGAAAAGGTTTTCCCATAGGCTACATAATATAACTGAGACTGGCCGAAATGATATGCCGATAAGATCAAAAAGCATATAAAAGACCATTTAGGCTCCAGGTACCAGCATACACCTGTGATAAGCATCAAGCTGACGTAGGTAATATAGAATTTTAGTTTTTGACTTTTGGTGGGTGATCTATTTGAGAATAATATCTTGTGATCTAAGGAGCCATGAGGTATACCTACCGTTACAAGTATTAATATGAAAATATACCCTTGAACGCTTTCGAGCCAGACTCCCAAAACAGACAGGGATAGGATTATTATCGCCAAAAGAAGAACCAGAAACTGTGTCATTGCAAAGAAATTTAAGGAATGGCTTTTCAACCACCCCTTACTAAACTTGAACTTAAAACTGAATCAGGCAACTGCTGCCTCCTTAGTGTCCGACTTGGCGATAGCATATACTACCAAACCGAATCCAATTTTATTTATGGCGTCTGCGATATTGTAGAAGAGGTCTACGTTTTGAGATGTCCAGCCTAAGCCGGTATTTAACCACCCTCCAGGCATACACATGTAACCGATTGGATATATTGCCCATCCAACAAGTACAAACCATGCAAGTGTTCTGATTCCCTTTACAACGATGGGATTACCTGAAGCATCTCCTAATTTCTTGACTTCACCCACCCATGCAGTATACAAAATGTATATGTATCCAAGGGTCGAAAGTATGCCATACATTACACTGTGACTTGTCGCTCCAGCGGCAGCTGTACCATCCGTATTCATGGGTACAAAAGCTTCGCCTATATAGCCCATCACCAGCATAAAAGCAGAGGCAATGATCAATTTCCACATCAAACCAATTTTTGCACCAGCAGGCTTGGTTAACAAATAGAACTCAACGCACATTAATGGTACGGTCAACGTCCAGTCAATATACCGTAATGCGGTAGGGTTTGTTCCAGTGGCAGCATAGTAGTCTCGCATGTAGTAATAGTGCACGGCTGCGATGCCAGTAATAAGACCGGATACCAGCAAAGAGGTTTTCCATTTGCCTGACACCTGTCCACGTTCAAAAAAGAAGAAAACGGAAGCTGCAAGCATTGCCATATAACCTGTGAAGAAAGTGAAGGCAACCGGATCATCTTTTGGGATAGCAACTAGATCTGCTAGAAGTATAGTTTTCATGAATGTTATTGTTTGTTTCTTTTTATGAACACTGAAATTTCAGAAATGTTTGAAACTTTAAAATATCAGCATAAAAACAACAAGACATGATACAGCCTGATTTAAGGTAATATCATGTACAGACTAGACTAACCGGGACAAGAGTTTTTTGTCTAATAAAAACGGAATGTTTGAGTGGAGATTAAAACAACTTGCCTACCCGAAGCCGTTCTGGTTTTATGATAATTCAGCGTTCTGTCTGATTCTTGACATAGATCAGCGCACTCCTGAACATTTATCATTTCAAACTTAGTCTCAAGGTCATACTTTTATAATAAACCAACCAAACAGGTACTTAAATGCGCGTTTTGATGCTCGGGTGGGAATTTCCGCCCTACATATCAGGAGGCCTTGGCACAGCATGCCATGGCCTGACGCAAGCACTACTAAAAAAAGGTGTAGAGATCGATTTTGTGCTCCCGCATGCACAGATGAGAAAGTCGAGGAAATCGTTCAGGATTATCAGCGCCAGTTCAGTATCTATTGGTAAGCGTCAAGTCAATAACACCATAACCGGCCTGGACAGACTTCAAAAAGATTTTTTACAAAGACACAATTTGTCAGGCCGCTCACTTTATCCATTTTCAGGTGGATATGGAGACGGTCTTTATGAAGAAGTATATTGGTATGCACTTGCTCTGGAGGCCATAGCCAGGACTAATGACTTTGATGTAGTCCACGCACATGACTGGCTCACTTATCCAGCTGGGATAGCTGCAAAGATGATAAGTGGAAAGCCTTTGTTTGTTCATGTCCATGCAACAGAGTATGATCGATCGCCCAAAATTAATCCTACGGTGTATCACCTGGAGAAGAGGGGGATGCAAGCCGCTAATATGGTGCTGGCAGTAAGTGAACTTACACGCAAAACCATACTTGGCAGATACGGAATACCCGCCAATAAAGTACTGGTATCTTATAACGGTGTGGCCACAGCCAAAAGAAAAATCAAATCTCCGTCACCCAGGTACCTGAAAGAAAAGATAGTTACCTTTCTCGGACGTGTCACCTACCAAAAGGGACCTGAATATTTCATTGAAGCTGCCAGAAAAGTGTTGAATGTAAATCAGAATGTACGCTTTGTGATAGCAGGTAACGGTGACTTATTAGGCAAAATGATTCTAAAAGTGGCGGGCTACAAGATGTTATCAAAGTTTCATTTTACCGGATTTCTCAAGGGCAGTCAGGTGGATCAGATGCTAAGTATGTCTGATGTATATGTTATGCCCTCGGTGTCAGAGCCCTTTGGTATTGCACCGTTAGAGGCCATGAAGTCGGGTGTTCCTGTTATCATATCACGTCAGTCGGGTGTATCGGAAGTGCTGCCTTCAGCCATTAAGGTCAATTTTTGGGACACCGATGCACTGGCCAATGCGATTAACGGGGTACTGGAATATGCCTCGTTATCAGATGAAATAAAAAGGAATGGAGAGAGCGACTTGTCAGATCTGACCTGGTCAAAAACAGCGGCTGTGGTGAATTCGGCATATCAGACTGCAACCAAACCCTATAACATATGCTGAATATAGCTTTTTATTTTCAGGCCCATCAGCCATTCAGGCTTAGGAATTACCTCTTCTTTGATATAGGTAAAAAACACAACTATTATGACAAGTCCCTCAATCGCGACATAATTCAGCGGGTAGTGACTAATAGTTACATGCCTGCCAACAGGATGTTCCAAAAGCTGATAAAACAGTATGGAGATAAGGTCAAAATAAACCTCATCTTATCAGGTACACTTCTGGACCAGTTGGAGGTCCATGCCCCGAAGACCATCGATTCCTTTCAACGTCTGATTAAAACCGGACAAGTAGAGCTGCTTGGCACTACCTATTCCCATTCACTGTCCTTTTTGCAGAACGAGGAAGTCTTCCTGACTGAACTTGAAAGCTATGAAATAAAGGTAAAAGAACTTTTTGGAATAAAACCAAAAGTGTTTTCCAATGGTTGCCTCACCTATTCCGATAACATAGCAGGTATTCTCGATGCAGTAGGTTATCTCGGTGTATTGACCGATAGTGCAGATGCCGTCCTGAATGGTGCCACGATCAACCAGGTCTATCGCTCGGCCCGGTCACCGGCAGTAAAGCTTTTATTCAGACATCGCCATTTAAGTGATGACATAAGCCTGCGTTTTTCAAATCAATCCTGGGACCAATGGCCACTTTCGGCGGAAAAGTACATGGATTGGATAAAAAAACTAAATAAAACCGATAGAGTACTAAATCTCTGGATGGATTATGGGGCCATCGGGGAGCATCAAAAAGAGGATACCGGGATATTCGGGTTTATGGAAAAACTCTTCTCCAACATGGCTGCAGACAAAAAAATTAACTTAAGTAAAGCTACTGAGCTGCTTGCTTTAAGGAAACGGCCCAAACCCTTGTCTATTGATGCTCCTTTGTCCTGTACGGGTGACCTTACGATGTCTTCATGGCGGGAGAATGACATGCAGAAAGAAGCCTTTGAAACATTATATTCCCTTTATCCAAAAATAGCAATGGTAACTGATCAGGCTATTCTAAGGGACTGGTATTATCTTCAGTCAAGTGATCACTTTTATTATATGGGTACTAATGCTGATGATCAGCATACTCAGTTTAGCCCATACGCTTTACCTTATGAAGCTTGTATCAATTATATGAATGTACTATCAGATTTTAGACTTAGGGTGGAAGAATATTTGAGAAGTCATTGACTGGCCTCCCGAATGACACAGGACCATAGGGCAAGACTACCCATAGCATTTATCCGGTTAGAATGCCATTAAAATACTTTTCGCTTTTTCTTCCAGCGATATTTTTTGTATATTGTGTGTACGAAAATGAATCAGTGCATAATTAACATGAATACCTTCATGTTAAGTTTGTTTGGTCTATTGATCTCTACCATTAACCTACTTTGATAAGAGCATCATTGAGACTATGCCCGGGTTTTCCCATTGAACTCTGTAGGATAGCTTTTTCTATCAAACATTGATAATTCGCAAAGCCAAAGAAATTATGGGAATAAAAAAACAATACTTAAAAAGTCGTGATATATGTAAAGTGACACTGACCTTGCCTAAAGAGCAGGCAAAAACTGCGAAAAAGGTGATGTTAGTAGGAGATTTTAACGGTTGGGATGTCGAAGCTACTCCCATGCAAAAGTTGAAAAACGGGTCCTTTAAAACTAACCTGAGCCTGACCAAAGGTAACGAATATCAGTTCAGGTATTTATTGGATAGCAACCGGTGGGAAAATGAATTGGAGGCAGATAAGTACGTCTCCAACGGATATTCCGGGGATAACAATTCTGTGGTCATTATCTAAAGTAAGTTACTATGTTGGACGAGGAGAATTCAGTACAACGAAGAAAAATAAGAGAAACCGCTAACATCAACCTGTTTGAGTTGATGCATTCACGCTTGAGAGAGGTAACAGAGTTTGATAAGAGAAGGTTGGGTATAGTTGGGGGAGTGAAAGTGACTGCTCGCCTGTCCGGAAAACTGGCGGAACGTACTAATATGTGTCCGGGTTTTGTTATTACGGTGGTAGATCATATAGAAATATATACCCTGGAGGACTTTGCCGAAGCCATTGAAAATAAATCCGGTGTTATGCTGCAGGGAGTTTATCCTGACGGATATGTAGATCACTATTATCTGGAATTGTCCTGATCTTTTGGATTACAGTACCTCGACACCATCAAAAGTGATCAATATGACCGGATTTTGCGGATCATGAAATAACGATGCACACATGCAATAGAGGCCATTTTTGATCCAGGTAAATACTCGCTTTAGCTTCTACAATCTCATCATAGACTCCCATATGTTCAGTTTTTGGTTCAATACAATGTTCTGAGGTACCTGACCCTGCTACGATTGCCATTTACCTGACGTTACGTTAGTACACGCTGCTTATTGGAATGGGTAAAGATTCTGCCGCTGACTGTAATAGTATCCATCAGTTTATTCACAGGGCTTAGAACACTCAAAGTGCGATAGCCCTGATTTGAGTGATCACCTTGTCAAATAATACAGGAAAATTTAAATATGATCTATAACCTGTTTTGGATGAAAATTTAGCCCTATTTTTCTAATGATTTCTTAGAAATTGCCTGGGCAGACCTGGTTTGTCCAACGTTCACTATTCTTTTTCTGTCAGTTATGTTAAAACAATACTTCCTTACAACGTTCCGAGTATTATCCAGGAACAAGCTCGTTTCCACCATTAACCTTACCGGCCTGGCTTTGGGTCTTGCAGCATCCATTTTAATTGCAATGTATGTGAGTTTTGAACTCAGCTTTGACAAATTCCATAGTAATATTGATCAAATATACCGGGTGGAAAGTAATTTCTATGAAGGAGACGTACTCACCGACCAATGGGCAACCAGCTCCTTTGGATATGGCAAAGCCATGAAAGACAATATACCGGGTATCAAAAATTTCGCAAGAGTAGCATTAGACCAAACCGAACAGGTTGTTGGTTATAAAGATGAATTCTTCCGGGAAAATACCATCACATACGCTGACCCCGAGTACTTTACAATGTTTGATTTTAATCTCATTGAAGGCGACAGGTCTTCTATGCTCAAATCACCTAATACCGTGGTAGTCACTAAAAGCGCAGCAGAAAAACTCTTTCATGACAGGTCTGCCATAGGGGAGGTAATATCATTTAGTACATCCCGTGCCAAAAGGGAGTGTGAAATAACTGCGGTTATCGAGGATCTGCCTGAAAATTCTCATATTAAGTTTGATTATTTCATATCTTTCAACAGCCTGCCGGAATGGAAAAATAACTTTTGGTATTTACATGAAGTCTATACCTATGTGCTGCTTGAAAAAAATCAGTCTCCCAAAGGAATAGAGACCGCCTTCCCTGCATTGGCAGAAAAATTCAAAACACATGAAGCTTTAAAATCCAAGACCTGGGGTATTTCATTGGTTCCATTAACGGATATTCACCTTAGTCCATGGAAGCAATATGAAAGAGAAGTTAAAGGCAACAAGACGTCTCTGTATTCATTGTTGGCAGTTGCCGCTATTATTCTGATTATTGCATGGGGTAATTATATCAATATATCGATAGCAAGGTCTTATGAACGAACAAAGGAAATTGCCATCAGGAAGTTCAATGGCGCAGGTCGAAAAATGCTTTTTCAGCAATTTATCCTGGAGTCGGCAGTTGTCAATGTATTGGCGCTAATCCTGTCATTCGGGTTAGTTATAGTAGCATTGCCTTATTTTCGTTTGTTTACAGATTCACAATTGACCTTATCTCTGCTGGACGAAAAACTATTTTGGGTGACTTGTCTATCCGTTTTCATCTTTGGCGCTTTCACGTCCGGTTTTTATCCCGCCGTGGTGCTCTCTTCTTTCAAGCCGATCAATTCGATCAAAGGTCATGTTACAAGCCATAAGCATACATTTTCACCGGCGAAAGTTTTAATGGTCATCCAGTTTGCTATGTCATTATTCCTGATTACAGGGACAGTAATAGTATACCGGCAAATACAATTTATGCAAAACCAGTCTTTAGGCGTAAATGTGAATGAAAAGGTTGTGCTGAAATTCCCCGCTGCTACCGAAAACTTTGAGGAAAGGGTCAGGAGTTTTTCAGAAGACCTCAAAAGCAGGCACGAGGTAAAAAATGTAACATTGTCAGGTTCAGTGCCTGGCATGGAAGTAGCCAAATTTTTGTCAAATAAGCTGAGATCAGGTCGTTCTTCAGATCAAAATCGGTTGTATGAGATGTTAACAGTAGATTTTGATTATTTAAATACCTATCAAATACCCATGATTGCAGGGAGGAAATTTGATAAAAAATTTGGGAATGAATCGGATAAACTCATCGTCAATGAGTCATCATTAGAATTACTTGAAATAGCCGATCCTGAAGAGGCCATCGGTAAAGAGGTGATGCTCGAAGGCCAACCGGAACCTTTTAAAATTATTGGTGTGACTAAGAACTGGCATCAGAAAAGCCTGAGCAATGATTATACACCTATTATGTTTATTATGAATAGTGCTATCTCATGGATAAGGCCCGCCTATATTACAGTTGATTTTAAAGGAAACTCTTTTAAAGAGTTGGTCTCAGGCCTGGAACAGGATTGGGGAAAGTATTTCGAAAACTCCAGCTTCGATTATTTTTATGCGGATGATTTTTTTGATCGTCAATACAAAAGTGAGGAAAGCCATGGCGCCATATTAACACTTTTTACTATACTGGCCTTGTTTGTCTCATGCCTGGGTTTGTTTGCATTGACTTCTCATGCCGCAGACAGGAGAGTCAAAGAAATTGGAATAAGAAAGGTGCTGGGAGCCAGTATAGGTAGTATTATCATGATATTTTCTAAGGAAACAGTTTACCTGATCGTTATAGCAATTATTATTGCCGTTCCTGTTTCACTGTTTACCATGGATAATTGGTTAAATGATTATCCATTCCGGACTAAAATTGAATGGTACATTTATGGTCTTTCCATTGTAGTGTTAACGGTTATTTCTATGGCAACCGTTATTGGGCAAAGCTTAAAAGCTGCCAGGTCTAACCCGATAGATGCCTTGAAACAGGGAGGGTGATAGGTTAAACACGGATTCAATGAAACCATGTGATAGACAGATAATTTCTCTTAGACTAGTACTACTTTGTTAGACTCAATGTTTTAGTAATCAGTTTTTTTAGCTATAAAGTAAGCTTGTGGTACTTATTTAGTCCATAGTCTTGAGTCGTGAGTCATTAGTCTTGAGTTGGCTTTTTCATCTCCAAAACGGTCAATGCTATTTAGGGAAGTACAGGTTGCCGATGGTTTATTGTCGACTGCCGACTTTGGGAACGAGACCGAAAAGATAGTTTAACCTCCATTTGAGCATTGACACGACACTCGTATAACCTGAGAACGGTTCGTCAATAATATTGGGTTGATAATTTTCCGATAAATTTCATGTCTCATCGTAGATAGGCTGTAGAAACTATGACCATTATGTCAATTCGACGAATAACTTAAGAAAACTTAAATGTTGATTTGACTTTTAAAAATGAAACATCTATAATTATACTTATTTCATTTTGACTTAATGAAACATATCGCACGGTATAAAGTGTGATTTGAAGAGCGAAGCTGTAACTTTCTTGATACAATTCTTTTTGTAAGAGACTATAAACCAAGGCATTTTAAGTCAACTGATTCAATTAAAGAAAACCCCCAAACCTCCTAATATATAAGTTGCCCCGGTGTTTGACATATCTCGACATTTTGCGGTCAGGATTTGATTCCTTCGTTAGATTGAGATAAGGATAAACTTAGTATAACTTTTTAATAACCAACGTGAAACCCGAGTATCATGGATCAAATCCCCCAGAGATCTTGGTACGCTATATATACGCGTACCAATTTCGAAAAACGGCTGGTAAGTGATTTCAGCAAAAAGAACATCACTGCTTTTCTTCCGACAAGAAAAATCGTTCGCCAGTGGAGTGACCGTAAGAAGAAAATAGAGGTCCCATTGTTTCCAAATTACCTTTTCGTAAAAACGACGAAGCACTTTAAGTACGATATACTCAATACACAGGGTGTGGTGAAATTTCTGGAATACAATAATGAGATGGCCGTCATTCCGGAGCAGCAAATTAATGACCTGCGATTGACTTTATTAGGAAACCCGGAAGTCAGTAATAAGTACTTTAATCTTAAGGAAAATGTAACTGTGGTAAGTGGCCATCTAAAGGGACTCAGTGGAGTGCTGCTGGAAAAAAGAGGCCAATGCAGACTGGTAGTAAGGATTGATGTGGTTGACAAAACGCTTTTAGTGGATGTCTCAGCTAACATGCTTGCAAAAATCCCGTAACTCTAAACGTTGTCTTCGCTTTGAAAGGTATATAAACCAACGATTTGTTTTAGACCGTTGATTGTGGCAAATTATGATTCGAGTATCAGTATATGTTAAGTAACTATTTAAAGATCACATTAAGAAACCTGAATAAAAACAAGGCTTATACCTTCATTAATATCGGAGGGTTTGCAATAGGTATGTCGGTAACGATCTTGATGGGTATTTGGATATTGAATGAACTGTCTTTTAACAAGGTGCATACCCATTATGATCGGGTAGGCAGATTAATGCATCATGTCAATTTTAATGGGGAAAGAGTATCACTGATCTATATGCCTTATCAGATCGGGGAGGAGCTCGAAAACAAATATGGTAAGGATTTCGACCGTATTGTGATGTCCACCCTGGAGTCTGAACATGTACTTACCCATACAGACGACCGAAAATTCAAGATAGTGGGAAGTTTCATGGACGCAGATGCACCCGACTTACTTAGTCTTAAAATGATCAAGGGAAGCAAAGAAGGTTTACAGGATATTTCATCTGTCTTTCTGGCCGGATCTGTAGCTCATTCTATTTTTGGTGACACTGACCCGATGGGTAAATTTCTACAGATAAACAGTCAATTGAAAGTGCAGGTTACCGGTGTATATAAGGACTTTGATGATAATTCTGATTTTGAACGATTGAAATTCATCGCGCCCTGGCAGCTTTTTCTTAACAATGATGCTACAACAAAAAGCCATTCCAATCCCTGGCAGTACAACAATTTCCAAACCTTTATCCAGGTGTCGGAGAATTCAGACTTTGGAATAGTATCAGAGAAGATCGGAGGGTTGATCAATGAAAAACTTTCACCCGACGAAGCTGACTTATATCAAAAACAAGTATTTATCCACCCGATGAGCAAATGGCACCTTTACTCAGAGTTTAAAAATGGTTTGAATACAGGAGGTAGGATCCAATATATAAAGTTGTTTAGTACAATTGGTTTATTCGTTCTTTTGATGGCATGCATCAATTTCATGAATTTAAGTACAGCCCGATCAGAAAAACGAGCAAAAGAAGTGGGGATACGAAAAGCCATGGGGTCAGTAAAGTTCCAATTGGTATTTCAGTTTTTCCTTGAAGCCTTTTTCATTTCTTTTATAGCTTTTTTACTTGCTTTACCCATTGTATATTTTATTCTGCCTTTCTTTAATGAGATATCCGAGAAGAGCATGGAATTACCATGGTCTGACCTTTATTTTTGGGTAATTGGAGTTGTATTCAGTTTAGCCACCGGGATTGTGGCAGGAAGTTATCCTGCGTTCTATTTATCATCTTTTCAACCGGCCAGTGTGCTAAAGGGGGCTTTTAAGGCAGGCAAACGAACGTCTTTACCCAGGAAAGTACTTGTAGTACTCCAATTCACCATATCATTGGTGTTGATCATAGGAACGATTGTAGTATTCAGGCAAATACACTTTGCAAAGAGTAAACCTGTGGGGTATACCATGGATTATCTGATCACCTTTAATACCACGAATCAAATACACCAAACGTTTGACGCTTTCAGAAATGAATTGATCCGGACACAGGTGGTAGAAGAAGTAACCGAATCCGCTAATTCCACCACCGATTATTATGTCTCTGATGGTGCGATCGACTGGGAAGGCAAAGACCCTGATATGGCCTTGGAATTTCCCATCAATAATGTCACTCCCGAATACGGTAAAACCATAGGTTGGAAAATCATAGAAGGGCGAGATTTTTCGCGAGAATTTCCGTCAGATAAAATGGCATTTATTCTCAATGAGACTGCCGTTAAATTCATGGGATTGAAAGAACCCATCGGTTCAATTGTCGAATGGAGGGGCAGGCCTTTTCATGTGATAGGAGTGATTGAGGACATCGTTTTTGAATCTCCTTATCAGCCGGTCAGGCCTTCTATCTTTCAAATGACTGGCGACAGGTCGTATCTGATCACAGCGAGGATCAATCCTGAATACGGTAATACAGAGGCGTTGGCAAGGATAAAATCGGTTTTTCAAAAGTATGACCCTGCTGTCCCTTTCGATTTTCAGTTTGTCAACCAGGAATTCAATGAAAAATTCAAATACGAAGAACGTGTAGGAAAACTAGCTTCATTTTTTGCTGTCCTGGCTATTTTGATATCGTCACTGGGGATCTTCGGACTGGCGGCATTTATGGCAGAACAGCGGGTGAAAGAAATAGGTATCAGGAAAGTACTAGGGTCCTCCGTTTTCAATCTTTGGATGCTGCTATCAAAAGATTTTGCTTTGCTGGTTATTATGGCGCTTATCATCGCATTGCCACTGGCTTATTTTTTAATGAGCTCGTGGCTTCAAAACTATCATTACAGATCTGGCTTGCCCTTTTGGGTTTTCCTGGTTGCGGCAATAGGGGCTATGACCATTACGTTGCTGACCATCAGCTATCATTGTACAAAGGCTGCATTACTAAACCCGATAAAGTCCTTGAGGTCTGAATAGATCAAAACACTAAATCTTGAGCCATACATTTCAGGAGATTATTTCTCCTAAATGGTTTTCCTGAAAGTTTAATTTCAATACTGCCCAAGTATACAGGTTGTCAGCTGAGTAAACGCCGAGGACCTGTCAGCGCTTATTTAAGATCAATGGATTGGATCCGGCCAGTATTCCATGCTGGTCCAGGACGGTTAAAATGACGTCTCGTTCGATCCGGTTAAAGACAAAAGATATTATACACCACTTTGAAAATATAAGGCTATGCTGAATAATGACCTCACGGTTCTGATTGACAAATTTCTGGAACTGCAAAGTTCTACCACTTTCTTTTTAGAAGAAACGTGCGGAGGGAAGATACATTCATCCATACAGTTGCAGTATGAAACACAGCAATCAGGAAGTACTTTGATCAACCGGGCCGTAAAACTTTATTTTAACTCTCCGGCAATGCCTATTTTGTTTTGCAAAAGCTTCCTGGTGAAAGAAAAAATGACCCCGCAGGAATACAATGCGATTGCTTTCGATGAATTACCCATAGGGAGGATATTCCATGCTTATAACCCTACGGAATCCATAATGAAACAACATTTTCGCACTGAAAAATATAGTAGCAATAGTATTGCGAAAGAGTTGAATGTCAGTAGTAATAAGATATATGATAAGCAATATGACTATTGGGTGGATAACAGAAAGATAGGGGTGATCCACGAATATTTTAACGAGGAATCTCTGGGAAGAATATGAAGCCTGTGAAAGATTGGTTTGCCAGGTTGGTTAAATCGGATGGAATCATCGGGAATGGACATTTTATGGTCCGTTACGAAGACCTTCCTGCTATTTTCAGGTATTGGGACAATACATA
The DNA here is from genome assembly GCF_007097395.1 of Fulvivirga sp. M361. Lineage (GTDB taxonomy): Bacteria > Bacteroidota > Bacteroidia > Cytophagales > Cyclobacteriaceae > Fulvivirga. The sequence goes on from NZ_VKDC01000006.1 coordinate 560,487, forward strand.
TGTATTTAATACCAAACGGTGTATTGGATTATCGCTGGGGAATGATCCTCTTTCCGTTGTGGTCCTGATTTATTTCATATATAAAAAGATCAATGGTTATATCTCTTCTGAGATACTGGCAGATAAGTTTCCTGCTTTCTGTGACCAGATCTTAACCCTACCTGATCACCTCAAAGAATGGCGCCCGGATCAGTTACAGCTTCAGTTGCATGACAATCCGGGTTGGAAAACTTTGAAACCAGGAAGGGCGATAAAAGAGTTTTCAGGAATGATCTTATCATCGTCAGGCACTACCGGAAAAGCTAAATATATTTACTTCAAACATGAAGACCTTCTCAGAAATGCGTTGAATGTGGTGGACAGGTTCGGATTCAGTCGAGGTCAGCGACTATTTATTACAGTGCCTGTTACTCACATGTTTGGACTTGGGGTAGGAGTACTTCCGGCTGTTCTGGCCAGTGCCAATATATTTTTAACAGGCAAAGCCAACATTATCAAATTTCTGGAAGGCCACAGTGTTTTTACTCCTCATTTCACCCTGGTCTCCCCGGCCTTGTGTCGTATGGCCATAACACTTAAAAAGAAGGTTCATTCCCGAAGCCTTTACATCAGCGCAGGTGAACGATTGGATACAAGATCTTATGAAGCCTTTGAAGACCAGTTTGGGGAATTGGTCAATTTATACGGCAGCAGTGAGCTAGGAGCGATAGCTACTTCGCCGGAAGGAGATAACAATAAAAAAGAACGATGGGAGGGTGCCTTAACACCATTGCAAGGTATTGATATCCAATTGGATAAACGTTATGGAGAAATACTTTGCCATCATCCGGCATCCTTCACTGCTTACCTCGATGAAGAGGGTTGCCGGATGGAAAGGTCAGAATGGCATCTTACCAAAGACGTTGGCAAAGACTGTGAAGCCAATGCCTTCAAAGTTTCAGGCCGGATCGATCATTGCGTCAATCGATCGGGATTTTTGATATCGCTTGATGAGATCGAATCGAAATTAAAAGGGCTTTTTCCCGAGATCTCCGGTCTGATTGTATTCGAGAGACCCGGTGATCAAAATTCAGGCGCCGAAATAATAGCTGTTTACGAAAAGAGCGATGCCGGTGGTCCGTCGGAAGAAGAAATAAAGTTGCGTTCAGGAAAAAACCTGAATAAGCACCTGGTGCCCGATGCAGTATACCTGGTGCCGGAGATAAAAAAACTGTCAAGCGGTAAACCTGACCGCAACTACATGAAACAGCACATAACTGAGCTTGCCGGATAACGGCATACCTGCGTGAGTTGACCAATTACAAAATTAAACCTTATAAATTATTACGTTATGGAAGAGACTAAAAAGAAGATCAAAGACATCATTGTAAAGGATTTGGAGCTAAGCATCAGGGAATCTGATATTAATGATGAAGTGTCACTGTATGATGGTGGTATAGGCCTTGATTCAATTGCCATCATTAACCTGATCGTAGAACTTGAAAACCAGTTTGGAATAAGCTTTGACGAAGCGGAGATCAACGCGAAGTTGTTCAGCAACATTAACACATTAGCGGAATTCATCCAGACTAAAACCAATTCAGACGTACTTAAATAAACCCGATTTAATGGTCACCAGCCCCCCTGATGATGCCAAAAAAAATTCTATTTTTTAGTTTACCTTCTGTTAGTGTAGACAAAACCCTGACGCCTGTTATAGACCAATTGGCCTTAAAAGGGTATGATGTCGTACATTATAATACGGAAGACTTTGCCCCGAATACAAGTCATTATTTTAAGTTTAAATCTTATCCTACCGTTTTTACCGGTCATTATTCTGATAAGATCAATGAACAAACATCGTATTTTGACTTCGGAGAGATATTGATCAATGCGGCAGCCAGTATAATGCCTTATTTGGTACACGAGGTTGAACAAGAAGAACCTGATGTAATCATTCATTCACATTTAGCGGTTTGGGGTAAACTACTTGCCAGGCACTGCCAGGTCCCAAACATTACGTTATACACCACATTCATCCTGGACCAGCGCATTATGCTGCCTTTTTTCAGGGAGATCTACGACGGTAACCTGCAGGAAGGTAAACATGTCAAAGAGGCCATTGGATTTTTGAAAAAGAGTAAGTCATTATATAAAGCATTGGGACTAAGACTAAGGCCTGACATGTGGGACGTTTATATTAACAAAGGGGAATTGAACCTGTCGTTTATCCTGGAAGCTTTCCAACCGGAAAGAACACTTTTCGGCCCGGAATTCCACTTCCTGGGTTATCCGACTCAAAAAATGAAATCCATTGGCAAAAAAGAGTTGGTCTATATTTCAATGGGTACTATCGTCAGCCAAGAGTTACAGTTTTTTCGAAGTTGTATTGATCTTTTTAGCAACAAGGATGTCAGAGTAATTATCTCCGTTGGGTCCCGGGCATTACTGTCATACTTTGGTGATGTTCCGGATCATATTCAACTTGTACCATTTGTTGAACAGCAAAAGGTCCTGAAAGAAGCTAAACTGTTTATTACCCGGGGAGGAATGGCTAGTGTTCATGAAGCTGTTTATACGTTGACGCCTATGGTCGTGATCCCGGTCATCCCGGAACAGAAAATGACTGCCAGGAACATAGGTGAATTGGGTATAGGAGTGTGTATAGAAGAACGAAAAGCAACTACTTCCGAACTGCAAAGGGCTGTTGATCATATTCTCAATAACTACGAGCGGTTTACGGATAATCTTTCACAGCTTTTTAGCACAATTCCTGAAACCCAGGCTACTGTGAAGGCTTGCCAGGAGATCACCCATTACCTTGAAAAAAATAAGACCCGGGCACCAGAGGTACTTCAGTGACCCATGGGTATACCTTGCTTGAAAAGATACGTTCATGCAAATTTTTTAACAAGCCACATGAAACAAAGTGAAAAAGAACCAAACACTTGTAGACCTGTTTGTTGAGCAAGCCAGGCATGCGCCTCATGCAATAGCCATTCATGATGATGGCGATCAAATGACCTATGGGGAATTAAATAAATTATCTAACAATCTGGCGTATATACTTTTAAGTCAAGGTGTTTTGCCTGGCGAAGTGGTGCCCGTTTTGGAAAGCTCAGGCATAAACATATTGATCGCTATAATTGGGATACTGAAATCAGGAGCTGCTTTTGCACCGGTAGATATGGAATACCCTCCTGGCAGAATAAAACACATCATTGAAGACTGCTCACCCCGATGGATCATAGCATCTGAAAGTGATCTTGCTGTAAAAATGCCGGGTCATTACCTGATAGTGAATATTAATTCACTGAAAACAGAAACAGATGAAGAAGCATTGATTTCGATCAACTGTTCTGACCACGGCTCTTTAGCCTATGTGATCTATACCTCCGGTTCAACCGGCCAACCCAAAGGAGTAATGGTCGGTCATGCCCAAATATGTGCTTATACCTTCGCAGTGTATGAACGTATGGCGCTGGAGCACTGTAACAGTTATGCATTATTAGGTTCATTTTCTGCCGATGCTGCGTACACCGCCGTGTTTTGTGCCTTATGTTTTGGTAAGGCGCTACATGTCTTAGGCGTCAAAAATATCCGGTCTTTCCAGGTACTGATAGATTATTTCAACTGCCATACCATCGACTGCTACAAGATCACACCTTCTTTGTTACATTTTTTCATTCAAAATAATGGTCATCGTGCTATACTGCCCAGGCTCAGGCTGATCGTTGGAGGTGAAGCATGTCCGATGGCCCTGGCCAGACAGGTGAGGGGTTTACTTCCCCAAAGTTGTAAATTCTATAATCATTATGGCCCTACAGAAACAACGGTAGGGGTAATTGTATATGAATTCCCTCCAACCGTTTCACAATACCCAGAGGTTGTTCCCCTGGGAAGACCTTTATCCTGTGTTTCCTGTTGGATACTTGATCAGGACCTTAATGTTTGTGAGAGTGATCAGGAGGGAGAGCTATACATTGAAGGAGCGCTGGTGGCCCTGGGTTATTGGAATAAAAAAGCCTTAACACATGAAAAATTTGTTAATCTCACCCTGAAAGGTAAAAGCAGGCGACTCTACCGAACAGGCGACATCGTGAGACGTTGGGCAGATGATACCATAGAGTATCTCGGGCGTACAGATGACCAGGTTAAGATCAACGGAAGAAGGATAGAACTTAAGGAAATAGAACATGAAATTAACCGGGACCCGTTCGTCTGTCAGAGCATTGTCATGCTTAAAGAAGTGAAGAAAGGGGTTAAACATCTGGTAGGATATGTTCAACCCCAAAAAGGGTTTGACAAAGAAAGGCTCTTAAGTCAATTAAAAGGCCTGTTCCCCAACTATATGGTTCCAACACAATGGGTAGAGATAGAGGACTGGCCATTGACATTTAACAATAAAATAGACAAGAAGTCCCTTCCATTACCAGCCGCAAGCAATGAAAAGATCCCTTTGCCGGTAACCGAACAGGATAAAGAACTTTTTGAAATCTGGTGTCATGCCTTACCAGCACCTTCTGATGACATGGAGAGGAGTTTTTTTGCATTAGGAGGCGATTCCATCGCATTAATGAAGTTGAAGTATCGTGTGCATGAAGCGCTCAATGTAGAACTGTCACCGGCTGATCTTTTTGAAGGTTTGACATTCACAAAACTTAAAGGCACTATAACAGAACGGTTGAATAAAGGGGAGGAGACCTGTCAAAAAAAAGACCAGTTTAAATTGGATGAAAGAAGGGTTACTAACGCTCAAAAGAATCTGTTTATACAAAGCAAATTAAATCCCTCGGTCCCTTTTCCCCACGCATTTCTGACCTATGAGATTATAGGTGACCTGGACTTGATGATATTGACCCGAAGTTTGAATAAAATCATACATCATCATGAAAGTTTACGGTCTTCCTATTACCTGGAGAAGAAAGAGGTGTGTCGGAAACTGCATACGGATGTTTTGATACAGGTTCAAACCATTGAGGCGGAAACAGATGATCCGGATCATGAGCTTTCAAAGATCTCAAAGGCTTTCCGGCTGGACGAACCTCCACTTCTGAGGGTTACCATACTCTCACTTTCGAATGGGCGCAGTTATCTCCATTTTGAAATGCCTCATATCAACTCTGATGGAGAATCTATGAAAGTTATCATGGAACAGCTTGAATTGCACTTCAATAATGGCTCACTTCCATTTGCTGATTACCAGTTTGCCGACTTTAAAAAAGCCAGACAGTATTATTTTAATTCACCCCAGTATATGCTGGATAAAAAGTACTGGGAAAAAGTTCTTGCTGAAAGTCTGGTTGCTCCGTTACGGAAAAATGATTCAGTGAGTAGTCACTCCAGGTTTGAAGGCGCTCATTTTGTTATGGAGCTTTCTGATGCTATTCGTTTGAAAGTGTCTGAAGTGGCTGATGGAAAGGGGATTACATTATTTCAGTATTGCCTTATGGCTTTTAGCTTGCTGATCCATAGACTCACTGGTGCGGAAGATATCATTATCCTGTTACCGGTCCACAACAGACTTGACCGGCATACCGAAAAGATCGTCGGGCTCATTTCTAACGTATTGCCTGTAAGATTCACGATTGACACTGCCACGTCCCTTGATGCATGGAAAGCACAATGTATAAGCAGCATTACGCAGGCTTTAAAGCATCAGCAATTTCCATTTGAAAATAACCTGGAAATCTGGATGCACCATAACAGGAGTATTAAAGAGCTTCAGGGTTTTTTCTTCGGGTATCATCGTCAGCGGGAAGCGTATCGTCTGTGTAGTACGTTATTGAGACTTGTTCACCCTTTAAGGTCCCATGAAGACTTGCCATTATCTATGGCCATCACTGAAACTGATTCGAACCTGGTCCTGAGGCTCTCTTCTAATAAATGTTATTACACTTATGAGGAATTGAGAGAGTGGTCAACGGTATACACGGCAATTTTACATCAATTACAGGACAATGACCATCAAAAGAACCTTGAGACATTAGTTGTGCCGGAGTTGAGAACTGCATTCACCTAAATACTTATTAAAATTTAAAAACAAGCACATTATGGAAACCACATCATGGTACGAAAGAGAAGAGGACTGGCTATTGAAACGTTCGATCATTTTTAATAAAAACCTGGTACGGCTTACGTTCATAGAAATTGATCGTTTGTTGAAACTAATGGGAGATCTGTCATCTACGAAAATGGTATTGGACCTGTGTTGTGGAATAGGCAGGCACTCTATTGAGTTTGCACGTCATGGGTTTGAGGTTACCGGAGTTGATATCACACAACCTTATCTGGACATTGCCAAAGAAAAAGCAGATAAAGAAGGGTTGGATATTCAGTTCATTCATAGTGACATGAAAGAGTTCTGCGAACCCGGGTCGTTCGACCTTATTGCCAATTTATGTACTTCGTTTGGATACTTTGATGATATTAATGATGATATACAAGTGTTGAGGAATATCTATTCCTCATTAGCCCCTAATGGCAAATTTGTGATTGAGTTATTAGGAAAAGAAGTGATCGCTTCAACACTCAAAAAGGTAGAAGAATTAGAGTATGAGGGGTATAAAGTAGTAGCTACCAGTAGAATATTGGAAGACTGGAGCCGTCTGGAATGTAAAAGGCACATTACAAAAGATGGTATGGAAGAAGAGATCGTGGCCTACCACCGATTGTACTCTGCCTCAGAATTGAAAGGTTATCTTGAAGGTATCGGATTCAGGAATATAAAGGTATATGGAAACTTTGCCGGAGCTCCTTATGACGATACAGCCAAATCAATGATCATGATCAGCGAAAAATGACCTCTTTCAATGGATGTCAACCCCCTTTCAAAATTACCCATTTGAACACCCGAAATATAAGACCATGGACAAAGCAATAAATAATGTAGTACAACCATCTGTTAAAAGTCTTGAAGACCTGACGTTATTCATTAATGATTCCAGTGAACAACCCACAAGGGAAGAGTTCTATACGAATTACCCGTTTTACAAATACTGGAACAGTGACAGCAATGAAAAATTACTGAACCCCGAAGGGTTAAGCATCTATATCCATATTCCATTCTGCATTCAAATATGTGATTATTGTTTTTATAATAAAGAGCTTATCAAATCTAAGGAACAGGTAAACGAGTATGTTGATTTCCTGTGCCGTGAAATAAAAATGGTGAGTGAAAAATACGGGTTAAAAACCCGCAAGGTCAATGCCATATACATGGGGGGAGGAACACCTTCCGTTCTGACAGAAAAACAATTTGAACAACTCACAGCTACATTGTATGAGCACCACAATGTGGATCCGGACAACCTGGAATTTACCGTTGAGGCAGAACCGGGTACCTTTAGCAAGTCCAAATTAGAACAGTACAAGGCCAATGGCGTGAACAGGATAAGTATGGGGGTTCAATCCTTTGATGATGAGATCATTAAGCTAAGTAGCAGAAAACATACAGCAGCTAAAGCGATCCAGTCCATACAGAGTGTTCATGAGATAGGAGGGTTCAACATCAATATTGATCTGCTAAGCGGACTGGCTGGAGAAACCATGGAAACCTGGGAAAAATCCCTTGATACTGCATTGGGTCAAAGTATAAACCTACTTACCATTTATAAAATGAAGACCTATGCCAACACTAATTTCTTTATGAAAGGTGTTCATACGAAAGAAATAGAGTTGCCTTCAGAGTCCAGGGAAGTGGAGTTCATGACCTTTGCATTGGACAAGTTGCTGGCAGAGGATTACCAGATGTGGAGCACATTTGCTTTCAGTAAAGACCATTCAAAAAGCGGGTACATCGAGCACACATGGCGTGGCCAGGACATGGTGGCCTATGGAGTATCTTCATTTGGTAAATTAGGCAATATCAACTACCAGAATCTCAATACCACACACCTGTACTATGAAAGGATCAAAAACGATCAACTTCCCATTTTCAGGTCTTTTGATTTATCCTTTAAAGACTTGATCGTTAAAGAACTGCTTTTGTGCGCTGCCAGGCTTTTCTCCTATACAAAGCAGGAGTTTATCCATAAGTTCGGATTTGACTACTTCGATCTTATTCCGGAAGCCATCTCTCAACTGACGCTGAAAGGATACATTGAAGACAGGACTGATGAATTGGTACTTACAAAGCAGGGCATACTCTTTGGCGATTTTGTTTCCAAAGTCATTGCTGACAGCGTCAAAAATGTATTCGCAAAAGACAAAATAGGTTACACCTATTAAGCGCTTTAGAATCATCTGTTACCCATAAATTACTGATAGCATATGGAACCGATATCCATTAAAGGTCAAAAATTATATCCGGCTTCTTCTCAGCAGGAGGGGGTATGGTATCATGCCTTTAAAGCCGGAACTGCCTATTGGAACTTTATTGAAATACAATTTTATGAAGGGGAATTGGACTCACCCTTACTGATACGAGCTATTGAGCAGGTCGTGAAGCGGCATTCCGCTTTAAGAACCAACTTCATGATCAAAAATGATCAGTTACATCAGCTTGTACATGGGCAGGTAGACATATCAGGATCTGTTATTTTCAACCGGTACGAAAAGTCAGAAGCCAGGGAGGCAGATCTAAGTGTTGAACGGATCATTCAGGAAGAAGAGAGCTATGAGTTCAACCTGGAAAAAGATAGATTGTTTCGGTTTCGTATACTCGATTTTGATCGTCGTTACTGCTTTATTCTTAATGTAAATCACATTATTACTGATTCTGTTTCTATGCAGATCTTTTGGAAAGAAGTAATTGGGTTTTACAACACATACCACAAAAAGTATCAAAAATTCAACGTCTTACCCGTAGATCAATATAGTTCTTATGCCTGTTCGCAAGCTGAATTCAGAGACTCAAAGGCATTCGGGATACAAAAAGATTATTGGCTCCAAAAACTATCAAACCATCCCCTTGACCTAAGGCTTTCTTTCTACCGCAATCGCTCGGAAATCTCTATACACCATGCTGAAGTAGAAGTGCCTCCGTCATTGGTGAGCGCTATCAGGACATTATCTCTAAGAAAAAGAGTGGTGTATTCTTCCATATTTCAATTGGCTTACTTCATTCTCCTTCACAAATATACCGGACTGAATGAGATGGCCATTGCCAATAGCCTGAGTGGCCGTGGTTTCGGAAAACAGAAACACAACAACACCCTGGGACTATTCGCAAACCGCGTGATCAACACTTTGCATTTACTTCCCACAGACAGCATTTCCAACCTGGTCCAAAAGGTACATCAGGAATTAGTGTCTGATTTTCAACACGCTGATATGGCACTGGAAGAAGTGACCCGTGAAGTCAATAAACAGAAGAAACGTACCATCACTCATCCCTTATCTTTGGCTGTTTTCAACATGATCAAGTCCGGTGCTTCCCTGGATTCATTGGAAGGAATGACCGTATTACCAAAAACCCATAAAAACAATAATGTGGGTGACATAGGTATGGATGTTGGCCTGACCATATTAGAGGGGCTGGGGGTGACCCGTATCAGGCTGGATCTGAAATGTGATACGTTCTTTCGACCGATGGTTTCACTAATATTAGATAATTACCTCATTATTTTAGAACAATGTGTATTTCATCCAGACAAAAACGTTAGCGCTATTCATGCATTAGGTGCTAAAGAAAGTAGTATCATAGACACTTTCAATGAATCAACAGGAATACCTTTTGAAGAGACTACACTTGCGCACCTTTTTGTACAAAAGGCATTGATCAATTCTTCGAAAAAAGCCTTACTATTTAATGGGCAAACCATCACTTACCAGGAGTTACATCTACGCTCAAGCCGGTTGGCTAATTATCTTAAAAATCAGGATGTTGGTAAAGAACGGCTTGTAGCCCTATGCATGGACCGTTCGATAGACTTGATTATAAGCATTCTCGGGATTCTAAAGGCTGGAGCAGCTTATGTGCCAATAGATCCTGATTATCCAGGCTCAAGAATCAGACATATGTTAACGGACACCGGGACAAAAATGGTCATCACCCATAGCCGTACCTGGTCCAAAACAGGTTTAGACCTTAACATTACCACTATTTGTCTGGACAATGACTGGCCTGTCATAAATAAGGAGTCAGTAATATGTTCCGTGCGTGGCATAACACCCTATCATCTGGCATATGTTATTTATACCTCCGGTTCAACAGGCAAACCTAAGGGAGTGATGGTCGAGCATCGAAGTGTTACAAACACCATTTTGTCGCATATTGAAGAATGGCAGGTTAAAAATACTGACCGTATGCTGCAGTTTGCATCACTTTCTTTTGATGCCTCTGTCAATGAAATATTCATCGCGCTATGTAGTGGCATTCCATTGGTATTAATGGATAAGTCAACCATTCTAGATCGGGAAAAATTCATCGATGAGATTCATAAACAGAGCGTTACACTAGCCATATTGACTCCTGCATACCTTAAAATGCTAACGCGTGAATCTGTTGAAAAACTGCGTGTACTTACCACAGCGGGGGAAGTGGCCAACGTGGAACAACTGGCACGTCTGAGTGAAAGGTTGACTTGCTATAACGGCTATGGACCAACAGAATGCTCCGTTTGTGCAAGTATGCATGCCATAAGCCCACAGGATATAAACGGAAAAAGATTACCCATAGGAAAACCTATTCGAAATACATTTATCAGGATATTGGATCAGTATGATAACCAGTTACCGATCGGCGCTATCGGAGAGATCGTCATCGGAGGGAAAGGCGTTGCCAGAGGTTATTGGAAAGATCCGGCGCTCACAGTGGAGCGGTTTGTGAGAACAAAGAATGATCCGGGAGTCAAAGTCTATAAAACAGGTGACATAGGAAGATGGCTGCCGGACGGAACCATAGATTATCTTCACCGAAAAGATGATCAGGTGAAACTTCGTGGATTCAGGATAGATCTTGGCGAAATTGAAAATGCTGTCAGAAACTCGGGATTGGTGAATGATTTCACGGCCTTGTTAAAAAATACACATCAAGAAGAAAAACATATTTTAGGATGTATTACTATTGATAATGAGGATTTTAAATTAAATAATTTAATCTATTACTTAAATAATGAACTGCCGCGGCATCTGATGCCTTCAGCATGGGTTGTGCTAGATGTATTCCCACTGACAACCAGTGGAAAAATAGATAAGAAAAAGCTCCTGACCCTGGAAACAAAGGTCGTCAACTCTGAAGAATATATGCCTCCCAGAAACAGGACCGACCATTTTTTGGCGGCTTTGTGGAAAGAGCTTACCGGTCTTTCACAAATCAGTATTACGGATGATTTCTTTAAAATAGGGGGGCATTCACTGCTTGTAATGAAAATGATGTCTGCTATCCGGAATACATGGCATTGTGAAGTTTCGATAGAAGAAATATTTAACCATTCATCCATCCAAACATTGTCAGATTTGATCGATGCGAGGGAAAAGGTTTCAAAAACGGATGTGGTCAAACGTTCCACTATGGATGTACCTGTGCCCTTATCATACCAGCAGGAAGCGCTGTGGTTTTTAGATCAATTGGGAGGAAGTGCTCATTATCATATTCCCGGTATGTATAAGGTAAATGGGCATTTGAATACAGATGCTCTTTCCAGGGCATGTAAAGCATTGATGCAGCGGCATGAGCCTTTAAGAACAGTTTGCCGGGAAAAAGAAGGGGTCTGTTATCAAGAGGTCAGAGATATGGATGACTGGTCTGTAACACTGCACTCTTGTCATGACCTTTCCGATAATGAGATACGTGAGTTCATATCCGAGCTCTGTGTGGCCCCATTCAAGTTGGAGGAAGATCCACTATTGAAAGTAAGCGTTTTACAATGCTCTACGGAACAGTTTTTGGTCATATCAATTCATCACATTGCATTTGATGGGTGGTCCTGGAAAATATTTACGGAAGAGCTTCAGGTGCTTTATGAGCAACAACTGTCTCCTCCAATTAGCTATGAATTGGCAGCATTACCCATTAAGTACACGGATTATGTGCTCTGGCAAAGAGAGCAGCTAAAAACAGTCTTGAAGGACAAACTGGTGTATTGGAAGAGAAAACTGGCTGGTTCACAACCCTTGAATTTGCCGACAGACCATTCACGTCCTTCCGTTCAAAGCACTCGTGGTGCCACAGTGTATTTTGATCTGGATAAGGCATTATCAGATGACATACGTCATTTTACCCACCACCACGGAGTGACGTTGTACACCACTTTTCTCGCCAGCCTTTCCGTTTTACTCTACAGGTATTCCGGACAGGAAGATTTCTGTATTGGAATGCCCGTAACAGGCAGACACCATGATCAAAACCTCGAACAACTCATTGGGTTTTTCTCGAATACCATTGTTACACGGATCGTCGTAGATGAAACACTTACCTTTTCAAAGTTCCTTCATTACATCAAAAATGAGTTAACGGAGGCTTACGCACATCAAGATGCGCCTTTTGAGAAAGTAGTAGAGGCAGTGAGTGATCAACGGGACATAAGTCATAACCCTCTGTTTCAGGTGATGCTAAACCTGCAGCATACTGCATTATCCGATGAACTAAAACTAGGCGATGCCGCGCTGACCAAAATTGACACAGATGTCTCCACGTCCAAATTTGATCTCAATATTTCAATGATAGATGATGGACGTTCCATTGGGATCAATATAGAGTATTGTAAAGACCTGTTTTTTGAATCTACGGTAAATCGAATGGCCAATGCCTATATCCGGTTACTGGCATCGATCACTACCCATTCTGCCGCCGTACAGACGATCGGTCGATTAAATATGATCTCCGGGAAAGAGAAAGATGTTCTTCTACATGCTGCCGCATCAGGTCCTTTTGACTACCCGAAAGATAAAACCATTGTAGACCTGATCTATCAACACGTACTCAGAACACCTGATCAAATCGCCTTGGTATGTGGAAGTGATAAGATGACGTATAAGCAGCTATGGGCCAGATCAGGTCAGGTCAGTGCTCATCTCATCCATGAGGGAACAGGTGAGCCCGACCTGGTAGCTTTATGCGTTGACCGATCATTGGATATGTTAATTGGAATATTGGGTATCTTAAGGTCCGGAGCAGCATATGTCCCCATTGATCCTGAATATCCGATACAAAGGATCTCATTCATCCTGGCTGATACAGGGGCCAAAATGGTGCTGGTCAATCAACATACCCAGGCATCTATCCAGGAACCTGATCGTGGTAAGCTGGTATTATTAGAGCGGATCAAAGAAATGGAACCAGTACATGACCCTGAGATAAAGCCCTCTCAACTTGCTTATGTGTTATATACTTCCGGTTCCACTGGCGATCCCAAGGGAGTAATGGTAGAACACAGAAATGTGGTTTTACTGCTTTTTGGCTTTCAACATGTGGCTGGTGAACCTGAGAGAGGTGTAGGGTTGTCATTGTGCCCCTATGTTTTTGATGTTTCCGTCTGGGAGTTCTTCATCAATTTGTGTTTTGGTCACACGCTACATTTACCGGAAGGGGCCGAAACAGTTGATCCGGTGGCCATTTCGGAATATGTACTGGACCATGGCATTACTACAGCTTATTTACCACCCACCCTGCTTCAGGACATCATTGACCATATGACTTCCCGAGAAAAACCTTCGATGCTTACACGCCTGCTGGTAGGAGTAATGTCCATACCACAAAAAACACTTCAGGCGTATAAAGACCTTCACCCTGAACTGCATATCATTAATGGCTACGGACCGACCGAATCTACCATATGTGCTACTTTTTATCCATTTACAGCCGCCACTGAATTGGAGAGCGCTACGCCGATCGGAAAAGCTGTGGGAAACAACCGCATTTTTTTACTGGACTCAAACGATCAGCTTGTACCTTTTGGCGCTTACGGCGAACTCTGTATCACAGGAGATGGCGTGAGTCGGGGATATTGGAATAACCCCGTCATGACACGTCAAAAGTTTAAAGCCTGTCCTTTTGACCAAACACGTTCATTAATGTACAAAACAGGCGATCTGGCACGCTGGAAGGAGGACGGGAACCTGGAGTATATAGGGCGACTTGATGATCAATTGAAAATAGGAGGGTACAGGATCGAGCCAGGAGAAATTGAATCAAAATTACTTCAAAGTGGCTGGGTGAAGAAAGCCATTGTATTAGCAACGAGTGACACCCCAAAAAGGCTTACGGGCTATGTGGTATCTGAAGATAATGATCAGGATCAGCGAAAACTGGTTCGGTACTTAAGATCATGCCTTCCCGAATACATGGTGCCGAAACAATGGGTATTTTTACAGGAAATGCCTGTCACACCGAATGGTAAAATTGATAAACGGTTACTGTCTCGTGAAAAGGTCCATAGTACAACCTATGATTACGTCCCTGCCATGAATAGGACACAAGAAAGGATGACGACCATTTGGAAGGAGCTGCTTGAAGTTGAAAAAATAGGGATATACGATGACTTCTTTCTGCTGGGAGGTAATTCAATACTCTCTGTTCAACTGGTAACCCGGCTAAAAGATGCTTTTGAGGTGGCCATTCCTTTAAAAGTGTTATTTCAAATGGCCAACATCGCAGCATTATCAGAATATATTCAGGTGATACGTTCCCATGAAGTACGTGTGAATGACACACCGGATTATGAAGTGATCCGGTTTTGAAAAGCGAATGCGTAAACCATTAACATCCAATGCCCCTGTACAGAAGGCGCTAAACATCATTCGGGAAGTTGAAAAACATGATGCCTCATTTGTTTTGGAGGGAGATAACCTATCAGTAAGGGTATATAATGGGGCGTCACTTCCCGGTGAGTTAATCGGCGAGATCAAAGCGTACAAAAAAGAGATCTCTGACCTCATAAGGGAAAGAGAACAATCAGACTCGGACAAACGGCAGCCGGGCCTGATAAAATTAGGACATAACGAGCACGGGATACCTTGCTTCCTTTTCCCGGGAATGCCGGGGTTAGTCCATCATTATGAACCACTGGGCCATGCACTAAGTACAAAATATCAGCCTTATGGCATTTCATATATTGCGGGAGATAGTCCGGTGCAGCCTCACAAGAACCTGGGTGAAATTGTAGCTCAAGCGTTAGATGAAGTATCCAAAATATGGAAAGATGGTCAGGTAGTATTTATCGGGCATAGTTTCGGGGCTTTGGTGGCATTTGAAACGGTCCGGGCGTTGGAAGGCCGGGGAAAACAGGTGGAACAATTGATCGTATTGGACGCAGCTGTCAATATGCAAAACTTCGGGACCATCAGTGATGAAAAGGTTATAGATGCAATCTCGTTTTTTACAGAGCGTTACCAATTGTCCGGGTTCATTGAAAAAGACTGGAAAAATACACTTAAAGGTCATTTTGGCAGCGTTCCATTAAAAGATGATATTGACAACCTTTGCCGTTTTTTTATTGATCATGTGATTGCAGGGACAAAACAAACTTATTTGTTAAATGTGCTACATGCTTATCTCTATCAAATCCAAATGGTCGGTAAACCTTCAGGTAAGATCAATAGTGATTTGTTAGTAATAAAAGCAGCAAATCAAAAGAACAGGCCGGTTTATGGTGAATGCCTGGGCTGGGAGCTATTCTGTCATCGCAAAGTATCAAGTACTGTCAGCCTTGGGGACCATGAGTCTATGGTACTTCCGCCTCATTCCGAATCTCTTGCTGAAAACATTGTCAGTTATCAGTCTCAATAGATACCTGACACATTCTAAATCAATTATTTACCATAGAAATACTTTATTATGGAATACAGACAAGTGGGTGATAGCCCGTTGAAATTGCCTGCCATTACATTCGGGGCCTGGTCCATAGGGCCCAGAATGATGGGGGGCTGCGATCCTGATACGGCCATATTAGCTTTGAAAACAGCTTTTGATCTGGGAAGTACGGCCGTTGATACAGCAGCCCAATATGGGTTGGGATTTAGCGAAGAAGTAGTGGCTAAAGCTATTCAGGACATGCCACGTGACCAAATTAAACTGTTAACCAAATGTGGAATGGTATGGGAAGGGAACCAGGGTGTACCTTATCTACAAAACGAAGAAATTGAAGGGAAATGCTATAATTTTTTCAAGTATGCAGGTAAGGAAAGCATCATTCGTGAGTGTGAGAACAGTTTAAAGAGGCTAAAGACCGATTACATTGACCATTATTCTCTGCACTGGCCTGATAGTACCACCCCTTTGGAAGAAACCATGGAAGCCTTTGGGTTGCTCAAAGAGCAAGGTAAAATATTAAATGCCGGAGTATGTAATCATACCTATGAAGAAATGCAAGCCAAAGCAGACACCGGAATAATATCGGTGATATCCAATAAAATACGGTATAGCATGCTGAACCGGGAAATTGAGAAAACCTTCATCCCTTATGCACTCAAAGAAAATAAGGGCATCCTGGCCTATTGTATTCTGCAAAGAGGGATACTGTCAGGTGAAAAGGTCCGTAAGTGGTTGTGGAGAATCGGGGAGAACCCGAGAGAAGCTGCGCTGTACGAACCTGAAAATGAAGAAAGAATAAAACACTTTTTTGACACAATTAAACCGATTGCCCACGACCGGAAAGCAACATTATCTCAGCTCAGTATAAAATGGGCCATAGACCAACCTGGCATTACCGTTGCCTTGCTGGGAGCTATTACGCCGGAGCAGGTCAAACACGATATGGGAGCTTTGGACATGCAAATTCCCGATAGCGACTGGCAGATCATCAACGACGGATTAATAAGATTGGAAGAAGAAATGAATTGGGGTGTGGAAGTCAACTGGTCACCCTCGGATCATGAATATTACTTTGGGTAGGCGTCATGAAGTTGCTATTTCAGTACCTTAAGCCTTACACCGGGTTGATCTTCCTGGCCCTCTTTTTTGCTGTGGTGAATAATGCCTTCAATTTTCTCAACCCCTACATCCTGGGCAACAAGCTGATTGACCCGTTTGCCAGTAACGTAGCCTATTTTAAAGACAATGGACTGGAAAATGAGTTTTACAAAGGTGTTTTGACAGGTATGTTGATGATCGCCATCGTTAGTACGGTTTCCTGGATTGCCAAAGGCTATCAACATTTTTACCTGAATGTGATCGTTCAGAAGTTCGGCGCTAATCTTTACGTTGATGTGCAGCAACATACCATGTCATTGCCTTACCAGGATTTTGAAGACCACCAAAGTGGAGAGATCCTGGCTGTATTACAACGGGTGAGGGTAGACTGTGAAAAGTTCATCACCAAGTTCGTTACGGCTGGTATTGAAATACTGATAGGCATTACCATTGTAAGTATCATTGCTTTTCAACTCAGCCCTCTTCTGGTGGTTGTATACCTGTTTGGGATTGTGTTAATGTACCTGTTTACCAGGTTTGTGAGCAGCAAAATAAAAGGTATTCAGAAAACCATTGTAGACAAGACCACGGCACTGGCCGGGGCGGCCACAGAGTCCATCCGGAATATAGAATTGGTAAAAGGGCTTGGGCTTATCCAACAGGAAGTCAATCGATTTAAAGGGATTACATTCAATATCTTAGGAGAGGAGATCAAAAAGCTTAAAAGCATACGACTGATCGGCTTTGGCTATCATGCTTTTGTACATACACTGCAACAAACCATCATTTTCCTGCTCTTACTGTTCGTATTTTACGGTAGGATGACGGTTGGTCAGCTTCTGATGATGCAACTGTACTTTTATTTTATCCTGGGTGCCATGGAAGGGTTAGGAGAGGTAATTATATCCTTTCGTGAAGCACAAGCCTCCCTTTCAAATTTAAGCCAGCTGATGGATAAGCCTGTAGAGATCCAGCCTGAAAAGCCTGAGAGAATAGACTCCATTTCGGGCCTGCGGTTTGAACACGTCAATTTCCAACACAGGTCTGCCAGACAGCTAACGCTCAAAAATATAGATTTTGAAGCATCCACCGGAGAAACGATTGCATTCGTAGGGCCTTCAGGATCAGGAAAGACCACTCTGGTAAAGCTACTGATCGGGCTTTATACACCAAGCCATGGCAAGGTCTTAATAAATGGCTATGATAGCGTGGATATAAATACCAATGAACTTCGTTGTCAGATAGGTTTGGTTACCCAGGATACACAACTTTTTTCCGGTACGATCAAAGAAAACCTGTTATTTGTAAGCCCGGAAGCCACTGACGAAATGTTACTGGAGGCTTTGGAAAAAGCAGCCTGCAACGAATTGCTAAAGCGGGCAAAGTGTGGTTTGGACACCCGAATAGGAGAGGGAGGACTCAAATTATCAGGTGGAGAAAGGCAACGGCTTTCCATTGCCAGATCACTACTGCGAAAAACCAGTTTATTGATATTTGACGAGGCGACTTCTTCGCTTGATTCCATAACCGAAGAGGGTATAACGCATACTATTCGTCGTGTTACAGCCAGTAAAGAATTCATTACACTGCTTATCGCGCACCGGCTTTCCACCGTCATGTTTGCCGACCGTATCTATGTGCTTGAAAAAGGAGAGGTAATCGAAGCTGGTAATCACCACGAACTGATCCGTCAAAAAGGGTTATACTTTGCCATGTGGCGTCAACAGATCGGTGAGGTTAAAGAGCAGGAAATGAACTTGACGACCTCTTAAAATTACTATGTCTAAGACCACTTTGTTTTTACTGCCATATGCCGGTGGGGGTAGCCGGTCATACCATTGCTTTGAAAAATATTCAACTCATACTGACCTGGTACTTCACTCATTGACCTTACCAGGACGCGAGTCCCGGTTCGATGAGTCACCCTTATCCTGTCTGGAGGACATGGTTGAAGACTTGTTTCTCCAGATGGCAAAAGTACTTCCATCCACCTATGCACTCTACGGGCATAGTATGGGCGCGCTTTTGAGTTATCTGCTGGCAAGAAAGATTTATGACGAAAAATGGCCCCCTCCGCAACATTTATTCGTCTCAGGAAGGCAGGCACCCTCTGTGCCCCACCATAATTCAACGTTACACAGGCTACCCGGTAATGAGTTCAGAAAGCAGTTGATGCATTATGGCGGGTTACCGTCATCCGTTATTGGCAATCCAAAGCTGCTGGCACTTTTTGAGCCGTATATCCGGGCAGATTTCAAAGCGGTAGAGACTTATCATCACTCTGAGTCAGTGCCTCTGGATCTGCCGATATCAGTATTTTTAGGACGTTCGGATGTCGTATCTTTTACCGATGGCATGTTATGGGACATAGAAACCAATGCCACATTCGACATTCAATACATGCCAGGCAAACACTTCTTTATTTTCCATAACACTGAAGCCCTGATCAATTTTTTCAGCCTGAAGTTCCAACTCTCCGGGTATGAGTCACAGGCCATTAAAAACCCCCAAACCAATATATCACCCGTTTAAATAGTAAGACCATGTTCGATAAAAAAGACCCCCTGATTTCTTGTTTATGCGTTACGGACCATCGTGTTCATTACCTTCAAAGAGCTGTGACCTGCTTTCACGGTCAGAGCTACCTCAATCGTGAAATGGTGATCATTTGCAAAGAAAATGATCAGGCCACGATACACTACATAGAGACTTTCAACGACCCGACACTGAGGCTTGTCAAAGTGTCAGCCACTCATTCTTTTACACTGGGAGAGCTTAGGAATATATCCATTGAAAATGCCAGAGGCAAATATTTTTGCCAATGGGACGACGATGACTGGTATCACCGCGATCGTTTAAAGACCCAGTTTGAAGCTACGGAAGGCAATCTCCACCCTTCTTCCATGCTCACCAATTTGATCATATATGATATCCCTGAAGAGCAGGCTTATTTTTCTAATTTCAGACTTTGGGAAAACAGTGTCTTCGGGCTGCGGTCTCTCTATCAACAGGTGCGTTACGAGTCACTCAATATATCCGAAGACCATGAATTTATGAACCGGTTACTGATCACCAGCAGAGTCTACCCCACCATTGCCAGCAACCTGTACATTTACGTATGTCACGGACGAAATACATGCAATAAAGAGCATTTTGATATGTTATTCGGAAACTCCCAGCCCTTTTCATCCCGCATGTCCCAATTGATCGGGAATATCCTTCATAGTCATTATTCACACGGTCAGGCCAGTGACTTGTTGAATTCGAACGATTTTAAACAAGAGATTAACTATTTCTATGCAAGGGGTCAAATGTTACTGGAGGAAAAAAATAAAAACCCTATCGATGAGTTGCTAAAAGGTTTATGAAATAAGTTGAAGTCGTGTGAAGAAATAAACATAGATGCTGGGACCTACTAGTCCTACCTTGTCACATTTATTTTTTTATTAATCAATTATTTAACTATGAAAGTCAGCTTTCGGTAATATTGAGTCGTGCGTATTGTTTGGCGGGGAAACACTGTCTGTAGGTGCGAAGCACCCAATACCCTTCGGAAAGAAAACAAATTTCACCGCTAGCCAGTAACCTACTCACGACTTAAGACTCACGACTTCATACTATTATCTGGTTATCAGTCACTTAAATCTGACAAGGTAGTACTAGCGCAAAGAAGGGGAAGGAAAGGTGAATGACAAGGCCTTGTTTAAACGAACCTCTCCCTAAACTGCAAATTAAACATACCATACAGCAGGCAAAGCAGCGTAGCTACAACGAGGTATACCCGATTTTTGAAGATAACCGTTAGCCAGATGAATTCACTCATGCCCCGCGGTTCGCTAAAAGGATTGAGGAAAACATTGTATTGGCTGTATTCTAAAGGCTCTGCAAATACAAAAAAGAGAAATGCTACAATGACGACAACGATAGCCGTGCCATTGCCATTCCTGATCAGCGTAGAGACCATAAAGGCCAGAGCAGAAAGAAAGGTGATGGGAAAGAGTACCTGACCGAGTATGGGTAAGATGCTAAAGCGATAGAGGGTAAGATTAGCCACATGCCCTAACACATAAAGAATAACAAAAGCTACCCCTATGGTCAATACAAACCGGACGAGCCATACTTTATAGCGGTAATTAGGGATCCCAAAAATAGTTTCCAGCATCTTAGAGTCATCATCATTCTGAATACCATAGGCCATTGGGTAGAAAATCAACAAGAGACCGGGAAAGACCAGGAACCCATAGATCACAGCCTCATTGAAATTGGGATCTTCGAAAATAGTAATGGTAATGATGACCGCGAAGAATAGAAATGCCGCTAATACGAAGTAAACGAACTTATTCGCAAATATCACCTTTACATTGTATGTGATAAGTCTATACAGTAGCAGCAGATAACTTTTCATGTCCTTTTTTACTTTTACTTTTCATCAGCCATAGATAAGCATCTTCCAGATTTGCTCTTACCTGTACGGCATCTTCTCTCGGTTTCGAGGCAGACAAACACTTCACTCTGATCTCCTGGCCTTCACGCATATGATGAACAATGACATAGTCGTCTTTCACGTGTTCAAATTCATCCTGTAATACATTAAATTCCCACACCTTATCCCTGGCCAGCTCAGCCATAGAGGTGGGGCTTCCCATATATTCTATACTACCGGAGATCAATACCGCCAGGTTATTACAACTACTGGCAATGTCCTCTATGATATGTGTGGAGAATACCACGATACGTTCACGGCTCAGCTCTACCAGCAGGTTTCTGAACCTGATGCGTTCCAGGGGGTCAAGCCCTGCAGTAGGTTCATCCACCACGAGTATTTTAGGTAAGTGAAGAAGGATCTGTGCGATACCAATACGCTGTTTCATACCGCCGGAAAACGAACCTATCTTCTTGTGCTGGTGCTCATCCATATGGACCGCCTCTAATACATACTGCACCCGGGCTTCTCTTTTCTCTTTGTTCGTGATCTTTCTTAAAATGGCCTGGTAATCCAGGAATTGATATGGGGTCATGTTTTCGTACGTGCCAAAAGCTTGCGGCAAATAACCGATTAATCCCTGTAATTCCTCTCTATGCGATGTGGTGTCATATCCATTGATCCATATCTTGCCATAACTCTGGTCCATAATACCGCACAATATTCGCATCAACGTAGTTTTACCGGCACCGTTAGGTCCGAGTAATCCGAACATGCCCTGTTCAATCGTTAAATTCACACCTTTGAGCGCTTTGAACTGTCCCTTTTTAGGGTTTAAAAACGGAATGGCCAGCAAGAGTTTATAGTATAACCGTCTGATCTTCTTAAACCTTCCTTGTATCTGTTGTATATCAACAGGTTTTTCAGCCAATCTTCGTGCAACATGGACAAGGAATAACCCTATGAACCATAACACTATCAGGAATAAGCCTATTCCTTTAGCGTTGACATCGGCGTAAAGGTAGGTGGCGCTGATCAATGGAAATCCCCAAAACAGGAGCGAGTAGGCAAATTGTAAAAGTTTATATCTTCTATTATTAGCCAAATGCATTACCTCATGATACATGGACAGTAGTAGAGCATGCAGTCCGGTCATAAAGAGCAACTGCCAGAATGCTTTGTCCAAAAAGAAGTAAACGAAGTAAATGAGAAAGCCAATTAACGCTCCTTGCCAGATAAGGTTTTGAAGTATTGATCGCACAGATACCGTAACCTCACCACGGGTTTCAAACAGGTGCTTGTTACCTTTCCACTCCCTGATCCACCTTCGGTCCCGGCCGTATACTTTGGTCAGGTGCTGTATACGGATGCTCATTTTTTCATCCTGACCTATTATTTTTGCATTGGCTTGTTTCAGCGAGGTCATAATAAAATGTGTTCCGCCCGGAATGAGAATGATAGCTGCAAGGAACCAGATCAATTGCCAAAGCATACCTTCGACTTCGAGATAGATAAACAGGCCGGTAGATACCATGAGTAAGATCTGTATGATCTTAATGACTGGTTTTAATTTTCTGAACCAATCCAGCACACTTTCCAGTCCTGCACTCATGGTCGGGATATAGACCAGGGTGAGTATGGTGGCAAATGCCAGTCCACCCATTACGGTCACGGCAAAAGGCTGCCCGATGCTGGTAACATATTCTGCTTCTCCCAGTGCCAAAGGGAGCATGGCCACCATCGTAGTAATAGAGGTGATCAGTATGGGTCTGATCCTGGAGATACCACTCATGATCAACGCACGGTATTTGTCATAGCCTCTTCTTCTGAGTATACGGGAATAGTCGATAAGGATAATACCATTGTTCACCACCACTCCGAGTAAGATCAGGAAGCCAATCAACGTATTGGCATTCATAAGTGAGTTACCGGTAAACGTAAGCCCGAGGAATGCACCGATGCCGGCCAGGGGAATAGAGAACATGATAACAATGGGAAGATAGAGCGATTCGAATACAGCTGCGAGAATCATAAAGATGATCACCACAGCAGCAAAGATCAGGAAGTAGAATTCGTCAAACAGGCCTTCGTCATGAATGACATCCACCAGGACGCCCGAGGGTATATTCACACTGCTTACCAGTTGATCGATCTCTACTCTTGAAGCTTCCAGCAAGGATTCGGAATTGATTACTTCTTCTATAAAATGGTAGGTAATTTCTATCCGCTTTTCCTGGTTTAACCGGGTAATAGCGCTTTCACCAGTCGAATAGATTACAGCGCCGATGTCTGAAAGTTCATGTATGGCGCCGGTGCTACTGGTAATTGTCATGGCCCTCAGGTCTTTCATGCCTTTGGCTACCAGGTCTTCCTGGTTTTGTGTTCTTATGGTTATTTCATATTCTTCATCACCACTCAGAAAATTAGCGCCGGAGGCGAAGGAAGGTTGAAAATCATTGAGGCCGGTCATTACATTTTGCTGGGTAATGCCGTTTTCACTCATACGCATCTGATCGAATAAAATATGGGCTTCCGGTCTTTCAGGGCTTATATTGACGGAACTGTGACGAATAGATTGAAGGCTGTTAACAAAGGTATTGATATCATTGGCAATGGTTTGCATCAGTTCAAAATCACGTCCCTTGATGACGATACGTTCAGAGGCAGTTCCGATACCCAACAGGCGTTCAAAATCATCAGATGGTGAGGGACCGCCGCTACCCCGGCTACTACCGGCGGATTGTTGTCGTGGGTCAAGTGAAATGTCAAGGCCCTCATAACCACGGGCAATACGGCTGAGACTGTTTTTTACCTCTATTATTGAAAGGGTATCAAGATCATCAAAGTCTTCAATCAATTGCACTGTGATCACTCCATCACCTTCGGAAACCTGACTGATCACTTTGTCGACAACAGGCATGGTCATTACCTCCTCTTCGATCTTCTTCATTTTTAAGTCAGTGGAGGCTAAAGTCGCTCCCTGTGGCATTGTGACGAATAGGTTTATTTCTTTAGTTTCTACTTCGTTGAGACTGGCCACACTCACCAGGAAACTCAGTCCGATGGTAAGAAAGAAAAACACCAATCCTCCGATAATGGTAAAAGCAGGTTTTCTAAAACATGATTTGAGTACGACCATATAAACCTGGATGATGCGTTGTCTTATGGAAGCATTCTTGATCAATGGCCCTTTTTTCCGGTCATCTTTACCAATGGCCGTGTGTGCCAGCATAGGGATCAATACCAGTGCTACCACCAGGGAAACTAACAGTGTGGAAATGATGGACACGCCAATATGTGTGCCGATCATGGTAATCAGGAAATTAGACGAAAAGATAAACGGGAGAAATACCGTAACCGTAGTAAGGGTAGCGGCTACCACCGATCGAATTACTTCCCGGGTACCCTCTACCACGGCATCTTCCGCCGGCCTTCTATTCACTACATGGCGATAGATGTTTTCGATCACCACAACACTATTATCCAACAACATGCCAAGGGCAAGGGCCATGCCTATCAGTGTGAGGCTATTCACCGAAATGTCATAGGCATAGAAAAAATTGAAAGCCGTATAGATAGAAATAGGAATAGCCAGGGCAATGCTCAGTATAAATTTCAATCTCCTGAGGAAGATCCACAAAACAAATATGGCCAGCAGGCCACCTGTTAAAGCCAGGTTTTTGATCTGATCGATATTCTTCGTCATCATATCGGCCTGGTTACTTTGTACCACTATTTGTACATCGAGAGGTTCCAGGTCGCTGTTAATATCATTTACGGCCTTCAACGTTCGGTCTGATAAGTCGATCAAATTAGCCTGATTATCTTTTGACAACCGGATGGAGACAGCGTCTTTTCCGTTTACTCTGCTCAAAGAGGTTTGTTCTTTTACGCCAAAGAACACATCGGCCACATCGCTAAGCAGGAGGGGGCCTTTTTCTGAAACCACCAGGCTTTGGATATTCTTAATGTCTTTTAACTCCGCGGTGACATTTACAAATACATTTTGACTATTGTGTTTGACCTGACCTACAAATGCACTTTTATTCGAGTTTTGGGAAAGCACGTTACGGATGGTGTTAGGCGTAATATTGTGAGCTTCACATACGGCCTCATCCATGATGATCTCCACGGTTTTTTGCCTCCCTCCAAAAACTTCGACCCCACCAATGCCATCCAAATTACTCAACCGGTCTGTAATGTATTGATCGGTGGCATTCCGCACGCGGTCTATACCACCACCCCCCAGTACCTGCAGGTCCATGAAGGTATTGGTGAACTGCTCCGTATCTATTTTGATAATATTTACCATGAATTCGGGCATGAGGTCCGCTTTGATGCTGCCTACCTTTTGTTCTAACTTGAGATAAGCATATTTGATGTTGGTCCCTTGTTCAAAAGAAATGAATATCATTCCCTGGCGGCTGTTGGCATTGGCATTGATCTCCTCAACACCTTCCAGTGTACTGATCACACCCTCAAGCGGTATGATCGCCTGATTTTCCATATGCCTGGGATCTACTTCTGAAGAAGCATTGACCTGTACGATCAGGATGGGAAGTTCAACATTCGGAAATAACTCCACAGGTAGTTTGGTATAGGAAATATATCCCATCACCGAAAAACCTATAAAGAGCATCGATACGAGGACTTTTCTCCGGAGGATAGTATGTAGCAACCCTTTCTTATGCATGGGAGGTTCTCATAATTCTACGTTTCAGGCTGACTATCTTCTCTAACAGGTGCTCTATGGTTTCATAAAAGCATGGAATAACGATTAAGGTTAAAAGGGTTGAAGTCATCAATCCTCCAATCACGGCAATGGCCATAGGAGCGCGTAACGAAGCGCTTTCTCCAAACCCAAAGGTCAGAGGCAACAGTGCCAGTATGGTGGTAAGGCTTGTCATAATGATAGGTCTGAATCTCCTCTGACCTGCATCTAGTATGGCTTCTCTTAATGCCAGACCTGCCTGCTTGTTTTTATTGATGCTGTCCACCAGTATGATGGAGTCGTTGACTGCTATTCCAGTGAGCATAATGATACCTATAAAGGCCATCATGTTTAAAGGCATACCCAGGATAAAGAAGGAGAGGAGCGCCCCTACACCTGCCAATGGGATGGTTAACAGTATGGTGAACGGGTGCAGCAACGATTCAAACTGGGAGGCCAATACCATGTAGACAAGCAAAACAGAAAGGATGAGAGAGAAGGTGAGATTCTTCATTGATTCCTTTCTTTTCAACTCTTGTCCGGCTACCGCTATTTTATATTGCGGTGGCAGAGACAAGTGAGAGAATTCGCTCTGGATAGATCTTACAATTTTGTCATAGGGCCGGTCCTGGTTTACCCGGGCGCCTACGGACACAATTCTCGACTGGTTTTTTCGATGGATTGAATTTGCTGCGTACTGAGTACTGATGCTGGCGATTTCTCCCAGTCGTAGTTCCTGTTGCGCACTTTTGATCTTCATATTCTCTAATCCCGTAAGAGATATTTCAGGGATCCTGATCCGGATATCCTGCATCTCGCCACCACGTTCTATCGAGCCCGCTGACTTACCTTCCAGTTGGTCTTTGATCTGGGTGATGACATTTTCAATGGACAGGTTGAACAACCCGGCCCTGTATTTGTCTACATCCACCTGTACCTGAGGCACGCCTTGCTCCAAACTTGACACAGGTTCGTAAACATCGTTGTTTTCCAACATGATGGACATAACGGAATCAGTAATGGGTCTTAATGTTTTAAATTCAGAACCGGTGACCTCAATGATCAGCGGCATTTGATCATCACCCAACACTGTGTTCAAAGCGCTTTCATCATTGGAAAAAGTTGCTTCAATGCCAGGAATATCCTCAAAATACTCAGAGAGCTTTGCCGTGATCATCGCAATCTCAAGTTCTGCGCCTTCTTTGAAGATGAGTTTGAGACTGGCTTTATTTTCTTCATATATGTTTTCATTTTCAATACCTGACTGACTTTGCTCCGGACCAATATGTGAGTAAACTTTTTCAAGCTGTTCTGAAAACATTTCCAATAACTGGCCTTCTATCTGACCTACGGTGGAAGAGGTCCTGGACAGTGGTGTACCATTGGTCAGGCTGAGGTCTACCGAAATCGCCCGGGTACCTGACTGAGGCATATATTCACTTCCAATGATCCCTACCAACCTGAATGCACCGATGACCATGATCAGAGAAGCGACGATGAAGACGATTCGATACTTCAATGCACGATCCAGCCAGTTCCTGTATCCTTTGAATTTGAGTGACTTCACCTCTCGTTGGGTGGTGTCTTTCTTAAAGAACCGTACAAATAGCATGGGAATGACCAATATGGCTACGACAAGTGACGATATCAATGAAAAGGCCACCGTCCAGGCCTGGTCACGGAAGAGCTCCCCTGAAGGGCCTTGTAGGTAAACGATAGGAAGGAAAACGATGATCGTGGTTAGGGTTGAAGCTGTAATGGCTCCGCTTACCTCACTCGTCCCTTTTATGGCTGCATCGACTACGCTAAGGCCTTCTTCCCGCTTTCTGAAAATGCTCTCTACCACTACAATGGCATTGTCTACCAGCATACCGGCCCCTAATGCCAGCCCTCCAAGCGTCATGACATTGAGTGTAAGGCCGTTGAAGTACATAAGATTGAAGGTGGCTATGATAGATACCGGTATGGCAATACTTATGATAAGTGTTGATCCCATTCTTCGCAGAAACAGGAACAGTACCATCATGGCGAATAGTGCACCATAAAATCCTGATTCTTTCACTTCATCTATAGCCCCCTGGATGAACCTCCCCTGGTTCTGAATGACCACAAATTCATAACCGGGCACGGAGGTCTTCAGTCCTTCCAGCACTTCAGTAAGTTCATTGACCGCATTGACCGTATTGTACTTAGTCTCTTTATAAATGGATAATCCCAGACTTCTTCGTTGGTTGACTCTTACAATACTACCGGCTTCTTTATCCGTTATTTTTACACGGGCCACCTCGCGTAGCAATACAGGTACCTGTCCGGATGCCTGACCCTGGTCTTGTGGTGTCCCTTTTGCATCGGTGCCGGTTGAAGTATTTTGTTGCGAAGTATAGCCTACGACGAGGTTTTCGAGGTCTTCCGGGTTTTCAATGATCCCCAGGCCTTTGATAACGTATTTTTTTCCCAACTCTTCTATAAACCCACCGGAAACGTTTCGATTATAATTTTCAATCTTGATGACAAGGTCATTTACTGTAAGACCATAAGAAGCCAGTACATTTGGGTCGGTTTCCAGTACTACCTCTTTCTCTTGTTCTCCGGACAGTCGTACTTCTGCGATTCCGGGCAAACGAATGAGCTCATTTCTGAAATTGGTCTCAGCCACTTTTCTCAAGGCGTCAAAATCACCTGAGACCGGGTGATAGATGCCCAATATCATAATAGGAGTGGCGTTGGGGTCGAACTGTGAAATGACAAACTCATCCACCTCATCATTCAAAGAAAACCCGGACAAAGCCTTCTGCAAATCCAGGAATGCTTCATCCATATCCTTACCCCAGTCATAACGTACAGTAACTCTACCGTAACCGGTCTGACTGATGGAGCTTACTTCTACAGCACCGTTTTGCCGGATAGCAACTGATTCGATTGATTCAACGAATTGTTTTTCCACCTCAGACGGAGGCCTGATGCCTGCTTTCAATTCTACGAACAGGGTAGGGTTCTTCAGGTCAGGGAATAGTTCTATCCCCAATTTGTCAAAAGAAATTGAGCCTAACAGTAAGACGGCCAGAACCATCATCAATATCGAAATGGGGTAGGAAACCGCCAGCGAAACTATCTTTTTCACATTGATTTGGGTTAGTTAAATGAATTATTGTAGTACGCTGACCTTTGATTTGTTCCTTAAAGTTTCAAATCCCGTGATCACAAGGCGATCATTCATTTTAAGTCCTGTAAGCACTTCGATCACATCCTGGTTTTCCAGGCCTGTTATGATCTTTTTTTCCGTCGCAATACCATTTTCTACTGTAAACACTACCTTCCCGTCCTGTCGGGCAATGATGGTTTCCTTGGGAATGACTATGGTACTGTCTCTTTTTTCAGACAGAATTGCAGCTTTGATAAACATACCCGGACGAAGTACCTTTTGGTCATTGTTGATTTCCAATACGCTCTGAAATGTCCTGGTCTCCGTATTGATCACCGGTGAGATTTGGCTTACTTTACCTCTGACAGTGTCATTGGCCGCGTTATAATTGGTAATATGTACCGGTTGATCAATGGCCAACTCTTCGAGGTGTTTTTCCGGTAGTTTCATGTCCATCAATAAACGGTTGTATTTCATGATCTTGAATAACTCCTGTCCCTGGTCTATCCTCACCCCATCCGTATGATAGGGTATTTCCACAATTACACCGTTAAATGGAGCTCTAACGGACATTTTAGCCTGTTGTATCTCTGCGTTTTCATAGGAATATTTGGCATTTACATATTCAATGGAGGCATTCTTTAACTCGGTCTGCGTTACACCGCCTTTGTCGTATAAGGATTGTTGTTTTTTGAATTTACTCCGGGATACCTCCAGGTTTAGTTTCTTGCCTTCGAGCTGTAAATTATTTTCAAACTCTTTGTCTTCTATTCTGATCACTACCTGTCCCTTTTTTACGGCATCTCCTAAAGCAAAGGGTTTTCCTGTAGCAGGATTGGTCTGTAAGAAATATACCCCGGACAACTCCGATTTCATCATTCCTTCTTTTGAAGA
The DNA here is from genome assembly GCF_007097395.1 of Fulvivirga sp. M361. Classification (GTDB taxonomy): domain Bacteria; phylum Bacteroidota; class Bacteroidia; order Cytophagales; family Cyclobacteriaceae; genus Fulvivirga. Next base: position 590,428 of record NZ_VKDC01000006.1, read on the forward strand.
ATACACCGTGCCGGTGGTCTCAATAAACCGTGAGATCGACTTTGGCTTAATACTCAGTACTGAGACAGGGATCTTTATCTCAGTCTGTATATTGGATTCCTTATTGTCACAAGCTATTAATACAACCAGTATTAAGGCAAAAGCAGTACAATTTCTAAACTTTTTCATCATGGATAGGATCAGTAGTCGTTATCTAAAGATTGTTGTGGGATCACTGGCTGTTGATTCTCAAAATCATAGAGGGACAGGATCTTCAGGTTGAGTAATTCAATTTTGTAATTGATCAAAGCCGTGGCCAAAGCGCTTTTTTTATCTGAAAGCTGGCTCTGAAACAGGTTAAGGTCTATGCTGGTGAGGTCGCCATTTCGGTAGCGTTCCAGGTTAATGTCGTAGGTAAGTTCTGCGTTCTTTACGTTTTGCCGGGCGATCTCTATTTGGTTTTCCAGGTTTTGCAAGTTCCTGTAGGTCTTCCTGATGTTGATGACGATATCATTCTTCTGGTTTTCAAGGTCTACCTTGTCCATTTCGAGATTAGCATTAGAGGCTTGCATCCTGGCCTTATTTTCACCCCAGTCCCATAAAGGTATACTGAAAGAAACTGCCAATCTGGGGTTTACCGTAGGTGATTGATAGACTTCCGTGGCCCTGGGATTATCGCCGAATATACCCAGTGAGAGCGATACGGAACCTTTGAATTCATTTAACGCATTGGTTCGTATCAGCTCAAATTGAGACCGTTCAATAGCGATGGCCCTTTGCCTTAGTTCCATACGATGTTCAAGGCCGAATTGAATAGCTTGATTCAGATCTACCTGGCTCGTGATGAACTTGACATCTACTTCCACAGCAATTTCCTCGCTGAGATCAATGCCCAGGAGTAATTTAAAATCGTCCGCTGCATTGTCCACACTCACCTGGTTGTTTTCCAGCGTTGATTTGGATGTGGCCAGGTTGAGTTCAGCCTGGTAAAGCTCTTCTCTGGCTAATAGATCAGCATCCACTTTGTTTTGAGTGATTTCATAGCTGACCTTCTGGTTCTCGTATTCGTCAATAGCTATCTCCAGGCTATTCTGACTTTGGTAAAATGCATAGAACGACTGGGTTACATTCCTTTCCAGGCTCAGCAATTGCATAGCATTACTGAGTTGTGCATTTTCAAGGTTCAGTTCCAGTTCCTGCAACTGTAGCTTGTTTCTATTATAAGTGAAAATGGGCTGGTCCACCTGCAGGTATAGATTATTACTATACGTTTTGGTCCTGCCATCCTGAAACTCGGAAAAGTTATCACGATACCCCAGGCGATTGACGAGAGATATTGTGCCATCTGTCTTTGCAATGGGCTGGGTGATGGAAAAGTTGGCAAAGGAGTTATAATCCTCGTTCGTATTCCATTGAGAAAACAAGTCGTTAAAGATCCGGGTCCGGCTATAGTCAAAGGGTGTTACATCTAACGTAAACCTCGATTTCAAGCTCGCTCTTTGCGCATCCAGGCTCTTTCTGTTGCTCAGTAGATTTAAAACGGATTTCTTGATATCCGGGCTGCTGGTTTGGGCGATTTCAATGGACTGGTCCAGTGTTAATACACGTTGCCCGGACACATCAGGAATGATCAAGAGTTGTGAAACAATAAGCAATAGCAGGACTATCGGTTTGTAGAGATACGCAATGATCTTACGATCTGCCTTGATGTTGTTTTTGTTGTTCATAATTATTATTGCTTGACCCATTTAATAGCATCTGCATAGACCGTTCTGAGCTCACACTCATCGGTTAGTGTAATGCTTCCGCCACTTTGGAGGAAGTAATAGGAGCCCAGGTAATTCCAGCCTGGTTCTGCATTTGAAATATTGTAACTGATATCATCCTTTCCATCTCCGTGATGAATGGTATAATGATAACTGACTTGTCCATGACCTCTGCGCTCGTTTTGGTTTTTACCCATCATATACACATAGAGGTCATAAAATCCTTCTTCTTGTAGCGCAGGTGACCAGGTAGCTATTTTATCCCCACTGCCAGATCGGGTAAAATGAGCTGATCGTATAGATTTGCCATAAAAGTCAGAACCGGTGGTCGGAAGCCATTTGGAGTAGGAGCGGTGCCAATGACCATAGTATTTTTTATCGGAGGGATTTCGGCTGTCGAGAAATGCCCTGAGATAAGTAGCCTTAACAGGACTGAAGGTGGTGAATCCGGGATCTTCATTATCCACAATAACGATATATTGCCTGGAGTCAGGTCGTTGTTCAATCACTCTTTCCCCTTCAAACAACCCGGTATTTTCACGTAACCCGAATTTACCCGACGGGATGGTGATGATGGATGGTATATTTCTTGATATAAGGGTATTTATAGTAATTTTCACCGGCCGCTGATCAAGTACGAATCCGATTTGCTTTGTTTCGCCTTTTTTAATTAAAGATAAGGACCCGGGTATTTTGGTCTTATTCTCATCATCGGCTCTGAGGTTGAAAAATGCCCTTTGCCCGCTGTTATTTCCAGCGTTAAAGCTTACCTTGATCACCCCGTCATTTTCTCCACTGTTTTTCACATTGAATAATACCTGGTAGCGCTTACGGTCCCCATCCAATACCTCATATTTTTGAATATCTTCAATTTCAAATGACGGCTGTTCTTTGTTTTGGTAAACCTGTTGAATGATCGGGTCTATGTCCAGACCGAAGTTTTCTGAAAATGCCTGTCTGAAGTCTATATATGTGGTGAGTTGATGTGGGTGCTGACTGATCCATGCATACAAAAATTGTTTCAATTCTTCTTCACCCAGTAACTGGCCTAAATATGAAAACAGGTATTCGGCTTTTAATGAAACTGATTTATGGATTTTATTAAAACCAGTGTTTCCGGTAAGTATTTCTGCTATGGAAGATTCACGCATTAAACTATTGCATTCTTCTGCAAAAGAGATCCCATTAATATTCCTGGAATAATCATTTTGAGGTTGTTTATCGTTTTGAAGATAGTGGGATATACTGCTGTTCAATAAGGGCCAGTTTTCGCTTAATATCCCTGAATTGTAAGCATAAAGATTAGCAAATAGTGAATAATCCGGTTCATCTGAATTCCTTCCGTCAAAAAACCATTGGTCACCCGCCTGTTTCGTAAATACCTTTTTGATAAGGTTACTGAATACATTAGCCTGCTTCTGCTTTTCACTCAATACCTCGTTTTGTTTGCGTGCCTGCCGGTTCATGTCACGAAGCCGTCTTCTGAGGTCGAAAGGCCATATATCCCCCCCTTTTTCAGGCCAAAGTACTATCTCAGGCTGTAAAAAAGCCTGCTGACTTTCATAGATCTTATTATAAGCGCTAAACTGTAGGGGTGTTTCCACAAACCGCAGCCTGCGGAACGGGTAGTTAAGCTTTTGACCATCCTCATATTCATTGACAATATCCGTAATGAGGAAACTCAGCGTATCCGACAGTTGGTCTACATAGGGCATGAAATAGTCATTTTCAGGATAGTGGTAAACCGAGTAGGTGATACTGTCCACCGTGATCTCTTTTTTTGTATAATTACCCATAGCAAGTGAGATCTGCGGCAGTGCATACTCGGGCCTGAACTGATACAAATTGCCTTTGACGTTGAGCTCGCCTTGTGATATGGGAACCAGGACCTCATTCTTTTTTACATCCAGTTTAAAATCTATAAATGAGGTGCGTTCTCTTGTTGGGGACGCCCTGCTATAACCAATTTGAGTATCAGGATACCAGAGCACATCTTTGGTGAGTAACAAATAATCGGGCTGTACAAAGGCATATTTTTTATGTGGCGCAAAGACGAAATACTCATTGACCGCTTCGTATCGTTCCTGGTCCACCTCAAGATGCGCTACCGCTTCCAGGATACTCCCATGGTATTTTATAATGATGTTTACCGTTTGATCAGGTTGGATTCCTGTTACTGGTTGAATAGACACAATCTGTAAATTCCTGTCAAACTCAACAGGCCTGTCATCCATGGTCACCGCATCAATGGTCAGTCCGGGGTTTAAAGTGAAATACACGGTAGAAAGTGGTTTTACAGTATTGTTTTTTACCTGTATGACAGATGTACACGAGATCCCTTTGCCTGTGTGTTCAAGGCTTATATGATTTGATACAATGTCCACGTTGGGCTTATCTGCCCACTGGCCATTAACAGTGATCATATTTTCACGAAGGATCAAAGGGGCTTGCCTCATATTCCACAGACTAAACATGATGTAGGACGAGACTCCAAGCAATAGCAATGAGATCAGGCCTGTCGTTATACGAATACTTTTGTGGTTAGTCAGCCGGTCCAGGAAGAAAGCTGTGGCAAACAGAAATGTAATTCCTGAAACAAGATAAAAAGCCCTTTGCCATAGCATGAATTTCACATCAATGAAGCCTGCTATATCAGAGGCCAGCATGGAAAAGCGGAAGGCCATAAAATCCAGGATATCGGAATATTCACCCATGAAGTAAATTAATTGTACCGCAGCCAGCCCCAACAGGAAAATGATCGTGACAGGTTGGTTCCGTAAAAGGGTCACACACAGAAAAGCCAGGCCTGTAGTGAAAACAATACTTGGAAAGCTTGTCAACAGAGGGTATAAGATAAATGCCCAGGGATTGAATGCCGTGTTTGGGCTCGTAATATTGACGATCAAAGGGATACAGAGTAAAACTACATTCAACCAAAAGAAAAGCTTGAAGAGGGCCAATGCTTTTCCCATTACGTAATCCAGGTTAGATACAGGACGAACAAAAAACACTTCGTTCGTATCGATCTTTTTGTCCTTTTTTATCAATCCGGTAGCCAGAAATATGACCGATGCCGCCTGGGCGATACTTATTAAGATCATATTGGCATAGGGCATTCCCCAACTACTTGAAATTACGGACCATCGAGGGGTATTTGCTTCGGAAAATACGGCTATGTTAAAGATCAGAAGGAAACCCACACCAATAAGCGACACAATCCGAAAGAACCAATTACGCCATAAAATCTTTGATTCATATTTTGCAACGGTCCGTATATTGCTTAAAGAGATCATACCAGTGATATCCCAAGTTGATTTTCCATAAAGTACACGTAGGCATGCTCCAGGTTAGGGGTAATGGTTTTGGCCTCAGGATGCGGTTTGTCGGTAGCAATGAACTGCGCTTCCCATTGACCAATTGTAGGAATGGTAGAAACGACAGGGAATTTTGTCTTTAACACATTAAATTCATCATCTCCCAAAGTGACCTGCCAGACATGGCCTCGTACTTGATCAATCATACCTTCCGGCGAGCCATGGAATGCAACTTCACCTTTATTGAGCATGGCCATATTATGGCAGGTGCTGCTGATGTCTCCAACAATGTGCGTGGAAAGGATGATGGTGACATCCTTCTGACTCAGGTCTGATAATATGTTTCTGAATCGAATGCGCTCTTCCGGGTCAAGTCCGGTAGTAGGTTCATCAATCACTAATAACCGGGGGTTACCGATAAGTGCCTGGGCTATGCCCAGACGCCGCTTCATTCCCCCGGAGAGTTTGTTGGCCATACGTTCTCTTACCTCCAGGAGGCCCACCTGATCCAGCATGCGATCCACTTCTGTCATACGCTTTTTCCTTTTAAGTGAGGTGGATAACCGGGCCGTATAATCAAGGAATTCCCAGGTCTTCAATTTTGAGAAGTAGGTAAAATCCTGCGGAAGGTATCCGATGAATGGACGGATCTTTTTCCTATGCTCGTTAATATCCATTCCATCCATTAGCACGCTGCCTTCTGTTGCTTTTTGCAAGGTCACCAATATGCGCATTAAGCTTGACTTGCCCGCCCCATTGGGCCCTAACAGACCGAACATACCGCTGCCGATCTCAAGGTTAACGTTGTTAATGGCAGCATGCCCGTTGGGATAGATTTTGGAAAGCCCTTTGATCTCAATATTCATGACGGGGCACTTACGGGTAAGTAGTTACGAGGTTGAATAAGAGGATATAACATTAAGATTTTCCGGTTTACAGATAAGAAGATCCTGAACGATACTATGTTACACAACCCTAGCAAATATTGAACCATAGGTGAAGCTGCTTTGATGTGCCTTAATTTACCACCCTCAACCTGCTGCTTTCATCTTTTTTAAACTGAATATCTCCGGGGTCCTTAACTAGCAAATGGGATTGATTGATCATGCCCCCCTCAAGGCGTTCTACTTTTGACCAAAATTTTATATCAGCATGGTCCAGTTGTACTGACAATGTGTCAAGGCTAAAACCCGCAGCCCTAAAATTAGCTTTTTCCGAAGCGTCAATACGCATATTCCCCAATTTGTTATTGCCTTCCATATTCACCGATCCGCCGGACTGCGTAATGGACAGGGATAACTGGTCCAAATTACTGATGACTACGGATGACTTATTTACTTTAATCTCAGCAAGATCATTCGGAGTGACATAAACGAACAGGTGAACGCGCTCATGTTCCTCCAAGGCAAATCGTTCAAGGACCAACGTGTCTCCATGGGTTTCATACTCAAGTTTCGAAAGTACCGCACCAGAGCGGCTCTTTAACTCTATGCGAGGTTGGTCTGAGGTACTTAGTTTGACCTGTTGATCAAGGCCCTTGAGTACGAGGTATTTTACAGTATCAATAGGCGTAGACTCGACTTTGCTATTGGATTTGTTCCACCCTTTATAGTCACCTCTGAACCTTACTTCGGTGAACGCCAGTAACATGTAAAGGAGCACGAACCCAAAGAACCCTATGAGTATTTTATTACTTAGTTTCATTTGTATAACATTTTTCTTTTTATGATCACTTATAAACTTTTGCTAACCGTATTTCTCAATGGATCAGGTTTGCGATCATTTACAGCTTTCCGTTCAGTGTTTCAATGTGCTCTTTCAGGTCACTTGAAGTGATGCCGAGCATGGATGCCTGGCGCAAAAAGTCAGGCAATACTTTTGCAAAGAATTCTTCCCTTTTGTTTTTCAGAATGATCTTAGAAGCATCGGTATTGACAAAGTACCCTATACCTCTTTGGTTTTCAATAATGTTCATAGCTTGTAGTTCACTATAGGTTCTCATAATTGTATTTGGATTGACTCCCATTTCAGAAGCCAGTTCCCGGACAGATGGTATTTTTTCACCTGCCTGAAATTCACCGCTCACTACTCTATCCGTAATCGTATCAGCAATCTGCAAAAAGATGCTTTTGCCATTTTGAAACTCCATCCCTATACCTCCTTTTCTTTTAATTTTCGATAGGCAACAAATAGCATCACCAGGTTGGCTAACATCAAAACACAAGCAAAAAATCGTATGGCGGAATGGTCGCTATTGGGTATGAGCCACATAGCATCACCGGGTCGGTAATTCGACAATCCAAGATGCTCCACTACGATATAAATCACAGATGTGTATAGAAGAACGATCACCGCCACTGAAAACAATGTCTTAACCAGCGGTTGTTTGGAAAACATAGCGGCCCCGGTAAACGGCAATACAAACCCCAGGATAATGGCTGAAATGATCAATGCAGGTAGCCAGAACGTGTTGTTTATTTCATGTGTTTCAGCCCTGACCCAGTTGAAAATATCCAAAGAAATAAAAGTATGATCCGTGAACAATGCAAAGAAATATCCTTGCAAATGAAATGTAACCCAGTAAAGTAGGGGCAATAGTATCAACATGATCACAATTCGGATAACCAGTTCAAACAGGAATTTCTCAAATGCTGACCCGGGCACCATGAGATAGTTGATACTGTTTTCCTTTGAGCGAAATGCCGGAAATGAATGGCCTACATATAGTATTCCAAAAACTCCCACAAAACCGAAAAGGAAACCTATGAAATTCTCCGTATCGTGAGGTTGCAAATTATTTCCCATTTGCGTCAGTGAAAGAATAAGGAATACTACACCACAATAGGCCACAGTAGAATACAGTAATAGTTTGTTGTTATGGATGAAATGCTGTTTGAACAGCAGGGAAAAGCGCTCCGCGTTGAATGTGTTACCGGACATAATCTTTCAGTTTTTGGCTACCATTGGTAATGGCATTAAATAATAATTCGATATCGACGGATGAATCGCCGTTGAGTTGTGGCGTAATCACTTTATACCCGCCAGGGACCATTTCACTATACAAAACCTCATCGCCTTCTGCCGAAGAAGCGGTAGAGAAATGAAGTTTAGAGGAAATATCAAACAGGTCCTTTTGCATGATAAACCGGCCATTTTCCAACATAAGGATACGGTCAATCAGGTTTTCTACGTCTTTCACCTGGTGCGTAGAGATAATGACCAGCTGGTCATTATCCAGCGACCCGGCTAACACCTTGCGAAAGATGGATTTTGAAGGAATGTCCAGTCCGTTAGTGGGTTCGTCCAGCACTAATAATTTGCATTTGGTGGATAGTGCAAAAGAGATGAGGAATTTCTTTTTTTGTCCGTAAGACAAGCGTTGCAGGCTGGTAGTCTCCGGTAATTCAAAATCAGATAAAAGACGTTGCAATAGTATCCGGTCAAACCTCGGATAGAATCCGGCATTTGCTTTAACGTAATTATGGATGGAGATCCCGGGGATACTGAATTCTTCTGAAACAAAATAAAGCTCCTGAAGAAAGGAAGGCTGCCTTTTCGCGGGCTGATGATCGTTTACCTTTACCTGACCGTTGGTAGGAAATAGCAATCCGATCATAATTTTCAACAGGGTAGTTTTTCCGGCGCCATTCTTGCCAAGCAACCCCACAATACGACCTGCTTCCAGGTCGCAGTTCAAACCCCGGAACAGCGGTGGCTGCTTTTTCGAGTAGTTGAAATTGAGATTTTGGATGTTGATCATTGTTACTGATTTACTGTACTACTTAACTAATACAGTGTAACGTTAAAGATTTATTTTGTGAAATGCAAAGAGTAGGGGAGGAATGATGGTTGGTTTTTTGAAAAGGTGGTTTAAATGTCCCATTCCTCGTTCCATATCGCTAAAAAATTTAAACAGCCTAATTTGAACCCTTCAACCTTTTACTTCAGCGGTATGGTTACTTTTCATCGATTGTTAATTATAGCAGTATGATACGAACACTAATTACATTGTCTATCACGTGTTTACTCCTGTTCATGTGCAGATGCGACACTACTCCAACGTATCCCTTCGGTGTTGGGCGTATTGCTGTATGCTTTCTGAATAGTGATTTTTGTTCACAAAAAGAGCGATGAGCAAGGAATCTAAGATGTTTGAGTTGATGAAGGAGTGGGAGTCAAGTGG
>NZ_VKDC01000060.1 GCF_007097395.1 Fulvivirga sp. M361
CCATTAGAGTGGCTTACCCAAACCCTGAGAAAAATCCCTGAGTATAAGATCAACCAGTTACATGAATTACTGCCTATAAGAAAATAATCATAATTAAATACACGCCCAACACCGAAGGGATACGCTCCAACTGTAAATAAGTCATTACCCGTCATATACAGCAATTTCACCAGTACTAATCGTGTTAAACCTTTAAGTATGGTTTTTAATCATAATAAAATATGGACCTACGGAATACTAGGTGATACGCTGGGAGATCATTTTTCGGATTCATTATACAATTGGTCACGGCAGGAATTTAAAAACTACCAAAACGACTTTGATGTTATAGTAGACACTACAGTTCGACTGCCGCTACGACTCTATGAGTGGGAGTTGGACACCTCAAACTTCAAGATAGATACTTTCACAGAGGATAAGGGTAGGAGAGAAGCCGATTTCCAGGCTTTTCCCGTTTACATCGTTAACCGCGATACAACAGGCCACGTACTGGAATTCCAGGATGGTTCATTATTAATGATTTGTGAAGCGCAAGACTCTATGGGCAGGTGGCGCCCCATTGAAGCATGGCAGTACACACATTTTTGTGGTAACAGTTACTACGAGCTTGTGTTGCCTCCGGATTATCTGGTTGTCACACGAGTTCTTGAATATACCGGAAAGTATCATACCCGTCTTCGCATTAAGCTAAGTAACCTTAGTAAGATCATATACTCACAACCGTTTTCAGGTTGGATAAATTACGATCAATTCAATGATACCAATATGCGTGACTACAGCCTTCAGGTTACAAAAAGATACTTCAAAGACTCCCTGGACTTCCATAGTGAACAATACTTTAACGCGCTCATTTTGAACCAGCAGCTTGAATAACTTGCAGATTATGTTACTCGGTATAACTCACCTGGCGTGCAGTGTGCTGAGAAGTGAAAGCTTTTAGTTCTCTCCCTGGTCTTTGGTTAAGCGTAGCGTTCCTAAGACCTGTAATCGGTGAGAGCTTCCGGCTCGTAGGATGTTTAAACAAGATTGTTGCCTCGCTAAAGGACAAACACAATGTTATACTGTGAAGATAAATTCATAACATGAGGCTAAAGTTTTTCATTTTGTGGAAGCAGCAACCTTCTTTTGAATAAGTTCGGCCTACAGAGAGAGATCGAGCGAGACGCTCTTGGCTATGGTAAGGTCGTAGCTCCGCTTTGCTCATGCTACGACCAGGTAGTTACTCAAAAGATCTTGTGTAAAAGCAGGAATACGAAAGAACGTTAAACCTCATTCCCTGCGACATTCTTTTGCTACTCATTTATTAGAACAAGGAACTGATTTAAGGAGTATCCAAACATTGTTAGGGCATAACAGTTTGAAAACAACTGAAATCTACACTCACGTGGCTAATACTGCTATGAACACTATAAAAAATCCATTAGATTCGTCTCAGTAATAAAATATAACGACACCTGTTGTCTCGTTACATGGGTGTTGTATTTAATACACCAAAAAAACGCATAATAGAATTGAAAAAACGAATTTTGGTCATTTTTGGAATCCTGATTTTAATAGCAATCGGATTCTTTATATCAAAAAAAAATAATCTGAATCCGAATTACGAAGTTGGACAAAAAATTGACGAATTAAATGGAGTCCTTGTCTATTATAACGGTGGAGTTGGTAATGTAAATGGTCGAAGATTAGCCGAAGATGGATATAATCTCGGATTAAAATACCAATGTGTCGAATTTGTAAAAAGGTACTACTACAAGCAATTGAATCACAAAATGCCTGACACATATGGACACGCAAAAGATTTTTTTGATTCAAATTTAAAAGACGGAGAAAAAAATAAACAGCGGAATTTGAATCAATTTACAAATCCAAGTAAATCCAAACCTAAAACAAATGATTTGGTAGTTTATTCGGGAACAACTCTGAATAAATACGGACACGTTTCAATTATTAGCAATGTTACTGAAAATGAGATTGAAATTATACAACAAAATCCTGGACCTTTTGGAAAATCGAGAGAGAAATTTGATTTAATACTCGAAGATGGAAAATGGAGAATAGATAATGATAGAATTTTAGGATGGTTAAGAAAATAGAAGCACTAGGTACAATCGAGGTACTGTCTTGAAAAGCAAGTAGCTAAATATAATTTTTCTAATTTTATATAAACGAAAAGAGGAGCTTAGGTTCATCATTACTGGAACCAACTTGTACTTACACTAAAGCTTCAGCGACACGCGTGCCACTTGCTTTGCTTCCGGGCACGGCCCCAGCGTATACGGGACTTTCACCCTTTGGAACGCTCAACTTCATGAGCTATATTCACTATTCAAGACGCACACAAATGATAAGCTCAATGAGCAAACTGAACCATGAGCAATTTCTGTACGAAACATTAACTTTAGAAGAAATTTGAAAAAGTATGCTCACTGAGCTTATCTGGATGCTATCCATTATGTCTTTCCCAATTCACTTCGAGTTCCAATATTCCCATAGATAATATCAGCCAATATAAATCCAATATCATTTTGAAAGCGAAAAATTCTTATGAATGGAATTAAGTGAAGTAAGTTACGACAAGGCTCTGCTATTCTTATTCAGTGCCATTGGTGCCTTAAATACTTTTTTTCTAACATTTTACTTTTTGTTTTTTGTAAAAAGTCGGGGTTTGCACATCAAGTTCCTCGCTTCTTTACTTTTCGTTATCGGGCTTAGGGAAGGCAAGTCCGTACTCATATTGTTCTTAGAAAATGGCATAGAAATTATAAGTTTCTTTGGTCAATCTGTTGATACCTTAATTGGTCCATTCCTCTTTTTATATGTATCGACCTGCACCTCAGGTTCCCAATCGAAAGGTTATCGATGGATCGCTCATACCTTACCCTATCTCTCTTTGATGGTAGCGGTTTTTCTTTTCATCAAATATAAAAGCCTGTCCTACTTCAATTATACTACTCCAATTGGTGGTATTATTTACATCCAGTGGATCACATACATCATCCTTGCTGCGAGAAGAATAATGCGTGCAATCCGGAAGCTTTTCAATAGGCAAAAACTCGAAAAGAATGAACTATGGATGGTAACGTTGGTGGGGTCGGTCTTTGTCATATGGCTTGCCTACCTACTTACCCATTTTGGCAACTTCATCTTGGGTGGCGTCTCTATATCCGTGGTTCTCTATTTATCAATTATCTTTGGGTTTTATGGACGCAGATCGGATTTTTATGAAGCACAGCCTAAATACGGCAGTAAGAAAATTCCAGACGAGGAGGCCAGGCGAATACTCTCAGAACTCAATACACTGATGGTTGATCATAAGCTTCACATCGACCCCACCATAAAACTTGCTGATATCGCCTCAAAGCTCAATATAAGTACCCACCGCCTCTCACAGATCCTAAATGATAATCTACAAAGTAGCTTTAATCACTACATCAATCAATTCCGAATTCAAGCAGCTACTGAAATGATAAAAAAAAATCACTCCATTACTTTAGAAGCCATTGGGGTGGATTGCGGCTTCAAATCAAAATCCGCATTTTATGCTGCATTTAAATCCATTCATCAACAGACACCCGCTCAATTCAGAAAAGCGCATTTATCAAATTAGTTCGATTTTATAGAATCGAACGTTTTATCCGCCTGACAAACGTTTTTCAGAAACAGAGCTCAGTAGTATTGCTCAAAACTTGATCAAGATGAAAGAAAACATTCAAGCATTCGGGCAACAATTAAAGTATTTATTCCTCCTCTTTTTTTCACTCATTTTAAGCTGTAACAACGAGTCCGAAAAGCAGTCAGATGGACAATTAACAGATGACTATTCTTCTCGAATTGACAGTTTGATAGCAACCACACACCCTCGTATCTTTAACGGAGTTGTACTTATCACAAAGGGTGCAGAAACAAAATATGTAAGAGAATATGGCTATTCGGACTTTGAGAACAAAACTCCCATCTCTATCAATGACCAATTTCGAATCATGTCCAATAGTAAACAGATTACTGCAGCTTTGCTATTAATGCAGGTGGAAAACAGGAAGATAGACTTACAGCATTCTATCAAAGAATACCTGCCAGATTTCCATTCACTGTGGGCTGACTCTGTTACTATTCATCAGTTACTGAATATGTCCTCAGGAATAGTGGATTTTGACAAACCTCTTTTATTCGAACCTGGTAAAGGGTACAGGTATAGTAATCCAGGCTATGGCTTGTTGGGAAGAATCATCGAAAAAGTGACAGGTAAGACATTTATTGATAATGCACACAGCCTATTTGAAGAATTAGGTATGAATGATACATATTGCTATGAATTAAATCAGCCGAGAGATGGACTCATCAACGGATACTGGATTAAAGATGGAGAATTAACTCCCGTCGATTTTGATAGTATAGGAATCACAGAAGAAGATTGGAAGGATTTTATTCCAGCTGGAGGAATTATTTCGAATACTAAAGACTTAACTATCTGGGATAACAAATTGCATAAAGGTGAAATTCTTGATCCGGATTACCTAAAATTAATGGTATCAGTTAGCAATAGAGGACCACATGCTGCTTTTGACAATGATACAATAGGATACGCGTACGGTCTGCGCATACATGACACGCATCAGACCTTCCACCTTGGACACGGTGGAAGAGGCTTTGGTTTTGCTTCTATCAAATTTTATATCCCTGAAAAAGACGTAGATGTCATCATTTGGGAGAACATTTATTCCCGTGATGCTGATTGGTTAGCAGGTGACATTGTCTACCAATTTGAGAACGAAATAAGGAAAATAGTTCTGAATAGTAGTCTGGTAAAATAAGTATTTATTATACCCTTTACGGATAAATACAAAAGGATAATTGAGTAGCCCGACCTGAGCCGTAATGACTCAGGTTGAGGCTCTCACACCACGTAGCGTACGGTTCTCGTACTACACGGTTCATTGAATCTCAGGTTGTAGTTTTAGGTAATACTCCGGCATACTTTGATAGCCTCTCTATGTGGTTTCTGTTCGTCAGTACAGATACCGCAGGCAGGCTTACTTCAGTGCATGGATCACTTCAAACTACCTTGTACTTACGCCAAAGCTTCAGCGGCACGCGTGCCGCTTGCTTCGCTTCCGGACACGACCCCAGCACATACGGGACTTTCACCCTTTGGAACGCTCAAATTCATGAGCTATATTCACTATTCAAGACACGCACAAATGATAAGCTCACTGAGCAAACTGAGCATTGAGTAATTTGCAGTGCTAAATATTAACTTTAGAATTAATTTGAAAGGGTATGCTCACTGAGCCTATCTGGACGTTAGTCACCAATTGAAAGCATAACATGAAAGTAACTGCTGAACATAACGAACGAATGGCAAAAATGACATTTGCCTCTGTTTATCCGCATTACATAACGAAGGTGGAGAAAAAAGGAAGAACTAAAGAAGAACTTCACGAGGTGATAGAATGGTTGACAGGATTTGACAAAGATAGATTACAAGAATTTATCAGTCAGAAAGCAACTTTTGAAGCTTTCTTTCAACAGGCAAATTTGAATCCAAATGCTCAGCTGATAAAAGGTGTGATATGCGGTTATCGAATTGAGGAAATTGACAATTCATTAACCCGACAAGTAAGATATTTGGACAAGTTGGTAGATGAATTGGCGAAAGGTCGTAAAATGGAAAAGATTTTAAGAAAAGAAATAAAAACGGGTGTCACAAAACCTAAACCGCATTAAAACGCAGTTTAGCCAAAACGTTAGCATTCAAAGCTGCAAAATGAACATATAAATTATGAATCAGGTAGGAGTTTTAAATCAACCAACCAACAAAATATTAAAACGACCAATTGCAATTACTATAATTTGTATTCTTGGGTTCATTGGAGTTGGGTTATCAATTCCTATGATTTTCTCAGAAATTGCAAAACAAATAGGTTCTTGGTTTGGCCCATATGCTGGTTTTGTAACTATAGCCAACCTAATATGCATGATAGGATTATGGCGAACTAAAAAATGGGGACTATATGCTTATTCTGTTCTTGTTTCAATTAACCAAATTGTGTTAATCACGAAAGGTCAGTGGAACATACTTATTTTATTCGTCCATGTAATCATTATTTTAATTGCCTCATATCATTTACAACCTGCAACAAGACCAACATACCATCAAGTTGCATTATATCTGAAAAGAAAAGCGTGGGCAATTATCGTCGCGTATATGATAGGTATACATAACCCCTACAGGGAGCTTGAAGATGACCCGGATACCATTGTTTATACGATTGAAGATGACGAGGAATAGGAAGATAGTTCTCCTAAAGATTAATACAGAATGCTACCCTCTGGTCTTTGGTCAAGCGTAGCGATCCTAAGACCTATAATTGGTGAGAGCTTCCGGCTCTTAGGATGTTTAAACAGGACTGTTGTCTCACTAAAGGACAAACCCAATGTTGTACTGTGAAGACGAACTCATAGCATGAGGTTAAAGTCTTCCATTTTGTGGAAGCAACAAACCTCTTTTGAGTAAGGTTGGCCTACAGAGAGAGATCGAGCGAGACGCTCCTGGTTATGGTAAGGTCGTAGCTCCGCTTTGCTCATGCTACAACCAGACAGAGAAGAAAACAGGAACGCATTATAACGCATTATGCTTTGCTAAATGTGCTCCGGAGGGAATCTTAAAACCCGAATTATCCGATCATGCATTAATTGCCTTATGCATCGCGTAATTTCCTGAAATAAAAGAAGAAGTTGTTGATCATGCGGGTTTGATTTATCTTCAAGCTGGCTTTCAGGGCCTTTGGTTGGTACTAAATAATTTTGATAATGAAATTAAAACTGACAATTCTATTTATTGCAGTTTTAACCCTTTCTATGAAGGTTACACAAGCTCAAAAAAAATGGCAAGATGTAACTTCTATAGAAGATGTATGCAATACGTTCCCCGGGGAAATAAATAAAATATTCACTAATTTTAATCTTGATTATCCCGGCTTGGAAAAGGTTAAAAAAGAGTATGGCAATGGAAATATAAATGCGGCTTGTCACTATTTGTTAGCGTATTATAAAAAGGGCAATTCAGCCTCTAACCTAAGAATAAAACAACCCAGGGCTTCTGATGCAAGGGTAGCGTTGGGGGATACCATACTCAAAGACGTATTTGTTATACAGACAGTTAAGGGTCAGGTTCCGTATGGAAAAGATGGGCATAGAGATTGGAATTACAGAGGTCCTAATAATGATATTGAATGGTCATGGCTATCTAATAGACATCCTCAAATTGATAGCTTATTCCAGATATACAAGAGAACCGGGAATAAAGAATACGCAGCATATATTGACTTGTTTCTTCGTGACTTCATTATAAAGAGTATTCCATATCCTGCTAAGCCAGCCGCTACTGATATATGGCGTGGTCTGGAAGTCTCCTTTAGAGCAAAAGTTTGGCCCAAGATATTTTACGGCTTACTCAATAGTGAGCATCTATCTCCCGCCACACAACTCTTAATGTTATCAAGTATGCCTGATCACGCACATTATAACAGACATTTTCATAAGAAAAAAGGGAACTGGTTGACCATGGAAATTTCCGGACTGGCAACCATTGTTACTACATTTCCGGAAATTAAAAATTCAGATGAGTGGTTAGATTATGCCATTCATGAGATGGGAAAAAGCATGAAGGAACAAGTATATCCGGACGGTGTTCAAACAGAACTCACCTCTCATTATCATGCGGTTGCTTTAGAAAGTTTTGTAGAGTTGAAAGAATTGAGTGAGAATGTAGGGAAAGAAATACCTGAATCCTATAACAATACTTTAGAGAAGATGTATGCTTATTTGGCACATATGCTTCGTCCTGACGGTACCGGCCCCTTGAATAATGATTCGGATAGAAATGATTATAGAGAATTAATTCTTAAAGGAGCAAAAACGTTCCATCGGGAAGACTGGAAATACATTGCAACAAATGGCATGTCTGGTAAAAAACCATCAAATGGACCATCCTTTTTTTATCCGTGGTCAGGGCATTTAACTTTCAGAAGTAGTTATGATAAAAATGCACATTGGTCCTTTTTTGATATGGGACCCTGGGGAACGGGACACGAGCATAGTGATAAATTACATATTTCTGTTGCTGCTTATGGAAGAGACTTACTGGTGGATGCAGGCAGGTTTTCTTATTCCGGTAAATTATATGAGAAGTATAGAGCTTACGGAATTGGCAGTGAGGGACATAACCTGCTCTTAATAGATAATATGGGACAAAACCCGGGACCTCCTTCGGTAACATCGCCTGTTTCCGATAAACATTTTAGAACTGAAGATTCATTTGACTATGCTTCAGATTCATTTAGGGATTACAAAGTTGATGGTCAGGTCAACCACATACGGTCAATATTTTACGTACGTGGTGAATTTTGGGTAATCGTTGATCGGGTCCTTACAGAGCAACCTCGTGAAATTAAAACGTTATGGCACTGGCACCCAAGCTGTAAAGTTGTAAAGGATGGAGATATTACAAAGTCCGATAATCCATTTGGAAACCTTGCGGTTATTCCTGTTAGTAATCAGTCGTTCAACCTTGCAATGGTAAAGGGCCAGGACAACCCTGTACAAGGATGGTATAGTGTCGAATACAATAAAGTAGAGGAAAACACAACAAGCATTTATACCAATTCAATTAACGAAGATGCAACAATGGTATGGTTACTTGTACCAGCGGAAAATGCAATACCCAACGTAACGGCAAGAGTTACGTCAAGTAAAACGGATAAAGTTGAAGTTGAAGTGAAATTATCCAATAAAACGTGGCAGATTGATATTCCATTTCTGGATGGCTCCAAAGCAAAACTGATAGAACACTAATAGCGGAGCTAGAGTAATTACAAATTATAGAAGCTTGAAAATTAGAGAAAAGCCATACAACTTATTCCAGGACCATAAAAGTAGAACAAGAGAAAGGTGAGTTTAAAATTTAATACAAAGCCCAATTAAACAAAACGAAAATTTAGCATCTATGGCTACGATAAAAGCACTGGAAGACGAAGTAAGTGACTTGAACAGATTGATAATTGACCTTACCGACCAAAATAAGGCAATTGGTGCTGAACGGGATAAATACAAGAATTTACTGAGTCTGTTGATAAATTTCATCAAAACCGGTGAATCTACTGACGAGCTCATGAAACTCTTAGATGAATCCAGGTCTCACTAAACTCTGAATAGAGTGGGTAAACCAAGTAGAAGATATGTTTCCAAAGGAGTACCAGGCGGATGGATGATATGGAACAAAAAAAGTAATCGTTGGTGGGGTGAGTTGTACCAACTTCAACCGGACGAATTAGTAAATGAATTGAACGGTCAGAAGCGACCTGAAGTGATTACAGAATTTATCAGGAAGTTTCAAAAAACTAAAAGGTAATTAACGCCATGAAACGCTCATTGATTATGTCTCAAAAAAAAATAACTCCACCATGGACAGGATTAGTATTCTTATAATATGAACATTAGCAAAAGATCATGTTTTAGATGTGCCGAAGAAGATGAGAGCTTCCTCGAAGACCTGTATGGTTATACCGTTTGCAACGCTTGTACGATCAAACTGGGGTTGTATCATGATGAAACCATTCAAAAGCATGCATCATCCTATCAGCGAGCGAAAGACCTGGACCCTGCAAAACCAAGCTATCAGGAGGAAGTTGACCGCCGACTTGTGATGATGGAAAAGGACTATATCGCCAAGAGAATTAAGCTCTTGCATATCCGGTATCGATTACGAAATTCATAGTCTTACAAAACGAAACGTATGCCGAACAATAAAAAAACCGGAGATTTTTTTCCGGACTTTGAACTGCCGGATCACAATGGAAATCTTAGAAACCTGTCATCATTCACAAAACAGAGCGAGGCAGATAAAAGGTATGGTTTCAAAGAGGGTTATCCGTTGGTGGTCATTTTTTCAAGAGGGTTCTTTTGCCCAAGGGATCAGGCTCAGTTTCGCTCATTGGTTGGGTTTCAGGATGAATTACAGGTTAATTTTTGTAAAATGGTAAGTGTTAGCGCAGATGATCCGATCACTTCTTCAGCATTCAGAGCAGGTTTAGGAGCGTCATGGACCTTTTTCAGTGATGTGGAAAGGTCCTTGATAAAAGACCTGGATATCATGGATGAGACAGAGGGAGAGTATGCCTACCGGGCATTGCCCTATACCTATGTGCTAAAACCCAACCTTGAGATCTTCAGGATCTACAACGGTTGGTACTTTGTAGGCCGACCTACGATCGAGGAGCTTCGTCAGGATTTTCGGTCTGTCATGAAAGAAATGGACTATTATTCCTATGACGCATACAATACCGATCATGTGAAAAAGATCCGTATACCACAGCAAACATGGCAAAACGATCCGGAGTTAGGTTCTTCCGGGTTACCGGTCTATGCTGGCGTAGTCGATTCATTTGATTTACGGTCAGGGAACGGTTTCCTTAAGGCTGAACAAATTGAGGACCCTGTATTTTTCAACTTCACGGCCATTCCGGGAGAAGGTTACCGGACGATCAGGCCGGGTACCAAAGTAAGGTTCGAGCTAGTAAAAACACATTCGGGGTTATCTGCCAGTAATATTCAGAAGCAGATGGACTAGTCTCACAAAACGAATGAAGATCGCACAAGGGATATTTTTATTAATTAGCTTCACTACTTCAGTAGCGTCTCAAGATTTACGAATCAATGTTGATTCGGCTTATATTAAGAAATTTTACAAGGAGTTTTCCAGGAATCTTAGAAAACAAGTTAAGGATGAGTTCAAAGAATTAACTGTTGAAGATTCAATCTGGATTCCGTTAAGTCTTTATAATGGTGGTAGGAGTTATGGAGTAATATCAAATTACGCTAATTATCCTGAACCACCGACCTTCAATCTTGCTGACACAACGAATTATTCAATAGATTGCATGGTATTTGGTTTAGTTGAGAATAAGAAGAAAGACAACAGTCTCTATTCAGTTCGGGTATTAGTTAAGGATGTTTGCGGATTAGATAGTCTAGGAGGGAAGTATTCGAGTTTAGTGAAAGCAGGACATATTTTTGATTATCACTTATTCTCATTTTTTAATTGAAACAACTTATCTCAAAAAGCGAAGATTATTTCATCAACATACTTTATTACTATGAATAAATATTTTCTTGTTTTCTTTTTAGTCTATTCTGTTTCGGATATTTATTCTCAGGCTCAATTTGGGTTAAAAACCGGAGTAAATTTGAGTACTCATACTCTTAAAATTAATGGAGAAAATTATCCTGATGTGACTAGTTACCTATTAGGTTATCAGATTGGTACTTGGATGTCAAACTCAGTATCTCAGAAATATAACCTTATAACTGAGTTGTCTTATTCAGCAGAGGGATTCAAATATGATATTGGCAATAATAGACTGGGTTTTTTACTTATTAATACTTCCGTTAACTACAAATTAGGAGACAGATTTATAATTGGCTTAGGGCCTGAATTTTCAGCAATCATTAATGAAAACCTTGTTCTAAATGGTCACTATAAAAAACTAGGTTTTGGTGGAAATTTAAATGTTTTTTATAATCTTATCAATGACTTATCAATTGGATTAAGGTACCACCGAGGCTTTCATGATATCAGTGATTTAGTCTTTGAGGTAGGCCCTGATCGGATTATGATCTATGACGAAACAAAAGGAAATTTTCAAATTAATCTATATTACCGACTGGGAAAAAACAATGTTGAGTCAAATAACTGAAATCACTTAGTTTAAAATATCACAAAGCGAATGCAAAGGTATTGGTGCGTGTAAATAAGGTAGTTCTCTTTACAGCTAAAAACGGGGAATAAGATTGGTCAAATTCTTATCCAAGATTATTTTCGGATGTCAACAGGGAAGTATTAACCTCAATATGATTGTTTATACTGACAAGTCTGAGCCAGAATTTGCCGATTTTGAGCATTATGTTCTGAATCTGGCAATCGGTAAAGATGTTAATTTTAATGAAAAATTGGGTGTAAGCATTGATATGGGATATTTCGTTGTTTTGAAAGAAAGAGCGATACCAAAAAATAAAGAGGCTTTTAGATATATAAATGGTAATTCACCTTCATTCAGATTTCAAGTTTTTTATAAGTTTTAAAATGAAAATAAACCAAAAAAAACTCATTGATTGAAAGACATAAAGATTATTAATCTTATAAAACAAAGATATAAAGATAAGACTACCGTGTCACTCACATTTTAAAAAACCGCAATAAATATATAGGGTTCTTAGTTTTGCCAATGTAAAAATAATTATCTGGTCACAAGTACGATGAAGGCTGACCTCAGCACTTTTCATACAAGTCCTGTACAATTTAATTTTCACTGAATTTGTCTTCATAATTTTCGGGGTTAAGTTTATATGTGTTAACCTATCTCCTGAAGATAGGTGATTTTTAAGCGCTAATTAAGACATCCGAAATGAAAATCAACACTTATAAACTCTCCCTGATCATCAGCCTGATCTTACTTCTAACATTTATCTATTTTTGGTTTGTTGATGACTTGGAGGCCGGAGGGATCTATCTGATTACAGGGCTAGTACTGCTGGCCGTAGGTGTCCGCAAGCATCCGTTTTTTAAAGGCTTTTCTTACACCATCCTGATCCTGGCTGCAGTGTCTGTTGCGCTTTATTACCCGCAACACTTCATCCAGGTGGGTGATTTTCAATTAAAGGCATTGATCATTCCTCTTTTACAGATCATTATGTTTGGCATGGGGTCACAGATGAGCCTGCAAGATTTTAAAGGAGTGATCCAATCTCCTAAAGCGGTGATTATTGGTGTTTTATGCCAGTTTACCATCATGCCTTTTGTGGCATTGGCTATGACCACTTCCTTCAAATTCCCTCCTGAAATCGCTGCCGGCATCATCCTGGTAGGGGCCAGTCCAAGCGGCTTGGCTTCCAATGTCATGTCCTTTCTGGCCAAAGCGAATGTTGCTTTAAGTGTAACGCTAACAGCAATAGCCACTGTACTTGCACCGGTCCTTACTCCCTTGATCATGCAGTGGCTGGTAGGAGCGTCCATACCCATCGATTTCTGGAACATGATGCTGGGTATTATGAATATTGTGATCCTTCCCATCATTGCAGGATTGTTATTCAACCTGTTTGCATTCGGAGAAGAATCTGTTCGAAATAAATGGATACAAATTGCCGGGTTTCTGGCTATTATCATTTTGAAAAATAGTATATCTATGGTGACCGAGCATAAGGAGTCTATCGATTCTTTATTGGGTTTCGGAAGCGACGTCCTTTGGTTCATGGGCCTTCCCATGTTGGCAGCGGTTGTGTTTAGATCCACTTTTGGCACAAACAAAAGTCTGATGGAAAAAGCGTTAAGCCTTACTTCTATGATTGGAATAGGTGTAATTATCACCGTTATTACCGCATTAGGACGGGACAATCTCCTGGAAATTGGTGGCATGCTGATCCTGGCATGTTTTCTTCAGAACATGCTGGGGTATGGCCTGGGCTACTGGTGTTGTCGTTTACTGGGAATAGATCAAAAGTCCTGTCGCACCATTGCCCTGGAAGTAGGAATGCAAAACGGAGGTTTGGCCTCGGGCATTGCTTTACAAATGGGTAAGGTAGCTACAGTGGGATTAGCTCCTTCCGTTTTTGGACCACTTATGAATATTACAGGTTCCTCACTGGCTACCTGGTGGAGAGGGAAATCGGATTGAAAATACGTCCCATGAATTATGGTATCTGATATATCATAAGCAACCAAGGTATTTAACAAAGTATAAATAGCTATCAGCACGTTCGACCCGGGCGCGCACTTTCCTTCAGGGGAATGTACCTTACTATCGCAAAAATCTATTGGAAAACCCATCCTTATACGCTCTGCCTACAGGTATCAGAATGTTCTCAGATAAATGAACATGGTTACCAGCCACCTTATGGATCTTAGATGAGTTGATGATGTACGACTTATGTATTCTTATGAAATTATAACTCCTTAACTTCTGTTCCCAGAATTTTAGTGGTTCTGAAGAGAGGTGTTTCTTATGCTCAAGATAGAGCTCTGTATAGTCTGAATCGGACTTCAGGAAAACGATATCATCAATGTTTATTTTTATGTGTTCATAACCTGATTTGACAAAAATCACCTGGTCAGGTTCTTTTCGCGTAAATGTATCAGATGCTACTACCTTTTGGTGATCATCTAATGTGATCTTTGACACTGCTTTGATAAAGCGTTGAAAGGAAAAGGGCTTGAGTAGATAATCCACAACATCCAGATCATAGCTTTCCAGAGCATAATCCGGAAATGCTGTGGTTAATATGACCTGAGGCGGGTTTGTTAATGTTTTTAGAAAATCTATCCCCGACAGTTTAGGCAGATGAATGTCCAGGAAGATCAAACCCACCTTATCTGTTTTCAATACTTCTACGGCCTGAAGGGCATCCGTGTAGGTACCTGTCAGGTTTAGCGTGCCTAAATCGGTAATGTATTTTTTTAGAATACGCTGAGCAGGCAATTGATCTTCTATGATGATACAATTCATGATTTGGGAATTTCGTTCAAATCAATTTTTAAGTTGACCTCATACAGCTTCTCACCTTTCTTTATTTGCAACTCATGTGAATTTGGGTAAAGCAGTTGTAATCGTGTTTTTACGTTTGCCAGACCAATTCCTTTTGAGAGATCCTTGGTATTGGACTGAGTCCGGTAGGTGTTTGTGCAGTTAAATGACAGTATCCCAGCTTCATTTACCGTCAATTGAATTAGAATTTCTATATTTTCAGACTGGCTTGAGGCACTGTGTTTAAACGCGTTTTCAATGAATATGACCAGGATCAAAGGTGCAATCTGGTAATTAAGTGTCATATTGTGAATAGTGAATTCTACCATTCCTCTCTCTTCAATTTGCAGTTTGCTCAAATTGATAAAATTGGAAATATGTTCTACTTCTTTAGAGAGAGGAACATATTTTGCCTTACAATCATAAAGCATGTAGCGGAGTACATCAGATAATGCTAAAATGATATCCGAAGTTTTAGCGGAATTTTCAATGGCATGAGCATATAGGTTGTTTAAATTGTTGAAAAGAAAATGTGGATTGACCTGAGACTTTAAAAATTGCAATTCGCTTTCACGAACAGCATGCCTTAAAATTTCTACTTCTTTTTGTGTCTTAAGCGCGTCCCATGCAAACTTGAATCCGGATAGGATGACTATGGTGGGGAATACATCCAGCAAGTTGTGAATTCCTCCAAAGAAGCTCCTTCCTTTAGTGTCAGGAAAATAGATAGGTTCTAAAATCCCTTCTTCAACAAATACGACAATCCCTACAACCAAAGTGAAATAGGTAAAAAAGTATAGGTACTTTTTATTGTATAAATAACGAGGGAGCAGAAAGTAATTAATTACCAACGCACCTGCCGCATAATTTGTGAAGAAAAAGACCTCATGGAGCACGATCTGCGGATGCCGGCGATCATACGCATAAAAGACGAACACAATGGCATGAAGCACAACTTGAAAGATCAACTCCTGATATTTTATATGAGATGGTATCCATTTAGCGCCCATTTAAACAAATCTAGGCATTTCAATCGCTATATATGGATCTAACCTGGCCAATGACCTAAGTGAGAAGCTGAACAACGATTTTGAGTAGCTCATCAACTTTTCAGGTATTTTTCAGTTTACTCATGTCGTTCAGAGGATAAGTTTTGGCGTTTACAGGATTGATGTGAACAACCTTACTGATCCCACGTTTCTTTGACAGAAAACGCTTATTAGGTTTAGTTTATGAATCCAGGGAAAACAACACAGTATTTAACATCACTTCTGTTTACATTGATTTTCGGCTTGCATTGTGTAAGAGCTCAGAACCGTACAATAGAAATTGTTGGCGTTGTGAAGGAGGAGCAAAGCGAGCAGCCTATTCCCTTTGCCACCGTTGCCATTCGGGACAACGAAACCAGGATGCCTGTCACAGGCACAACCACAGACTCCCAGGGCCAATTTAAAATACTATCTGAGGCAACGGCATTTTATGTGGAAGTAAGTTTCCTGGGCTTTACGAATAAGCTAATCGATGACATTTCGATCATCAATGGGCAAGTGGATCTGGGCACTATTTTCCTCTCAGAAGACCGTAAGGTGCTGGATGAGGTAGTAGTGGCGGGACAACGGTCTCGAACAGAGTTCCAGGTAGATAAAAGGGTCTTCAATGTAGGCGATGATTTGAGTTCTACCGGGATGGGAGCTTTGGAGGTATTGAATAACGTTCCATCCGTTAATGTAAGTATAGAAGGGGAGGTAAGTCTAAGGGGCAGCACAGGAGTACAGATACTTATTGATGGAAAACCTTCTATTCTTTCGGACGAACAGAGTAATGCTTTAGGGACCATTACGGCCGATATGATCGAAAAGATAGAGGTGATTACCAACCCTTCTGCCAAATATGATGCTGAGGGTACTTCCGGTATTTTGAACATTGTCCTAAAAAAAGAAGAAAAAAAAGGATTAAACGGTTCTGTCTCCCTTAATACAGGTATTCCTGATAACCATAGTATAGGCATCAGCCTGAATAGAAGAACGGAGAAATTCAACCTTTTTACCCAATTAGGGGCTGGTTATCGTTCTCTCCCGAGATATTCTGAAACTACCAACCGGGACCTTATCAATAACACCACCATTGAGAGTGACGGAGAGGCATTTCGAAATGAGACCTTTTACAATATCATTCTGGGGACAGATTATCATATCAATGCCAATAACGTCATCACGCTTTCAGGAAATTTTGCCTATGAAATAGAAGATCAGCCCTCTGATACGGATTTTAGTTTTTTTGACGAAACGAACACATTGTTATCTCAACGGAACAGGATAGAGGTTACGGATGCCGATAATCCTAAATGGCAATATGAACTTCAATACAAAAAGGATTTTGAAGACCACAAGGAACATTCATTAGTGTTCAGCGCTTTAGGACGATTTTTTGGGAAAGACCAGTCTTCTGAGTTTACAAACACAGCCACTTTCGGAAATGAAGAATATGCCGACCAACAAACTCAAACCAAATTTCAACAGGCGGATTATACATTCAAGCTCGACTACACCGACCCAATTACCGATAAGATCACACTCGAAACAGGAGCACAATATGTAATAAATAATGTGGGGAACGACTATGCGGTATTTAATCTTGTGGATAATTCACGGGTAGTCGATGAAAACCTTACAAATGATTTTGAATTTGATCAAAAAGTGCTTGGCGTGTACGGAACAGGTGCTTATAAATTCGAAGACTGGGGCGTTAAACTGGGTCTGAGAATTGAAAATACAGACCTTAATACACTGCTGATAAATACGAACGAATCGAACGATCAAAATTATACTAATCTTTTTCCAAGTGCTCATACCTCTTACAAATTCGACGAAACATTTTCGCTTCAGGCAGGGTACTCACGAAGAATTTACAGACCCAGGCTATGGGACCTGAATCCATTCTTCAATATCAGGAATGATTTCAATATACGTACCGGAAATCCCAACCTGCAACCGGAGTTTACAGACTCCTATGAGGTGACCGGTATTTTTATAGAAGGAAAAATGGCTCTGAATGCAGGCGTCTACTATCGTTATACCACCGATGTAATAGAGCGGGTTTCTTTCTTTGAAAATAACGTTAATACCACCACCCCGCTTAACATTGGGAGCAACGCCATCACAGGGTTTGAAGTGAATCTGGAATATGATCTGACGAAATGGATGAGCCTGAATGGTGATTTTAACTATAACTATTTCAAACGAGAGGGAAACTTGGAAAGCACAACCTTTGATTTCAACGGTGACCGATCAAATGCGAGGCTTACTACCAAATTTAAGCTCCCGGCAGATATTGATATCGAAATTGTAAGTAATTACCGATCGGGCTACCAGACTGTTCAAAGTGTGGTTTCTAACACTGCTTTTATGGATATTGGATTACGTAAGAAATTCCTGGACAAAAAAGCTGTTGTCAACCTAAGCATTCGCGATGTGTTTGCCTCCAGAATTCAGGAAAGTATTACCGAGCAGCCGGAGTTCTTTCTTTACAATTTTAATCAAAGAGGCAGGTTTATAACACTGGGGTTTAGTTACGGTTTTGGCAAAGGAGAGGCGATGACCTATTCAGGAGGAAAAAGATAGAGATAGAAACATCCCAAATAAAGTACAGGTAAACATGCGTGAACATTCTACAAACCTAATGGAGCTGAAGACTCATCAGGGACCTACAAGAAGCTTACGCCTTATGGATATGAGTTGTCCGGCTTGGCTCACTCCTTCAATAGACATTTCATATTCTCCTGGCACGTCAGAAGTATAAAATTGAAGCCGGAGCATACCGTCTTCTCCTACTTTGATTTGAGGGTTCCAGTAAAGTTGCTCCCTAAGATCAGGAATCCTATTATTTATATCTTTTGCTTCCCCGTAAACCGGATATTGAAACACCTCGTTGTTCGCTATAGGAGTTAGCTCCAATTGATGGATATTTTCATCGGGCTGAAACCCATCAAGGTCACCTTTGAACGTATGAAAGGATACAATGCCATCTGCGGTTAGCGGACCTAAAAAGAACCTATCTGAAACCTCCTGAAAGAGAAAAGTTTGGTAAGGGATCAAATTGATGGGAAAAATAGAAACTTGTTTCAAGGGCTTGTTCCTTTTGTATGGCTAGAGAAGTGACCAATGATTCATCTCCCAAAGGCCCTTTGGTGCCCGGGTTTATCCGGTAATTCCTGGAGATGGCCCCAAAGCTGAATTCGTGCCTGTCGTTCATGTAATAGTCCATCTTTATTTCCAATGAAGCGTCTGTAATCGAAAAATCTTGTTGAAAAGCGTTGGTAGACGTCTCGTCGAACTGCAAGTCATAGCCATAATGAGAGGCGGTACCTGTTATTTGTCCATTGAGACGATCATTAAAACGGTGCGACCATTTTATAGCTCCGTTGGTATTTATATAAGAGAAATCAGAAAAAGAGAAAAGTGTGTCTGATTTTAAACGGAAGTCATCTCTACTGTAATACCCGGATACTTCAATGTTGTTTTTTTCATCGATTTCATGATCATATCGCAATATGAAATCTGAAAATGACACCCGGTTGTTCCGGAACTCAGGGTTTGAAGACCTTTCAATGATCCAGTTCGAATAGGTAGTGTGGGCGCTTAACAATAAGCCGGCCTTTTTCTTTATAACAGGAATTTCAAAGGTTAGCCTGGAAGTAATAGGTGAAAAACCACCTTCTCCTGAAAATTTTTCAGTATTTGCTTTTTTATCTCTATATCAAAAACAGATGCCAGCCTGCCACCAAAAGATGCCGGAATGCTGCTTTTATAGACCTCCATACCCTGAAGAGCATCAGAGTTAAATACCAAAAAAAACCGAGAAAGTGGGAGGCATTATAAATAGTGGCCTCATTCAGCAACATCAGGTTTTGATCTGATTTGCCACCTCGTACATTGAAACCCGCAGCTCCTTCTCCCAACGTTTGAATGCCTGCCAGGGTAGTGACTATTTTAGTTATGTCTTTCTCTCCAAGTACCAGAGGTACGTTTTTTGTGCTTTCCACATCTATTTTATTGACACCCATCTGTGTGCTTTTGAGATTGGCATCCCGTTCTCCTTCTACCACTATCTCAGACAGTGAAATAACATCGGGCTCCATTTCTATATCCAATTTACCATCAGAAAACAAAATGAGGTTCCTTGAAGTGTTTTGCATGGTAACAGAGCTGACCCATACCCTTTGTCTGCCCGCGGGTAGTGTGAGGGAGTAAAATCCATCCCGATCAGTGGTAGTACCCTTGACGGGGTTTTTAGTGTAGATGTAGGCGCCTGAAACCGGTTCCTGGCTTTCCTGCTGTCTAATGTAGCCGGCTAGGGTTACATCGCTGTCCCGGACCATTTTTGAGCGACTGCCGATCTCGAATGTATAGTTTTCAATATTTTCATCGACAGGGGCTTTGTACTCCCTGGTAAATATCAGGCCTTTTTCAACAGGGGCCTGTTCAACCGACGGTTCTTCTTTCGCTGCCATCCTAGACAACGCAATAGCCGGTGTAGCCTGGATTGGGATTCCTTTGGTTAAAAATATGTGGTCCCCATCAATGAAAAAGTTTATTTCTGAAGTATGAAAAACGTTTTCCAAAAGCTCCTCCAAAGTACCATTTTCAAAATCAACAGTAATTATCTGTTCTTCAAACCAATCGGGATCATAATAAAACCGAATACTGAAATTATTTTCAAGGTGATGAATTAACACTTCCACATGAACCGAATCCAGGGATACAGTAACATTAGCGTTTTCAACCTGCGCAAATAAAGGACTTCCCAATACCATAAGTACGATGACTATATTTTTCATGGCACCATACGTTCACAGTATTTCGTCAGTTGAACCAAACCCATATCACGGTCTTTTCCAATAATGAGCCCTTTGGCTTTGATATATGCCTTCAACTCTTTCTTATGTGGCTTGAACAGCTTAAAATAGGTGCTCATTCCACGGATGCGGTAATAGTTTTTTCCCAACTCAATGAAATGTTTATTGCGTTGGGTGTATTTCATCAATTTATTAGAGCTGTTTATAGACCCGGTTTTCTCCCTTTTTACAATTACGCTCAGTGCCTTTCCCTTGTACAGTTCTTCATAGTAGCCCGGAGTAATGGATGGGTGGCCGGTGTCGATGTATTTAAATACGTGCTTTGCAATAGTGAAATAGTCTACCCAATTTTCTTCCAGCCGTATCGGTTGATTGATCAGTATTAAATTTGTAGGATGTTGTATGATTAAATAGTCTTCCAGGATGTTGTACATCAGCGCTACATTTTCATATAGCCTGTTTCGGTAACGGACCTGCCCGGTCACCCAACGATCACTGCCATAAAATGGATGATAAATATAATTAGCACGTGTTATGACTTGATAATGGCCATGGATCAATCCTGCATTTTCTTTGCCGATTTGATGATCAAACCATTGATTTACGTCCTGGTCAAGATTTAGGGATATAGTAGAATATTGTGCAAGGCTGGTATGACAAAGGCCATAAAAAATGACGATTAAAACCAAAGCGTTTAAACGCCTGATGGATGCTTTTTGGAATAGGGGGCATGCCGCCATTATTAATGTTTTTGATACTTTAGCGATCTGAGCTCACAATCTAAAAAAACAACTTCATTTCCCCATGTAATTTATTGCGCTATGGTTTGCGCAAGACCACCATTTACGAAAGCTCGGTGAGCTAAATTCGCATTCTTATTACTTGCAACATATGACGAATGTGTACTTCTTTTTGGTTTAAAATCAGTTTGACAAATAATACTCATTATTATATTTATAGCTTTCTGGTATTAAAGCTTATATAGTTGGAAGTAAATATATTTAGCAAACGGGTTCAGGCAAACTCCGATAAGGACTTATTGAAGTATCTAAAAAGACCACAAAAGTACGAGCCTAAGCTTATTGAAGCTGTTTTGGCAGAATTGTCCACCCGTAAGGTTGCCATTCCACAAGAATTGAAAGGTACATTCAATACCGGGAATAAATCTCAACACACGGTTGGTAAAAACGACACGAACACAGTTGCCGAAAAGAAAAAACCTGACGTCTCTCAATCATTTAATTGGCTTCCGGGAATAGTTCTTTTAGACCATTTGAGCTACTACATGCTCCTGTTAAGCCTTTCCCTGGTCTTTTCGATTAATTATTTTAGTAACTCTGTATTTGTCTATTTACTGTGTGTCAGTCCCCTAATACCCCTGATTCATGCGAATGGCATCTCAAATTCAAAGAACAGGAGAGAATATCATTTTCAGGTTAGAATGATCCTTTCAGTATTCATTATAGCCATCATATCATTCAGAGGACTGATACTATTCAACTCGACGAATGAGTTGAAGGATTTATTAATAGCAATGACGATAATTTTAGTTTTAAGTGGCATATTTTCCTGGCCGCTATATAAGTATTCCGAAAAGTGGAAGCGCTTAAAGATCACTTCGTTGAAGTATGTGAGGTTCACGTTGATTTTGACTGGCCCCTTTCTTTTAGCTTGTATGGTTCTCCATAACAGTTGGTTTCATCCTTTGGGTGACGTTTCACATCAATGGAAGAGCAAGACGTATTTAGACTATACTGATTTTGGCGGCTATCCCCGGTTCTTTACAGAATATGATGCAGGCATAAGGTCTGAGATTGAATTTAAAGTCAATAGCCCGGGGGAAACTAATTGTATTGAAGCCCGGTTTTATCCAAAATATACCTGGATGAATCCCTGGGATAAAGGAGAATCATACCTGCTGCTCCAGCACGAGCGGTATCATTTTAATATAACCGAAATGACCGCGCGTATGGCGCGCAGAGAAATCATCAGCAAGCCTTATCAATACACGACCAGGGCTGAAATGAATGACTTCATAGCGACTTATAAAAAAAGAAATAATAGAAATCAGTATTTATACGATCATCAGACAGATCATAGCATCAAAACTGCCATGCAAAGCATATGGCAGTTTAAAATTGATAGCACCTTAACGGTTTTGGATTCTTATTGGAAAAGTGAATTCAATATGGGTTATGGCCAAAATGAAACATATCATAGGTTTATTGAACAAACCGGTGATTTACGGATAACGGGCAGAGGGAATGTGTTACCCTATGAACATGATTATGGCTCATATTATAAGTTTTACTATGATGATAAATATGGCCTTAATGAGATCAACTATTACAGATCCGGATCTTTGGAGGTCGACCCATACTTCGGTGCGGCAGTAATACAGGTAAAACAGGTATCTGAGCATAAAACGCTGTATGGTTTTTACAACGCAAAAGGTAAGGCCGTGAACAATAGATTTGGGTATCATACCTTCATTGAAACACAAAAAGGGCAGCATTTTCAGTATCAATTTTTTGATTTGAACAGAAATAAGGTGAGGGGGCCTACCGGAGAGTTTGTTACGAAAGTCACCCGTAACACACAGGAGCAGATCATCTCAAAACACTATTTGGACCAGGCCGGTAATCGTATGAAAAATTCACTGGGACAATATGAGCTTCTTTACAGCTATTTAAGTGAGCCTGGTAGGATACTGATAAAGAATTATGACGCTAATGGAAAAAGAATGGCAGAAGCTGGTGGCAATTACTTGTATTACTATGAATACAATGAACAAGACGAACTGATTAAATCATACACCCAAAAAGGCAAAGAATTTGTTGATATTAAGGATTCAATAGCCATCAAAGAGTTTATTTACGATGAATTAGGGTATGAATCCAAGCTATCATACTATGATGGGAATCACCACCCCAGGGAGGACGGCGACGGAATATGGTGCACCATAAATGCGACTGACCGGTACGGTAATGTCAATATGCACGCCACTTACAACTCTAATGGTGTTCTTGTGAACGATGATATGGGTATAGCCATGCGGTTCTGGGAGTTTGACAGTCTGGGCCGGACGATGGAATATAGCGAATATGACAGAGGGGGGATTATTGTCTTTGATGAAGATGGATTTGGTAAAGTAAGGTATACGTATGACAATCAAAGCAGGGTGGAACAGATCACAAATTTAAATGGATATGATCACCCCGTTAGTACCCATTACCAGGGGCCAACCACTCATTATCTATATGACACTTCAAAGAACCTGGAGACAGGATATTACACAGATGCCGATGATAATGTTACCTCTGATAAAGAGGGGGTTTATGCGTTTGCTTTATATCGTGATGATAACGGAAACCTGATCAGGTCTGAATATTATGACGACCAGGGCAATCTAAAAGAATCTCAGTATGACGTGGCTATTTACCAATATAGCTATGACAATAGCGACAATAAGTTGGAAACAAAGTATTTCAACGCTCAACGGTTGCCGGCTTATGCCTTTCAGGGAGCTCATATAAACCGGTATACATATGACAGCCTGAACAGAATGATTGAAAGGTCATACTATGATACCCTTGATCAGTTGATCGAATTTGACAATTATGCCCTTATTCAATGGGACTACGACGTATTAGACAATAATGTGGAAACGAGGTACTACAATAAAGATGGCGTTGTGGTGATCAAACGGAAATATGAAAATAATAACCTGGTTCAGGAAGTGAAACTCACACATGACTACAAAGGTATAGCTACAGAACCCTCCATTACCCGGTATACGTATGATGACAGAAATAACCTGTTAAGTACTTCATATTATAATTTGAGGAATTCACCCGTAACGGATAAAGCCGGTGTGCATCGTTACGAGAATACCTATGACCAGCTAGATCGCGGACAGGAAACCAAATATTATTCGACCAATGGTCAGCCCGTAGAAATAGATGGCATCTGGTCGATCAAATATCAGTATGATCATCGGAATAATGTAATAAGACTGTCCAAATACAACGACCGGGACCAACTTCAAACGGATGCTGAAGGAATAGCCATCGAGCGATATGAATACGATCTGTATCCCGAGTTTGACACGTTGATTTCCAAAAAGTGTCCATACGTTCAATAAGCAATGATTTCGGGGTGATTTCGGAAATTTTGTATATCGAAAACCCACTTGACATTTGAAGTATAATCTTTTCTCTTTGTAGGGTAGAGATAGATTATATGCC
>NZ_VKDC01000061.1 GCF_007097395.1 Fulvivirga sp. M361
CCTGATCAACCTGATCAGTGCCCTCTCTGCTTATTGCTTCTTCCCTAAAAAACCTTCTCTTAATATACAATTTGAAAAAAAACATGGACAATTATACCTGGTCGCTTAAACGATATTCACGTTATTTAACATGTGGCAGTTAAACCATTGGGTGTTGTTTGTATTAATTCTGTTAAAGCTGGCAATGGCATGAATGATACACTTCATTCAAAATTATTTGTCTTATCAGTATGATTGTCTTAAAAATGTATCCAAACGCAGAGATACTTTACAAAATGACAAAAACATTAATGACAATTCTTAGCCTAAATCGAATTGATTTTCTACACTGTTGTCTGTTGCAGCACTACTCTGCTAAACTTACACTAATGTAAAAAAGTCGGCAATCATTAATTCTCTAATATACTACAATGTTTTCCTCATATACATCACTACAACTAGTACAGTTCGTTTCAATATGATTGCCATCTAATAGGGGTCTATATAGTTCTCCATTTGACATGCCTGCATAAAAATCACCGCTACCAGGACGATAAAGGATAATATCTTCTGAATTATCATGATTTAGATTCAACGCAATTATAAGGTCATTCATTGATGTCAGATCAAAACTAGCCGTTCCCGTAATACTCTTATACACAGTTGAGAAGGTTCGATCTCGATTTGATTTACCTAAACTAATGATTCTTTCGCCTGGACGATAACAAATAATATCGTCAAGTCTATCTCCATTATAATCCAGTGAAATAATTCTATCATTCTCATTGCGTAAGTCAAAATTGGCAATACCGTCTCCATTGGAGACAACATTAGTAAATGTTCCGTCTCCGTTTGACCTACCCATATAAAAAATGCCTGATCCTGGCCGATAACAAAAAATATCATCGCGTTCATCCCCATTGTAATCTAATGAAACAATTCTGTCATTCTCATTCATTAAATCAAAACCAATAATACCAAGTCCATCGGCTACAATATTGGTAAACGTACTATCACCATTTGATCTACCTATGTAAACCGTCCCAAAACCTGGTCGATAACACATTATATCATCATCATTATCACCATCATAGTCTAAGGAAATGATTTGATCCATACTATTTCTCAGGTCAAAATTAGCTACACCAGATTCGCTAGCCATAACATTTGTAAATGTTCCATCACCATTAGATCTCGCCATATAGACAATTCCAGAACCCGGTCGATAACACATTATATCATCATCATTATCACCATCATAGTCTAAGGAAATGATTTGATCCATACTATTTCTTAGGTCAAAAGAAGCCATGCCCGTACTGCTAAAAGTACTGTCTGTAAAGGATAAATTTCCTCCCGACTTTCCTAGATTAACAATTCCAGTTCCTGGACGGTATAATAAAATATCGTCAAAACTATCACCATTATAATCTAACTTTATAATCCTGTCTCTTACGTCGCTTAAATCGAAACCTACCACTCCTTTCTTTTGAATAAGTCCTAAAAAGGGATTATTCGTATCTATTGAAATTCCATGGTTATACATATTTGTCAGATTATTAAAAGATACCGTAATATTCCCAACGGGATACGGCTCATTTACATTAGTACTTTTAAAAATCCTTATCCCCACAGAAGCTGAGCTTGTTATCTCATTACTAGTAACTAGGATATTACTAGATCTTGCAACAAGTATAGCAGCTCGATTTGTTGGATCCAGATTATCTGGATAATTGTGATTAACTATTTGATTATTTTTTATGATAACTGAATAGAATCCTGGATTTAATAATTCCTCCTCATTGCGTGCTTGATAAATTGAATGTCTGGTTGCATGTTCAATTCGATTACTTTCAATTAAAACATTGGTAGCACTTTCATTGTGGATACCATATCCAAATCCTGGACCATTGCCCACAGTATTTTTGACAATATTTTCTTTAATCAGTACATTATTGTAACTACCTAAGGAACCACCCCCAATACTTATTCCAACCGGAAGGTTATCTACCTTAATGGACTTTATACTTATGTTTTCCACTCCTGTTGTAGCTCCTCCTAACGAAGATCCTATTGCTGCATGGTATATATTTGAACTAGAACCAATTCCTACGAAACTTAAATTTTGGATCAACAAGGATTTAATGTTCTTCCCTATAGTTATCGACCTGCGAAATTCGTTCTTAGGTACTATGTTGATAATAGTAGAATTTAAACCTTCACCAGAAATAACAATATTACTTTTTTCTGTTAGGTAGATTGTGTTTTCGAGGTTATACGTGCCTGATGTAATTATTATACACGTATTGTCAGGTACAGACTCTATTATTTCTTTTAAATCATCATTTGTAGAAATATAAATGGTATCCAAGTCTATAAACCTCTCATTTATACTATATATTCCATCGGTGAGTGTGGATGTTTTACCACCTGATACTTTTTTTATTGTAGTTATTTCTTCACACGAAAAGAGTATTATAACAATAATTAAAATCGAATATGACTTCATACTTTAAAGGTATCAAGTTTTGATTGTCATATTCGTTACACAGACCAATTTATCGAGCCTTTAGGAAAACAAAACATAGGAGATTAATCTAGAATAAAGATTCAATATTAATCTCCTAGGAGTTACCAATACACCCAAATAACTTATTTACAATAAGTTTCGAGGATATCAATAGAAAACAATAAAAGGACCAGGAGCCTAAACATCAATAACAAGGTCATACTTCCTGCCCTTATCGTAAGTGACTTTTAATTCTCCATGTAATTGCTGGACAAGCAGGTCTACCATTTTAAGTCCAAATCCTCTTGAGATTTTCAGGTTATCAGGGCTATTACCGTTGTCCTCTATTACCAATTGGATCCGATGTGCTTTTACCTGTTTCATTTTAACCTTAAGCGCGCCAAGGCCTTGCTCGTTAAAGGCATATTTATAGGCATTACTTGCCAGTTCATTAATGATCAACCCCATGGGTATGGCTTTATCCACTTGTAATTTCACATTGTCTAATTCCTTCTCCAACCGTACCTGGTCAGAAGATCTGTGATAGGATATGTGCAAATTGTCCAAAAGCTTTCCGATGTATTCAGGCATATCGATGTGCTGTATCTTGTCTTCCAGATACAACCTTTGATGGATAATATTCATGGCCTGTATCCTGCTTTCCCCATCTTTTATAGCTTCTTTAGCAGCGAGGTCCGTTAACTGGTCGTACTGCAGCTGAAGCAACCCCGATATGATCTCGAAATTATTCTTCACCCGGTGGTGCAGTTCACGCATGAGTATTTTTATTCTCTCATTATCCCCTTTTTTATTTCTAAAGGCCACATAAGCCAGCACAAGCAACAGCATCAGTAACAAAGCGCCGGTGATAAGAAAATAAATGGACAACTGTTTTTGAAAGATCAGTGCTTCCAGTAATTCGTGTTTTTCATTCAAACTGGCAAGTTCTCTTTCTTTTTGTTCTATTTCATAATTCTTGCTTATTCCATTGATCAAAAGGCTCTTGTCCTTACTCAGAATGCTATCTTGTACCTGCATTTGCTGCTTCAAAAAGGCATTGGACTCGCTAAATTTTCCCTGCTTTTCATAAAGAATAGAAAACAACTCGTAGTTTGTTTTTTTCAGATCCAGTGAGCCCATTTTCTGAGAAAGTACATAAGCAAGGTCCAAATACTCTTCCGCCCTTGAATAATTATTATCTTGTATGTCAAGCCTGGCAAGGTCATTGGCCACACTGGCTATAATCCTGTCATAACTCACTGATTGAGCTGTTTTCATAGCCTTTTCATAGTATTTTCCGGCTTCGATCAGATCTCCCGCCTTGGAATATATGGCACCAATATTTTTCTGCGCAATGGAGATCTTCTTAGCATCACCTAGCGCTTTCTTTAGCTCCAGAGACCTGAATTGATAGTCAAGCGCCTTAGATATGCTGTCCATTTCCATATAGACCAATGATATATTATTCAGGGAGCTGCTAATAGAAGCGGATAGTGCAAGGGCCTCTCTAATGTGTAAAGCTTTCAGATGGTATTTCAGGGACAGTGCATATTGGTCCAGTTCATTATAAATATTACCTAGTGTATTCCAGGCAGATGCCAGGTTCGATTTTTTATCGTTTTCTTCAAACACCCGGGCAGCCACCAAAACATTCATCAGCGCCGAATCATACATATCTAACTTGTTAAAAGATATGCCCAGGTTAAACTGTAGTTCGGCGGCCCTGGTAAGGTCAAACGTTCTGAATTTTTCCATTGACCGGCGATAGTAATCAACGCTCTTGAGATAATCTGAACTCTTGTAAGCAATAATACCTATGATGTACAGAGCTTCTGCAGACAAATTTTCATGATTGTGTTTATGCGCCAAATTCACCGCCTCAGCGGCGAAGTTTTCAGCAGTTTTATATTCTTTCAGGTAATAGTAAGAAAATGAAATTAGCGTGAGACCTTGGATCTGACGTTCAAAATCTTCGGTATCACTTGTACTATCATAATATTTTCTGGCCAGTTCCAGCGCCTTTTGTGGGTCAGAGGTCAGTAAATCCCTGATTGTATCAGTGTCATTTGATTCCTGGAGGATGTCTGCATGCGTAACGTTAAAGGTAATTAACATTAACATGAAGTAAGTAAAGCACAACTTAATACAATTAATAGACATTAGTATTTGAGGTTAAGTTTTAAAAAATAAAAGGTTTAATCTTCATATTCAAAACAAAATTGTTTTTTGTACCATTTTTTGCACAATATCAATACTTTACGCTTTGATAAATGAAAAAGCTGCGCCAGGTTCGCAGCTTTCATTAAACTATACCGGGAATGGTTCTATGGGATCATCTTCTTCCTCTCCTCCGGATGACAGAGTCGAAGCGTCTTCCTGTGGCTCTATAATTTCTTCATTCATACAGCCAGTAGTAGACAATAAAGATCCAAAACCGAGTACCAGCAACAGTGTTACTTTATTCAACAAGCGCATAGTATTCTGATTTATAAAATGGATAGATGCGATGGCGGGCCCATCGAAGTAAAGCGGTAGGATTGATCATTGACCAGAAGACCACCACTAAAGGCCTAAAGCATCAATATCAATCTGTTCTCGAGATAATCAGGAACGAAAGGTCACATCCTGGAGACCTTACATTACTTTATATTGAAAACTCAAAAACGTTACAAAAAAAACTTCACTATCCCGAGAGAACAGAGCGCATGGTGCATAGGGCGGAGTGTAAAGAGCGAAGAGTCTGGCGCAGAGCGTACAATGGGTTGGCCAAAAAAAGCGGTTAAGTTATCCTATTAAAAGGCATTAAATTAAAACAAGGTACCTTGTTAATGAGGAGTTCGATAGGAAAGCTTAATGGCAAAAATCTCATAATCTCATGCCAAAGACTCAAGACTAAGGACTAAGGACTCAAGACTAAAAACCCAAAACTAACCACTGAACGAATAATTGCCTCACTTAGCAGGTACCCGCCTGGATCAGGCATCAATCCTATGGCTTATTCAGACTGCAATTCCCGTATTTCATCATACACAGGTAAAGGGTATTTACCGGAATACTCCAGGAAGTATTCTTTTTTGTATGGGTCAAGAAATACCTCAAATCGATTACTTCGAAAATCACCATAAAGCCGGAGCGTATCATTTGCCCAGAGGTAATGAAAATCATAGCTCGTTTGAGGAATAACGTTAACCACAATATCATGTGCTACGCTGCCTCTGACCTTTATCTTATATTGTACTTCTTTCGTAACAAAGTAGGGACTCATCCCAGACGTATTTATTGAGCGGTAAATGATAAACCCGAAGGCCATGACAAAAAGGATCGATGCCGCCACAACATAGTGCCTCCAGGTGATCACTCTTCCCTTTCGATGTACTACTTCTTCATGAATTTCATCTAACGTCGCTTTAAAAGCTTCGTTTCCAATTTTTTCCATACTGGCTACAAACTTGTAGTGAAAATCTAGATGCTGCTTTAACTCAGGGTCAGTGGCCACTTTCTTTTCAAATGAAGCCCTCTCAGTATCAGAAAGCTGGTTATTCAAATACCGTTCAATTAATTCCGTTATGGGATCATCAACTTGCATACGTCTTGTTCATTTGGGGGAAAAAGTTCTTTTTAACTTTTTGAAGACAGTCATATTTTTTCTTTCGTGCATTCCCTATCGTTTTCAGATCGAATTCATGCGCGATGTCAGCGGCGCTCATGTTATGGTAATAATAACCCAATAATAGCTGTTTACATGGATATCCCAGCTTACGGATTTCTTCTTCGACCGCTTCAATATCCAAATGGTTAAACCTTGGTTCTGTTATTTGATGTATCTCAACATATTCCATGATATCTACAAAACGTGATTCATGCTTTACAAAGTTAAAACAGGCGTATCTACAAACAGAATACAAGTAAGTGGTGAGCTTACAGGTCAGTTTAAAGTCACTGGTCATTAAATGCTGCCGTATGGTAATGATCCCCTCCTGGAATATGTCCTTGGCATTGTCTTCACTCACACCATTGCCGGTCACCATTTTTAAAATAGTCGGCCAATATTTCTGATATATATGTTTAAGCACATCTCTGTTGCCTCTTTTGATCCCTTCAAGGACCTGCGTTTCAGAAAATTTGGATACCCTTTTCAACATGCTAAGTGAGACTTTTGATATGCCACTTTATACTTTTTTAAACAGATCTTTGATTTTTGTATAGGTCCTCCCGATGGGGATCCTTTCTTTTTCATCAATCATTATGCTTATTTCATCAAACCCTGTGACCTTATCCAGGTTAATGATGTAAGACCTATGGCACCGTACCAAACTTGTGGGAGGTAATTTTGAGAAAAACGTATTCAAGTTGTCAGAGACAATATATTCATCCTTTTCGGTAACTATTTTTGAATAACTTCCTTCCGCTTTTATGAATAGGATACGCCTCACTTCCAATTTATTATATCCATAATTCTGCCGGATAAAGATCCGCTGATTATCATAGAAAGCCTCTTTGGCAGGTGCACTTTTGTGAGAATTTAAGATGGCCAGTTCAAGGGTCCTTAACAACTCAGATTCGGAAAACGGCTTAGGCAAAAAGGCGTATGGCCTGGTTTTTTTTGCCTGGTCAAATACCTGGCTATTACCATGTGTCTGAGTGATGTAAATGACAATACTATTGACATCCTTTTGAATAATCTCCGTCACTTCGATGCCATCCAATTCCCCATCGATCTTTACGTCCATAAGCACGATATCAGGCTTTAATTTTCTTATTTGGCTTATGGCCGCATCCCCTGTAGCAGAATGACCCAATACGGCATAGTTATGATTTTCCAACAGGATCCTGAGTTTGCTGGCAATGAGTATCTCATTTTCTACTATAAATACGGTAGTCTGTTCCATGCCTTCGGGGTTTAGTTACACTCACCATGAAAAACCTTTGTGAACAATTTCAGGCAGTTCATGGAGGATAGCCAGCTGTTCACAAATTCTATTTTCAACCAAGCCATTCTATCCATAATTATACTTCATCAAACAACGGCGTAGCTATGAATGAATGGTTAATGAATAGCATGCAGGCCTTCATCATCCGAAAGATAAGAAAGGATTTTGAAACTAGGCCAAGCACAAAAAAAAGGTACTTCATTCTGGAAACGAATGAAGAAAAGTGGGTGAATAAGCACTACGTGACATTGGCGTCAATGATCAACATCAGCACGAGCATGATCAAAAGGCTTTTTAAATACCCAGGTCATACCCGCCCCAGAAGCTTAACTGCCCGTACGATGGAAAAACTAGTGATTTTTCTTGAATACGACAGCTGGGACCAGCTTGAAAAGGACCTCATTCTGTATGCCGCGGGCACCTTGGAAACGGATGAAATAGAACGTCTTAGGGGTGTAAAATCTGATATTATGGAAATGAAAAAATACTTTGAACGAGTAGAAAAAAAACTGACCGGTTAGGCTTATTCTCAATATGGGCAAAACGTCTTCAAGCGGGCCATATCATACTTCTACCCACTTAAAAAGTTTCACAACGCGAGTAAGCTTACTAAAAACGAAATGAATAGATCCTGACAAAAAACATACCACTCTTGAAACCATTTAAAACAACTTAACTCAGCTTATTATGACACATCATTACAATTTAATCAAATCAGTATCTGCACTCATTTGTGCACTGGTGTTTTACACGACCGCAAACATGTGCTATGCGCAAAGTACCTTTAGCATCAACAAAACGGTCAGTGTTATACATATTATTGAGGACGACAACCGGTTCACTCAGGCCTACGAAAAATTGACACAACAAGTGGATAATACTCTGCCCGAAGAGTATTTCCGTAACCCCATCAAGGAAAACATATACGTCACTGCTGAGTCAAT
The DNA here is from genome assembly GCF_007097395.1 of Fulvivirga sp. M361. GTDB lineage: Bacteria > Bacteroidota > Bacteroidia > Cytophagales > Cyclobacteriaceae > Fulvivirga. Next base: position 8,364 of record NZ_VKDC01000061.1, read on the forward strand.
ACCAACGGACCAGGCCGGTTTTGTCCATAAAACCCTGCAGGAAAACAAAGTCCCCAATAAAGTCCTCAACTACCTGTTCCAGGAAAAAGAGGGGGCGTTGAGCATCGATCTGTTGAACCAAAGAATGCAAGAAGTCGCCTCAGATAATACGCTCTCATTGAGTTCGCTCACCACGTTAGATGCAGAAACCAGTGTACAACGCGAATATTTAAATCGCGTACTGAATACTAATTACGTGCTGGTCATCCATCATCATGGATTGAGCCGTCTGGACGATGTCTATGACAAAAGGGACTCCATCAACGCTGTACAATACGCCACCGATTCTGCAGCGTATCCTGCCCGGTTGAAGGAATACGAACAGGACCTTAAAAAGTATTCAGAGGAGCGTAGCGCTTTACTGAAAGAGGCCCAGGCTAACAATATACCACAGGAGACAGCGCTCGAAAAACTACGCTCCCGCCCGGAGGCGCCTATAAAGCCTGTAAAAACCAAGGTAGTGAGAAGAGAGCGCGGTTTTACCATACAAAGGAACGCGTATCTCTATAAACTAAGCCTGGGAGACAGTATCATCAACAATGATTTCTGGGAAAACGGATGGGCCGATCAGAGTAATAGCGAAGAACAGAAGTCAGAAGCGCATGAGTACAGAAATGAATTAACGATCCCACTCCACCTTAAAGAAAATGTGGTGAAAACCGTGCGATCTACCATGACATTCGATGAAAAAGGTCAGCGAAAAATGGACAGGTCCAAGATTACCGGAAGTTTGACGAACTTCAAAGATGTCCTAAAAACTGATTTGTCCGGAAACTATAATGAAGACACTTATTTCAAGCGGCTGAAGGATCTTTACGTACCCGCCACCGCCTTAAAAGAAACCACAAAGGGACTTAAAGAATTCAAGACGAGCTCTGCCATTTTCGCTACAAAGCCTATCCAGGTTAAAATAGGCAGACAACAAGGCCTGAAAGTAAACCACAGGTATGATGTATTGAGAAGAACGGTTGATAAACAAACTGGGCAAGTAAAGTCCAAAAGGATAGGGTCGATTTTAGCTACCACCTTTATTTCCGATGGAACCCGTGGCGAAAATGGAAGAAGACAGCCTTCTAAATTTATTCAGTTACAAGGTAAACAACTGGACCTTGGCGATCAGGTAGTAGAAAACAGGATACCCGTATCTGCCTATGGTGGGTTTTCCAGTGATGGCCTGGTAGGAAGGCTTGATATTTACATCCCTCCTCTTTTTAAAAAACTTAAATACGGTCAAAAGTTGTATTTAGACCTTTTCTATGACAATTCCGACCAACCCGGCGGGATGGAAGAGATTACTATAAACGGTGAAAATTTCAAGACTAATGTATCCGTTTTCAGCGTCGGCCTGGGCATCAGTAAGGAGTGGTATTTTCTTAAGCGGTTCATTATAGGTCCCTTGATGGGATTAAGATATTACCAGGCCCAATTTAAAAATGAACAGGTAGCAGAGCGTTTCGTTGCCGAATCCTCCATAGACGATTATGGCAAAGACCTTGCATTTGAAGTAGGGGCCAGATTCGGCATTAGATTAACCCATGATCTATCGCTCATAGCCTCGGGCTCCTACACCAGTGTTGATTTTAATGCCCCTTTTGCTGATGGAAACGGACAAGCTGTATTTGACAGTGACGAAGGGCGTTTTCCACTGGAGGGTTACCGGTCACACGTTGAACTCACCCTTCGCTATGATTTTCAAAGAATTAACTACAAAAAATAACCATCATGAAGAACGTATTCATTACACTTATCACCCTTTTACCCTTGGTATTTAGCGGTGTAAGCTATGCTCAAAAAAATAAGATCTCCTCACTCAGCTATGAAGTCAAAGCCATCCCGGGTAAGTCAGGCGTCAAGGGCACGGTGTTGTTTAAAGTTTTCTCCTATGGTAAGAATGCCAGTGAAGCTATTGAAAGAGGCAAGCGTGATGCTGTCCATGCCGTGATCTTCAGGGGTATCCCCGCAAGTAACTATAGCAGGCCCCTGATCGATGACCCTGATCTAATGTTTGACGAAGCCAAATATTTTAAAAGTTTCTTTGGTGTAAAAGATCTGAATAGCTGGCAACGCGAGAAAAAAGCTGCGCCATCCTATCTGAACTATGTATCCTACATGGACCATGTTACGATCAACCCGGAAGATATCACCGATCTGGGTAAAACGAAAAAGATCGGTGTGCCGGTGCAAGTTAATGTGGAACTACTCAGAAGTAAACTGGCGAAAGACGGTTTCATCAAAAAAGGAATTGGCTTTTAACGACTCTATTCATGAAAACATCACTCAACATTATATTATTTCTGCTGTTCACCCAGTTCATGGCAATGGGGCAAGGACAGGATCTGCCCGACCTGATGATCATGCCTACTGACTTATGGTTTAATCAGAATGACTATACGATAACCATTGACAATGAAGGCACACAACGCATGTACCCTGATTATGTCAAAGCATGCCAAAATAATGATGAACTGGAAGAGGTAACTACGACTATCCAGAGTTATTTCCAGGAACGAGGATACAACACGCAGACGCTTTTAGGCTCTATCAATGAAATTGATGAGGAGCTGGCCCAAATGAATATTAAACAAAGTAAGGCCACCGGTGATGGGGTAAGACAAACTCCTGAAGATCTGCTGAATCAAACTGTGTCGTCTGATATCCTACTGAAGATTAGCTGGAAAATAGAGAAAAAAGGACCTTTCCTATACCTCAACTCTTTTACCATGAATGCCATAGACACCTACAGTAAAAAGGCATTCGCGAGTGAGATATTTGCCGGAGGGACTAAGGCACAAAATACAGCTATGCTCATCACAGAGGCGGTCAATCAGACCGTGACCAACCTGTTAGGTAAAATACAGGACCATTTCAGCGATATTAAATCAAACGGCAGGGAAATAGAAGTCAAATTCTTTGTGTGGGACGGTACTGATTTTGATTTTGATAATGAGTGTGGATCCGCCGGTGACAAGTACCGCTACGTTATTGACGACTGGCTACTGAATAACACCGTCAATGAGGTATATGAATTGGATAAAAACACAGGTTCTCAACTGTCTTACAAGGATGTAAGGATACCCTATGAAAAAGAGCGCAACGGTAGAATGAGAAAATTCAGATTACTTGATTTCGGAAGGAGCATCGAGGGGTTCCTGGAACAACAGTGCGCTCTGAAAGGCCAGGTCAATTTCTATGAAAAGGGAATTGGGGAAATATGGGTTTATCTGGGTGAATAAAGCAGTTATGAAAAAGTTATTAACTACCATCATGTTCACCCTATGGATACTTGGGCATGCCAACGCGCAAAAGGGCACTTTCCAGGTCATGCTTTCCAATGATATCCGGTTTGATCAATACACCAATTATTCCTCCGGCAAGCTACGTGCAACGCTTGTCGGTCTGTTAAACAAATCGCATGTCATATCTCTTGGAAGTCACGCTGAGTCATTGGTCATTGTTCCGTACATGACCACTATTACTAAGGACGTCACTCCTACAGTCCCGCCAATGATCTCTTATCAACTGGAGTTAAACCTTTCCCTGATCAACCTTTATGACAATACGGTGTTTCACTCTGATTTCTTTGAACTGAAAGGAATAGGCAAAACAGAGAATAAGGCATACAGCAACGCTTTTAACCGGTTAAGGTATGCTCAAAAGCGTGTGGATGCTTTTCTGGAGGATGCAAAAAAGAAGGTAATAGACTACTACGAGGTAAATTGCAACCGGATCGCCAATGAAGCCTTACGAGATGCAGAGCTGGACCGGTATACAGAAGCATTTAGTCGGCTGGCATCCGTTCCTACTTTTGTTCATTGTCAGGCAGAGATCTCTAAGCACATGATAGAGCTCTATGAGAAGAAAAAAAACCGGGACTGCGGCATATACCTGAGTATTGCCAGATCTGCTTTTGTGTTGAAAGATTACAGGGCAGTAACTACGACTTTAAATAACATATTCCCATCGTCATCATGCTACGAGGAAGCGGAAAAACTTAAAGAGCGGATCAAGGTTGAAGTGGATGAGTTTTTGGAGAAAAAGTGGGAACGTGACGACAAATTAATTGATAAGGCCACCGAGATCACCAAAGCCAAATATGAGGCAGTAGAATTTATGGGCGCCGCCGCTCTAGTAGACTCTCAACACCGCAATACACATGACAGCTATAACAATAACAATCGCTTAGGCGGAGGCAGCGATGTAGTAGTGAACAACAATAATATAACCAATGTCAATTCTCAGGGAGACACACAAAAAAAAGGGATTACTGACGCGGAACCCGTCAAAAAGAAAAACACTCCCCAAACACTGTTTCGTGTGGTAAGTCCGGCCAGCAGATCTTCTACCGGAGAGGTCTTTGCCTATCAGGACAGTTTAAAGATCTACGGCTACATTGATCATCCTAAAAAAGCAAAAAAACTGATCGTAGATGGAAAAGAAACACGTTGGGACAATGATGGGGTATTCAGCAGGACCATTTTTATCCGCGAACCCGAACGCGAAGTCCCTTTGCTCTTAGAGACAGTGAATAACCAAAAACTGGCAAAGACCCTGTTGGTAAAGAAGAGTACTAACAAACCTCAAAAAGCCAAACCAACGGCATTACCTAAAGATCTTAAAAAAAGTGCATTGATCATTGGTAACAATGGGTACATCCATGTAGATGAGCTAAGAAATGCCAGAAATGATGCTTTGGATATGGCAGCTACCTTAAGTTCCTTTGGATTTGATGTTTCCAAAGTATTAGACGCTGATCGTAATACCATGCGAGATGCCGTAGACAATTTTGGGGCTAAAATTGCGGAATCGGATGTGGTATTATTCTATTATTCGGGACACGGGATTGAGGTAGACAGAAAGAATTACCTGGTACCGGTAGATGCCAAAATACAATCTCCCAATGATATAAGAAAACAGACGTTAGCGCTTGAATCCGTGCTAACCGCTATGGAAACGATCAATGAAAATAGCCTTCATATTATCATACTTGATGCGTGTCGTAACAACACCTTCCCTAAAGGTTCCCGAGGTGGAGGAGGACTGGCACGTGTTACCCCTCCTACCGGTACTATCATCGCCTATTCTACCGAACCGGGCAGCGTGGCATCCGATGGAGAAGGCGAAAACGGCCTGTATACCGGTGAGCTGATCCGGCAAATGAAAATACCTCAACGGATCCATGATGTATTCAGAAATACCAGGAATGAAGTGGAACATAAATCCAATGGGAATCAAAAACCATGGGAGGAAGAACGGCTCAAAGGGGTGTTCTACTTTGTTTATGACGAATAGCAGAGGATAGATAGTGACGGTCCAATCACCCGACAGGTATCCCGCCCAGCTAAAGGAATTTTAAAAAAACGATTCAGCCATAATAACAATGCCGGAAGTCGGCTCGGAAAACGTCACTTAAACCCGGATCACATCAACCACTAAATTGCGTTGGTGAACGTTATCCCGCGCTTCACAAAACCATTGCATAAGTTCAAAAACTAAATTTCAACGAATGACATCAGGTGTATAATATAGTGTTATTGACCAGCAAAATAAGGGCCCGGTAGCGGTAACTATTCATGCCTTAACAGTGGTGGTCAATCCATTTAATTAAACTTAAACACAGTTAGTCATGAAAAAAATGCTTCGATCCCTCCTTACCATGAGTACCCTGATAACAATAACTTTAAGTAGCTGCAGTGACGATGACAGTGTTCAACAACCCGTGGATCCTTCGGACGTTAACGCACTGTCTTCCGTATTGATCATACCAGGAAACAAGCGTTCCGGTGACTTACCTGTAAGCAGTAATGACCCCAACGCTCCAAACATTGGTAATAACCAAACCAGTGCCTCAGTAGTAGCGGATAATACACTGTTCCTGCCCTTTAATTTTTTCACTGCCTCCGGCGCAGGCTCAGGGTATGGAGGCTGTTATATTCAGGTGGATGGGGCCAGTGACTTTTGGGACATCCCGGCTTCCTCGATCACCACAGATGATATAGGGCTTTTAGTGATCCCTGTGCAGATCCCTGACTTCATCCTTAACGGGGACTTCAGTCTGTCTTATGCCATTTACGATAATAATAACCGGGTGAGTAATATGCTAACAACGAGCGTGGTCATAGAATCCATCCAAACCTGCCCGGGAACTGATAGCGGCAGCGACGGGCTGACCATCTTGTCCTACGATCTCGGAGACAGCAGCGGGATAGTCCCGATCCGATACAACATGTATTCTCTAAGGGACAGAATGGACGTTTTCTACAATGATCAGTGGGTCGGTGGTACAGGAAGTTCACTGGGTGTAAATGATTTTCCCCCGGTAAGTCAATGCGGCGATGGCACGGACGGGTATGTCAGTGGGTCCGGAACAGTAGAATTAAATTACGATCCCGGGATATCCAGAATTTTAACGCTTTACATGAGTGGGTGCATCGGAAGCTCCACCGCCTGGGATTTAAGAGTCGGTTGCCCCGATTAGATCACAACTATGGATTCCAAAAGTCAGTTGTGGATTAGGTTGAAAAGAGGTCGTCAAGGCGGCCTCTTTTCATTGGTTAGGTTAACTATGGCTTGTTGTAAAAGAATAACTTGAATGATTCAAATCGGACTTGAATACCTTATCCTATCTTGATCTTTTCAAAGCAGAGATCTCCTTTTTCATTTTGTCGATTTCTTTATTCTGATGGATAAGGTGAAGCGTTAGTTCTTCTACTTTCTGAAGAAGCTTAAGATTCATTTCCTTGAGTTCAATACCATTTTTTTCCATTTCTTGAGCTGAAGGAATTTCTGGTAGATGTTTGTTAGCCTGAATATATTTTTCTGTCTCCTTTAAGGTAAGAAGTTCATAATCTCGTTCGAAAACAAAGTCCGGAGCAACAGCCCCATTTAAGTCTACTTTCACTTCTTGAGTGTGAATGTCTCCTTTAACAGTTAGTTTCGCATCAGGGTTTGTTGTTCCAATTCCTATCTCTCCATTTTTGGAAAACTGCATAATAACACCTGAGGTAGGGTTTCCTATTTGAAGTATTTCAGCACCTCCTTTGGTCCAAATAGTACTAGTTCCCGCTCCGGCCCCACCATCTGCAACGCCAAAAGAAATTCCATATACACCATTTGAAACACTAAAATCACCCCATCCATTACCAACTCCCCAAAAGTATTGCCCGAGGTTGCCTCCAACATTTAATGTAGAAATAGGGTTTGTTGTTCCTATCCCAACATTTCCATTTTTTGAAAATTGCATAATGACACCTGACGTGGGGTTTCCTACTTGCAGTACTTCAGCGCCTCCTTTTGTCCATATAGTATTAGTTCCCGCACCGGATCCACCATCAGCAACACCTAAAGAAATTCCATATACACCGTTTGAAACACTAAAATCACCCCATCCATTACCAACACTCCATAGATATTGTCCAAGGGTGCCTCCAACATTCAATTTCGAAATAGGGTTTGTTGTTCCAATTCCAACCTTATCTCCGACCTCAGTAACCTGAGAAAAACAAAATTCAGAAAACAACAGAATGATAAATAGTGGTTTCAAACTTTTCATGGCGAATTCTTTTAATTGAAAAATGCTGCCTATTACATATGATTACCAATCACCACATGCAAGCCTATCACATAAGTACATTAAATTTAAGTTTTTCATCTTTCAGATAAGCTTTATGATTCTGAAAAGTTTCATAAAGTGAAATTTGTATACTCATAGTACTTTAATAAATAAACATGTAACAAATTCACTCATTTATGTTAGCCTAAAATGAATGCTCCTCTCCCGATGTTCTCGTCTCGCCATGAAGTTCTTTATCTATCCTGTTCTTAACATCACTTGGGCTCGATTCATATTCGCTTGGTGTAAAGCCAAATTGCCTTTTAAAGCATTTGGTAAAGTAAGAGGCTGTATTGAAACCTGTTTTGTACATTACTTCCTTCACTGAAAAATCACTTTTTTCAAGTAAATGAATGGCCCTTTTCAAACGGACACTCCTGACAAATTCACTGGTAGACATACCGGTCAGCTCTTTGAATTTGGAATATAAATTACTCCGGCTTAATCCCATTTCTTTGACAAACTCGTTTACTGTAAACTCGGCGTCGGTCATATGCAGTTCTACTATTTCCATGGCCTGTTTAATGAACTGTTCATCTGCCGAGGTCACGGTAATATCCGTGGGCTGCATGGCTATGTCAATGGCAAATCGCTTTCTCAGCTGCTCCCGGTAAGAAATAATGTTTTTGATCCTTAACTCCAGCAGATCAATTCTAAAAGGTTTGGTAATGTAACCATCAGCGCCGCTATGCCTGCCCTGGAACTCACTCGTTTCTGCCGTTTTAGCCGTTAGCAGTAATACAGGAATATGACTTGTCTTCTTATCAGATTTTAACTTATTTAACAAAGTGATCCCATCCATTTTTGCCATTATGATATCACTGACCACTATATCCGGCAAGTACTCCAATGCCTGATCATACCCACTCTCACCGTTATCCGCTTCAATGATCCTGTAAGAATTTCCCAGTCCTCTCCTGATAAAACTTCGGATATCGGCGCTATCGTCAACCACTAGCAAAACAGGTAAATTCTCATCTGAATTTGGCTCAAATTCCCCAACATTAGGCACCTCTAATGCTTCCGTAATGACTAATGTATCAGACGGTGACTTCCCGGATTTGAGGTCCCCGGCAACCATCTCTGAATTCTTAAAATCCCTTTTATTATAGGGTATCTTCACCTCAAATAATGAACCACTACCTGGCTCACTGCTCACTGTTATTGCGCCATGGTGGAGCTTAACCAGGCTTTGAGTAAAAGAAAGCCCTATACCAGACCCATTGGCAGCTGTGCCTTCTTCTCCTTCATTATAGAACCGGTCAAATATCCTGTGTATTTTATCCCCATCAATCCCTGAACCGGTATCCTTTATACTAATTTTCACAAATTCATAGGGAACTATTTTTTTTCCCAGGAAAATATCCCGTCGTGTTCTGGTCCTCTCGGTTTTGCCAAATTGGACTTCAACGGTGATCTCGCCGTTTTCCGGTGTGAACTTGAAGGCATTTGACAGCAAATTGTTCATGATCTTTTCTAATACATCCGGGTCATACCAGGTAACGGGAGATGCTTCAGGAACTATAATTTCGTAGTCAATATTTTTTTTGTTGGCCAGGAATTGAAAAGGAGAACAAGATTCTATGATAAAATCCACTATGGGACTTTCTGACACATTTAATTTCATTTTACCCTGGTCCAGCTTTCTGAAATCAATTAACTGGTTAATTAGTTTTAACAGGTAGCGTGAGTTTTTTTGGATGAGCTTATACTGTATTCTACGGTCCTGATTATCATCGTTTTTTAGCAATTCCTCCAGAGGGCCGGCAATAAGTGTAAGAGGGGTTTTAAATTCGTGCGATATATTCGTAAAAAACTGCAGTTTCGTCTGGTGTAACTCTTCTGATTTTTCCCTGTCCAAATGCTCCAGTTGCAGATTATGTTTCTCGGTTATCCTTATGATAGTGAATCTTCTCAACCCAAGAAGAAATGTTATTCCAAAGGACAGGTAAAAAAGATAGGCCCAGGGTGTCAACCAAAAGGGAGGGTTTACTGTGATGGCTAAAGATTCATAAGTACCGCTCCAGAGATTATCATTGTTAGAGACTTTTAGCTTGAATTTATAATCGCCCGGAGATATGTTAGTATAATTAGCAAATCGTTTTTCTGCATTGGTATAGGTCCAGTTTTCGTCGAAGCCCTCTAATTTATAGGCATATTGATTCTTATTCGGAGCTGCGAAATGAAGTGCGGCAAAATCAAACGAGAAACTATTTTCATAATGCCTTAAGTGTATTTTTTGTGTTTTTGAGATAGACTGTTCCAGCAGTATGCGTCCATTGAATTCACTACTCGGTTTGACCCTTTCATTGAATATGTAAAAATCAGTAAGTATTCCCTTGGCATTTTGCAGGTTATCTTTTATTTCATTCGGGTAAAATGAGTTAAATCCATTGACCCCTCCAAAGATCATTTCACCACTGGTCCTTTTATAACTGGCCAGCTCCTGGAACTCATAGCTTTGAAGGCCATCATTGATATCATAATTCTTAAAAACCTCTTCTGAAGGATCAAACTTGGTCAGCCCCCGGTTAGTGGAGAGCCAAAGGTTTCCCTTTTCATCTTGCTGGATTGCCTTTACGACGTTATTGGCCAGTCCATCATTTTCCATATAAGCTTTAAAAACCTCTTTGTCCTGATCAAATTTATTCAAACCACCTCCAAAAGTACCTATCCATAAAAACCCCTGTTGACCTTCATAGATTGGCAAAATATAATTGTAGTTCAGCGACTTTTGGTCTTCCAGATCACTTTGATAAACCACAAACTTCGGATCTTTCTTATAGGCTTCTTCAGGGGTAAGTTTGCACAATCCATTTCCGGTACCCAGCCAAATATTGCCTCTGCTATCTTCATAAACATTTCTAATGATGTTGGTGGGCAATCCTCCGTCCGGATTTTCGTTAGCCGTTATTTGATGGAAATTGCTACTGTCAAACTCTGAACCGGGGTCCCATCGGAAAAGTCCGTCAAAGTATGTGCCTACCCAAATGAAGCCTCTTGCATCTTGCAGGATAGAAAAAACGCCCCCTGTTACACCGGGTAGAGGAGTGAAAGGGGTCATGTCAGAAGGGTCCGAAATGTCTTTGATATGGAGGAAAGGAAAATCTTCCGAGCCAATCATCAGGTAGCGTTTGTTATCATGTTTTACTTCGGTAATCGCAAATACATTCAAAGCACTATGGAAGTGTTCAAAATTGTTAAAAGTGTCCTCATCGCCTTTTGGAAGCATGCTCAGTCCCCCACCCTCTGTGCCAATCCACAAGGTCCCGTTACTGTCTTCAAAGACTGACCTTATTTTATCATATACCAGGCTTTGAGGGTCAGGTGTCCTTTTAACATGGTTAAAATTCTTTCGTTGGGCGTCAAATTTATTAATACCACCACCATTCATACCTATCCAAATGATGCCCATATTATCCCTATACAGCGACTTAATTAAGTTCTTGTTTAAGCTGCCCGGGTCTCTTACATTCTCATGAAACCGGGCTTCCAAAACAGGCTGGGAGTTCCCATTCGAGCTTTTAAGAACAAAAACTCCATCATTCGTACCCGACCAAATATTATTATTATCATCCAGGCAAAGCTTAACATGAAGGCCTCCGGCCAGTTTTTTGAAATTCCAGGGGTCTCTCCCTGTTTCATAAAATAAACCGCCAGCCGCTCCAATCAAAAGTGATCCGAAAGTATCCTGCGTGATACTGTAGATAGCCCTGACGGGCAAAGGGATGCGTTCGACACGAATACTTCCTGTATCATCAGTAAATTTCAATTGATATAACCCATCTAACGTACCTAACCATATGGTACCATCCGGTTCTTCATGAAAACTATTAATATCATTAGCTGGTAATCCGGCGCCAACGCTTCCGGTCAAAGCTATTCTTAGAAATCCTTTTTGCTTAGTAGCCTCATTGGTCAGGTCCATCATATTTAACCCGTCAGCTGTTCCAACCCATAATCTACTTTGCTGGTCTATGTGAATGGTGAATACATGATCGTGGCTCAGGCTGTTTTTGTCACCTTCTACCTTCAAAAAATGAACGAACTCTTCCGTGTCTTTATCAAACCTGGCAACTCCCTTACCTGTAGTTCCTATCCAAATATTGCCTTCTTTATCTTCTTCCAGCGTGGCAATAAGATTACTTTTGATAGCAGCAGGGTTCTGAGGGTCGGGACGGTAAATGGTGAAATTATACCCGTCATATTTATTGAGCCCATCATGCGTGCCAAACCACATAAAGCCTTCGCTGTCCTGAAAAATACAGTTTACATCATTTTGGGACAGCCCGTTTTCGGTAGTAATATGATCAAACTGGACTTTATTCTGGCCATGACCCCGGATACAAAAAACGAAAAGCGAGGCAATTAGAAATACATAGATGCTTAACCCGGAAAATTCATTAGTAGGTGAATAATTTGGGTGTAAGGTGTTATTTTTGAGATAGTTAGAAACAAAAAGCACACCTTATACGACACCCAAATATGAGGGATAAAAATACGGCATTT
>NZ_VKDC01000062.1 GCF_007097395.1 Fulvivirga sp. M361
TTCAGCGACACGCGTGCCACTTGCTTCGCTTCCGGGCACGACCCCAGCGCGTACGGGACTTTCACCCTTTGGAACGCTCAACTTCATGAGCTATATTCACCATTCAAGGCACACACAAACACTATCATCCATATGCTTACTGAGCTATTTGCAAAGACTGGTGCTATGAGATACTTTTATAGATATTTGAAAAGTCCAGCTTACGGATGATAGTTGGACGTTATCGGTAATGAGAGAACCGCACATCTCAAGTAACGTAATAGATTGAACTTAAAAGAAAAGTATATGGAATTGATTATTGGATTTGTTTATGATGTAATCGGCATAAGAGTCATCCGAAAAGAGAAGGATTTCACCAAAAGACTTTTGATGATCTTAGGTTTTTCGATAGTCGGTTTTCTGTTAATTGTTGTTTTGCTTTCGCTCTAAGACATTTGGAACCTAGATGGTTAAATAGCGTCAGCTTACTTTTTTTATCATTGATATTGTCTTGCAATGGTCTCCCTCGAAATCACGGAGCAATTGATTACAAGTTATTTTTAGCTGCCAATGAAAAAAGACCAATGGTTGTGGCTTTCGGTGGAAGTGAAGGCGGAATGGTGTATGCAGGTAAAGAAACCCAGAACCTAAGAGAAAGTATCCTTTCACTCGGTTATCATTTCCTTGTTGTTGGTTACTTTGGAACAGCGAATACCCCAAAAGAACTGGACAGAATTTCTCTTGATGCCATCTATGATACCATTAAAAATGTGAGTTATAACCACTTAATTGACCAAGATCAAATTGTCATTTTCGGTGGCTCAAGAGGAGGAGAACTCGTACTCAACTTAGCTTCCAAGTATCAGGACTTTGCTGCCATAATTGCAATTGTTCCGCCCAGTGTCACTTTGCCCTCAAGGTTTGGATGGAATGAAACTTCTTCCTGGACATTTCAACAAGAACAAATTCCTTGGATAACGGCAACTGATGAATCGATTGAACTCATAGATAAAGGAGATTTTTACGGTGGGTTCGGTAAAATGATTGAGAACCCACAAGCCATAGAGGAATTCGAAATACCTGTTGAAAAGATTATGTCACCTATTCTTTTCATTTCGGCAACTGACGATGAAGTTTGGCCTTCCACATTGATGTGTAGAAGAATGGCTAATAGACTTGACAAGAATAATTATCAGCATTTCTATCAACACATTGAGCTAAAAGGTGGCCATGCTGAATTTACCAAGAATTACCGTATGATTTTAGAATTCTTGAAAGAACACTTACAAATAGAAAAACCGATAACAGGCGCTAAAAACCCATAGGCTTATGAGCTACTTGCAAAGAGCATTGGAATCAGATATTTTTATAGAAATTAATAGTATCCCTTCGGCGCGTAGCCTATTGAGGGTTAGTTTTCTTGAGATTATCTTTGATGGGTAGCAGTCGGTGCAGTTCGCTAAGCCTGGTATCGGGGATTTTCCGTAGCACTTCCCGCAGCCATCCGAAGGGCTCTATTCGATTCATCTTGCAGGTGCCTAGGAAGGAATACATCATAGCGGCCTGTTGAGCGGCCTGGTGTGAACCGGCGAACAAGTAGTTTTTTCTTCCCAGGGCGACAGGCCTGATGCTGTTCTCTACCCCGTTGTTATCGATAGCCCACTGGCCGTTTTCGGTATAGCGTGTTAGCCTGGGCCACAGCTTTAGGCTGTAGGCAATCGCTTTGCCTATGGCACTTTTGGGCAGTACTTCCCCGAGGTTATCTTTGAGCCATTGATGGAGTTCCTCCAAGAGGGGTACAGCCTTTTCCTGGCGCAGGTTATGACGCTCTTCGGCGCTTAGGCTTTCGGTCTTCGCTTGCCTTTCGATCGCATAGAGGCCTTGGATAAGCTGGAGCACATGAGTGGCCCTAGGCTCATCATTGTCCAATGCCTGTTCAAAATACCGCCGGGCATGGGCCATACAGGCCAGCAACGTAATGTCCTTGTGACCCGCAAAAGAATCGTAAGCGGTATAGCCATCGGTTTGTAAAGCGCCCTTGAAGTGGTTCAAAAACGCAACAGGTCCTTCCCGTCCCCGGCTGGCCTGGTAGTCAAAACAAACCATGTTTTCTGCCGGGCTGCGGTATACCCAATGATACCCCTTGTGGGTAGCTCCCTGCTTATGGGAGCTTTGCACCGGGATCGGGGTCTCATCGGCCTACAGGTAAACGGAGTGTTGTACCTGCTCCTTCAACGTCTCGTACAGGGGCTCCAAGAGCTGGCAGGTCTTGGTGAACCAGCCGTTAATGGTGGACTCAGCCATCTTCACGCCTTCTCGTTGGAACTGCTGTACCTGCCGGTAAAAGGGAAGGTGATCGACGAATTTGCTGATCAACAAGTGGGCCAGCAGGCCGGGACCTGCATTGCCTTGCGGAATGGGCAGGCTGGGCAGGGAACTGATCAGTACTTGTTCCATGGTATTGTCCCCGGGTAGGGGAGCTACGTATTTAGGCCGTACCAGTTGCCGCACAAACAGCTTGCCGGGCAGGTAGTCCATGAACTCGGTCACCTCCTGGCCAATCTTACGAGCTCCCTCGGGCAGCTCTGCCGGTTCAAGGATGACCTGCTCACGGGGTAAGTGGGCCGGTAAGGGCAGCCGGATGGCCTTGCCTTTCTTTACAGGCTTCTCCCGATGGTAGGTAACCTGTTCCTTCCCCGGTTCGGGCACCACCGGCTTCACCTCGTCCAGGGCCAGGGGGAGGTGCCCCGGGTCGGCAGGAACAAAACGCTCGCGCTTCGCCCCAAAGAGCATCCGTTTGAGCTGGGCTAATTCCTGTTCTAAAAAGGTGTTTTGTTGCTGTAATTCGGTGATGGTTTCCGCCTGTTTTTGGTGCGCCTGCTGCAGGGAAATATAAGCTTCTTCTGTGAGGGGAACGGGTGGTTTTGACATGCCCAAAGATACCTAAAATCATCATTTTCACCTCTTTTAACCTACTTTTTTGCCCTCGTAACGGATGGTTTTTTGAAGACCCTCCAGCCGGATCCCCTCTACCATCATCACCAACTGTGGCCAGCTGATCCGGGCAGCTTTACCCACCAACCGGGGGCGTTCCAACACCCCTTGTTCCAGTCGCTTGTAGTAGAGCACAAAACCGCCTGCCTCCCAGTGCAACAGCTTCACCCGGTCACCACGCTTGTTGAGAAAGACAAATACCTGTCCGGTGGTAAGCGGTAAGTGAAGCTTACTGCACACAAGGCCCGTAAGCCCATCGAAGCTCTTACGCATATCGGTCGGCTCACCGTAGAGGTAGTAGCGGTGGGAAGACCCTAAACTGAACATTAGGATAAGCCGATAAGGGATCGAACATCCGACAAGGAACCTCCAACAGGCAACTTTACTATCACCCCGTTCGGGTAAGTGATCTCGATCTGCTCACTTACTTGGTCCCCCAGCTCAAGAAAGGCCGCTGAACCCGAAGCGTGTTCTTCCTGGTATTTGCTTCGCCAGTAGGCAAACGTACCTAACGACAACCCATGGGATTGACAAAAGGCCGCACGGGTTTGACCTCCCTGCTCCCAGGCCGATACCAACCTGTACATCTCTTCTTTCGTCTTTCGCTTATTCATAGAATCCTTTACTTTACATGCACGCTAAGATCTCAAACAGAAAACAATATTCATACACGCTACGCGCCGAAGGGATACAACGTTTAGTCCTAGCCAATTTCATCGCTATTTTAGTTTAGCCCTTTGTAAGGTCGCGTTACAACTGGTATCTCTATTGGATTGTCCGGTAAGTCCAAGCGCAATTATGACTGGAATGTAAAAAGTCCCGAAGGCAAGTTCGGGACTCGTTGATAAATTTCATTGGTGGTACTGACGATCCTGTCAGTAAACCCCGTTCAGAATAATTTTCGATCATAAAGATACATTCTCTCAGGGCTTTTTTTCAAACCATTTAAACACGATTGAAATGAAAAAAACGAAAATGTCCATGAGCGTGATCAACCCCAATGCCGCAGGTATTGATATAGGAAGCCGCTCCCACTTTGTAGCCATAGGACAGGGAGAAAAAGATGTCAGAGAGTTTGGTGTCTATGCTGAAGACCTTTCTGCTATTGTCCAGTGGCTCATTGAAAACAAGATCACCACCGTAGCCATGGAGTCTACAGGTACTTACTGGCAGAACCTTTTTGTCGAACTAATCAATGCCGGTCTTGAAGTCATCCTCACCAATGGAAAGTTCACAAAAAACATCAACCGTAAAAAGACCGATGTATTAGATTGTCAATGGATACAAAAGCTCCATTGTCTGGGCTTATTACCTTCCAGCTTTCTGCCTGACCACACCACCGAAAGACTCAGGACATATTGCCGGCATAGAGATAACATGATTGGCCAAAGAGCCAATAGTATCCACAAAATGTCCAAGTTCCTTAAGTACCTCAACTTCCGGCTTGACGTAGTTGTAAATGATATCGCTGGACAGACTGGATTAAAGATTATCGAAGATATCTGCAATGGCAACCTTGAAGGCAAATCACTGGCACAACATCGTCACCACAATTGCCGAAAATCTGAAGAAGAAATAGCCAAAGCCCTGGTATCCAACAAAAGGGAAGATTATCTCTTCGGGCTCAAACAAGAATTTGACAGGTATAAATTCTATACTTCCTGCATCGATGAATGCGACAAAGAAATTAGCCAGTTCCTCGAACAGACCATCCGACAAAAACCTGATGTGGTCGATGACATTCCTGACCCCAAGCCTCACAAAAGACAAAACAAAAATGACATCAAAGGCATCAACCTCAACATCGTTTCCTATCAGTACTTTGATGGAGTAGACCTGCTGGCTATACCGGGCGTAAGCCACTCAACCATCTTATCAATTATGAGTGAAATGGGACCCGAAGGAGTTAGCAAGTTTCCTACCGCACAGCATTTTGCTTCCTGGCTAAGACTTGCCCCCAACAATAAAATCAGTGGTGGTAAAACTTTATCCAACAGAATACCACAAGGCAGCAACCGCTTAAAGATTGCTCTTAGAAACTCTGCCAATGCTATCGGGAATCTCAAAGACTCAGACTTAGCTAAATTCTTCCGAAGACTAGCCTTCCGAAAAGGAAGAACAGCCGCCATCAACGCTACTGCCAGAAAAATCGCTGTGATCATCTGGAACATGATCACTAAAAAGCAACCTTACCTACCAAAAAATAATTACCTATTTTTAGATCAGAAAAGACGGATCGTAAGCAAAATGAGAAAACAAATCAAAAATCTAGGTTTAAACCCCAATGACTTAGGGTTCTCCAGAGCAAATAGGGATAAAATCGCTGCGCAAATGACACCTGATAATCAATCTCTTAGCTTACGTTAGTCAGAATTGGAGTGATTTGGCATCACAATTGCCAGAAAAAAGGGTAGTGATTTTCCGAATTTATTTCAGAAGTTTCGCAAGGATAGAGAAAAAGATGAAAGTACTTTCTAAATATTACAATAGTCAGTTAAATGTATTGTGCTTCTCTGTGCGTTAGTCAGTATTCCAAGAGTCAATGAAGCTTTATGCTCTCATACCGATTTTAGTGCTATTTCCTTTGCTGTTAATTGGTCAAGATGAAATAGAAAGTGGTGGGACCATTAATGATATAGATAGCAAAAATAACCCAACGTATCATTTGGCCGATGGCTTTTATGTTATGAAGCAAGTATATCCATGGAATCGGACTGTCTATAAAAACATCGTATCCGATACTTTATATATTTATTTAATAGCTAAAACAGGATTTTGGATTTTTAGAAGAGAAATAAAAAAGGATAGCATAAAGATTTATAGGAAGAGGCGAATTAGGACTGATACGGTTTATGCATTTGATTATCAACTTCTAAAAACAGACAAAAAGTACAATATCTTTCCAGAGGCAATTGCCTCTAGAAATCATATCCTTAGGATTTACCATTCTCAAGTTGTTGATACAGCTTCTGAAATAAACCTTGGCTTGACATTTAAACTATCAGAATTTACTAATAATTCGCTATGCACTGCTTCTAATTCAAAAAAAGATAATTGTTATATTGGATTAGTCATTGATTCAAAACTGGTTGGTATATCAACAGATTACTACAAAAACAAACTAGACCAGAATAATAAGGTAAAACCTAAATATTTGTCATTCAGTTTTTCAAACCTAAATGAAATGGATGTTGAGAAAATATATTTCGACTTAAAACCAAATTCGTTTAAAACCATCAAATGAGAATTATTATTTTATCTGTACTAATTTTTTTCAAGGTTCTGAATACTTATAGTCAGTCAAACAAGTATTTTAAGATATTACCAGTAAACCCTACCATAATAGTCAACTCTCCAACTTCACTAAAAGTCATTGATACGTTGGATTTGAATAGAAGGGTTCTTGAGGCCCAGCATGAGTTGGGAGGGTTAGAGCCAAGATATCCTATAGCTCAAACATATGAACGTCCTGATAATCAAATTTATGACGATATTCTTTGTCTAAGAAAATACCGGACATTATCAAATCATTGTACTAATTATATAGTTCAAGTGGATGGTGAGATTGTAGAAGTTTTTTCAAAAGAGAAGTTCAAACAACTCTTTGCTCCGGTTGATAGTAAGGAAGAAGCATTAAGTTTTGCGTTTGCCTTATCTGATGTTTTTCACCCCAAGGTTATATATGACTTTGCTTTTTTGAATGCGGAAGGATCGGATTACGAAATTTACAGAAAAGAATTGTCCCCTACTGCTGTTAGTGAGGTGAGCGGTGGATATGAAGTGGTTTTGTTTTCAACGTATTGGGGGTACACAAGTAGGTGCACAGAGGTAATAATATTTGTGTCAAGAAAAGGAGATGTGAAAGTTTTAAAAAAAGAAAGACTCTTTCATGACAAAAAATTTGACTTAATAATCGATTAAAACTGAGTACAACAGACACTAAAATGAATATGCGAACTAAGTCCTTTGATATGACAATGCGAAATATGAACCTCAGTGCTTCTAGCAAACGGGACGCATACTCATTTTAGTTGAGCGTTAGGTTTCATGCAGTGACGTAGAAAAACCCACCGCACATTTTAGCACATTTATGGTAGTATTAATTCGAGATTATCACCTTAAAAGCGTATCTTTCTCGAAATATTTCTAAGATTGACAGTTTCAGAATACATTAAGCAATTACAATCATTTGAAGAATACTCATTCTCAATGGAAGAAGTAATAAAAAACGCATCTAAAGATTCCGTTGCTGTCAAAAGAGAAATATCAAGGTTGGCTGAGAAGAAGGAGATTTTAAATCTTCGAAAAGGATTTTATCTAATCATTCCCCCCAGATACTCTTCATCAGAAAAACTGCCCATTCAATTGTATGCTGAAAAGCTATTCAAATATCTTGATCGAAAATATTATGTTGGACTATACGCTGCTGCAAAAAGTCATGGAGCAAGCCATCAGCAATCACAACGAGATTATCTCATAATAGAAACTCCAAAACTCAATACCATTAAAAAGAAGAGTTTTGATATTCGGTTCTTCACTACGGGAGCTTGGCCAGAGAGCAATATTGAAATTAAGAAATCGGATGCAGGAGAATATAAAATATCCTCTCCTGCTCTCACATTTATCGATCTCATCCATCACCATACTAAAATTGGGGGACTCAATCGCATGCTGGCTTCATTAGAAGAACTCACCGAAGAAATGCACGAAATAGAAATGAAAGAGCTTACCTCTTGGTACCATCATAGGAGCACCCTTCAAAGAGTGGGTTTTTTACTGGAAGAATTGATTGGGGAAAATACTTTAGCCGACATCATCCATGAAAAGCTAAAACAGCAACCCTACTTTCCGGTATTGCTGAGTCCCAAGAAAATTCAAAAGCCCGGGGCAGTTGATAACAAATGGAAAGTAGATGTAAACATTAAACTGGAAAGCGATTTATGATTGCCAAACCTTACATAGCGAAATGGCAGGAACATGCTCCATGGAAAGAATTCTCCCAAGTAGAACAAGATTTAATTATCAGTAGGGCATTGGTGGAAATTTTCTCTGATGACTTTCTCAGGGAGCATCTAGCATTTAGAGGTGGTACAGCTTTACATAAACTCTACTTAAACCCAGCCCCACGATATTCTGAAGATATTGACTTAGTTCAGATTAAGCAAGGCCCCATTAAACCAATCATGGAGCGGATTGGCGAAGTGATCACCTTCTTTGAGGAAGACAGAAAAACACAAAACAGAGGTCATGGAATCAAAGCACTGTATCGATTCACATCTGAGTATGAAGAAATTCGGATGCGATTGAAACTTGAAATCAACTGTCGGGAACATTTCAATGTATTGGATTGGGTAGACTTCCCTTATGCAGTGCAAAGCGAATGGTTTGAAGGCAATTGTAAAATACGCACGTACAGCATCAATGAGTTACTCGGAGCCAAACTTCGGGCATTATACCAAAGAAGTAAAGGGCGAGACTTGTTTGATTTGGATTATGCCAGACGCAATATGGACATCAATATTGATGAAATCCTTGAGTGTTTTCGAGAGTACATTGTGTTTGGCACTGAGAAAAAGCCACCGAGCCAAAAGGAGTTTTTGCAAAATATAGAAGCGAAAGAAAATGATCCAGACTTTACCGGAGATATGGAAGCCCTCCTGAGACCTGAAATAGAGTACAATCAAGAGAAAGCTTTTGAATGGCTGAAAAATGAACTGATAGAAAGAATGTAATTCCAAAGACATGCAAATAGATATCAAAGGAAAAATAAACGAAAAGAGACTTGCTTTCAGCAATACACTTCTTCCTTTATTTGAGACTATAGTTAACTCAATTCAAGCTATTGAAGAAGAAAGTGCTACTTCTACAGGCATCATTCAAATTGATATTATCCGTTCGACACAGAAAGGTTTAAAATTTGACGAAAAAGAAGATTTACCAGACATCATTGATTTTGTTGTTCGTGATAACGGAGTTGGTTTCAATTCAAACAATTTTGATTCCTTTAATTATGCTCATTCTACTTACAAAAAAGGGGGTAAAGGAGTTGGTCGCTTTACATGGCTAAGAGCTTTCCAAAAAGCAGAAATAGAAAGTCGGTTCAAGGAAAACGGTGAGTGGAGCTTGCGTAAATTCAATTTTGAACCTACAAAAAAGGGAATTGAGAAGCACAAGATAGAATCAGTCAATACTAGCGAAGAAAGATATACAATTGTCA
Organism: Fulvivirga sp. M361; assembly: GCF_007097395.1. Classification (GTDB taxonomy): domain Bacteria; phylum Bacteroidota; class Bacteroidia; order Cytophagales; family Cyclobacteriaceae; genus Fulvivirga. The sequence continues at coordinate 9,191 of NZ_VKDC01000062.1, forward strand.
CACTCAAAGGATTAAAAGAAGACTATCGTAAATGGTGCAATAACAAGGCTGAAGATATTGCTTTAAAAATCATTGATTGAACATACTTTTATTTATTTCCTAAATGATAATTGTCCACGGATTCTTTTGAATGATCTGGGAAATCAAATAGTTGTAAACGATCTATTTCAATTATTCACTAGTGGGCAAGTCAATTCGAAAAAGCTTAAAATAAGAGATAACAATTTCAAACTGAGTTTAGTCAAGCTGTACAGCAATAAGGTAGATAATAAGATACATTATTGTGCAAATACTAGGGAAGTAGTTTTTGATAAAATTGCCACAGATATTCCTGAATTGGATAATTTCCTAACGGACGAAGAAGGAAAGTCATTTTCTATTGCCATCTATGTAGAAGGTGCTTTTTTGGATGAAAATGTAAATGAAGAAAGGACTGCAATAAACTTTAATAAAGGAGAAGTCAAATTCCCAGATCAAACATCACAAGAGGAACTTAGGCTTGCAATTACTGATTTACTTCAATCAGAATTTGAAGGGCAAATTCAACAACTTTCTGAACGGAGATTAGGAAAAGTAAAAGAGTTTGTTGTGCAACTCCTAGGTACCGACAATTGCTAAAATACAAACCTGAAAAACTCAAAAAAGTACCATCTACATTGTCAGAAGAAAAAATGGAACTAGAGTTGTTCAAGATTCAGCAAGAGCTTGAACTTGATGTTAAAAAAGAAACAAAACAGGTGCTAAAATTCATCGATTCAGAAGAAGATAAGGACAATTTCGATGAAAATCACAAGGCTCTTTACGCCAAAATAATTGAAGTCGGAAACTCAATCTAGTAAGGCTTCAACTATAAGCGTTTCTAAAACGGATAAATCATAAGGTGAAATCAGCCCAGGTATGCACTTATGGTTATTTTGTAAGCGTCCGAAGAACGCATCTTCCAAAGTTTAGTAGTCTTTGCTAGACTTGCCTTATGAAAAGACACGAAGAAACATCGATGCGTGAGCTGTATGAAAACTGGCAGTCCTCGGGGTTGAGCCAAAAAGCCTTTGCCCTACAAAAACAAATCGCCCCCTCTACCTTCTACTATTGGGTCAAAAAGTTTAGGCAGCCCGGAGAACCTACACCAAAAGGCTTTAGCCCAATCCTGATGGAAAGCATGCCAATAGCCTCTCCACCACTGGCTGTAATTCATTACCCTTCAGGGGTAAGTGTAGAATGGCAGGGCGGGGCCGACACGTTACACCTGCTTAAATCCCTACTCTGACCGGCATGCTGTCCCTTACTCCTTCCTGTAGGTATTTCCTATATCGTTCACCCTGTGATATGCGGTTTTCTAACCCCCACTCATCATAGCTGGGCGTTATCGACAATAGAAAATACTAAAGTGAATGGAAGAAAAACCTGACCTGTCCTGGCATAAGTTTAGCGGAGTGTAACTTATGCCTACTAATGATTGCAACTTGCTTTGCCAAACTCCAACAAGTACTTTGGTCAATGGCAATTTTCAAACTACCTGATGTGGTAGACTTCAGCCACAGCTAGAAGCCAGTTGAAAAACCTACTTTCTCCCTTCCAAAACCTTCTCCAGCATCGCCACCTTCTCGCGCTCACTTTTTAGCAGGGCCTCATACAGCTTTTCATTTTTTTCCATGGCCTCTACCCATTTATCAAGGGGGTTGAACGTACAACTGTTAGGATAATTGACCTGTAATCCAGTTGCGCCTTGGTTAGCGCCCTCGTAATTATTTTGGATGAAATTTACTGTGGCTTCCTCATTAAAATTATGAATCGCATCAGGATCGACTCCAAGTATACCAGATATCTTTTCGACGGTTTTATCTTCCACCTCTTCATTGCTCTCAATATTGGAAACGGTTTGTTGGGTTACACCTAGCTTTTCGGCCACTGTATCCTGCTTTATGCCCAGGATCTCACGAACGCGGCGAATGTTTCTGCCCAGGTGTTTTGGTCGGGGTGTTGTAGTACTTTCCATAGACTTAAAGTTATTAAGATTTTATACATTCCGGGTATTGCGCTGGTAAAATACAAATGGCATTTGTAAAGTACAAGGGGCCTTTGTGCCGTACCATCACCCTTTTTCTGTACTTCGGCCTCATGCAGCAGCAGTGCAATGCTACTGCCCGAATGATAACTCACTGAACATAGGATGAACTCACCGAAACTATACCACCAACTGACCAACGCTCTGCGCCAGGGCAACACCGGAAGCATTTTTAACTGGCTGCCGGAAGTACCGGATGAAAATGTGCGTGCTGCCCTGCACACGGTCATTTCCACAGACCATGAAACATACCTTACCATCAAAAAGCTGCTGCAAACCCAATACCCGCCGCGTCTGGCGCTTCGTCACTTTTTTGACCGGCAGAGAGAGGCGCATCAAAGCCGGTTCTTTTCTTTTTCAGTAAAAGAATGTACACCAACCTCCGTAGGGTATGCGTGCAAAACTGCGGTGGAAGCCGCCATCATGGCGCGGCTTTATGTAGCCATTACGTACCTGTGCAGCTATGCCATAGACCAGGGAGCAGAATTTATCCTGGTGGGGCTGTCGTCCGTAAAGGATAAGGTCAGGCTTACCATAGATGCAGATGTATCTTTCTTCAGCTGTATAGAGGAGGCCCAGGATGTGGCTTTGTGTATGGCGCAAAATCACATCCGCCGGATCAATGGCGTGCTCTCGGTGGAGGGTATGGGGATAAATGCGAAGCTTTCCAGGCTTACGCTGTCTTTGGATACGGGGTGACGGGGGGATGTTGGTTCGGATCCGACCGGGGTGCTAAAAAAAGAAAACGCTGCTTTTCCGGGTGGGGCTTTCTTTTTTAAATCTAATTGATTTGAGTGCCAACGATTTAGTCATAGTGTAACGTCCTGATTTTGGTTGACTTTAATGGAATATGTACATGCTTAGTTGATTGCCCCTCCAATGCTAATAAGTAGTAAACCCGACTCTTCTTCAGAGAATCCTGCTGATATATTGAGAGAAAAACTTTCTTTAATGGGTACAAAGTATACTCCGAAACCATAACCAGCATGAAATTGGTCCGTAGTGTCGAAGTCAGAATACACCCTGCCCGTATCATAGAAGCCTTTTATCCCAAACTTTATAGGAATGATTGAGGTTTGAAACTCAGTGAGTTGTATACGGAGTTCTGAATTAATAAACACTAAAGATCTGCCCGTAAAACGGTTTTGTTCATAGCCTCGCAGGTTGCTTTGCTGGCCGAGATACGCCTGCTTATAGAAGGGAATCACGTCCTCTCCATAGCTGGTTGAGCCTCCCAGCCTGGCACTTAACGTCCATGGATTCTTCTTTTGCCAGGTAGCATACTTTTCAACAAAACCCTGAACCACGCCATAGCTATCATTATCCTTATTAGTGAGGAAACCACTTTGATATTTCAGATATAAGCGCATGCCTTGCTCTGGCAGATCTGCTCTATCTCTAAAGTCCAGGTTCAATTCAGCTACAGCTTCCAGAATACTTAAACTTTCCACACCAAAAAGATCCGGGCCAAGGGTATCTATCAATGCCAGGATAGTGCCCGGCTCAATGACAGGTTCACTTTCTTCTAAATGAACCCCTAACCTGAACGTGCTTTTTTTCCAGAAATCTCTTACCACACCCAGGCCGCCACTTACTGTTTCGTAACGCGTATTATAAAAATCATTATCGTCCAATTGATCATCATTAATGCTGCCATTGCCGGGGCCAAAGAACTTATTGAAATCATTATTGTCTGCAAAGAGTCCGTTTAACTCCACATCCCATTTCCCCAAAGCATGACGATAACGGCCGTCATAACTGATGACCATGATGTCCTGAGTAGTAAAACGACCTTTTATCTTATGTATGGCGCTAAAGTCAGGTTTCCCGAATTTTTGCCGTTTGAACTGTATACCTATGGTTCCTCCGAAGCCGGCGGTTGAATTGGAGCCGATGGAAAATATCGGACGGTACCGGTTATAGGCAAATCGTGTCCGGTTATAGTTGTATAGTTTATTATCCCAATGGCTGATCTGCTTACTTTCGCTTCCAAGGTTAAGTGTAGCGTCTGCATCTTTTTCATAGATCAGGGTTTTCTTTCCACCGGACCTGACAATGGATTCATCGGTGATTTTATCTGGGCCGGGGCCACCAATCACTCTAATTTTAATGGACTTTTGTACTTCCCCGGAAATGGTAAACTGGTCTGAGCCATCCAGACCAAACAGTCTTATTTCTTTGGTTTCTTTAGGGTCAAAAACACGAGTATAAAGTTTTCGTCCTGTCGAGCCATCTTTTTTGATGTTTTGGACTGTTACTTTTACACTTCCATTAGGCTCACGTATTACCTCAAAATGTTCTTTTTTGTTGGAACCTACCACATCCACTTCTTTTGAAAGCATACGATAATACTCAGTAGCATACTTTTTAAGGTCTTTTAATCGCTGTTTGAGCTTCCCTTCAATTTCCTGGCCAGACAGCGGGTAAATTTCTTCCGGCATTTTTTTTATCGCCTCTTCGATGACATCATCGGTTATTTTGGATTGGATATAAGCTGCGGCGGCCTCCCAATCTTGTTTGGAGAGTTCGCTGAGCAGGAACCGGTCAAAGTGCCTGGATTGCCATGTTAAACTTCTGATGTCTTTAATCGTATAGTCGAAATTTTCACCACTGGCTTTGGCCCATTTTCTATCGGCCAGCCAGGTAAGGAAGCCATCCCACCGGGAGAAAACGTGATCACGGTCACGAGGTATAGGCCGGTACGTCATACCACCTTCATCATTGCTGTACCCTGCCCACTTCCAGTTATCTTCGTGCCTTCCCCAGTCACCAACGAGTATATCGAACATACGTGCCTGTGAGTACTCCCGTTTATCAATGATATTGTCATTATCTTTATACAGCTTCCTGAACATTTTGTAGGTCTGCAGCACCTCCTCTGCTTCTGCAAATGGCACCTTTGTCTTCTTGATGTTGATAGGTTTTTCCTCTAGCATCCCCAGTAGGTTGGCATATTTTTTTCTAAAAGGGCCCAGTTTGGGGTCATCCGGCAAAATGAATAATTCCGGGGAGGCATGTAAAATATCCGTTTTATCCAGCATGGTGCTGATAACCATGGCTCCGTAAGGATGTTGCATGGAGGTTACATCTTTAAACGTTTCAGACACTATCGTACCTCTGAATTTCCTTCCAAGAACGGAAGTCGGGTCTTTGTCTACTGAGCGAAAGGCATATTCTCTTCCGTCTCCACCTTTCATTTTTAGAGATGTAGTTTGCCGGCCACCCCCCTTTTCATAAACTTTTAACCCCTGTTTTTCTGTAGCCAGGTCCAGGTAAGGTACCCGGACAGGTTGGTTCCAGCTCGGGCGATAGCGACTGCCGAAAAGAAATTTTTTCATGCCTTTGGCAGGATAATTACCCCCGCTTATTTCACCTATCCCGGAAGATGCATTACTTGTACGCTGGTTTTCTTCCAATGTTTTACAAGGTATGAAAGAGGTGTTAAAAAGTTTGTTGTCAGATGATTGATCGCAGGGGGAGAATAAAAGTGTTTCTTGTTTCAATATACTAAAAACAGTGTTTTCTGAGCTTTGATGGGCTACATAATCCACCTTTCCATCTTCATAATATACAAGCTCAATTAACCCTTTAGAGGCTGTGGCAAATCGTACTTTTGTTTTGTCTTTTCCAACAAACCTGGCCTCAGCTACTGAACCGCTGTTGATAAAAAAGCTGCTGTACCCCTGAAGTACCTGTAGGTCATAGTCATGTCCTGACGCATAGATGGTGGAGCTTTTATCGAGTACCATGGTCTCTATTTTGTGCCGGATAGGATCGAAACGCTTGTTGACTATATCCAGTTTGGTGCCTACATTTTGATGATAGGCCGCTCTGAAACTTCCATAGATAGGGGGTGACAGATGCACCCTAGCTGGCAACTGTCCTCCATATTCGCCCACAGATAATAAAGGATGATGGCCGGCAACCAACAAGTTTTTCCCGTTGGCATCTTCAAGTTCCTCCCTCAGTTCGTTCAGGAAATCTGTTCTGGTTACAATCTTACAATCTGCGTCTGCCGGTTGTGGTTTATAGAAGGGGTGGTTCCACCATTGTGTATCTATAGTGACTAATACAAGGTTATTAGACAATTCTATGCTTTTGGGTCCGGGACATCCTTTTGAAACAGCCCAAACCACGTTTTGAATACCCATTTTAGCGACAGCTTTTTCCAGCGCCTTAACACTTTTAAGTCCGTTTTTACCTGAATTTGCCCAGTCACGGTCTCCGGGTATAATGACAGTTCTTCCCTGCTCGAAACCGGATAAAGCCTTGAGTAATTTATTTACCGGAGTAATATCCTGTTCTGAAGGTAGGTTATCTGTATTTATCAAATCGCCGCTTAAAACAACGGTGAAAGGTCCTTTTCGAGGTAAAAGCTCTTTGAATTGCTCAATGAATGTTGAATTCTCTGACAGGTCCGCTGTATTGCCCAGTAAATAGACACGATGCTCAACGTTTTGGGATTGAGCCCTTCCAAAATGAATAGATCCCAGTAATATAACCAAGGCAAGTATGTGTGGATAAATGTTTTTCAGCATGTTATTATACTCCCGGAGAAACCGAATTTTTTGTTTAAATACTTACCTAATAACCGTATCAGGTATGCTATCACAATCGCTTCTCGAGCATTAAAGATAATCTTTCCTTTCTTTTTAAAAGGTTTGAATATTATTCAACGTATGGGTCACAAGCTTTTTGGTATAGCTTCTGGCTACTGAGTCGATGGAAGAAGGGTCAACTGAAGCAGACTGTCTTTTCCACTCCATAGTTTCTTTACCATTGAATAAATCACTGCCGTATCCTTTGTCAGGTGTGATTTAGTCGAAATATAGTATTCCGGTGTATGAACGGTGCGAAATGTTTGATAAAAAGGTAAAACACAATCATTTTTTTGCCATGGACACCTTGATAATGATCGGGCCCGATGGGGAAAGTAAATTTTGATGATAATGCAGTCAGGGTATCCGGTACTTGAAGGAGTCTTATCTATGGGGAATTAAGCCTAAAAAAGTGAAAATGAAATAAGCCGCTGTATGTCAATATGTTGTGTGTTGGAGAGGCTTGTGAAACATCTGGATGAATTGCAAATTATTAAAACAAAAACACCTGAAATGAAAAAAATACTGAGTTTACTGATGCTTATGAATGTAGCTGTACTTTTGCTTTCCTGTACACCTGAAAAAGATGTGGCGCCATGGCGTACCCTCATTGTAGGAGAATCTTTAGAGGGATGGGAAAAAAAGGGAGGTGATGCTACTTATAGGGTAGAAGGTGGTCAGGTGGTGGGTACAACTTTGGCAGGTACGCCGAATACTTTTTTGTGCACAAAAGAGGTTTTTTCGGATTTCATACTGGAATATGAGGTAAAGCTTGAAGCTCCTGTAAACTCGGGAGTGCAGTTTCGAAGCAACAGTGTAGCCGAAATGCAAAATGGTCGTGTGCATGGTTATCAATGTGAGATTGATCCTTCCGAGCGTGACTGGTCTGGGGGCATTTATGATGAGGCGCGAAGAGGGTGGCTGTATCCGATAGACCTTAATCCTGATGCCAAAGGAAGCTATAAGCATAATGAGTGGAATAAGTTCAGGGTTGAAGCTATTGGCGATACCATCAAAACCTGGCTCAATGGAGTTCCAATGGTCCACCTGGTAGATGATGAAACACAAAGTGGGTTCATTGCACTCCAGGTACATTCTATTAAGGAGGATAAAGATGCTAACATAGAAATACGCTGGAGAGATGTCCGGGTGATCACCGAAAACCCTGGAAAATATACACAATCGACTCCCTTACCCGTACATAATAATTTTAACCAACTTACTTTTAGTGAGGAAAAATGGGGATGGAAAATGCTTTGGGACGGAGAGACAACTGATGGATGGAAAGGTGCTAAAATAGATGAGTTCCCCGCATCACCAGGCCCTGAGCAAGGTTGGAGAATAGAAGACGGGGTGCTGACCATCTATGAATCTGGTGGAGGAGAGTCTAAATCTGCCGGAGATATTGTGACTACTTCCAGGTATAGTGACTTTGTATTAAAAGTAGATTTCAAAATTACCCCCGGGGCCAATAGTGGGATCAAATATTATGTGGATACCGATCTTAATAAGGGAGAGGGATCAGCGATAGGCCTGGAGTATCAAATATTGGACGATGAGCTTCATCCCGATGCTAAACTAGGTAATCATGAAGGGAGCCGGACACTTGCCTCATTGTATGATCTGATCAAATCGGAAAACAAATTTCCCAGGGCCATGGGCGAGTGGAATCATGCGATGATCGTTTCCGATAGTCTGCATGTTGAGCATTGGCTTAACGGTCGAAAAACCCTGGAATATGAACGGAAAAGTCCGGAATACAGGCAGTTGGTAGCTGAAAGTAAGTATAATACATGGGATGGATTTGGAGAACTACCAGAAGGCCAATTATTGCTGCAGGATCATGGAAATACTGTATCTTTTCGGAACATTAAAATCAAAACCAACTAATCATGTCTCAGATAGATCGAAGAAATTTCGTCAAACTAACCGCGGCTGCCGGTATTGGATCCATGGTATACCTTCCCACAGGGGCAAGGGCGTTCTCTTTTTCTCCTAATGAAACGGTCAATGCAGCCATTATAGGCATGAATGGAAGGGCTCAGGCACATATTCAATCCATACAGTCGGGTCAAAATATTAAGGTTACTCATGTGTGTGACGTGGATGAAAAGATCCTGAACGCACGTGCTGAATCAGCTCGAAAAATGCTGGGCTACAAAGTCAAAAAAGAGAAAGATTTCAGAAAGCTATTGGAAAATAAGGACATTGATGCTGTATTCATTGCTACGCCCGAGCATTGGCATGCACCTATGGCTATTATGGCCATGCAGGCTGGTAAACATGTTTATGTAGAGAAACCCTGTAGTCATAATCCCAGGGAAAATGAATTGCTGGTAGAGGCGCAAAAGAAATACGGATTGCTTTGCCAAATGGGCAACCAGCAAAGATCTGCCGTGACATCTGCTCAAGCCGTAAAAGAAATATCAGAAGGGATTATCGGGGAGGTCTATTTTGGAAAAGCCTGGTATTCAAACACCAGGGGTTCCATAGGCAGGGGTAAGAAAGTAGCGGTCCCCGGGCATCTGGATTGGGACCTTTGGCAAGGCCCGGCTCCGCGAGAAGACTTCAGAGATAATCTGCACCCGTATAACTGGCATTGGTTTAAGACCTGGGGTACAGGTGAGATCCATAATAATGGGACGCATGAAATAGATATCTGCAGGTGGGCGCTGGGAGTTCATTTGCCTAAGCGTGTGGTTTCATCAGGTGGCCGATACCATTTTAAAGATGACGATTGGCAGTTTTATGACACACAGCTCGCTACTTTCGAATTTGACGGAGATAAAGCCATTACCTGGGAAGGGCGTAGTTGTAATGGGCTTCCGCATTATGGCAAGGGAAGAGGCTGCACTATCCACGGTACGAAAGGGACGATATTACTCGATCGGGAAAACTATATCCTGTATGACATGCAAAATAACGTCATTAAGCATGAGTTGGAAAAAGATCCGGGTACATCCAATGATACCAAAGACACAACAGGATTCGATGGTTTGACAGTGAGTCATATACAAAACTTTGTAAATGGCATCCGTGAAGGAGAAGCGTTAAGGTCCGAAATCAAAGATGCCAGCATTTCCACTATGATCTGTCATCTGGGAAATATCTCTCAGGACTTACAGCAAAGCCTGGACATCGATACTTCGACCGGCAAAGTAATAGATAATAAGGAAGCCATGGGCCAATGGGAGCGGCAATATGAAAAAGGCTGGGAGTTGAAAGTGTAACTATCTATCATACAGTGAACTCCCTTGTATGACCAGGTGATTCATTTGACTCGGACGGACTGGCAGTCAATGAATATTCTGCTAGTCACCTCCGTTTTATCTGGCCGAAAGATAAAAGACGCAAAACCTCTTTATGTTAGGCAAACCCGGGATAGGTAAAAAGGCATGGTGATAGTACTTACTTTACATTGATATCTGCTATATGCTCCGATGAACAGACTGACTATGTCATTCAAAGATGAAATCCATCTCTGCACTATGTACAACAATTTTTAAGAGCTCCTGAAGGGTAGGGATTCCGTTTTCAATGTAGAAAAAGATGGCGTCACCCTCTTTTTCAGCTGATTGCATGTTCAGAATGTTCGCCTCAATCAAGACTTCCAGCAAGTTCCCGATGACCTGCCGGCTGTCTTCCATTTTTGTACTTCGCACCTATTTTGTGAAGCCGGAGATATCGGGAATGAATATTAAGGACTTGGTCATACTGGCAGAAGTGCTCATTCTAAAGGTACAGGCATTGGATAGAACAAGCCATCTGACCTATAATCCTTCGTTACTCTCGCTTATCCATTGAGCTGCTTCTTCACTTGAGGCCCATTTTACCGCGTTCACAATTAATGATTTATCCCAAATTACGCAATAGGAAATATCAGAGGTGTTTGGACTTGATTTGAGGTATTCCAAAGTCCATTGAACCATTTTCTTCGTTGTTTGGCTAGTGCGATTTTGAGGACGGTTTTTCCTTTTACTTTCTGGAAATACGCTCCGATGGCAAAAGTTTTGAAGCGTATCGTAGATAATGTGTGCTGTACTTCTGATTTAAGAATAAAGAGCCTGAAAATAGCCATTAGATTGTAAGCCATCATGGCCACTGTTAGGGCTGCTTCAGTGGCATAAAACTCGTTCAGTGAGAAGCTGTTCAAGCCAA
>NZ_VKDC01000063.1 GCF_007097395.1 Fulvivirga sp. M361
AATCAATGTTGAATGGCACTTTTGAAATATCAGTAAAAGCTTTAGCAAACGGCACCCAACAAATTGGCTCAGCCAGCAACATACTCTCAAATTTTGACCTTAGGAATGCGCAAAAAACTCACTTTATAGACAGACTCTAACTAATCTCCTCAGCAAACGTCAGGTAGTAACCATTTACATCCCGAATAGTAAATTCCCTCATTCCATAATGGGTGTCTTTAATGTGGTCTACCACATCAGAAGAGGTATACAAGTAGTCATAATACTCATTAACACCCGTCATTTTAATAAATAGTGTAAGTCCACCACCAGGTTCTTCATCTCGTAATTCTGGAATATCTTTTTTCAGGCTATCCTCACTTTGGAACATGATTTCAACATTACCCTTTTTTACTCGTGCCCAATCTAATTCGTCACCAGACTCAGGTAAAACACTTACAGTGTCAAATCCCAAAACTCCATGATAGTAATTAATAGTTTGTCGAACATCCTCAACCATCAAGTTTGGGACAATTGTTTCTAATTTCATTCAAGTAGACTTTAGTGTACAACTCAATTTACATAAAGTGAAGGCGAAATACCAAAGATTCAATGATAGGTAGTTGATGAAACATGAATATGGTACCTATCTGTTATCTCTGAACATATTTTTTTAAGTGCCAGGCTTGGAAGTAGGTGTTCAACGTTTTGTCTCATTTGATCAGCTGAGCGATCGAGCTTTGGAGGTAAAGTTTTAACAAATTAGAAATTGATCATTGCGTTTAATGCTTCATCAGTGTGCTTATGGACAAAATTATCTTGATGGCCTATTGTTGTGGTTAGGCTCTTGTATCGGTAAAGCTTTTGCAGCATTTGTGGAGATACCTTATCTCCAGCAATATTACCGAAGCGCTGTCTGGAAATGTGCATCGTCCCCTTCTTATCAATTTTAGCAAGGCGGGCTATTTGTTTTAAATAATAATTGAACTTCTTATTTGCTATCCGGATTTTTGCGTGGACATCTTTTTCATCATCAATTTTAGCTTTTTTCAGTTCGGGAATATAAAATCATCTTTTGCTCTTTTGTCTTTTGAATAATGATTTAGTATTTCGATCACCTTAGAAGGTAGCTTTAAAGAGTCCAATTTATTGTTTTTCCTCATTTTATATACCAGGCGGTTATCACTGATCTGATTCCATTGCATACGAAGTGCATCTGGCACTCTGTCACCTGCAAGATAAAATAAGAACAAGTGGATATTTCTGGTATGCCAAATACCAGACCCGTTCGTTAAATGTAATTCTTCGATCTTTAATGCCTATTACGGCTCTCTTCCGGGATAAACCCTAACCCCGTCCTAATTGACGGAGCATCTTCATGTGGCACCAAAGAGCTGAAACAAAGGTTTTCTTGACAGTATATGGCAAGTCGAATTCTTTAGCTGTTTTTGCCACTATTTCTGACAAGGCTTTATAATGAACGTGGCAAATATTCGGTAGCAAATGGTGCTCAACCTGAAAATTAAGACCCCCAATAAGCCAGGAAAAAAGACTGCTCCGGGGAGCGTAGTTACTTGTAGTAGCCAGCTGATGGGCCGCCCAATCGTTGGCGATAAGGCCATTTTTATCCGGTTGGGGAAATGCCGTATCTGGCAATATGTGAGCGGTTTGAAAAACGATGCTTATACAGATCCCGGTTACAAAATGCATGCTTAAAAAGGCCAGAATAATAATCCAGGCCGGTAACGGCACCATAATTAATGGTAAGGCCAATGCATAGGAATAATAAAGTATCTTCCAACCGGCAATTTTCAAAAGTTCTTTTTTGAATTCACCACCCTTATTAAAGAACCCCATTTTCCGGTAGCGATTAGCCCTCACAAAATCCTTCATAGTAATCCATGATAGGGTAGAAAGTCCGTAAAATAGCCAAATGTAGATGTACTGAAAACGATGGATCCAATATCGCCTGGCATTAGGAGAAAAGCGCAAAAAGATTGGTGCATTAATGTCATCGTCCCCTTTGTCAATATTGGTATAGGTATGGTGGAGCACATTATGCTGTATCCTCCAAACATTGGCATTAGCTCCAATAAGATTCATGGTGTAGCTCATGTATTTATTGATAGTACGGTTTTTCGAATAGGAACCGTGAATAGCGTCATGCATGACTCCCATGCCCACTCCAGCCATACCCAATCCGCTGGTTATGTACAAAGCAAATAGTAACAGAGGGTTAGTAATTATTCCTGTGCTGATAATAATAAGAGGGCCAAAGAACATGGACAGCATGACAATGGTTTTTATCACCATCAGGCTGTTACCATATTTATTTTTATTGTTTTTTTTGAAATAATCATCCACTCTTATTCGCAAGACCTTTGCAAATTCAAGCTGATCTGTTTTTATAAATTTTAAGTCTTTCATAGTGTAATCTTTTGCACGTTGCTCGCCAGATCTTCCCGACTATGTATAGGCAAGTTCAATAGGTCTGTAGTTCGGCAAAGAGCAATTTTAATTCTTTCCTGCTTATCCTGAGTTTAAGAGAAAGCCTGTCCAGCATGCTTTCTCTTTTCCCTTCTTTAAACTCGAAATCCATATCGCATAAATTGGAAAACCTATGTTTAAGCATCACTTTTTGTTCTCTCCCACTTCTTGTTATTTCCATTTCATAGGTTGCCAATGGCGTCTTGTTTCAAACTTAATTTTTGTTCTTTGAACTATATGCTTTTCTGAATCCACGTCTTTTATTTTTTCAGTAAACAGATCATCCTGTGAACTGCTTGCAATGTTTTTAGGCACATGAGGTTCAGTAGCTAAATAGTTCAGAAGCTGGTTCCCTAAATGTTTTGACCTGGTATTCACTCTGTCTATGAAATGGAAAATGGTATGGCTCGTTTTCGAAATAGTAGTCATTTTTGTTTGTCTTTCATCTTATTGCAAAGTTGAGGCTATTGTGATCATAGAGTGTTACATAACCATCCTTAAGGGCTTATACATATCACACATATTTGGGGGATTGGAAGATTATGTAATACCTACAAGAAAACACATGACGTATGCATACAATCTGTATTTGTGTTCGAAAAATGAACTAACCGTTTGCTTGCTACCGTGCCTGACGAAGCTTCGGTTCAGGCAGGTTCATAAAATGAAAACTGTTTGGTTGTCCCACGGACATTATGTAACCCATTGTGAGTTGTTTCAATTACGGTTTTTTTTGTTTTTTGCCTCTAGCAGCGGGTTATCTACCAGCTCTCTTTCAAAGTATACCAATTCTTTTCTTTCCGGATCATCCTGCACCTTGCAGTAATAAACCTGATCTATGTACCGCCGGATGACCAGCTTCAGGGTGGGATTGGCTTTTGCGTAGGTGATATCGCCAGCGTTGTATTTATTTTGCACAAATTGTTTGCTCATACTTGGCTCTATTTATGGCTTAATTCCCAATCAAGATCCTGCTTTTTTAAATAACTTGCGTTACAGATTCGGCTGAGAATGTTACATGTATCTCACTTGTTAAAAAGGCGGACAGATATTTATTCAATACCTGCCCTAACATCAACTGATTATGTAGCTACACCATCTATTAAATGCCGCATTTTCCATTTACCAGGTTCCGTTTTTTCTTCTTCATCAAAAAATTAGGTATACCTATGTTTGAGTGACACACCCATGGTATTACCGGTCTCGGTTTAAAACGACCCAATCCTTAATATCTTTTCCATTTCTCTTGTAAGATTACAGCTGATTCAAACTGTGACCTCTTCATACCCACTCTTGATTACTGTTGAGATCATTTTGAACCTTACATTGGCCTTAAGGATATTTCGGGAGTGAGCCGGGATGATAATTGATTGTCCTTTATCCAGCAGGTGAGACTCACCATCGATGACAACCTCAGCCTTTCCATCGATCACTTCTATAAAGTTGTCGAAAGGAGAAGCTTTTTCAGTCAAGGCTTCACCTGAATCAAAGGATGATACCGTCACATTTCCAGTAGTTTTTTTAATGATCGTTTTGATCACCACTGAATTAGGGACATACTCAATGATCTCTACAATTATGAATCTTTTTCCCTTTTCTTGTTCTAAAATTCCCACTTAATTTATGATCTACTTCTAGTCCTCGCTTCTCTTTCCTTTACGTTTTGCGGCCTTGGCTGCCCGCTTCTCCTTAAGTGTTTTACTAGGCGCTGTTTTACCTGATTTGGCTTTACCCTCTTTTTCCTTTGACATGATTTTTTATTTAGTAAACTGCTCGTATTTATATTATTTATCTTGACCTATTTTACCTGTGGTAGGAATTATTCACCTGAATTAGTGGCAGGCAAACGCGTCAAAAGTTCTGGCAGCTTAGGCTTAATTACTACATCAATATGACGATTCAACTTTCTGCCGGCAGCGGTTTCATTATTGGCAATGGGTTTACTTTCCCCGAAACCTGACGTGCTAAACCTGGCCTTATCCATAGTAGTATTGGCATTTAAATACGTAAGTACAGCGTCAGCGCGCTCTTTAGATAATTTCAGGTTAGCTTCATCACCTCCTTGAGAATCGGTGTGGCCTTCGATCGAAATAGAGGCATCTTTGAACAGATTCATAGCTTCTTGTACTTTGGTCAATAAAGCATAGTCTTCCTGTTTGATTTGGGATTTGCCTACATCAAAATTGACACCTACCATCCTGATTATAACATCATTTTTTTGACGAAATACTAGCGCCTCTTCCTGGTCAAATATTTGCTGAACTTCTTCAAATTTTGAGCTTACTTCTGCCATCCTATCAATCCGGCTTTGCAGGGCCTGCTGTCTTTTTTGTCCTTTTAAAGCTTCATCAGATAACTTGCCTTCCATGGTCTGGATGATCTTTTGTTGCTCACCCAGCAAGGCCTTAAGGTTTCCGTTTGTGATCTGTTCGTTATAAACGGAGGATTCCAGGTTGGCTATGCGAAGCTGATCATTTTCAATCCTCGCGGTGATCTCTGAAACAGGCCTATCGGTTCCCTGGTCAAATTTAAGGTTCATGTCAAGCGTTTCACCTATTTTGGTGAGGGTTTGGTAATTCATAAGTAGGTAATCCTCTGTTTCAAAATCCCTCTCATCCAGCGATTTTTCTTCTTTTGCTATGTGCATCGCAAGGAGTGCCTTGTATTCTGCTTCTTTGGCCAGATGTCTGGCATCATCAGTATCGTACCTGTTTTCCAACAGTTCTTTTTCAGCTCCTTTTACGAGACCTTTTGCTTCCGCTATCGTTTTAGGGGAAACTTTGTCGACTTTGCTGTCATCAGCTTTTTGTAAAAGTTTTTTTGCATTGGTCAAATAGTTGGCTTTTATAGATTCTAGCTCTGCTTTTCTATACAAAGCCGTAGCTTCATTTGCTTTTTCTTTGGCATCATCAGCATCACCTTTCTCCAGTTCTTCCGCGGCTTCCTTCATTTCCTCTTCCGCATTTACCCACATCTCTTTTACAAAGAGGTGAGCTTCCGCATTTATAGCATCTTTTCGGGCAGACAATACACTGGAAAACATCACTGCACTCACTTTAGTATTTTCAGTTGCTTCCTGGAATTTGTCAGTAGCATTAGCGATTTTTTCCCGGATCTCGGAGAGTTCTTCGCCCGCATCATATTCCTTTTTGGCAGCGTTATACTCATCCATAGCTTTGTTAAAAGTCCTGGGAGAGAGCACCTCCGCCTGGGCACTTTTTGCCAATAACATGGACTTATCCGCCTCATCAAATAAAGATGCCCGAACCCCCTGACCATATAGATTTGGCCCCAGGAATGTTACTATAACAAGAGCTATTCCTATCCATTTATTGTGTATGGTTTTCATAATTGCTTTTTATTTTATTGTAGTCAAAGTTGAGTCAGTAGGATGCGTAAACCATTACATCCTGGCACTCATCCCTTACACATATCACACGTTGAGATTTTTATTTTGACTGCTATAGCTGGTGTCATCAGTGTATCCATCTATAACCTTGAATTCGGTTTAACCTCAGTTAATCAAAAAAACAGAAGTATGATTTGCGAGGTTTAAGCAAGCCGAGGCAATCTCCTCGAATTGGGGAATGCCGCGCTTTTTCTACTGCCAAAACTCTTCAAAAAGCCTATCTGGCTAGGCTTTCCAGGCAGGCTCGCAGATGGTTTCTTTTTCTGTTTTTCTGGCAAACAGAGGTTATAAATAAAAGACAGGCTTTTGAGCCTGTCCATTAGTAATAAATTGTACGCGGTAGTTGCAGCCCTTACTCCTTGCTATTTTTAATAGTAAGGTCCTTAAGCGCGGTTTCAAGTTCGTCCATGTCCTGATTAAATTCTGCTTTGAACGAATCCCATTGTGCTTTTCCTTCTACTTTATTTTCATCCAGTTTAGTTTTCATCGCCGAATTTTTCGTTTCCAGCGCGTTGATCTTTTGCTCGTAATCAGCCCTTACCCCTCTGAATTTTTTGAGCCTCTCTTCATTTGTTGCAATTTTTTCGCCAATTTCTATTTTGTAGGCTTTCATGTCCACCAAATAATCTTCCCTGGCTTTGACTAAATCTTCACTGGCTTCAGCTAATTCAGTCTGGGATTCTTCTAACTTTTCTGACGGACTTCTTGCACAACTTGTTCCCAAAATAATCATCATTGAAATGGAGGCAAGTATTGTAATTTGTTTTCTTATCGTGTACATATTAATTCCTTTTTCTTTTTGTAAAGTTGCGCAGCCATTCTACTTTAATCGTTACAAAACACTTTTAGATCGTTACATAAATCTCAGGTCAAACTGAGGTAGGTCTAGCCTTTTAGGTTATAAATTATCCTTCCGCTTTATTTTAGGAGTTAGCTTACTGACAATAAAAATCCAAAACGGACTGATGATGAGTGTAACCGAAATGGTAGAAATAACTAACTGATAGGTATGCTCGGAAATAAGCCCTGCTAAGTAGGCAGTTGCTCCAAGGATAAAACTAAACTCTCCGATCTGTGCCAGGATAGCACCGGTATATAAGCTGTCTGTCCAGCTTTCTCCCAAAAAGCGTACGATCATGGCATTGATGAAATTATTGGTGAGAAAAGCCAGCAAAACCATAACGGAGATAACCCCCAGATTATCCATCAAAAAACTAAGGTTAATCAACATACCCACTGAAACAAAAAACAACGCCACAAAAACGATCCGAAACGCGTGAAGACTATTATGTACCCAGGTAGTCTCCCTGGCCTTAGATACGATCATTCCTGCAACAAAGGCTCCTAAGGCAGAAGACAATCCAAAAAAGGCTGTGAGCAAGGAAAAACCAAAACAGAAGGCAAATGCTATAAATACCTGTATCTCGTGATCTTTTCTGATCTGTTTGCCGAATGGAAGGTGTATTTCCTTTTTCTTTAAGACCCAAAGCGTAATACCAAGAATCAAGAATCCCCCAATAATCTGTTTCGTTATCTCCAGGGTAGAAAGTGTGGCTCCTGATAAATAGCTGAGCAATATCAACATAGGTACAACCAGTACATCTTGTACCAGTAAAATCCCAATGATGTTTTGACCTATGCTAGAGGCTATTAGTCCTTTATCTTGCAGAAAATTGATAACAATGGCAGAGCTACTCAGGCTTATCACAAGCCCAAGCACTATAATGTGGTTTAACTGCCAGTGGAAGATAAGGCCAACAGTCCAGACGGCACCCACACTCAAAACTACCTGAATGAATGTGCCCAAAACCGGAACACGCCAATTGGCAATAATCTTGGGAAGGGATATTTCCATACCAATGAAAAAAAGTAATAGCACAAGTCCAAATGAACCAAGATTGGAAATGAGCAATTCATCTGTAACAAGCTTCAGCCCATGAGGGCCCATAAATACACCTGCCAGGATATAGGCTATAACATAGGGCTGCTTCAATAACCGGAAAACAAAACTGATTAGAATAATCCCTACAGAAAGTACAACTAAAATGGAAAGGATGGGGTCTATTTGAACGGTCGCCTGAATATGGTACAATCTAAAATTTTCCATGCCAGATCAGGTTTTCATGCTTGCGGCTTATTATGATTTCTATGTGCCAGTGGCTATTGGGTTAATGTATTCTACTGTAAAAAGGGGATTACTCCCCTCCTCTCATTCAGCATTCAAACCAATCATTAGATCTTTTCCGGCTGAACACTTCTAATTACACCTATTGCATCCACCCTGTTCTTATTTAGTCGGGTTTGAATTCTTTTAAGAAGTTCGTATTCTTTACCTTCTTCAAACTTTAAATCCTCGTCCGTAAGTTGAATATATCTATTTTTCAATTGTTTTGATTGGTCTTTCCAATCACCCCTCATTTTGAATTCTTCAGTAATTCTCTTTTGATCTTTAGAGTGTTCCATAACCTTATATTTAACATTGCAAATGAATTTTTACAACAAAGTAAAGGTGAGGATACCACTTTCTGAAAGTGTTACACTGGGCGTACAGCATGTTACATGTATCACATGTTTTTTATCTCTGAACAATATAGTCTGAAGTACATTTTTTCCCTGTTCCGGGGAATACTCTAAAGCTTTTGGTCGATGGAGTGGGTTCTGTCAATTACTGATTAGCCTCAATAATGCCATAAAAAGCGTGATCTTTTCCTTTTTCAATAGCCCAGCCAACATTTCCATAGTCAAAGTGCCAGTATTCCTTAAGATCACAAACGAAGTCTTCTTGCTCAAAAAGGCCCATTAACAACGCTCTGTTATCTTTGGCTTCTTTGCTAATTTCCGGATGGTGAGGATAACACTTTTTATTTAGCTCAATTTTCAATCCTTTATTGGTGCCAAAATCTAATATTCGCTGTGTTTTGTTATCCATGATTAAAGCATCGATTGCCCCACCGGTAGTGTGCGTTGATTTGTTGTATGGTGCAATAAAATAAGATACTATCTCACTCAATTCGTTTATTGATTTATTGGGAAATTTCTTTTGAATGGCGCTCAGGTTTTGCTCCCAAAGCAAACGTTGATGCTTGAATGAACGCCAGGCAGAGCGTATGACCAATGTTTTACCCTGCTCATTAAGCCTCTCACTTATCCGCTCGATTTTTTCAACTATTTCTTCCCTTATGAGATATTGATAGTCTTTCATAATGGACGGCTCATAAATTAACTTAAAACCAGTATCCTTCAGACTCCTTAAAGGCGAGTCATTGTCTATAACCGGATAGTCTGGTTCCAATTGTTTATGTAAAACATCTTTTAATTCTACTGACCGCGTATATGCGTGGGCATTCATTATTATCAGGTATTTACTTTAGTTACATAGGGAGAGGTCATGGCTGACAACAATGCAGCATAATTAAGGTTAAACCTAACCTCACTACCTACTTTGAGGCCGCTCTGCCGAGGGTTGATGATCATGTGATCGCTGCTGCCTCCCAGAATGGTTATTTTCATTTCAGGACTCAATCCTGAACAAAGTACATCTTGCCGGCCCATACCAAGAATCGCTCTCGCACCTACACCATTGTCATCAAACTCCGTTATCTCACCAAACGCATTTTGCCCCATTTCACCGTAAGGCATGGAGGGTTTGGATTTTAACTCGGTCACTTCAGAAACAAGGGTAAATGCATCTGTGAACAGGCCGGGAATTCGTTCCCTTTTCAGGGTTTCACATCCAAGAAAGATGGATTCTCCAATTCTAAGGTTGTTGACCCTTCCGCTATCATTTATATTCGTTAACCATCGATAATTTGCAGAGTTTCCTCCTGAGATCAATTGAAGGTGGACATTGAATTTTTTCTCAATCCCAGTTGCCAAATCAGACAATAGTCCCATTTTCTCCTGATCAGGATGGACACCACCAAAGCATGCCAGGTTGGTCCCAATCCCTATTAACTCTATCCCCTTCAGTTGGAGTACCTGATCTGTGATATTTTCCAAATCATCGGGCATAATACCTTCTCTTAGATCACCATATTCTACCATAAGGATTATCTTGTGGATCGACCCCTGCTCCAATGCAGATTCCGAAAGTTTACGAATGACTAAGATCTCAGAATTCAGGCTGATATCTGCGTGTTTTACAATCATCTCCGTCTCACTGAGCATTGGTGGCCCTAACAGCAGAAACTGACACCGTAGACCTGCAGCAGACATCTTTTTCAGGTTGTCGATTCTAGAGTCAGCAAGGATGGTTATTCCTCCTTCCACAAGGAGCTGAGCAATGGCTACATTTCCACAAACCACTTTTGTAACAGCGGAAATAGATATATCTTTTGCTCCATAAAATGCAATAAGTGTTTTAAGGTTATGTGAGATTTTTTTAAGATTAATTTCTAATCTTGGCGTTGACATTATACTGTCTCAAGTTTGACCAACTCAGGAAATACTTCGTAGAGTTTTTCAATAAGTTTGGTACATCCCTTTTTCAAGACGTCCGTCGTGGGAAGTCCAAACTTCTGCTCATAACCAAGTATAGTCTTTTCTACCTCGTCTTCGGTCATGTTTTCGTGGTTAAGTGTAAGGGCTATAACAGGTGATCTGGAAAAGACTTCTATCAATTCAATTTCACTTTCCAGCGTTGGCATAGGTATTTTCGGGAAATCGCAGCGATGCGTGCGCATGGGCGGATGTTGAAGAATAATAGCCTTGGGCATGGCACCTCTCATAATAGCGCTGGATGATGTAAATGCCTGATGGCTCAAGGCCCCCTGCCCTTCAACCACTATGATGTCCGGACTTTCCTTTTGTGCCTGCAGAATGGCATTTTCTACTTCTCCTGTTGCAAAGCCGGAAGTCAAAACATCTATAGCGATGCCATATTTGGACCCCTGAAGCAAACCTGTTTGACCCGTTGTGATAAAGACTGCATTCAGCCCCTCTCTTCTAAGCGCTTCTACCAGGCATAGTGCAGTGGTTCTTTTGCCTACAGCGCAATCGGTACCTGATACTGTAATGATTGGAGTTTTAATGTCCCTAATCTGTCCTGTATAGGTATGAAGATCTTTTTTCGCTGGTGGCTTGCGAACATCTAAAATGGAAATGCCATACGCTAAAGCCATTTCCATGCATTTCCTGTCCTCTGTCAAAAATTCAGGAAGACCGTTCACTACGTTCATCCTCATCTTGATGGCCGTATAAATGACTTGCTTTTCCTTTGCGCTAAGCTGGGGTTTTAATGGTGCAATGCCATAGATGAAGTACCCCGGAATTGTTGCCAGCTTATGTATAGCTTCGTAAATATCACGGAATACAGGTATTCCGTTTTTGATCCCGTCAAGGTACTCGCCTGCATCACTTCCAGCCAGTGTGCTGTCAATTACACCAACAATCTCATATTTGTCTGATCGCCGGACCAGCCCGTTAGCCACCTTACCGTCCAATTTTCCAAATTCGTTTTCACTATATACAATGGCAGTTGGTTTTATCATTTTCTTTTTGTCTTTGGGTATTATTCGATCCTTATCCGCTGGTTCTTAGCTGGCAGAAATCGTGATGTCTAATCGGTGAGTCTGAGTGCCGGTTATGCAGATGGATTAATCAATTTATTGTTCAGCAAAAATAAGTCTACTACGACCCTACTCCGTTATACCGTGTTGAGGCATCGTTACATATATCACACTATTACCTGTTTTTAAGACTGCGTGAAAGCCAACAATGCAAAGACTGTCATAGCAGTCAAGGTAGCTGAAATATAAAATGTTGTGGTGGTGAAAGTGCCATAAAACAGGTTGTGCCTTATTCTACCCATAAGCCTTAAGGGGTGGTTATCATAGTAGTCGTACTGATATTTTTTTATCATTTGATACCTATATATACCGCGAATGCCACCTACGATCATATGTATTACCATGAACAAGATAATAGCAGACCATATATTCAAATCCCATGGTATTCTTCTCATTTATTTTTAATAGCATCTCCAACACCAATAAATGGGACAGCGCCAGCACCTGTTACCTGAGGTAAGATTCCGTTCCATTTTTCTATGGCTTTGAGGTTTGCTTCTATCTTTCTTAGCTCAATAAGGTCCGGTGAAATATTCATTTTCTGTAACCGTAGGGCTTCAGCTTCAGCAGTTGCTGCGGCAATGGTTTGTTGGGCTTCTACTTTTATCCTATCCAGGTCCCTTTTTGCCTTTAGCGCATTTTGTTCCGCGGTCTGTTTGGCTTCAATGGCGTCAGTAAAAGTTTGAGAAAAGCTAAAAGAGATAATTGAAAAGGCATCCACTGAAATGTTTGATGTCAGTAACCGCGATGTAAGTGCTTCTTGCATTTCGGTGCTAACCGCTGGTCTTTTGGTAATCAATTCCTCAGCAGTATACCTGGCTGAAACTGCTTTCATAACCTCCTGAATTGCAGGGTCAATAATACGCTCCTTAAACTGTACTCCAATTCTTTGATAGACTAAATTTGCCTTATCCGGAATGATGTGATAATTAAGTGCCACGGATAGATCCACATCCTGTAAGTCAGAGGAAGAGGATGCTGCATCAGTCATCGCTTTTTGAATTTTAACATCCATTAAGATCACCGTTTGTGCCACCGGTATTTTGAAGTGGATTCCTTCATTCAACACTTTCTGCTGTACAGCCCCGAAGTTCTGAACAACTCCTCGCTGACCTGCTCCCACCTGAACCCATGGTTTAAAGGCAAACAATACGATCAGGATCAATCCGAAAATGAATAGGTTTCTCCATTTAGCTTGTTTAAACACGTTCTTTATTTCGTTTATGTCTTGATTGGCCATAGTAATTTAATTTATACACAAAATTGTGCAGGTCGGTCATTCATTGTATTACACCCTTCTTAGACAGTGTTACATGTATCACATGTTTCGGTGTCCCTCGTTTATTTTCAGTGTAACTTGGTGGTATTAGTTTAAGTGCCATGAACAAGAAAATCATTGCTTCCATGGGTTTGCCCATGGTAATCAGAAATAGGAAGGGAGGTTTGGCTACTATTGAGCTGAACGTAGATGATTTTGTGGTCTGTAGATTTCATCCCAATAATCCTGTTTATCTGCACGATACGAAATTGCAGCGCTGGTATCCTGCAAATTGGTTTAAAAGGCTGATCTATTGGTTTAAGACCAGATTGGTCCGCTATTAGCCGGTTATAAATCTTCCAGATTTCGCTTACGCTTATTCTTCAATTGCTTATAGAATGTAGGAGTGAGCCCAGTGATTTTTTTGAATTGATTTGATAAGTGTGCCACGCTACTGTAGTGTAATCGATAGGAGATCTCAGTAAGATTTAGCTCATCGTATATCAACAATTCTTTTACTCTTTCAATCTTGTGCAAGATGATAAACTGCTGAATGGTAATACCCTTAACTTCGGAAAAAATATTGGCCAGATAGGTATAGTCATAGCCCAGCTTTTCACTGATATAGTCAGAGTAGTTCACTTTAGGCAGTTCATCCGAATAATGGATCATTTCAATAATTACATTCTTAATTTTCTCAATAAGAATGCTTTTTTTATTGTCAAGAAGTTCC
The DNA here is from genome assembly GCF_007097395.1 of Fulvivirga sp. M361. Lineage (GTDB taxonomy): Bacteria > Bacteroidota > Bacteroidia > Cytophagales > Cyclobacteriaceae > Fulvivirga. The sequence goes on from NZ_VKDC01000063.1 coordinate 13,434, forward strand.
AGTCCTGATTTCATCAGGTTTTCTTTAAGCCTGCGTCTTTGCTCTTCTGTTATATCCTCTAATATTTCCACGGTGCCTAAATCCACAATAACATGATTCAGGCCTAACTTTTCTAACTCTTCCTTCACCATCATTTTGCACCGCAAACTGACCATGTATTTAATGAATAGCTTTGTGCTCATTCTTATCGGTACATTTATGATGCTAATTCATTCATAGGATTTTGACTTAAATCCTACTAAAGTTACGTCTTATTGACCGAAGAGACTTCACGTTTAATTAGTGTCTGTAAGAAAACACTCACTTATCCACGGCCTTAGGTCCTCACAGGCTAAAAATCTTGTGATTAATGAAGATCGGTTAAGGTGGTGTTTTTCCAACGTTTGTAAAATCTATTCATCTTCAGCTTTTCACCCCTTTTTCTCCAATTCTTTTTTTAGTCGAATCACAATAGTTTAAAACAAGAAAAGCTTTACACACAGTCAAACTACTTTTATATCGTAATATCAATTATTTTTTGACGTTCCTATTTCTTACATAGATTAACTTGTGTTTACTTTTCACACTTTCCCTTTGCTCTATTTCAAATTCACCAATAGACTTAATTAATGGAGTAAGTTTATCGAAACCATCGTTTCTGGAATCAAAATTTGGCTGCTTTTTTTTGCAAGAGGCTTCCAACATCACCAAGAAAAGCCCAACCGTCTTCATCCGACAAGTCTCTGATAGAAGATACAATCAATAATATTTCACGCTTGGTTACCTTATCTACATCATTCCTTACACGCTTTTTATCCTCGTTTTGATTTTTTAATATTTCGATATAAATGGATTTGTCACAGGCCACAATAAATGGATTGGGAAGAAATCATGCCCTTGCACTTGTCAGATGAAGATAATGATTATTGTGCCTTTCATACAAAAACCAACCTTCCACAGTTGATTGACAGATAAGTTGCTTCTATCATAAATCAATGTCCTCTTTTAGAACGACTTTTCCTTTGCCATAGCTTATGTGATTAAAAACCTTCCCAGCCAATATAAATGTCATGACAACAGGGAGTATTACACTGTAAAAAGGATTGTTACAGATATTTCATGTTAGTTGATGCCGTTCCTGTATAACAAAAACCCTCCTTTACAAAAAATGGTCATCTACTATAAAGCGAGCGAAAACCAAGACCAAGGCTAAAATTATCAATCCCATTACAGTTATGCCATATAGCTCACCCCAAAAGAAAAAATAGCCTATCGCCCACACCAATAGTATAATCACGATAAGGACTTTTAAAATTATCTTTAACAAATAAGTATTGTTTCAAGGCAAAGATGTAATCATGCTGCAATTATTCCCTTACACAACCAGCAGAAAGCATTACATATATCTCACGTTATGTCCTGAAGAAAGTTAATCTTCAACCAAGAAAGATGGGCATGTTAGCTGCTAGGCTCTTAAAGAAGAAATCAATGATTGCCGGTCGACAGGTAAGTAGACGGTGTCATCAGAAATATTGGAGAGAGGATCTGCTTAATTCTATTTGGCCAGCCCAAGGGAGGTTGGTGGAAGTGGTATTTTTATTGGAGGCCAATGGCAAAGCAACTTCCCCCCACGCAGCAGGAGCAAGACGTGTTTTGAAACATTCTTACTCTGATTTTTGACACTTCCGGTCGATGGATTTTAATTGTCATTAGTTTCTAATTCCGGGAGTTTGTTGTTAGCCTGTGAGAGTTTAGCTAATAATAAATTTTGATCCTGGATGCATTTGGATGAGTATTTTACAGTACATGAATTCATTTATAACAGGACTTAAAATTCTGTGCCCATTGCGCCCGTTCGGGCTCAAATCTCATTTTTAAAATTTTGATTATCAATTAGTTATTATCCAAACGAATGTCTTGAGGCTCTTTTTATTTCACATGGGCACCTTTTCGATTTGGATTTCGACCAAGGTATTACGCATTCCAAAAATCGCTTCACTTCATGAATAGGTGAAATTTCTAAACCTGTCAAAGTTGAAATGCTTAATTATGTAAATTTAACTGGGAGACATGTTCCCAAAACCTATCATGTGGAATGCGCGGTTTTGACGGAGTTGCTGGATGAGTGCTAAGATGTAACACCTATTACTTAGTACGAGAATAGAATTTCTATCCTGATTATTGCCTCTTTCATCCAAAAACATGAATATTATGATTCAGTAATGTTTATTAATTGGCTATGTACTTATCCTCAAGCGTACAAAAATTCATCTTACAAGTCAAGCAGAGTTTATTCTCTTACAAAGATGGTTTTTATGTTTTGCCTTATTTGGCGAACTCCCCCAAGGCCATGATTGAGAGCGTGAGTCGGATGCCTTTTGTAAAAGTAGATCATGAGAAAAACTTGATAAAAACTTCAAATCCATTCCTGGAAGGAGATTGTCATTATGAAGAACTAGAAGATGGCCTCTGGATTTTGGTCTCTGATATAACCTGTAAGAAGAACATCAGTTATAACCTCATCTACGACAAGTCCCTACCTGTAGAATACTATACACTCAGCTTATATATGAATGAGACAAGGCGGCTTGCTCCTTCTGCCTTGATTAATAATATTGTCAATGTTGATAAAAGCTGGATGCTACACAAACCTGGAGACAAAGCCATTAATTGCCATTTCACTGGTTCAAGAAGTTTGTTTTTCATCATTTATTTTTCTCAGGACTGGTTAGACAGAAACGCCGGGAATGATGGCATATTCACAAGTGAAAAACTGGATAAATGGTTGTTGTCGGATAGCGGAAGCATATACTTAGCCAAACTTTTCAATGGGGTAAATCACATATCAGAACCCATTCTAAAAACGATTTTGAACAAAGGGAAAAACGGTGTAAAAGACCTCTTGAAATTAAAAATTCAGACGTTAGAATTAATGTCTGCTTTTATTGAAAAAACGAGCGCATCTGATTCCGATGTAAAATATGATGTCCTTACAAATACCAATAGAAGAAAGATCCTCAAAGCCGAGAAAAAACTATCGGATGCCATTTTTAAGGGCTTCCCAGGTATTGAAAATCTTGCCCATGACATTGGTATCTCCACAACAAAACTCAAAAATGATTTTAAAAGTGCTTATGGCCATTCGCTATTTAGGTATTTCCAATACAGACAAATGGAAGCGGCCAAAGATATGCTTTCAAAAGACCCTGAGTTAAAGATAGCCTACGTTGCAGGTATGTTGGGATACCTGAACCCCAGTAAATTTTCAGCTACTTTCAAGAAGTGTTATGGATACCTACCCTCTGAGTTGAATGAAAAGCAGACCCGTTAAATCAGTATCCTCACAAGTCCTGCTTTTATGGATTTGTAATAGCGAACTGTTATCGTAGAATCTGTGATCCGGCGATATAAAACGGGTGACAAACCCTAAGATAATACTTCCGGATGGCAACGTCGGAAGAGTGCAACGCCATGTTAGCGCAAAAAAAGTATGGGGTTATTTTTTTGGAAATTTTGCTGTCTGAGCAAGCAAACAAAATCAATGATTTTAACCCGCATTATTCATTGGGTTAAGAAATCTGATTTTAGATAAAACATAGAATGTACTGAGGAGTTGTTTAGCCACCCCTGAAGATATTTCAGATAATCTTTGAGAAAATAACATATTGAT
>NZ_VKDC01000064.1 GCF_007097395.1 Fulvivirga sp. M361
CCAATAAAACGGTATTGAAAATCTCTCTAACTGCTAAAAAAAGACCATGGATGAAGGGAATATTTTCTCAAATCAATAACCTAAGCCCTCCTTTCAATTATTCCAATGCATAATCCGGGTTAAACTTTACTTTTCGTACTCTTTAAGAATGCAAAACCTGATCATTCTTGGAAATACATTTTTCCGGTGAACGGAAATGGTTGAATCATTACAAAATACTACAAGGCGCGGCAAAACAATTTCTTCCTGTGAGTCAATAACTTACTTTATTAATTAATCATGCACTATTACCGGCAAATTGAATATGAAGTTCCACATTCTCAACACCTTCTTTACTCACTCCTCAAATGCACAACAGGACTCATTTTCATTGTTCGCCAGAGTTGATAAACTACAGCAAAAAAAGCTATACCTAAAGATGCCAGTAAACCAAGGGGCATAATCCAGATCAAATGTTGTAAAGTGATCCTGTAAATAAAAGTACTGATCCAGGCATTAGCCAGGAAATACACTACTGGTATGGCAAAGAGATTACCCAAAAAGATCCAGAAAATCATGTTTGCGGAAAGCCTCCAAAACAAATTAAGATCACCTGCTCCTAATACTTTCCGAATGGCCACTTCTTTTGTTTTCATTTGAATAATAAAAATAGTGAGTGCCAGCAGGCCTGATATGGATACTAAAAATGCAATGACAGTAGCATAGGTCAGTGTGGTTTTTGCACTTAGCTCATTTGCATACTGACGGCTGAATTGCTCATCCAGAAATTCATAATCCATCAGATATAAGGGATCAATACCAGTGAGCGTAGTTTTAATATGCTCCAATATTTCAGTGGTATTCAGCGCATTAAATTTAACCGCAAGTGTAAGATAATAAGGTCGTTCTATATTTAACGCCAGGGGTTCAATTTTTGAATGGAACGAACTAAAATGAAAGTCTTTCACTACTCCCACTATCTTTCCTTTCCTGCCTGACATTTCCACTTCAACGCCCACAGCATCTGACTGATCAGGGAATAATTGATGGTAAGCCGTTTGATTAATAACAAATTGGTGTTCACCTTCCGGTAATTTCGGTTGGAACGCATCACCTTGAAGAAGTTCTAAGCCAAACGTCTCGAGGTACCCGTCAATGGAGCGGATATGAGCTATGGATATTTTACTTTCATCCGGCTCACCGATTTTTTTCATCACCTGACCACTGGCACCTCCTCCCGGCTCGGACTGAGTACCACATACCTGGAGAATACCGGTATGTTGGAGTAATGCGGATTTGATTACCTCATATTTCTCAATTTGTGCTTCCCCAAGGTTATTTATAACTACGATATTTTCATCGTCAAACCCCATATTCTTCCCTTGTAAAAAGTCCATCTGTATATTAATGAACATAATAGCAGATAAGAGACAAGCCGAAGTAAAAAACTGGAAGACTACTAAGGTCACTGTGGCTTTGCCTAGTCGCAGCCCTTTGATGTCATTGTTGCTATAGCTCTTGGTTTTAAAAAGTTCTATAGCCGGAAAAACACCTGCTACCAGTCCTAAGACAGACAAAAATGCTCCAAAACTTAACCATTCTATAGATCCCCAACTTCTGATAGATAAAACATCCGCTCCGAGTAAGTTATCAGCATTCATGCTATAAAAGAATTCTGCCAGCATCAACGCCACTCCTCCGGCACATACCATCACCACTAACGACTCTATTATGGTTTGGGCTAATAAATGAGAATAGGTTGCCCCCAGCACTTTTCGGATTTTGATCTCCGCCTGACGAGAGTAACTTTGCGCTATTTGAAGGTTGAGGTAGTTGATCAAAGCCAAAAATAGGATAACAAAGGCCACTACAGTCACAATAGCCAGCATTACGTCATTGCCATTGCCAAAATCACTGGCAACATCCGCATTAAGATAGATCTCTTTTAACGGTAGAAAATAACTGTCCGGTTGGTAACTTGGCCACCGTTCTTTCATGTAGTTATTATAGTAAGTGGAAAGCTTATTGAGCGCTTCCGCATGGTTTTGCTCCTCGCGCATTACCGTAAACACTTGAAATTCCAACCCTCCTTTTTGCATTTGCACTATACTTTCAAAAGCTTCGATAGGAAAGAGTATGTCAAAAGTGTACCGGGTGTGCGATGGAATCGTTACTACTGCCGTTATTTGAAAAAGTTGGGAATCAAATTCTATCGTTTGACCTAAGACCTGTTCTTCACCAAACAGTTTTTTTGCCAGTTTATCACTTATAACTACCTGATTTGGAGCCGTAAAAAATTTGCCCTCGAATCCAGGGAAGTCAAAAACTTCAGGAAAATGATAGTCAGAGTAGATGGCCTTGATCTTGTTAAACCTTGACCTATCTACGTCAATTTCTATCACCTCTGGCCCATACAATAAAGTAGTATGTTCAACCTCTCCAAATTGCTCTTTAAAGTTTTCAGCAGCAGCTCCAAAGGAAATACCATAGTTTTCCAAATTACCATTGTTGTCTGTAAACCGGCTGATCAACTGGTAGGTTCTGTCCGCTTTTTTATGGTGATGATCATAAGTAGACTCCAGGCGAACGTAGGAAATGAGTAGAATAAAAACCGCCAGACCTAATGTCAGACCACCAATGTTAATAGCTGTAAACAGCTTTTTGGATATTAATATCCGTAGTACATATTTTAACCTGTAAAGCATAAGCAAACCCTTTATTTTTTAGAAGGCAAAAGCTCCTAAGCTCTGAAGGGCAAAGGATATGCCACTTTACTATATGCCTGAAAATGATCTTTTTAGTGGTTATCTACTTTATTACATGTACATTTTTGTACACTTTGATGACGTAAACGTACAAAAGCCAAAAGGGTAGTTTATCTTAATTACACATCAAATTGAAAGTAATTCACTCTCAAACAATCACATACACAAATATAAAAAGCCGTTTGGAGCCAACATAATTCAAACGGGAAATGACCTATACGATTTAAGGTAAAAAATCAGTAACTCTGATTTAATCATGGGGTAATGCTATTAATATAATTTCACTGCTTAACCTGATCACACAATGAAAAAGCAATACCTCGACGCGCTTAGCAGAAGAAAATTCATACGAAATTCAGTAGTAGCGGCCACCGGCACAACTCTATTACCAACCGTTTTAGCCGGATGTAATGACGATGACGACGGTTTCAATCCTGTGGGAGAATTTGGTTTCTTTGAAGGTGTAGCCAGTTTCGATCCCACCCAGAATAATGTCATATTATGGACCCGGTATACTCCGGCTTCCAACGAAGAGGACCAACCCACTATCCTGCTGGATGTTGCCACAGATAAAGATTTCAGCACTATTGTAGCCAGCGAATCTGTAGTAATTGATCAGCAAAGCGACAATACGGTAAACGTTGATCTAAGCAATTTAACATCTAACACTATCTATTATTATCGTTTCAGGAATGACCGATCAGGTGCCAGGTCAGTAACAGGTCAAACAAAGACATTACCGGCAGCAGGTCAAAGCAGTGAAGTACGTCTGGCCGTAGTATCCTGTGCTAACTTCCAGGCAGGACTTTTTAATGTTTATGGAGCTGTAGCTGAATCTGATGCGGATGTAGTCGTCCATCTGGGAGACTATATATATGAATATGAGGTGGGCGGTTATGGCACCAATGAACTTACCGCTCCACTGAATCGGGAGCATTCACCTGCAGGCGAGATCATAACGGTAGATGACTATCGCGGTCGATACAGACAATATCGTAGAGATGTACAATTACAAAAAGCCCATCAACTCAAACCATTCATCTGCGTTTGGGATGATCATGAGATCACCAACGATGCCTTCAAAGACGGAGCAGAAAATCACCAACCCAATGAAGGAGACTATGAAACGCGTAAAATGAGTGCTATACAGGTATGGCATGAATACCTTCCTGCGCGAGTTACTGACAACGCCAAGATCTACCGTAATTTTGAGATTGCGGGTTTAGTGAATCTAATCATGTTGGATACCCGTATAGCAGGACGGGAGAAACAGCTTAACTATAGCAACTACTTGACCCCTTCCGGTCTGGGTAGTTCTTTTTTTACAGATTGGCAAGATACAAACAGGACCATACTAGGAACAGAACAACGCAACTGGCTGACCTCACAGCTGGCTTCTAACAATCTTACCTGGCAGGTATTGGGTAGTCAGGTATTAATGGCTAAATACTATATTCCTGCAGAATTACTGACCATAACAGCTCAAATTGCAATAGGAGGTGTAACTCCTGAATTGTTAAATACTTACAATACAACTGTTACTGAATTAGTCACCATTAAAACGCGCATAGCCCAGGGCGACCCTACGGTCACAGACATGGAACGAGCACGGGTAAACACTGTACTTCCATATAACCTGGATGCGTGGGATGGATATCCCGTTGAAAGAGAGACCATACTGGCAAGTGCCAAAGGAAAAAAACTGGTTTCGATAGCGGGCGACACGCACAATGCATGGCATGCCAAACTATCCGATGCTTCACAGAATGATGTTGGAAAAGAATTCGCCACAGCTTCTGTTTCTTCTCCGGGGTTTGAGGGAATTTTTGGAACCGATCTTGCGGTAATCGGAGGGTTCGAGCAAGCCAACATAGCGCTCATTGATGACCTTATTTATCTGGATGCTTCACACAGAGGGTATTTACAGGTCACTTTTTCTCAGAGTAGTACCTCAGCAGAATGGAGATTTATTGAAACTCTTGCGGTTGAAAACACAAATACAGTAGTAGGTAAGTCTATAACAGAAACGAGCTAAAATAAACGTTTCCCGGCAGGGACCTTATCAAACATCAGGTCTGTTGGAGTTAATCCAATCCTATTAATTGTGAATTTGAGGTATATATCTCATCACACAGTTGTTACCATTATTGCCCGTAAATTAGAAGCTTCAAAATTTATCACAAATAATAACATACTGCTTTTCAAAAGATTAAATCATCATAAGCTCAGTTTCCGACTGCTTTAAGATGGCGTTATGTTTGGGCTATTCAATTAATAAAATTAAATTCATCTTACATTAGAACAAGACCCTGTACATAATAGCAGCAATAAAATGATCAAGGCGGGCTGCTCAATTCTTTCTACCTTTTATCTAAGTAATGATGGAAGTTGAGGTTCGGGCATTTCTTTTTTGTTCTGGTAAAATTTAATAGCGTTATCTGAACAATAAGTTCATTTTTAGAAAGACAGTATGTTAAAACAGACTTACACATATGATGCAATAGTGATCGGCTCAGGTATAAGTGGCGGGTGGGCAGCCAAAGAACTCTGTGAAAAAGGACTTAAAACACTGGTTTTAGAAAGAGGAAATTCTATTTCGCATGGTGATTATCCTACTGCCATGATGGATACATGGGATTTCCCTCATCGAGGCAAACTCACACCAGAGGAAAAAAAACAATACCATGTCCAAAGTAGAACCGGGTTTATCAGGGAAGCAAATAAACATCACTATGTAAACGACCTGGAAAACCCCTATGATGAAGAAGAGTCATTCGACTGGATCAGGGGATATCATACCGGAGGACGTTCATTAATGTGGGGGCGTCAGTGCTATCGGTGGAGTGACCTGGATTTTGAAGCAAACCTGAAGGAAGGAATAGCGGTAGACTGGCCAATCCGCTACAAGGACCTGGCACCATGGTATGATTATGTAGAAAGATTCGCTGGCATTAGCGGACAGAAGATGGGGCTCGATCATTTACCTGACAGTCAATTCCTACCCCCAATGGAAATGAATTGTGTAGAAAAAGAGGTGAAAAAATCGATAGAAAGTCAGTTCAAAGGAAGGTACATGACGATCGGACGTACCGCTCATCTGACCCAACCTCACAATGGTCGTGGTAAGTGCCAATTTCGTAACCGATGTGATAGAGGCTGCCCGTATGGCGCCTATTTTAGTAGCCAGAGCACAACATTACCGGCAGCACAGGCCACTGGTAACCTGACCATAAGGCATGACTCTATTGTAAGCGCTATCATTTATGATGATCAAAATCAAAGAGCCAGCGGTGTAAGGGTAATCGATGCACAAACAGAGGAAGTCATAGAATTTAAGGCAAGAATTATTTTTTGTAATGCCTCTACACTTGGCTCCACTTTTATACTACTTAATTCAGTTTCCAGCCGATTTCCAAATGGATTAGGTAACGACAGCGATCAGTTAGGAAGAAATCTGATGGACCATCACTATAATGTCGGCGCAGGAGGAGATTTTAACGGCTTAGAGGATAAGCATTACAAAGGCACAAGGCCCAATGGCATTTACATTCCCCGTTTCAGAAACATTGATAAAGCCTCTCACCGCGACGATTATATACGTGGATTTGGATACCAGGGTGGGGCGCGTCGTACGGGCTGGAATAGAGGTATCAGGTCCGCTGCCTTCGGCGCTGAGTTCAAAGATGCGCTTCTGAAGCCCGGTCCATGGCAAATGTACCTTGTTGGTTTTGGAGAATGTTTACCCTATGAGGATAATAGGGTTAAACTCAATAAAGATAAGCAAGACAAATGGGGACAGCCTGTCCTATCCATCAATGCTACTTTTCGCGAAAATGAAGTAAAGATGAGGAAGGATATGGCCCAATCAGCTGCAGAGATGCTGGAAGCCAGTGGTTTGAAAAATGTACATAGTTGGAATGACTTGCATGCTGTGGGCAAATGTATTCACGAAATGGGCACTGCCAGAATGGGAAATGATCCTAAAACATCCGTGTTAAATAAATTTGGCCAGATGCATGCCGTACCTAACGTATTTGTTACTGATGGTGCCTGTATGACCTCTTCTGCCTGCCAAAATCCGTCATTAACCTATATGGCCCTAACTGCCCGGGCTGCCCACTATGCAGTAAATGAAATGAAAAAATTAACTATCTGATCTGATGAATAGAAGAGTAGCTTTACAACGCACTGCATTAGCATTAGGTTTTACCATTAGCACTTCTACGGCAGGGATGTTACTGAAATCATGTACTTCCAGGGAGGAAAAAAACATCCCTACCAACATCCTGTCTCCTATTCAGGCGAAGTTGGTAGATGAATTGAACGAGTGTATACTACCTACCACCGATACTCCCGGCGCTAAAACACTGCAAGTGGTAAAGTTCGTAGACCTGATGCTGGAGGAAGTATTTAGTGAAGAAAAAAGGACCTCTTTTCTCAAAGAACTAAATGCCTTTGCTCAGGTCGCTCAAAGCAATCTGGGGAGTCCTTTTTATGAAAGCACCTTTGAATCACAAAATACCTTTTTACAAACCTGGGTCAATGAGCATGTGGCAGTAGACCAAGACTCTTCACAAAGGACTTTTTTCCAAACGCTAAAAGAAGTGGCCATGCTCGGCTATTACGCGTCAGAACAAATTGGTGAAAATATATTACCCTACAATCCTATACCAGGGAATTACGATGGATGCGTTGATTTGGAGGAAGGATAATAAGAAGTAAGTTATGGTTATCTGAACTATCCGTCATCTATCGTGATAATTAGGTACTGGTCGAAGCAAACTTCTAAGTATTCCGATGTTGCACTACATTTACAGTCATAAAGCCAACTATAGACAACGAATTATCCCCTGGGGCCAGGTCTTCAGGGGATTTTTTGCTTTTAAGCCTTTCTATAAAGTCATACCTTCTTTGTTTGAAATACTGTTCTATCAACTACTGGCTCCGGCAGATTATCCCAAGCTCAAAAAAGTCGGTATAATTCATGAACCGATGAAAATGAATAATTGCGGCCAATAATCTCTATATTCACCACAATTTACGTGATGTATATAGAGTGCTTTTAAACCCACTCAAAGATTGTCTGAAATCTAAAACTCCATTTTATGAATTATCACAACAAAGTTTTCAAACCCGTTGAGAACACTGTAAACGGTGAAACTTCTGAAGAGACGATATTTCTGTACCAACAAGAGGGGAATATTCTCACTTCATTATATCATGGAGGCAAAATCCAAAAAGGTCATCTGATCGGGCTGGTGGACAAAGACGGTAATATAGATATGCGATACCATCAGGTGAATATCGACGGTGAATTAATGACGGGGTTATGTCATTCCCAACCTGAAATCATGGGAAACGGCAAGGTCAGACTCCACGAAACCTGGCAATGGACTTCAGGAGATCAATCTAAAGGGCAGTCAATACTGGAAGAGGTTTGATTTTGGATCATCTCGGCTCCCAAACTCTGAAATACTTTACATGGTATTCCCCGTCTAATCGATTATCATCAGGCAGCGCTCCAAACCACTTATTTGATTCGCAATTAAAATTCACCTCCAAAGGTTGATGCCAATGGGTGTTCTTTGCTTCTCTGAATAATATACCGTCAATGTAGAACCGAATATATTCCGGGGTCCACTCTAACCCCCATACATGATAATCTGCCTGTAATTCTTCCGGGAAATAGTATTTTTTAGTCCTGGAAAAGTGTTTGTTCACATTTCCCTTATCTTTTGGTGCCTTGAATACATGTATGTTAGAATTTAGATCATGCCTGTTGTAAGACAGTCCGGGAGCATTTTCACAAATGTCTATTTCCGTCCACCAATCTTTCCCAACATTGGTCATCCAAAAACCTGAAACCCAGGGAGCGTCCATCAACCTTGCTTCCGCCTCAAAGTACCCATACAAAAACTGTTTTTTACTTTTTATAAATCCTGTCGTATGGGTAAAACCTTCAGGAAGGTTCTCATCTCCATGTCGGTTCACCCTAATGACCAGTTCTCCTTTTTCCAGGCTTACATTCGAGCCATGAAAATAGGTCGGTGGTCTTCCTTTCCATTTAGGATTATTGGGGTACCAACGTCTTTGGTCCAGCTCATCAGAACTGAATTCATCTGAGTACTTTTCTAACAGCTTCCAGTTTTTCACGTTATCCTGATCTGAAAGCGGAAAGGCCGAATTCTTTCTTTTGATCGAAGCTTCAGTCTTCACAGAATCAACATAATTTTTGGGAGGGATCGTCAAATCTTGAGTATAAACTGATGATCCGACGATGACAAACACTAGTATCAGATATCTTTTTATGTGCATTTTATTTTTTGATCAAATAAGATCAATCCGGAAGAAATCTCATGAGATAACCATTGCGCTATCCTGAACACTTTTCTTACATTACCTTGAATCAGATAATTGATAAATATCTGACAGTCATTTCCATGGTAGGTACTCAACCCAATTTAAAAGGGAATGCAGTATCAGAAATAGTTTCTTGAGTGGGCCGTTACCTCCATTAAAAGGCCATGCGAGCTTTCATCATTTCTATGCTTTCCTCACCTTATCCTGACTAACAGTTATAACCACATTTCCCTTTTTATGCCCCTTATCGACATAGGTATGGGCTTCCACTATCTGATCCAATGTGTAACTTCTGTCGATAACTGGTCTTAGAGCCCCTTTTTCAACAAGTCCTTTGAGAAAAAGTAAATCTTCAGCTGACTCCGGTGAGTTTTCTCCAACTATTATTTTCTTCTTGCTACGCATCGAAGTCAGTAGCATTGGTAAAGTTTTTACCGGAGCGGTGACATTTAAATAAACTCCTTCGTCTTTCAGGCACCTGTTGCAAACCGAAAACGGGCATTTATCCACGGCAACGAAAATCACATCATACTTTTCCAGCTTTTTGATAAAATCCTTCCCGGAGTAATCAATTACCTTGTCAGCGCCAAGGGATTCCACCATTTTAATATTTGAAGTACTGCATACACCTGTTACATCTGCTCCAAAATATTTGGCAAGTTGTACGGCGTAAGTACCTACACTTCCGGAAGCTCCATAAATCAGGACTTTTTGTCCCTTCTCAACTTCCCCCTTTTTAAGATAATGGAGCGCCGTCCGAGCTCCGATAGGTATCGCTGCGGCTTCATGAAAGTTCACGTTTACAGGTTTTGGAGCAATCGGGCCACTTTCAGGAAGGCATATATACTCGGCATAGGCTCCAAACTTTAGAAGTGTAGCAGCAAAAACCGGATCACCTGGTTTAAATTTTTTCACGTGCTTGCCAACAGATTCAATTTCTCCTGCCAGTTCCATACCTAAAACCTGTTTTTTAGGCTTTCTTATACCCAGGATAATACGCGCAGGCAACCAGAAAGAAAGCGGGACAGTAAAGCTCCTTACTCTAAAGTCTGCAGCCGTTACCGTTGTTGCATATACTTTAATTAAGATTTCATTTTCATTTGGAAAAGGTTTTTCAATCTCCTTCAACCGAAGTACTTCCGGAGGCCCATATTTTGTGCAAATAACTGCTTTCATTTTCTCCATATTATCTTGGTTTCACTACACGATCGAATTATTTGTTAAATAATGACATGGCAGATTAGTTTCCTCAAAATCCTGATATTATTTGCTGCCTTACCCTGGTTCGGGGAAAAGGCTAATAAAAATCCTGGCATTAACGCATTCAAATAGATATTTGAAAGTAAACGCACGGACAAAGCTGAGGGAAGTTGGGTTGAGGAAGTATACGATAAGGTTCGATTACTTATCTGAAAAGTTCAAAGCAGGGCCACCTAAAAACCGGATAAGTCCGGCAATCAGTCCTATCTGAATTGAGATGATCTTAGCCCATGACTAAAGTAACTACCCTACCCTTTGGAAATCACTATATTTCACAGAAATCAAGATGATGCACCTTTTTCACCCTCTTATGCACTGGTCTTTTCTATGACAGTGAGTAACTAACAAGAACGGCTCTCTTCTACATCTAACTAGAATGCCTTATTCAAATCCTTTAAGTGCCGTTTAATATGCGCCTCCACTATTTCCAAATGTTCAAGCCGTGTATAGCTGCGGGACCCTTTCTTATAAGGTATAATTGAAATATCAGTATTAAAAATGTGTATATCAATGATTTTTTGAGCTGCTTTTAATCGTTCGATAAGCATATCTACCGAAACATGCCGTGTAGTTTCTACACTCATTTTGTTGACTTCGGAAAGCTTACCTCTCAATGGATTAGGCGGACGATTCTGTATCAAATCCAATAAATTACATGCAAAACTCTCATGCCAGAAAGTGATATGCCCTAATACATTTCTAGCCGACCAATGGGTGTAAATCATGGTATCGAATGAAAGATCTTGCTGAAAAAAACTGATAAATTCACCTACCTTGTCTTGGAGTTTACTTAGCTGGTTTGCTATCAAGGTTTGAGTTTCCCGGGTCATCTTTTATTGAATCAGAACTTTGTACATACAATCATATAGCAATTACATGCCAAATCTGCAAATGCTTATTGCTTATATGAAACACATCCACAAACTATTTTGTCTTATGCTCATTGCAAAATAATCGGTGATATTAAAACAATCAAGCTCTGGGCTTTGCTTTCAAATCTATGCGCGTTGATATGGATAATTTCAATTTTCACCCGTCTGATGTGCATTGATCAATCAAAAAATTACGCGTCTCTACTATCTTACTGAAAATTTATAAACCGTGCTGGTTTTATAAACTTCACCAGGCGCCAATTCGACCGAGGGAAAATCGGACTGATTCGGTGAATCAGGATAATGCTGTGTTTCCAGACACATGCCTGTACGAAGCCCATAAGACTTCCCCTCTTTCCCAATATTATTTCCATCCAGAAAGTTACCGGAATAGAACTGCACAGCCGGTTCGGTGGTAAACACTTCCATAAAACGTCCGCTTTTGGACTCGAAGAGTGAACCAAGAAACTTCATGGCTTCTGTCCCCTTATTCAATATCCAGCAATGGTCATAACCTCCTCCATATTCAAGTTGAACATTGGCTAGTCCAATCTCCTTTCCAATAGTCTTTGCCGAACTGAAATCAAATGGTGTTCCGGATACCGGATGCAATTCACCGGTTGGAATAAGCGAGCCATCAACAGGTAAAAAATAATTCGCATTAAGTAAAAGTTCATGTCCTAAGATATCCTCTTTCAGGGCAGATAAATTAAAATAACTATGTTGAGTTAAGTTGACAATTGTCTTCTTGTCCGTTTCTCCGTGGTAATCGAATTGAACCGTATTGTCATTACTTAAAAAATAAGTAACCTCTACCTTTAGGTTGCCAGGATAACCCTCTTCCATATCAGGGCTGGTACGCATCAGTTTGAGGCCTACCCCATTCTCTTTTTGAATTTCCTCGACTGCCCAAACCACTTTATCAAATCCCCTGATCCCTCCGTGCAAGTGGTTTTCTCCATTATTAATGGGCAATGTATACGCTATACCGTCCAATAAAAACTTACCCTTTGCAATACGATTACCGTAACGTCCGATCACAGCTCCAAAATAAGGACTACTCTCCAGGTACTGTTCAATGGTATCATACCCTAAAACAACATCTTCAAAAACACCATTCCTATCGGGTACTTTTAAAGACGTAATGATACCGCCATAATCGGTGACCTTCATTTCTATACCTGAAGCATTCGTCAAGGTATACAGATTCAACAGCGTGCCATCGGGCAATGAACCAAAAGAGGAATTTTCAATGGAGTTTTTCAAGGTATTTGCTGACTTAAGTACATGATATCACGAATATAAGGAGGATTAATTTCTGAGAATAACCTTCCTTAACGCAATCCATTTACCAATTGATTTTGATGCCGGATCTTTATCTTATCTATTACGTGTAAAATGGATGACAATAAAATAAGGCTAAACTCTATTGACCTTTAAGGCAGGCATAATGAAAGATATAAAAAGAGGCCGTCTCAAAAGTGATTGAGGCGGTCTTTTTACTTTTACAAGGATTGAGTTTTTGATTTAACGTTTAGCAAGCTTCTTTTTCAAAAAGGCAAGAGTTGTCCTAAGCCTATG
>NZ_VKDC01000065.1 GCF_007097395.1 Fulvivirga sp. M361
TGACCAGGGTGCAGTCCCACAAACGCAAGGACCTCTATCAACTTTTACCCAACAACTGGAAAAATACCCGCTAAGTTAAGATGCCATCACCAAAATCAACAGATGGGTTCTTCGGATGGATACAGACAAACTGGTGTTTGCGATAAAAAACAAACTATTCTTTCCAATTTGGTAATTCGATTGGCTCAAGAATTTGTGTGTTTTGTCGAATCTGACATAGGGTTTTATCCCTAGTTTAACTTGCAATTTTCCGTACCAATCAATTACACCTTCCCGGGGTGAAGGATACTCGATGACGTTCCCATTGGGACGGCTTACCAAATCGTTTATTATTTTCTCCACCATCGCATCCCTGTCTTCTCCATTTTTGTAAGAAGGAGATTTAAAAGGCCTTTTTCCGATAAAGACTATTTTGCCTCCGGCCTTTGCAAAAGCAGCCAGGGATTGAGTTGTTTCTAAATCCAATGTCTCAATTTCCGGTAAAAGAAGGGTGTGATAAGAACGACCGTTATACACCATCCTCCCTTTTTTGAAAGTTGAATTTTTGATAATATTTTCACTAACATAATCGCAGCCACCTCCGTTCTGATGTATGGCTTCCCACAGGTTATTCTGATAGTCAGGATACCATTTTTGCGGGAATGGGTCACGCTGTGGCCCCTTTTTTAGCCATAGGTCTGTGAGGGGTTGAAGAATAGCCACATTGGCCTGTGGAGTAGCATTTTGCAGCAGGTAGGAAATACGGGCTTTGTAATCTGCCCACTTTCTAAAATGAGGCCACCAGGTATTGCGTTCGTTAAAATAGGCCCCGTAACGGATCCAGCCAGGAAATTCTGCTTCAGGGGGCGAATAATTAAAACCGTGCAATATGGAGTGGTTGACCCCTGATATATTACTTTGATCACCGGCAATTTTAATATTTTCCAGGGTGGCCATAAACGCCATTGCCGTATTGGTGATCTCCTCGCAGCTCACAATCTTTTTTCCTGCAAGTACAGCTCCGGAGGAAACATATTTATTACACATCCTGGGTCCCCGGCCTGCTAATCCGGTATCCGGATATTCTCTTCCTACGTCTTTAAACAACCACGTTTCACACTCAGGAATATCAATTTCCATACTTGCTTCAAGCGGATGCATACCACGGCCATAAGCCTGCATGCGGGATTTTACATTATTATTGTGGCACCAGTCGTTGAAGGTGTCTATAAAGCGTTCTTTAAAAAGCTCAATTCGGATATAGTAAAAGTCCAGATCTACCCGTTTTATTATTTCCGTTACCTCTTCTGAGAATGTTGTTCCGTACTCCTCATTGAGAGGGTTTCCCATATGCCCGACTTTTTTAAGTACAAAAGGGAGGTAGGGCAACAATGAATACCCCCTTCTTTTTTCAAATTCATTAGGGAGATCATCATTCCAGTTGGCGCCTTCCAGTTCCATGCTATCACAAAACATGGCCCTGATATGGTCACCCATATTCCCGATCTTTCCGGTAATGAAATTAGAGATCCTGTTCAAATACCCTTCCGTGGCTACTTTGCTGTAATGGTTTAACACTGGTCCCGCAGCACCAGGTGCGCCGTTTATTACCGCCATGTATCCGGTGAGCTTCACCACATAGTACAGCACATAACTACCCTCCGGAACATGAATGGACAGTTCTTCAAAACCTTTATTATTAAGGCCGTTCATCAGGTCTTTTCCTTCCACAAATTCATTTGAGTTTTTTGGAAGCAACCTTGCCATTAACAAGTCCTTATAAACGGTTTTGTTTTTTGAATGAAGGCTGGGATCTACCTTATCCAGCAGGTCTTTCACCTTGAAATTGTATTTTTTCCCTCCGCTTAGATCGATGGTCTCAATAGTCACCATTTGTGACTGCTCATCTTTCTTTAGAAATTCACCACCAAATGGCCAACCTGAACCCACGATCATATCACAAACCATTCCACGGTCTTTTGCCCCCCGGAGCGCTGTTTGCAGCATATCCAGCCAATCATCTTCAAAAATGGTTAACACTTTGACTCCCATAGGGTCTGTGTCTCCGGGGAAAGCAATGGGATTAATTTCAACACCTCCGATCCCAGCCGTTTTCATCACATCCAGTTCACGCAAAATTTCTTGTTTCTCAAGCCTGTTACCGTTCCACCATCAGCGCACAAAAAGACGAGAATCAATCGGAGGATCCTGAAATCCGCTAAAAAGCTCATCAACATTATCCGTTTTCAGGACAGGATTTACATTTCCTAAGACTGAATTAACAAAAAACACGCCTGACGTAGTAGCGAGGCTATTTTTAACAAAATCTCTTCTTTTCATTGGTAATTTAATCGGTTATACATCCACTTTATAAAAATAGCCTCGAGGTTTTGAACATTATCCTATGCCTAAAATTTAGACTAATAATCAGGGTTCTGTACCAAATTGTCATTTATCAGAATCTCGCGATCAGGTATGGCATAGATTAGTCGGTTCTTCGTTACATTAAAAGATATTGGTAATAACCACCCATATAGTTCTTTTAATCTGTCACCTTCCGCATTCATTGTTTCTATAGCAGTGCCATATCGTAGCAAATCCGTCCAACGATGATTCTCGAAAGCTAATTCATGGCGCATTTCCGAAGCAACATCCTCAAATGTGACACTGGCAAGAGAAGGCAGACCTGCCCTTGTCCGTACCTGATTTATATATGGAAGGGCTTCCCCATTCTTGTCTTGCTTTACCAGGCATTCAGCTAATAAAAGCAATGCGCCCGAATATCGGTATACTGGCCAGTTGTCATCTGTATTCCATTCTATGGCATAAGGTGGATGAAGATATTTTTTGATAAAATAATAATAGACTTTGCCAGGGTCGGGGGTATATCCTACAGGACTCACAACCCTTTCAGTATTAAAAGCATCACCTTCCTGTGTTCCCTCTGCAATGGCTATGGAGGCTGGCAGCCTGAGATCACCCATTTCATAGGAATCCACTAATTCCTGAGTTGGAACATTCCATCCTCCACTGCTAAGACTTCCCCTTAAATTAGTACCTCGTAATCCCAATATGGCTTCTGTATTGGTAGTCTTTGGAATAAACCGCCAAATGAAATCACTCTGTTGACCTTCGTTTCCTGCCTTATATTGTACCTCAAAAATAGACTCCTGATTGTTTTTCATAGCAGGATCAAATACATCAGCATAGTCATCGATTAGTGCATAATTCATATTCGTTATATCAATGAGCTCAGCTTCGGCTTTTGCATAATCCGGCGAAGGTTTAGACATATATGATATGCTAAGAGCATTTTTGCGGCCCCCTTTGTCGCCCGACCAGATTGTGGAAATGATGTCGGTACGGAAAGTTTGGGTATGGCATTTTCTAAATCTGAAATAATCCGGGCATAGACCTCATCTACAGAACTTTTTGGAAGAAAAGCATCCTCCTCGGACCTTATCTCCTCAATTTGCAGGGGGACGCCTCCAAAGTGTTGTACTAAGTCAAAATAATAAAAAGCTCTAAGAAATGAGGCTTCTCCTGTTATGGCATCAATAGATGCCTGATCCATTCCTGCGTCATTAGTTTTCAACTGACTGAGAATTGTATTGGTTTTCGCAATTCCCTGGTAGGCATTGCCATATCTGTTTCCAGGGCTATTTCTTTGCGCACTTGAAAACCTATCATCTAAAAATGAAGCCATGGCCTCAACATCTAGTTCGGTACCTCTATCGGCGGCATATCTTGTGAAGAAAGTATTGTCAGACCGCATTTCATCCATGTAAATGCCCATGAAAGCAACCCCGCGTAAGTTAGAATAGGCCCCAATCAGCGCTTGATTAAACTGATCTTCGTTTTTAAAAAATGAAGCCGAACTTATGGAAGTCTCCGGAGCCAAATCCAAAAAGTCATCGCCACAGGCACTTAAGGCCATCAAAACCAAAAATGTGTATATAAATCTATTTTTCATGATGTTGTCTCTTTAATTTTAACTGAAGGTTGGTTAGAAGCTCACATTCAATCCCAATGTGTAAATCCTTGCAATAGGATAAGATGTGAAATCGCGACCCTGATTCAAGCCATTCAGACCAGAGATTCCAACTTCGGGGTTCATTCCCGGATATTTAGTGAATATAAATGGGTTCCGGATGCTAATGTTTACTCTTGCTTTTGTTATGAACTTATTCTCCGGCAGTGGGATATTGTATGCAAGGGTAATGTTTTTTACTGCAAGGTAAGTGCCTTTAAAGACTTGCCTGTCAGTAAAATTGCGATAATCGGCGGTAGTGCCGGCCCTGGTTCTTGGATAATGACCGCTTCCCGGATTTTCAAGAGACCTCCATCTGTCCGCGTATCCTTTTCTAATGTTAAATACACCGTCAAAATTCTCGGATGATTGATATTGATTATCTGAAATATCATTCCCGACGGTCCCTGCCATTACAATACTTAAATCAAAATTCCCGTAACTTAAATTGTTGGTGATGCCATAAATAAAATCAGGATTTGGGTCCCCTATGTAAGTTCTGTCATGGGCATCGATGATACCATCGGGTACTCCATCCGGGCCACTGATATCGGCAAATCTTGTTGTTCCAACCATTGAAGTAGCACCAACTGGCTGTGTATCGAACTCTTCCTGAGTCATATAAACCCCTGTATTTATATAGCCATAAAACAGGCCAATGGGATTTCCTACCGCAGTTCTATTATCATCCCAGAACAAATTATAACCACCAATAGGCGCATCATTTGTACCAAGCTTGATTACTTTGTTTCTATCAAAAGAAATATTAAAGTTTGTATTCCACTTTAATTTGCCGGTTAAATTTCTGGATAGCACCGAGAACTCATGCCCCCAAAAATTGAATTCACCAATATTTGAGGTAATGTTGTTAAAACCTGACTGAATCGGTATATCAATACCATATAAAAGTCCATCTGTCTTTTTCCGAACTGAATAAGATCGCCATTCTGGCTGGAATTCAGCCCGAAGGCACAGGTAAATTAAATTGGACAGTACTAAGTTCTAAAGGGATCAATACACAGCCTTCTATGACCTCAAGGGTATTTGAGGTTGAACGCCCTGCCGGTTTTCCTCCACCGGATGAGCTTTACCTGGTAGGTACTGCTACAGAGGCAGGCGATAACCTCGCGGATGGTTTACTGATGAAAAAGACGAGCGTTAATACGTTTGAGATATATACCTCACTGAAGCCCGGGAGTTACTACTTGGCTGAGCGTAATTCCGGTGAACCTGATACCTACTACATTGAGGGAGAAAAACTGAAAGCCAATGGTACTACGGAAGTGACCGATGACGAAAAAGTATACAGGATCCGGGTAGATTTTAGTAACGGAACTACTGAGATTGCCACCATAGATCTTATAGAACTTTGGTTCCCTCCACAGGGATCGTTCCTGTTTAGCTTGCCTTATGTAGGCGATGGCACCTGGAAGATAGAAGATACACCTATTGAATTCAAGCAAGAGTCATGGGGACGTGACGAACGGTATAAGTTCAGGTTTACATTGGACCAGGAGGAGGAAACATTTTATGAGTGGTTCGGAAGCGTTAATGGAGACAATTCACGTCCGGATGACAATACACCGGATGCATTTTGGTACATGGTACCTGTTACAGATGATTATTGGAACAACTGTTTCAAGTTTGCTACACCTGTTGACAATAGTAACGCTGACGTATCTATTATCTATAATACGTCTGTACCGGAGTATACACATATTGTAGAGCCTCAATAAGTGAGATTCACATTAGCTGGTTTGAATGTTCATTTGGAAGTCTCTTTACATTCGAATGAACATTCACTCATCACATTACTAATTTAAAAGACCGGATAAATGAAGTTTTCAGATATTTATATACTTGTTTTTTCTATACTAATGCTTTGCAGTGCGTGTGAAGATGAAGACCTCGGCCCGTTACGGGACCCAACTGCCCGCACAGAGATCGAATACACATGGTCGGCTACGGCAGATTCCATGCAGGAAGCTGCCTACACCACTTACCTGACACCTGACGGTACTTTTAGGAAAGATGATCAGGGGGATGAGGCTTTCAACTATTGGTGGAATGCCCATGCGGTAGATGTATTGGTTGATGGATATCTTCGGACTGATGATGGAGTGTATGTATCCAGGGTGAAGGCGCTTGTTGAAGGTATTTATACAAAGAATAATAATACATTTCACAATGAATTTAATGATGATATGGTATGGCTGGCCATTGCTTGTACCAACGCCTTCAAAGCCACTGATGACGCCTACTACCTTAATGTTTCCAAAGAGCTTTGGACAGAAATATTAAAAAGCTGGAGTGACCTGTACGGAGGGGGTATCACCTGGAAGACGAATACACCCAATAGTAAAAATGCCGTATCCAATGCTCCGGTGGCAATTCTGGGCCTGAGGCTTTACGACATTGAAAAAAATGAAGATTACCTTCAGTGGGCGAAAGATATTTATGCCTGGCAAAAAAGCACGTTGGTAGATCCTACAACCGGCCTTGTTTGGGATCATATCGATCTTGTGGATGGAGAGGTGACCATCAAAAAGGAATGGGTCTTCACCTACAATATTGGGACCTGGGTAGGAGCTGCTATGGAGCTTTATCAGGTAACAGAAGATAATGCTTATCTGGATGATGCTGTGAGAAGCGCAACAAGTATGATGACAAGCCCCCAACTGACCACGGAAGGTTTACTTCGGTCGGAAGGACAGGGAGACGGAGGTTTATTCAAAGGAATTTTGGTAAGATATTTTACTCGTCTGATCTTGTTACCGGAGTTGAGTGAAAGCAAAAGAAAATCATTCATTGATTTTTTCAGATTCAATGCAGAAACTTTTTATGAGAAAGGATTGGCCAGACCATCCATGTTATGCGGTCCTGATTGGAGGAGGACACCGGATGGGTTGGTTGACTTTTCCACTCAGTTGAGTGGAATGATGCTCATGGAAGCTGTAGCTTTACTTGATCAAAATAACGTATTTGATGAGTAGCGTAATAGCCCGTCGGTAAGCCTGCCGTGTTGGTTAGATCGACCTGTTGGAAAATAATAAGGAAGGAGCGGCTACTGTTACGTTTAGCCGGCTCTTTCCTGCCAAACTATTCAATATAGCCCTGGAGAATAACGATCCGGATATTGAAAAACATGAAGTAGTTGAGCATTTGAAAGGGTATTGTAAAAATACATTCGCAATGGGCAAAGTATTTCTTGCGGACCTCGGCAAAATGATGGCGAGCAAATTAATTACTTAAAATAATGGACCTGATGTGGGGCATATAGGACTGTGGATATAACGATTGGCTGGCTATGTAACCATGAAAGGATATCAATAGAAATCTGATTTTTTGAGTTGAGACTTATGAGTTTTTTTAGAAATGCAGTGGCAATACTTCTGTTGGCTATGCTAACAGTTACATGTTCAAAAAAGGACATTGAGAAAAATGTGTCAGAAGATCTGACTGGTTACGTTAACACCTTTATAGGTACAGCACCGCTCACCGACCCGGAACTGATCGGGTATACTCCACCAAAAAACTGGCGGGTATGGGCGGGGCTTACTTACCCGGGTGTTTCCTTACCCAACGCGATGGTGCAGCTTAGTCCTATCACTGAATTTGGGTCTGGTGCGGGGTATGAGTATGAAGACAAGTTAATACATGCCTTTACCCATACCAATAAAGGGCACTGGAATCTATGCAATATACCGGTACTACCCATTTCCGGAAGCACTCGACCCAATGGGACATACGGCTCGAAGTTTTCACATTCGACAGAATCTTCAGCGCCGGGTTTCTATGAAGTGCTGCTGGAAGATGATAACATCCGGGTGAAGCTTACTTCAACACTCAGGGCCGGTTTTCATCATTACCAGTATGCTTCGGGAATGGACAGGAAGGTCCTTTTTGATCTGGGTAAAGCCAACCAGCATGTACTTAACTGGACTGTGGAAAGAGTAGGCCCCAATGCGTTACAAGGTTTTCAGGAAGTGCCGGGAGAGACAATATATTTTTATGCGTTACTCGACAAACATATTACGGAAATTGATTTATATGCTGAAGGAACGACAGACGGAAGCACTGTGATAAGTATAGAGGATGGCGTAAATGACCCGGTATCCATGAAAATAGGCTTGTCTTTTGTAAGCATGTCAAATGCCAGGCAGAATTTGGAGCATGAACTATTCCATAAGACATTTGAAGAAGTCCGGGATGAGGCAACCCGGCAATGGGAGCAACTCCTGTCCAGAATACAAGTGTCGGGTGGGACCAGGAAACAAACGGAACTCTTCTACAGCTCGCTGTACAGGGCTTTTCTTTGGCCGGTATTGAGAAGTGATATTAACGGTGAGTACCGGGATGTAAAAGGAGAGATACAGAATAAAGGTTTTCGCTATTATACGAAGCCATCTCTTTGGGATACTTTCAGAAATAAGTTGGTGTTATTGTCTATCCTTTCACCGGATGTTACCGTTGATGTGATCAAATCGTTACATGATATAGGAGGCAATACAGGATTCATCCCGACTTTCTTTCACGGAGATCATGCAGCAGTCTTTATTACCGGGGCTTATCTAAGGGGCATCAGCGATTTCGATGTAAGAGCAACTTATGAATTGTTGCTCAACAATGCCACTAAAGAAGGTGGAACAAGGCCACATATTTTAGAATATATCGAAAAAGGCTATATCTCTACACCCGCAGTGAGTTCACCTGATGTTGAGACAAAGGCCAAAGCAGGCGTTTCAAAAACGCTGGAATATGCCTACGATGATTACGCTCTTTCTCTTTTGGCAAAGGCCCTGGGTGATTCCGCCAGTCATCAGCTATTTGCAGAACGATCAAAAAACTATAAGAATGTATTTGACCCTGTAACAGGCTTCATGAGAGGGCGGCTGGAGGATGGCAGATGGGTAGGTGATTTCAATCCCCAATACCCTTACTACGAATATATGTATCGGGAGGCCAACGCCTGGGGCAGGTTTCCTTTTTTGCTCCGCATGATATGACAGGGTTGATTGAAGCGTATGGTGGTCCCGGGCGTTTTGAAGCCAGGCTGGATTCTTTGTTTACCGTTCCATGGGACCCAAAGTATATAGCTCGAAACGTGTCAGGTTTTATAGGGCAATACTGCCATGGCAACCAACCGGATCATGAGGCGCCGTTTTCCTATCACTTTATTGGTAGGCCGGAGAAATCCCAGCAGATCATTGATAGAATTTTGAATGACATGTATGGTGTCGGGGAAACGGGGCTTGCGCTATGTGGTATGGACGATGCAGGAGAAATGTCAGCGTGGTATGTATTCAGCGCTGCAGGGCTATATCCTTTTTCATCCGCTAATGATGAGTACATTGTCACAGTCCCTGTATTTGATAAAGTGGTCTGGGAATCTTCCGAAGTTAAAAAACTGTCCATAGTACATTTAGGTGAGGAGCGGGCTCTTAAAGAAATACAGGTGAATGGAAAGACGCATCCGGAGTACTTTATTCCGCATGAATGGTTTACTCAGGGTGCTAACATTGAAATTTTCACAGAAAAATAACCAAGCACATTTTTGTATAAATTAGAAACTGAACGCAATCAAAAAGACATGGATAACAGAAGACTATTTATTAAAAAAACTGCCGCCGCCACTGCTGCAATGGCCATGTTGGCCGATACGCCAGCCTGGGCTATCGGTTCGGACAATGACACATACACTTCTAACCGACCCGTGCCGGGAGATCGGACTTTCACGAGCAAGGCGGTAGAGAAGACTATTAAGAAAGTCAAAAAAGGGATTTCAAACCCAGAACTGTCATGGATGTTTGAGAACTGCTTTCCCAATACACTGGATACCACAGTGGATTATGAAATGATCGATGGCAAACCGGATGCGTTTATCATTACCGGTGATATTGATGCCATGTGGTTGCGCGATTCTACGGCCCAGGTATGGCCTTATTTACCATTGGTTACCCAGGATGACCAGTTGAAAAACCTTTTTAAAGGTCTTATCAACCGTCAAACCAAATGTATCTTGCTGGACCCTTACGCAAATGCATTTTTCAAGGATGTCAATAAAGAAACCGAATGGAAAGACGATAAGCCAAAACCGAAACCCGGTGTACATGAACGCAAATGGGAGATAGATTCGCTATGCTATGCCATTCGCCTGGCTTATGGCTATTATAAAGAAACAGGTGACACGACTGTTTTTGATGAGGAATGGAAAAAGGCTTCCAAGCTGGCTGTTCAGACTTTAAGAACAGAGCAGCGCAAGGACGGTACATCGCCTTACAGTTTTGAAAGGGAACGATGGAATACTTCAGTTGGCGAACCATTCAGAGGCACCGGAAGGCCTATAAAGCCGGTAGGTCTCATTGCCTGTATTTTCCGCCCCTCTGACGATGGTACCATGTACCCTTTCCTGGTCCCTTCCAATCTTTTTGCCGTACAAGCCCTTACAGAACTTAGCGAGATCTATAAAGAAGCCATTGGTGATACTGCTTTTAGCCGGGAATGCGCTGATTTTTCAGATGAAGTGAAGGCGGCCATAGAAACCTATGCGATCTCAGAACATTTGAATTATGGCAAGATCTACGCTTACGAAGTAGATGGTTTTGGCAATAAAGTCTTCATCGATGATCCGAATATTCCGTCACTGGTGGCTACCCGGTATTTATTGAAACCTGAACACTACAATGAAACGGTCTATCAAAATACCCGAAAATACCTTTTGAGTGATGATAATCCCTATTACTTCAAAGGCAAAGCCGGGGAAGGACAGGGTGGCCCTCACGCCGGGAAAGACACGATCTGGCCAATGGGCATTATCCTGAGAGCGATGACGAGTACCGACGATGACGAAATTGTATTCTGCATCAAATTGCTCATGAATACGCACGCCGGAAAGGGCTTTATGCATGAGACTTTCCATAAAGATGATGCCTCGAAATTTTCCCGTTCCTGGTTTGCCTGGGCCAATACCTTATTCGGAGAGTTGATTGTGAAACTCTACAATGAAAAACCCGCTCTTCTAAGATCAATTTGATGAGGAGTGTAGACTGAAAATATGTTACACGAAAAACTAAGATTATGAAAATACTTTACCTTCTATTGATTGGAATTATGTTGAGCATAGAGGGCATGGCACAATATGAAAGTTATGCCACCCTGGCTGATCAGGCACAGGACAAACTGCATAACTCTTTCAGATCATCAAATGGCTCCTACTACATCGAGAAAAACGGAACGAGCAACACCTATTTTCATTACTGGTGGAATGCCCATGCGCTGGATGTATTGGTAGATGCCTATTTGCGAACGAATGACAGCAAGTACGTAACCCGGATGAATACCCTTGTCAATGGTTGGAGCAGTAATAACGGTGGCTCCGTTTACAATGACTACTATGATGATATGCAGTGGTTAGCCCTATCTTTGTTCAGAGCGTATGAAGCTACCGGAAGCGCTGGTTTTCTTACCATGTCTACAAATCTGTGGAATGATATCAAAACGGGAGAAAATAGCAATCAGGGGGGAGGGATCGCCTGGAGAAAAACGCAACTGGACTATAAAAATACTCCTGCCAACGCACCCGCCATTATATACGCATGCCGGAGGCATCAAAAATGGGGGCATAGCTGGGAACTTGACCTGGCTACAGACCTCTACTCCTGGCTTAAAGATAAGCTTCGGGAACCTTCGGGCAGGATCAATGACGGAATCAATCGTACAGGGAATTCCTCCATTGATTACTGGCAGTTTACCTATAACTATGGCACATTCATAGGAGCAGCGCTGGAAATGTACCAGTCTACAAATAACTCTACCTATCTGAATGACGCCATTACTACGGCAGATTTTGCCATTCAGTCTACAGAGATCAGTACCAACGGGATTTTTAGAAATGAAGGAGACGGAGATGCTGCATTGTTCAAAGGTATATTGGTGCGTTACCTGGCCTTACTTGCACAAGAACCTGCCGTATCGGTAACTAAAAGAAATGCCTATAAAGCGGTACTGGAAGATCAGGCTTTATCCATACATACTAACGGATTCAACCGAACATATGGCACTATAGGTAGTGACTGGACCTTGACAGCCGGAAGCTCTGTGTGGCTGTCTGCTCAGTTAAGCGGGATCAAGACGCTGGAAGTAGCTGCAGACCTGAACTTGAGTACACCGACCGCACCTGTGGTTGTCTTTGAAAATTGTTTCAATGGCGGATACGCAGTGCCAATAGGAGTAGGCAGCTATACGTTGAATCAGCTACAGGCACTGGGTATTACAAACGACCAGGTGTCATCGATTAGTGTGCAGAGCGGTTATCAAGCTACTTTGTACGAGCATCATGATTTTACAGGTAACTCTATAATCCCAAATTATGCAATAGGATTTTCTAATGCGTAGCAATAGAGTATCTTTTGGTATGAATTGGGAGATACGCTTTAGTAGACAGCAAGTTACGGCATGGTCAGGTTTGGCATTTTTAAGGAGAATGATGGATAAGATGGGGTTCAGCGAGCATCTTTTAAGCGGA
>NZ_VKDC01000066.1 GCF_007097395.1 Fulvivirga sp. M361
ATAGCTCATAACCTGGCCAAACAGGCGGCATAGGCTTAGGACAACTCTTGCCTTTTTGAAAAAGAAGCTTGCTAAACGTTAAATCAAAAACTCAATCCTTGTAAAAGTAAAAAGACCGCCTCAATCACTTTTGAGACGGCCTCTTTATAGAAGAGCAATCAAAAAATGAGAGACTAGAATTTCATTTTGGGGGATCAATGATACCGTTCAATTTATAGAGACCCACCTTTTATCTGAACTACTTTTTCCCGAAAATAAAAGGTCATTATTAAGAAAGACTCTTTCCTTCTTAGATCTACCAGATTATGACCTAAGACATTTTTACCAGCTTATAGAACAGATTTTTCAAGAAAATATAGAGTTAAAAGTCAATAGGAAATTGATCCGAAATCTGAGATTAGTTCGGTTAATATCAAACATATTGTTAAAATGGTGTGAAGAAATGAATAATCTCAAACCAATGATAATTGCTTCTGAGAGGACATTATTGATGTTTTGGGACTGGGTTGCGAGACGTGACTTTTTTGAGGAAAAACATGTTTTAAAAGAGTTTATAAGATATCACTCTTTTAAAATTCAAATTAACCGAGAGTACATTGTTAAAGTTCAAAATAGCTTTTACACAAAGGATGGATTATCGTTTGGAATAAGAAATCATATTGAATATTGCTTGATAACATTTGAGCAGATTGGATTAGTTGCTACTATAGGACTTTCAGAACTCTATGAGGCCTCAATTTATTCCCACATTTCTCAAACCAGTTACCCCGATATGTGTTACAATAATGCTATTCAAGTATCTCAAAGTTTGGGAGAAATGATCTTAAATAATCCAGGTGCCTATTACCCAAAGTATGATGAACATTGTATTGAGATTAATTTGGGCATGATTTTGTTCTACCAGACAGAAAGATACGATTATGCTACAGAATGGTTAATTCGATTAATAACCTATTTGAGAGATGTCTTTATGACTACTAAGTTTTTTCCTCTTTTTTATACCAGCTATGACAAATTGGTCGAGAATGAAATGGACAAGGATAAAAAAAAAGAAACTGCGTCTTCACACTTAATCACAGTTTTAGCAGAATGGTGTATTATGCTAAAACAAGATGAACTCTACAAAATGCTCAGAAAGATAGTTAAGGAGAATTTCAAAGACATAGATTGTCAGCTTTGGCATCCAGAAAATGATACTGAAGAGAGCTTATTTAACTCTAATGCAATGGATGAAACAGGAGCAACAAGAAGTACTATAAATCTTCCAGAAAATCCGCGTGAGTATGAAATGGAAATGGTTGAGGAGTCAAAAACCTTTTTTGACGAATCAAAAATGAAACACAACGAAAAAGGAATTCCATACATTGAATTCCTTTCAAACCGTCACTTTCGATCATATGTGTTTCCCAATTCCTGGAGACAACTTTTGAATACGAGATTTTGCTTTAGTAAGAAAGTTAGTCAATGAACGAGGGTAGATTAAGTTATGTCAAGGGATCAATCATAGTTATCGTCTTTGTTCCACTTAAATCTATCAGAGAAGATTGAGTATACTTTGTCTCTTTTTAAAGCAACCATAAGAACCTATCTAAGTTTCTATGGGGGGGTTATAAGCCTAGTTTGTTTTGATTAGTAAATTCAATTACTATAACTTCTATTGCAATTTTGAAATTGTCCCAACCCTTATAATGTTTCATTTCATCTTCTTCACCACCCTAAACTGCTTCCCCACACTCCTCCAGGCATCCTTGAATTTAGGTAAGTCCTTTATCTGGTATTGCAAACGCTCATTCCAAAATCGGTGAAAAGCAGCTTCTTTTCCTGACACCTTCTCTACAAAACTATTTGGGTTGAGACCTTTGTGCGTTGCTTTGTGCTCGAACTCGTAGAATACCCCTTCTATATCTACCTGCTCGATGGCGGTCAAATAGTCAAAATCATACAAGTCACGTGGTTCAGTTCGGCCCATGAGTGCCGCCATTTTTTCGATAACCACCTCTTCCAGGCAATAGCTCTTGATAGTAAAGTCATTTTCAAGATCTGAATAGACGTGAAGCACTCGACCATCAATCGGCTCATACTCTAATTGTTCACCTCTTGTTACATCCAACTTCACATGATCCCCATTACCTCCTAATGGCCCTACATAGTCGATGTAAAATTTGATACTGCCACTGGCGATATGGGTGTCTTTTGAAGATTCATTAATACTAAGTCGCATTCTTGTTTCACGCGCCAGTATGCCAAACAGACTATTGAATTGAGCGTAAATCTCAGTATCAGAAACTGAATCTTCACTCAAAGTGAAATCCATGTCTTCTGAATACCGATAATTTTCTATGTGGATTTTCTTGATGCACGTTCCTCCTTTAAAGATTAGGTACTCACTAAGAAACTCATTTTGAGCTATACCCCACAGTATCCATGAGATCACATAGTCTTTTTCAATTTGCTGCGGCCTTACACCCACTTGATTGGAGATCTTACTTATTTCCTTGGGTTGTATCATGTGAAAATTGCTTCCTTAATTGTTTCCGGATTGATATTAACTCTCAAGCCAAACTTAGTATTGATCTTTCCTTCATTTGGTGCAGTAGTATCTAATGGAGATATTGAACTCCCTGTGTTAGATAGTAAGCGTTGGTGCTCATCCGACCAAATGTCCAACAAGTTACTAATGAATAAATACCTTTTGATAGCAGTCTGGCTTTCAAATCGTAGTAAATACTCAACTATCTTCTCAATATTGATCTTTTTTCTGGTTTCATGAATAGCCTTGCCGATCTCTACCATTCCTCCACTATAGTGGGGTTTGCCAAGTGCATCTACAATGGTCTTTTCAAGATCACTACATTGTACTTTATTGTAGTCATCTATCCAGGTATTTTCAAAACCGAAAAAACGCTTATCAATATGATGGACAAACTGAAATTCAGCATTGTTAATCTTAGTAATGTTTGGCTTTACCTGAATATCAGTAACAATGATCTCTTTCAAACTAGGCTGTGTGATGAGACCATGTATTTGCATAGCGGAGTAATATCCGATATAATACCTTTTCCTTTTCATCAGGTACTTAGCTACGAGGTGCCAGTCAGGGATGAAATGATCCGCATCTTCATTTAAGGGTACAATATGATATAGTCCCTTTTTCAACCGAATTACTACTCCTTCAGCAACCATCTTAGAAAGGACTTTAGCCAAATAGTTCTTACCCCTGTCAGGGTAGCTGGTAATCACATCTTCAAGTGAAAAGCAGGGAGTCTCTTCACTAGAAAATTTCTTAATAATGTCCCAATTGAGGTTATTTCTCAAAACACTTCTTTTGTTATCTTAATTATTGCTAATAAAAGGAATTACAAAGATAGTAAATATATGAAATATGACACATCATACTCCAAATGCTCTATTCTTATGCGACTTGCATTTCCTCTGATGACCAAATTTCGAGCTGATGTTTTCAAACCTCTCACCACATATGCAAGTCAGTTCAGCTAGACTTATTCGTAGCTTCATGATCAAGCTGTTGAGCTTAGCTCGCTTGGTCAATTGTTTTTTAAAAAGATGGCTGAAATGATGAACAGTGAATGCAAATGTGCCTCCATAAATCAGCATGGTTATCCCCTTCTCTATCAGCGTCAGGTACTCTTGAACGGACTGATCCATTTGGTAGGTGATGTCTTGTCCCTTTCTAACAATCTGATAGAATACCTTGACACCATCCCACGCCAGTTCGTCGATAAAGAATACCGTGATGGCAAAGAGTAGCGCTTTGGGATCTCCTACCCAAATGAGGGCAATGACAATCAAGTCAAAGATGATGACCACTGAGTATGCCTGTACCTGGCTTACTCTGTCACTGATCTTCATGTACAATTCTGCACTATGATCAAGGTTGTTGACCATAGCACCAATGATGATGATTAACAGGAATGACCTGTAAGTCCAGATGTGCTGGGCGAAAAAGGATTGAGTCTGCTGGTTCTTAGCTTCAATTGTTTTGCTACTTTCCATACTTCTAAAATTTAGTTTTGGATTATTTATAAGTAGCCATGAAGTGGGGGTTCTTGGTAGACTCAAAAAGACTCTTTAATGCAAAGAGACTTTTTAAGTCATTGTGGAAATGGTTCGAGTTTAGACCCATCTTCCACCCTTTATAATTAGCCAGTTACGCAGAGTGACTGGCTTTTTTGTTTACTCTTTGCTTGTTTTCGGCGTGCTTATTTAATTCCTGTAAAACAGGTATGACCCATCTTTGGAATTCCACCCTGGTCTTAGGTTTAGCATAGCGGTCCTAAGACCCTAAAAAACCAAGAGCGTCCGCTCGGATTAATTTGGAAAAAATCCGCTACTATTTATAACATTTGCCTGTTACATCGATATTCCCCCAACGGGTACTCTTTTGCCAAGAGGCTAAAACGGTAATTCTACTTCGAAACAGTCTGCATTTTTAGTGCGGATTTTAGTGTTTACATGCTTGGCTTTAAGGAGCATCGCTTTCTTGCCCCGGTGATTTTTTGATTTATGAGGAGTTAGTTGATTAGGTTTGCGTTGTTGATAAGCTGCATTAAAATGCTATTCCTTTCGTTACTTGATCCTCATTAATACTACATTACAGAGTAATTTTGAGCGGATGCTCAATCGGAGTAGGGTCGTCGTAGAAACTATGATCAGCATGAGGGCCAGTGGAAGGTAATCTCTGCTATTAAAATGTTGTCACTTAAATTCAACCGGGCGGACGCCCTATCCGGTTTTAGGTCTTAGGACCGCTACGCTAAACCTACGACCCGCGGGGGTAAAACGGGCTAGTATTATTCATGAGTGTCTCTATTGGACTGCCGGCTTTCCAGGAATAAGATTAAGTAAGCCTATTAAATTTTGTTCTCAACACATAATATATTACACCACAAACCACCCAGGCAGGCAAGATGAGAAAGGATAGAAAAATTCCTTCCAAAATGGAAAGAAGGTAAAAAGAACCTACACTCAATGCCCATGCTGCCATAACCGCCCAATTAAAGCTTATACCCCTGGTTTCTGCTGAATTTGGCGCCACACCTGCTTTAGGGAGAACGTATAACTCAGTAACTATAATGGCGCCCATCGGAGCTAAGATAAAACCATATAATGCTACAAAGCCCAGTAACTTCATAGCAAACGCCGGGAATAAACCTGCAATAGTGGCAAGTACACCAGCTATTATTGTCACGCTGGAAGTTGAGAACTTAGGAAAGATAGACTGGAAGGCTAAACCTGCTCGATATATGGTTGGATTTGCGGTTGTCCATCCGGCAAGTATTACCGCTAAGATTCCAAATATTCCTATTGCATTATAAGCCATTGGACCCGGTGCTACTGTAGGAGCTTCTCCACCGGCAAGAAAAATCTGTGCTTCGGGTGATTTCAAGTAGACTGCGTACATCAAAGCAGCGGCAATCCAGGCCATATAATGACCAACATACATACCCGCGGCAGTTGTCCATCCGCTTGAAGCACTTTTGGCAAACCTGAAGACGGATAAGTCTGACATACCGATGTGCATTGCACCATTACAGAACCAAGACCATATAACTACATGCCAAAAGGTAAATTTGGTCTGTCCGGGAAATGGATCAGAACCTTCTTCCCAAATTGCCCAGAAGTCTTCAAAAGACTTTATGCCCAGTTGTTGGAGTGCAACAATACCTGCCCATAAAAAGCCTAACACAATAAAGGGAGACATCCAATTAGCTGCTTTCGCTACAGTAGAGTAACCTCTGGCGGCTACGAAAGCAGTAACGGCCCCTACCACCAGTACAATTACTACCCAGGTGGTACTATTTGGTAATGTATCCGTAAGCCTTGGCATTTCCATATCAAACGGGACACCCACAGCTGTGGCTGAAACAGTGATCATGGACCCGGCCAGGAAACAGAATAGGACACCGTTTGCAACATTATATACCAATACCAGGTTTTTCCCACAGATTTTTTCTAATTGATAATACAGCGTTAGTCGCTGCCTAACCGCTATTTCTGCCGTTAAATACCTCCAACTTACTATTGCCAATAGGTTTCCCAGCAATAGACCTACAATCAAATCAAATGCGCTGACACCCGTAGTAAGAAAAAGCGGTCCAATCATGAATTCGGTACCAGCTGCATGCTCGCCCGCATACATTCCTAAAAAGCTTTTCCAGTTCTTTAAGTGACTCTGATGAACAGGTTCCCGCTCAAATTCATTGTTTTCAATAGCATCCTCTTGCTCAGACATACTCTCGGTTGTAACATTATCGGATGGGAAATTAACGGGTTAGCACCTGCTCAATGTCCTGTACTATCCCGCTTAAGAGCGTATTCCGCCGGCGGTGTCATGAGATACAAGGCAGTCAATACTTAACCGGGTTATTGAAGGGAGTTGATATCCCGTACTTATTCTCCCAGACTCAATATTCTCAATTACACTTTCAGCAATCTGCTTGTATTTGGGTTCACCGGATTTTTTATTGAGATCTGTTTTAAGTAATGGCTCATCCGTGTTTTACTTATAAGTGTTGTTTGATCATTCGTAAAGAAGTTAAATATCTGATTCGTTTCCAACCCAGTAGGTGCAGGATGCAAACGCTGGTCAGGCATATCATTTTTGTCATTATTATATTTATTGAAGCCTTTAAACCTCTTTTTTATACAAAGCATGATGCAATCATTCAAATTTGTTAAATACCTCTGGGATGAAAGAAAAGCATCAGAAATAGGGGACGATCAGGTCGCTCTTTTGTTATATAGATCAAACCTGCCTGGGAGCGATTTGCGGATCACGAATTACGGGGGTGGGAACACCAGTTGTAAAACCATCCGGCAAGACCCACTTTCAGGTGAAGATGTAGAGATTATGTATGTGAAAGGGTCAGGTGGGGATATTGGTACGCTCACAAAAGCGACTTATGGCGGCAGAATTAGGTAAAAATGGCATTCGTGTTAATACGGTTAATCCGGATGCTGTTATTAAAGGTTCTAATATTTGGAATAATGGCTGGGCGGAAGGGCTAAAGCCTATGGGATCACAGTGGATGAATTACCCACGCATTACGCCAGGCGTAACATCCTCAACGCTGTATTGGAAAGAGCAGACATCGCTAAAGCCGTTTTAACGTTTGTAGACGGGTCACTTAGTAAGTCTACCGGAAATATTATAAACGTAGATGGCGGTGTGGCAGCTGCTTTTGTAAGATAAACTCCCTTATGGCTTTGAATTTTAGTCCTGTTTTACGATTCTTATTTTAACTTGTTTAATGAAAATATCTGAAGACCAAATAAAAAGCCTGAATGCGGCTAAAATAACTGAGCATCAAACCAAATTAGCTCCATTAAAGGAAAGATTGGAATTAAGAGGTTTTGATACGGGTAATATTATACGTAGGCTAAGGTCATTTCAAGTAGCTATTCCCAGCTGGGCACTGGGCACAGGAGGCACTCGATTCGGACGATTTCCAGGTGGTGGTGAACCTCGGTCTTTAGAAGAGAAATTAGAGGATATTGGACTCCTGAATACCTTGAACCAGTCGAGTGGAGCAGTGAGTTTGCATATACCCTGGGATATCCCGGAAGACCCTGAAGGTACCCGGGCGCTGGCGGATGATTTAGGGATTAAATTTGATGCCGTTAACTCAAATACTTTTCAGGATCAACCAGGCGAAAAGCACTCTTACAAATTTGGGTCCCTCTCACATGTGAATAAAGATGTAAGGGCGCAAGCCATTGCCCACAATAAAGAAGTAATCGATTATGGAGCCAAACTGGGGTCGAAAGCGCTTACTGTGTGGCTGGCAGATGGATCATCTTTTCCCGGTCAGAATAACTTCATGAAAGCATTTTCAAATACTAAAGATTCACTTGAGTCTATCTATGATCATATGCCCGATGATTGGAAAATGTTGATCGAGTATAAACCCTATGAGCCAAACTTTTATTCTATGGTTATCCCCGATTGGGGTACCTCTCATCTATTGGCTACAAAGCTGGGACAGCGAGCGTATAGTTTAGTAGATCTCGGTCATCATTTACCCAATACGAATATAGAGCAGATCGTTGCTTTACTTATGCATGTGGGGAAACTGGGAGGTTTTCACTTTAACGACAGTAAGTATGGAGATGATGACTTGACCGTAGGAAGTCTTAAGCCGTATCAGCTTATGCTCATCTTTAATGAACTTGTTCTCGGGCTGGCATCAGATCCGAAGCTGGAAATATCCTGGATGATTGACGCCAGTCACAATTTAAAAGATCCGTTGGAGGACCTGATTCAATCTGTAGAAGCCATTAAAATAGCTTATGCACAAGCACTGATCATCGATCATAAACTGTTGCAAATGGCTCAGGAATCTAATGATGTAACGCTCGCACAGGAAATTCTGCAAGACGCTTTTCGCACAGATGTTAGACCTTTACTGGCGGAAGCCAGCCGTGAATCTAATGGTTCCCTTCATCCGTTGTTGACGTACAGGAAGCTTAAGGTTCGGGAACACCTGATAAAGGAGCGTGGAAACAAAACCTATTCGACCGGACTGTGATACAAAATGCCACGTTGATCTTTGATGTAGGGAAAACCAATAAGAAACTCTATGTTCTGGACCAGGATTTAAATGAGGTTCACAAAGAATACCTTCGGTTCAATGAGGTTAAGGACGATGAGGGCTATCCTTGCGATGATCTCCAGGCCATATCTTATTGGATAATTGAATCCGTCAGAGAAATACTTGGAAGTGATAAATACGAGGTTAAGCATATTAATTTTTCTACCTACGGCGCTTCCTTGGTTCATCTGAATAAAGAGGGGAAGGTTATTGCCCCATTCTATAATTATTTGAAGCCCTTTCCCGAGGATCTGCAAGAGCATTTTTTCACGAAGTATCAGAATGAGATAGACTTTTCACTTACCACAGCAAGTCCATTCATGGGATTTCTCAATTCAGGATTACAATTGTATTATATCAAGTACAAACGGCCTGACATTTTTAAAGAGTTGTCAACCAGTCTGCACTTACCCCAATACCTGAGTTATTTGTTAACAAAAAATCTTACCTCTGATTATACGAGTATGGGTTGTCATACCGGGCTTTGGAACTATAATACAATGGAATATGCTGAATGGGTAAAAAAGGAAGGGTTGGATAAATATCTGCCGAAAGTAGCAACAGCCTCTACTGTAAATTCTATTCAGTTACACGGTCATGAAATAAATGTGGGTATTGGAGTGCATGACAGCTCTTCTGCATTGGTGCCTTACCTTGAGAATGTAGAAAAAAAATTCGTGCTTCTGTCTACGGGTACCTGGAGCATCTGCATGAATCCTTTTAATGAAAGTGAACTAAGTACTGATGAGTTGGAAAAAGACTGCCTTAATTTTATGGGGCCATCAGGTCAATCCGTAAAAGCGTCAAGATTGTTTTTGGGACAACAATTGAGAGACAAGGCCAAGGAACTAGGCACATTTTTTAACGTAGAATATCATCGGTACAAAAAAATAAAATTTGACCTTCTGTTTGAGGCAGTTCCGGCCGACAAAGGACAGCTACTTTTTAACTACCCTCACTTAGATGTGGCCCGGTTTGGTTTTAAAAATGCCTTAACTGAGGACCTAAGTCTTTTCAGGAATTTTGATCAGGCCTATCACCAGCTGATATATGAATTGACCGAATTACAAATAAGTGCGTTAAAACTGGCGATAGGCGATAGCAAGATCGAGCATATCTATATTGATGGTGGGTTTGCCAACAATGAGGTATTTACTCAAATGCTGGCTAACAAACTACCGGGTTATGTGATCCGGTCGACAGAATTTGCTTTGGGCAGTTCACTAGGTGCTGCTGTTCTGGTTAACCCGGACGAACGTGTTCGGAAGAATCTATCGGAAAACTATAAATACCGTACTCACTATCAGACTGTCACTAAAGGCAAAAAAACACTGTAACCGGGCTAAAATGAAAGCGAATCCTGTCCGTGACATGTGGAAAGGAAAGCTCGTTTTTAAAGGAGTAGCTTACGAAGGCCGCTCATGAAAAATAATTTCTGTGTAAAAGTGATCCTTATTGCCTTTGATTAGCATTTTTCAAAACCAGGAGATGATCTTTTACCTCGAAATCCGGTGATTTAGCCACTTTTTGAGGTTTTAAGTACGGTTTTCATTTTCTTTTGCACGCCCAAAAGAAAACGAAACAAAAGAAAAGGGCGCCACGGCTAAAGTCCGTTTTCCCCGCAAAACGCACAAAACCAGCTCCTTAGGCCTGCCTACACACCACCCTCAAACGGACCGCACCACCTGTCATAGCCGTCAGGTTAAGGATACATTAATGGGTTCTTCAAGTAAGCGGCTCTTGATGATATCGGGCATTTGCTGGCGATACAGTGACTATTTTTTCTTTTTCCGCAAGGCAGCCCCTTGTTTTTCTCTGTTCACTACCGATGTAGTCTGGCTGTTACACAAAGCCCTCAAAGAAGCTCAGAGGAGCACAAAGGGTGAATAGAGTATCTTTGTGTAACTCAGTGGAGCTCTGTGGACTTTGTGTCATAACCAAAATCAGGGATGGTCTGAATAGATCAGGAGAGTAGCAACCTTAACCTGACGGCTATGGCACCACCTGTGGACCACCAGCCGCACAGTTTTATATGAATTATCATGAGTGGCTTACGAAGAAGATGCGGAAAAGGCCTGCAGATTATGCCTGGATGGAATAATTGTATCTAATCACGCCATCTCTTTACTCAGAACACAGCTTCAGCAGGTAATGGAGCAGGTCTGCTGTGAAAAAGTCAAAGATCTTAATAAATCCCTTCACTTGCCTTGTTAGATGTTTCGTGAGCCAAAAGTATAGCTCACGTGAAGCAAATCCAGCATCGACCATAGGCTTGACCTGATGCTACCTGCTGGCTTTTAGTCTCCTACCCTAAACTACAGGACGCCGTCAACCAGCTTTGCCACTAATTTAGAGTTACACTAATAACTTCCAGACCTTATGGATAGCAAACACCCAAAATATCAGATAGCTGAAACCATTGAACTCATCTACAAGAACGGCCTGACTACCACTTCCGGAGGCAACATCTCTATCAAAGATGCAGACGGTAGTATTTGGATAACCCCAAGTGCTGTAGACAAGGGATCACTTACTGAAAGAGACATCATACATGTGTTTGAGGATGGTACGTTCAATGGACTGCATAAACCATCTTCCGAATTACCCTTTCATGAGGCTATTTACAGGGCCAGACCAGATATCAAAGCCATTATACATGCGCACCCTCCTGCCCTGGTTTCTTTCAGCATCGTGCGAAAAACTCCGAATACGTCAATAATTCCGCAAGCTAAGTTCTTATGTGGCGAAGTGGGCTATGCTCCATATGAACTGCCTGGAAGTAAAGAATTGGGCGAGAAAATAGCAGAGGCATTTTCCGATGGGTCGCAGTCTGTCATTATGGAAAATCATGGAACGGTAGTAGGAGGAAAAGACTTGTCAGAAACTTTTATGCGTTTTGAAACACTGGAGTTTTGTGCAAAAACCAGCATTAGAGCGGAAATTATTGGTGGACTAAAAGCACTTGATTCCCACGAAGTCGCCAGGTTTGAACATCATGATAACATGTTGCCTGAATTTAATCATGATCATAAAGGTTCAGAGGAAAGGTTAGCCCGTCATCATCTGAAAGAAATTATAAGCAGAGCTTGCCGGCAAGGCTTGATGATAAGTTCTTATGGTACTATTTCTTGCAGAGTGAGCGACAATTCTTTTTTAATTAACCCAATAAACATCAACCGGAGGGCATTGAATATTGATGATTTTGTGCTGATCAAAAATGGGCATAAAGAGAACGATAAAGTACCAAGCCGGGCCGTGAAATTGCACACTCATATCTATGAACAGCACCCTAAAATATCATGTATTATTTCCACACAGCCTCCAAACCTGGCTGCATTTTGTGTGGCCAATGCAAAAATGGAAACCAGAACCATTCCTGAATCTTACATAATGTTGGAAGATATTCCCATTTTACCCTATGGATCTCAGTTTGAAGGAGGCCGGGAAGTGGTGAATGCACTTGGAAAGCATGTTCCCATTTTATTGATCGCAAATGATTCAGTGTTAGTTACCGGGCAATCCATTTTGGAAACCTTTGACAGGCTTGAGGCAGCAGAGTTCAGCGCTAACTCTTTGATTGACAGCCGTATAATAGGAAAATTACAACCCATACAAGATCATGAGTTGCAGGACTTAAAAGATAAATTTCTCAGTTGATAAAAGTGATAATTGCCGTTCAGCAAAAGATTGCAGGTAAGTGCGGGATGCAATTTGAATGATTCCCGAATTCATTTTTATGGAGATAAACTTATGATAATGAGCAGGCTATGACAGGTATCTAATTCTCACTATTTTATTCAGATCTATATTCTTTAGTGAAGCTGGATTAACTATATCAACCAAAACAAACTCATATTATCAAGAAATTTTTACTTAATGTGCCATTGGTAACCTGGCTATTAGCTTTACTTATGATCCAGGCGATCATAGCTATGACACAGGTGGCAGGCCAGACGGATAATATAAACATTACCGGAGAGGTTATAGATGAAAGTGGTCAAGGGCTTCCTGGTGTGTCAGTTGTTGTTAAAGGAACTAACTGGCTTACCATTGCCGGATTGCAGTTTATAAAACGCGATAGCGGTAATCCGGGAGCAAGGGTGCGAAACGTTGCTGGATCTGCCATAGTGAAGAGAATGATTCCATCATATCTAGCGATATCACAGTTTATCCGAACCCCGTGAGCTATCAGGTGAATATTGCAGGAGACGGAATCTTTGGCCTTGTGGTACTTGACCAAAGTGGATCATTGAAATTTGAGCGTAAAGACGCTGACTGGTTGGGGTTGTCACTTAAATTCGACCGGGCGGACGCCCTATCCGGTTTTAGGTCTTAGGAGCGCTGCGCTAAACCTAAGACCAGCTGGTTAAACCATAAAGACTATTTCCAACTTACCCCTAATCTCTCTTTCATAACTTGTACAGCTACTCCATTCCCATCCGTTTAATAAAGTGTAATTTACGCCTATCCATAACCGCAAGACCTATAGCCTTCATTACCATTTCGATAGACACGTACAACCTGCTTTGCCGAGCTTTAATAAGTACGTTGAGTCAACGGCAGTTTTCAAACGGTGTTAAATTTGTTTGAAAAAAGGCACATTCCACATGCGCCGTAGACTCACCCTGGTCTTAGGTTTAGCGCAGCGACCCTAAGACCCAAAAAAGCCAAGAGCGTCCGCTCGGACTACTTTAGAAAAACATCCTCTATTATTTACAACATTTTCATACAGAATGGACATTACCACGCACGAGTCAGAAGTTATACCGATCAAACTAAGCAACAAAAACGATTGCTAACTTACCCTCAACCTGTCTTTCGTAACTCACCCTGGTCTTAGGTTTAGCGCAGCGATTCTAAGACCAGGTTCGGTAGTACAATTTATGGTTACCCATAACTGGCAAGTTTCATAGCCTTCATTACCATTTCGATAGACACGTACAACCTGCTTTACCGAGTTTTAATAAGCATGTTGAGTCAACGGCCGTTTTCAAATGGTGTTAAGTTTGGACGAAAAAAGGCACATTCCACGTGCGCATATACTGCCCTGACTTCACCATTCTACCCCCATTCCGTCCATGTTTTTCCATGATCAGGTTATATTTTACAATGTAATATTTTTTTGATGCGGTGAGTCTGAAAAGGAACCTGCTGTAGTTCAGAAAGCTTTTATTTTTTTGCTGATGGCGTCCTACTATTTTGTTACATCCGGTTGCTACTATTAAAATTTCCGGGTCTTTTTGGCGGCTTTAAAATTGTTTAAACGAATAAACCCCAAAACAAATGGAGATTAACGTAGCGTTATTAACCACCGCAGAAGAATGTGACACCGCCCTGGAGATCCTGCAGGCTGAAAAGACCCAGCTACAGCGTAGGCTACGCAACCTGGGAGAGCGACTTGAAAGCCGCTCGGCTACTACAGTGGATGTGAGTGAAGGCATAGTCAGTGTGCAAGCCATTCTTAAGGGCTATCAGGCCGCGGTAGACCTGATTACCGATGAGAAAGCCAAACGTGAGCTGGAGCTGAAGATAGAACGGGAAGAGACTAAGCTCAAGGCCTTGCAAAACCGTCAGGCCAACTATAATGCTGTTTCGGTGGTGGAAGACCAGGTAGACCATACCCAGCTGGAAGCACAACTTCCCGTACTGGATGATGCCATTACCATGGTAGAAACCCATAAAGGCACGCTCTAATCCAATACGCAGTGCCTGAAAACCCGATGTGTTCGGGTTTTTTTATGTAAGTGTTGTACAACGAAAAAATAAACCCGAAGTGATGTTGTACAAAACACAAAAGGCATTTGTACAACGTAAAAATATTTTCGTTAAAACTTTGTACAAGCTTGTACAACATACGGTAGAAAAAAATAAAATATTGTACAACATGTCACTCCTGGAAACCCTCAAACACTATTTTGATATCAGTAATACCTCCATAGCGCATTTGATCGGAGCGTCTTCTTCCCTGGTCCATTCTGTGAGTTCCGGCCGCAGGTCATTGTCGCTATACCACATTCAGCCGCTGGTCCTCCTCCAGGAAGCGCTGGAAGTGGATACGCCCTGTGAAGCGCTACCCTATGCCGGGCGTTTTGTAGCACATGAACAGCAGAAGCTGCCAGTAGCCCTGGCACAGTCCATCAAAAAGATGGAAAACAAACTGCTGAGACGGCAAGACGCCCTGGCCCAACTAAAAGCCTACCGCCAGCGACTACTACGTGGGTTAAATGCCTGTGATAGCCTGCTGGAAAAAAAGGAACTGACCGACCATCAGGCCAAATGGGTAAGGCTGAGAAAGCGACACCTTACCGGTAAGCTAAAAGAAAGCCCCCTGGCTTGGGAAGTAATGTTACAGACCCAGGTGAAAGGGCTGGAAGCACAGCTTACTAGGTTGAGGGAAGCTATGCCAACATAGTCAGTTTTAGCTCTATGCTAAGAGGCTATGCCGCGGAGAAGTACCGTCCATTTTAAGCAAAGTAGAAAGTCTGGCTCCTTGGTTTAGGGTCGGACTCTTTTAGAGAAATACGCTAATGCCAAACAGGTATCTATTTATAATCGACTATAAGCGTTTATAAAACGGATAAATGATAAGATAAAATCAGCTTAGCTATGCACTTATGGTTATTTTAGTGATTGGATAACGATATTGTTGTTATTCACTAGTTAGGTTTCATGCTGTGACGCAGAAAACCAACCGCACATTTAAGCACATTTGCAATTCGCTGATACCCACCCACAAATCCAAAATTGCAAAAGAGCTTAAATCTTCCTTCCCTCCTATATTCAAGAACGAGCCTTTCTACCAACTGGATACTTGACTTGTTTATCCTTGAACTCAGAAATCTCATCTTTGAGCTTCTTGTTAGCGTTTTCGATAAGACCGTTTTGATGTTTCATGATACTCAATAG
The DNA here is from genome assembly GCF_007097395.1 of Fulvivirga sp. M361. GTDB lineage: Bacteria > Bacteroidota > Bacteroidia > Cytophagales > Cyclobacteriaceae > Fulvivirga. Next base: position 15,519 of record NZ_VKDC01000066.1, read on the forward strand.
ATCATGCATAGCATTTAAATTTTCTAATTGACTGTAGACTAATTCTTCCAAATCTGCCTTCGTATATCTTCTCATTTTTCTAAAGTTTGATGGATAAAAGAACAATTCAAATGTAAAACATAATTACATTAATGCAAATTAAAATTACAATATAAAATTTCATTTATGAAAATCATACTTTCAAAAGTGTATAAATGATTTACATTCTATACATTTATAGCGATGGATAATAAACTCAACAGGCTCAAAGAGATTTTGGTCAGAGAAGGGGTTAGTCAAAAAGATTTAGCCGTTCAACTTGAAAAGAATGAACACACTGTTTCAAACTGGTGTATCAACAAATCTCAACCTCATCTAAAGGAGCTTTATAAAATTGCTGAGATTCTACAGGTAGATATTTGTGAACTGCTCATTTCAAAAAAATGAGTGACTTAATTTTCATCGGAGGTATTCATGGTGCCGGAAAAGGAACAGTCTGTCGTAAAGTTTGTGAACAAACTGACTTACTTCATATAGCAGCAAGTGAAGTTTTAAAATGGGAGGAAATAAGTAAGCCTGACAATAAAAAAGTCGAAGACATCCAGTATACCCAAAATCGCCTAATAGAGGGGTTGAATAGAATAAAAGAAGAAGGCAAAAGTTATCTGTTAGACGGACATTTTTGTCTCTTTAATTCTGACGGAGTAGCTGAAAAAGTTCCTTTAGATACATTTAAAGCAATTCATCCAAAAGCAATTGTTGTCGTTATGGCAGATGTGAAACAGATTAAAAAGCGATTGACGGAAAGGGATAATACGATATATGATTTAGAAACTTTGCAAAATATGCAGAGCATGGAAAAAGAATATGCCAAAGAAATAGCAACAGAATTTAACGTTCCATTTGTAGAAATAAAGGATGGAGATTATGAACCTTTAATAAAGGTAATTTCATGAGAGCATTACTCGATACCAATATTATAATTCATCGTGAAACGAGTAGAATCGTAAATGAGAATATTGGTACTCTCTTTCATTGGCTTGATAAATTACAATATATCAAGAATGTACACCCAATTACTGTTGACGAATTAAAGCGTCATTCCGATGATGAAGTAGTGCGAACAATGGGAATAAAACTTGATAGTTATCAAGTGCTTAAAACTGTTGCACCACTACACGAAAAAGTTGAAAGAACAAGCGATGATATAGATACGACCGACAATGATAAAAACGACACTTTACTCTTAAATGAAGTGTTTTGCTCCCGTGTCGATCTGCTCATAACAGAAGATAAGAAAATACATCAAAAGGCTCGTTCTCTGGGAATTGATGAAAAGGTTTTTCGTATTGATTCATTTATTGAAAAAGTAATTTCCGAAAATCCTTCTCTGGTCGATTATAAAACCCTTTCTGTAAAAAAAGAGTATTTCGGTAATATTGATTTAAACGATTCATTCTTCGACAGTTTTAGGGATGATTATTTGGGCTTTGATAAATGGTTCAACAAAAAGGCCGAAGAAATTTCTTATATCTGTTCCTATTCAAATAGGATCAATGCATTTCTTTTTATCAAGAAAGAGGATGAAACAGAAAATTACTCTGATATAACCCCTCCTTTACCTCCCAAAAAAAGACTAAAAATTGGAACGTTCAAGGTTACTGCAAATGGATTTAAACTTGGTGAACGTTTCTTAAAAATCATATTTGATAATGCCATCCAGTTTAAGGTCGAAGAAATATATGTTACAATATTTGATAGGAGTTCCGAACAAAAAAGACTAATCGAACTACTCGAATATTGGGGTTTTCAGCTTTGGGGCACAAAAGATTCATCAACTGGAACTGAGAATGTTTATGTAAGAAAATTCCAAAAACCTGCTGATAAGAATAACCCAAAACATACATTCCCTTTTTTATCAAAGGAAGGAAAAGTATTTATTGTTCCTATTTATCCGGAATATCATACCGAGCTATTTCCTGATTCAATTTTGCGAACAGAATCAACACTAGACTTTATAGAAAATGAACCTCATCGAAACGCGATTAAGAAAGTGTATATCTCACATTCACGTGAAAAGGGTTTAAGTACAGGTGATTTGATTGTTTTCTACAGAACAGGAGGCTTTCATAAAAGTGTAGTTACTACGATTGGAATAGTAGAAAATGTTGTTAGTCCATCCACTATTGAAGAATTGAAAGCTGTTTGCAGAAAACGAACTGCATTAACGGAGGAAGAGCTTTTAGCTTATTGGAATAGATATAAAAGAAAACCATTCGTGGTTAATTTCCTCTATGCCTATTCATTTCCAAATAGACCAAACATGAGACGATTAATTGAACTTAAAGTTCTAAAAGACAGAGATGATGCCCCAAGAGGATTCAAAGAAATCGAATGGGATTCATTCATAAAAATATATAAAGAAGCATATAAGAAATGAAGGTACTGTTATCTATAAAGCCCGAATACGCAAATAAGATTTTTTCTGGAGAAAAGAAATTCGAATTTCGAAAGAGAGCATTCGGAAAGATGGAGGTTCGAACTGTTGTTGTTTACTCGACAATGCCTGTGGGGAGAATAATTGGAGAGTTTTCAATTAAAGAAATTCATCAAGATTCTCCTGAATCAATTTGGAGTAAGACTAAAAGGTTCTCAGGTATAGATAAAGGATTCTTTAACGAATATTATGACGGAAGAGACTTAGCGATTGCTATAGAGGTTGATAAGCCTGTTTTATATGACAACCCAATCAACCCCAAGAAAGAATATGAGAATTTTACGGCTCCTCAATCTTTTATGTACTTGTAAATGACCAACGCTAACAGCCATACACATTGCCAAGTCCCTCATGTCAATTACACAGGCCAAAACTTGTCAAAGAGTATGTCTGTTCCAACGCACCGGAACGAAGAAAATACGAAAACCTAACAAAATGTATAGTGAATGCGCCTTCGAGCTATTTTCATCTGTCTCTACGATTCGATATTTTAGTGCTCATAGAAAGTGCAAGCGCACTCACCATACATAGACGTTAGGCACAATTAAAAGATGACGGAAGAATATCAGAACTTCATTGGTGAACTTAATTCACTTATCGGCTTCTTAGATGTAGCAAGCCAAGATGTCTTCAACGTCATTAAAGACCATAAGTCATTTAATGATGAACTTATTCCAGCATTGGAGAAGTCTACTCAAATGACTTTAACGTTTACCAAAACCATATAACTCGTTCCGCACTTCTTCTTGGTTATGCACATTTTGAAGCCTTCTTGTCGGAACTTATGAAACGGAAGCTGATTCAGAAGCCAATACTTATGGTTCCAAATGGCAAACAGGCTAAAGAGAAAAACATCTCCTATTTGGAATTCATTCAATCCGAATCCAAGGAAAAACTCATTGACCAATTAGCCGAAAAAGAAGTTCGTAATGTACTCTATAAAAGCGTTGACGATCTGATCAAATATTGCGAAAACAGGTTGGGTCTTATTTGGACAGATGATTCTAAAAGGGAACTACCCAGAGTTAGTGGAATCAGAAATTGCTTAATGCATAACAACGGAAAAGCAGATGCCAAATTAGCCTCCATTAGCAATTACTCAATTGGTGATGCAATTACCTTTAAACCAGGAGAAGTTCATGGATTTGGTTTGATGGTTAGGTCATTGGCATCAGAACTTATCCGCCAGTTTAAAGAACAGCCCAAAATAACTAATGGATAGTCAAAAGATCAGCTAAAGAGATTTCCAATCCATTTGCAATTTTCATCAGGGTGAGTAGCCTTGGATTGGTTTTGCCATTTTCAATCATATAAAGTTGTGTCCTACCAATCTCACAATCAAAAGCAAAGGCTTTTTGATCTACTCCCCTTTCTTCCCTTAGTCGTTTGATTTTGGCACCCAACTTTTTGAAATATTTCTCTTCTTTCGTGTTCACTATACCGAAAATCTGCATTTTTTTCATACCTTGTGTTCGTTATTCCGAACATGAGTAAATGAGTCGATTTAGAAAACTGAAAATTCACAGTAAGTTTCGCACCAGACGGTGGGACAATACAACTGTTCCTGAAATCAGACTTGAAGGCAGATGGTTAGAAGATTTAGGATTTAAGGAGGGCGAGCAAGTCCAAATCGAACAACAATACCATAAGCTGACTATAACACTCCACCAAGAAGAAAAAGAAAAATAACTGTGCCTAACAAGAGCTATACGTAATGCGGGGTATGGTGGTACAGGAAAGGCAGGTGTTTCATAGCCCGCCAAAGCTGCGCTTTGACGTTTAATGAGTAAATTTAAACCCAAAGACACAGCTTTGGCTACTGTCTGTGCGGCTCGAATGGTTACTGCCTTGAAGTCCCGCACTACGCATAGCCAGAACGTTAGGCATCATTGGGCTATGAACAAAAAGATCAGGTTAACTCTACTCATTCTTCTAGTCATTATTGGTAGGTCGTACTGTCAGAACGACTTCAGAAGTGGATTTGTGATCACTCTTGAAAACGATACCATTCAAGGACAATTGGATTATCGTTCCAACTCAAAGAATTATGAATCCTGTATCTTCAAAGGTGAACAAGGTAGGACCGAATATTATCCGAATCAAATCTTAGGATTTGGATATAATAACGATAAATTCTTTTCCGCTCAAAGAATTAAAGACTCATTCGTGGAAGTTTTAGTTATTGGAGAAATCAGTTTATACCGATCAAGGGGCAAGTATCATATAATGAAGGATACTTCATTTTTCGACTTAGAATCAATTATTGAGAAAGTAGAGATTAATGGAAAAATTGGTACTAAAGAAAATAATAGATGGCGTGGTATAACATCTTACCTAATAAGTGATTGCCTTTCTAATTCGAACAGTATTGTTTCTAAATTGAGCCTCGACGAAAAGAATTTGACAAGGTTAATAGTCAAATACAACAAATGCAGAGGAGCAGAATATACAGAATACAAAATCAGCAAACCATGGACAAAGTTTGATATTGGAGTAACATTAGGACTATCGAAATCTGAAATAACTACCGATGGTTCAGGATCGTTTTCTTATTTGGATAATTCATATAATTCCATTGATCCATCCATTGGAGTCCTCATTGCAATTTCATCTCCTCGAATCACAGAAAAAATAGCTTTACAAGGAGAGCTTCATTTCCTGAAATCTAACTACTCATCATTGGTTGAATTAAAAGGGTCATCTACTCAATTTCATGATACATTCATTGATCTGACTACCTTATCGATACCACTTTCATTGAAGTATTCTTTCCCAGAAAAGAAGTGCGGTATTTATTTGCAAGGCGGCATTAATTACGACCATCACCTGAGTTCAAACACTAGGCTTCTAAGTGAGCAAGTGTCAGGAAATATCGTAAATACATTTCCAGAAACTACTGCTTTTGAAGTAAATGACAATCAAATTGGATATTGGGGTGGGATTGGAATTCTTAAAACTTATAAGAAGTTAAAGGGAAGTGTGACCATTCGCTATTTTCAAATGTCCGCACTTAACAAAACCAATGGTCTCACAGCAAACAATAATCGAATTTCATTAAACCTTATTCTGTTCAAAAAATGAAAGTCATTTTAAGAAACATCTTTTTGATCTCCTTAATAGGGTCGCTTGTTGAATGCAATGAAGATGAAGTTACTAGCCGGAATTATCCAAGATTAAAGACCCTTCCTGTTTCTGAAATCACCTCTCAAGGGGCAAAATTCAATGCAGAAATCACATTTCGAGCAGATTTTGAGGTAATTAGCTATGGCTTTGTTTGGAGTGAAAGTGAAAATCCAACTATTGAAAGCAGTGACAGAGTTATTTACTCCGAAAATATTCAATCGGATAAATTCTCAGAAATTATAGAAACAACTCTAAAAGAAGAGGTTTCTTATTTTGTTAGGGGGTTTGTTGAAACAAATGATTACATTGTTTATGGCGAAAACGTTGATTTCTTGAGTCTCGGAAGTAAGGCACCTTTCTTACAATCCTTAATTCCTAATATTGGGAATGCAAGAGATACAATATCAGTTACTGGACGAAACTTTAGCTATTTGAATGAAAAGAATGCAATCTTTTTTAATGATCTTCCAGGCAAGATAATTGTATCAAGTGATACCTCTATTAGGGTTATAGTCCCAGATGAATTGTTGGTTAAAAATTCTCTCGTTTCAGTTGAGGTAATAGGTAATAAAGCTTCCCAAAAGCTCGAGTTTATTCAGCTTCCTCCAAATATTGTCTCCTTTACTCCTAACAAAGCATCCACTAGGGAAATAATTAAAATTAGTGGAGAAAATTTTGGAATTAGTACTGATGCAAATAAGGTGTTTTTTGGCGATTTGGAGGCCGCAATTATTAATGCAAATCAAGAACAATTAGAAGTTGAGGTTCCTTCTGGAATTCCAGTTAATTCCAATTTAAAAGTTGTGGCATCTGAACAAGAAAGCATTAGTGGCGAAACATTTGAGATTCTCACTCCAAACTTATATGCATTAAGCCCGAATAAAGCTACTGTTAATAAAGAAATAACATTAACAGGAAATAATTTTAGCCCTTTGGAAGGCGATAACGAAGTCCAGTTTAATGGGATTACGGCAAATATTTTGAGTAATTCCAAAACTACACTTCGTGTTACAGTACCTTCTGGAATAGAACAAACATCAATCGAAGTAATAGTGAATACAGGAGGGCATGATTCCTCACCAATTTCATTTGAATATATCGGTGGAGAATGGTCGATAGGCAGTACCTTCCCGGGGGATTATAGGTCAGCTGCCATCATGACTAATATTGAGAACACCATATACTATGGGCTTGGAGTGAATTTGAACACCCCGTTAAAGGACTTTTGGAAATATGATGCGACAACTGAAGTTTGGACACAATTAGGTGACTTCCCGGGCGAAGCAAGGCTTGAGGCCACTACTTTTATGATAAACAATAAAATATATGTCGGGTTGGGTAGAAATTCAACTAGGGCACAGGGCTCACTTTCAGATTTTTGGGAGTACGATCCTAACTCAGATTCTTGGGAAAGATTAGCGGACTTTCCAGGTGAACCTAGACAAAAAGCCAGCTCATTCGTTTACTTAGAAAGTGCCTTTGTAGGACTTGGTGTAAGATTCAGACAATCAAATGATGAGCCTTACTTTGTTAGATTCTCAGATTTTTATGAATTCAATACAGCTACCCGAGAGTGGGATGAGATTACCTCTTTTCCTGGTGGAGCACGAAGTAATGCATCAGTTTTCGTAATAAATCAAAATGCCTATGTTGGATTCGGAGCTCTTGAGGGAAGTCAAGCAGCGAATATCCTATATTCTCCAGATTTCTGGTCATTCGACCTTGTTGAAAAATCTTGGAGCCAAATTGCAAGTTTCCCGGATGTAGGGAGAGCATCTTCAACTTCTTTTTCAATTAATTCACGAGGATATGTGGGATTAGGGGCAAGAACCGTAGATCATCAAATACGTAGATTTGATTCAATTTACGAATATGATCCATTAAGTGACACTTGGATTGAATCAGAATTCAACCCTAATGGAAGAGGTGCTAGTACTACAAATGCTGTAGTCGTCAATGGTATTGCTTATATGATTTCAATTTCAAGACTTAACAAACCCCCTTCACGCACTATGGAACTTTTTAACCCATATGAATAACAGATGTCTAATCGAGTAGACGGCCGTGAGCTATAAGCCCACGGTGCGCCTCTCACACCACCCAGCGTACGGGTCTCGTACTGGGCGGTTCGTAAAGTATAAGGCTATCGCTCTTTACACCAATAGCCTCT